>CAJUKE010000015.1 GCA_910587075.1 uncultured Muribaculaceae bacterium
CCGTCCGATGGGATTGGTAGGGAAGTTCTGTTGGCGATGGGGGATTGGGGGGAAGCTCCGTTGGCGATGGGGGGTTGGGGGGCGACGGGGGATTGGGGGGCGGGGTTACGGCCAGGCGGGAGGGGTTACGGGCGGATGGCGGGGGAGGGGCAGGCGATGAGGGTGACGGGAGGGGTGGTGGCGGGGTGGTACGGGGGGTAGGCGGTGTTGGTGGTGACGCGGTTGCGGAGGAAGCGGAGGCGGGAGGTGGATTTGGCGTAGAGGAGGGGTGTGCCGAAGGTGTCGAAGGTGTTGTCGGTGATGGTGACGCCGCTATGGAAGGGGCGGCGCTGGCGCTCCAGATCGGGGATGACGGGGTAGATGGAGATTACGGCCTCGGTGAACTGGTAGGGGGTGGTGAGGGCGTTGACGAAGGTGTTGCGGCGTATCACTACGTCGCGGCAGGCGCCCGTCTCGTACCACCCGTTGCAGTCGCCGCAGAGGAGGATGGCGGCTCCGGAGGTGTGGTCGAAAAGGTTGTCCTCGCACACCACGCGGCGCGGGGTGCTGAACAGGGCGCCGCGGGCGCGGTTGTGGCGCACGGTGTTGCGGGCGAAGTGTACCTCGGGGGCGCGGCTGAGGTTTTCGATGCCGTAGCCGTCGGCGGGGTTGATGGAGGGGGAGAGGGGGCGGTCGAGGGTTATGATAAATTCCCGGGCGCCGCGGTCGGCGGGGGTGTCGGCGGGGCGTATCTCCTTAATAATATATGGCGCGCCAATGGTGTCCATGGTAGCGGAGGCCACCACCGACACGGAGTCGCCGGGGGCGCCCCAGGTGAAGCCCCACGACTGATGGTGCATATACCGCCCCCGCAGGGTAGCGGGGCCGGGTGCGTCGGTGACTTTCAGGTAGGTGCCGTGAACGTTGATGGCGTCGTCCATCATCCCCTCGTAGAGTCCGCCGACCGACTCGATCACCCCCGAGCAGGCCGAGAAGTGGGTGGCGTCGGCCTGGGTGGTGAAATAGCGGGGATCCTCCTGGCCGCGGAGGGCCACGGCGCAACTGTCGAGCGTCACCCCGACGCAGTTCTGCGCCAGCACCCCCATGCCCTCGGCGTAATGGATGGTGACGCCGCGGAGCACCGTCGCGGTATCCTCGTCGAGAAACACCCCGGGGGCGGGCCGGCCATAGCCGCGCATCGCCAGGCGCGTGCCCGGCTTTAGGCGCGGGTCGCGCCAGGGGGCGGTGACGGTGCCGTCGCCGTTGTCGGTCGCACCGCGCACGCCTACCTTGATGTCGCCCGTGCGGTAGGCCACCCTTCGGGTACCCTCCTCAAAAGCGATCGCCGTCTTGGGGGTCCGCTCCCAGTCGAGGCCCCGGGCGGTGAACACGCTGTCGCGCACCACCCAGTCGACCCACGGCTCCAGGCGGTAGGTAATAAGCCCCGCGGCGGAGTCGTTCCGCTCGACCACCACCTGCGTGATGTGGGGGTTGGGGAAGTCGATCGAGAAGTCGCGGAGGGCGCACCGCGAGCTCCCTGTGAGCGCCACAGGGAGCATACTGCCGTTGAAGCGCAGCTCGGCGCCCCGGCCGTCGAGAATAACGTCGGAGGCGTTTTCGATAAGGATTCCGACCGCTTTGGGGTTCACCTGGTCGTGGTTCGATATGTACAGCTCGCGCCTCAGGGCGGAGTCGGGGGTGAACTCGTAGACGGCCCCCGGCGCCAACTTGATAACCAACGTGTCGCCGGGAGCTTTGGCGGCAACGGCTTCGCGGATGGCGCGGCACGCCGCAGCCCCCGTCACAGGCCCCACCTCCAGGGTGGCGACAGCGGCGGAAAGCGGTAGCGCAAGTAGGAGGTTAAAAGTCAGAGTTATGAACTTAGAAGTCAGAGGGCAGAGTTATGAGTTATAAGGTTAGAGGTCAGAGTTATGAGGTCAGAGGTTGGCGGCGGCAGCGGCGAGCACTTCCGAAAGGGTCGGGTGGGCGTGGATTGCCGAGGCGAGGTCGGCGGCACGGAGCCCTGAGGCGATGGCGAGCGAGGCTTCGGCAGCGAGGTCGGCGGCGTGCGGGCCGCAGATGTGGCACCCGATGAGGCGCCCGTCGGGGTCAGCGATCAGTTTCACGAGCCCGTCGGCCTCACCCATGGCGGCGGCTTTGCCGTTGGCGCGGAACAGCGCCTTGGCGGTCTTGAACTCCGCGCCGCGCTCTTCGAGCCGCTCCTGGGTCTCCCCGGCCATAGCGGCCTCCGGCATGGTGAACACCGCCGAGGGGATGACCGAGAGGTTTACCTCCTCCCCCATCACGGCACGGGCCTGGGCCGATGCGGCGTGGGCCAGGAGGCAGCGCCCGTTGCAGTCGCCGATGGCGTAGATGCCCGGGGCGGTGGTAGCGAAACGGTCGTCGACGGTAATGCCCCGCGGGGTGTGCTCCACCCCCGCCAAGTCCAGTCCGGCGGGGAGCGCCGGGCGGCGCCCTACGGCCATCAGCACGGCGTCGGCCTCCACCTCGTCGGGCTTCCCCTTCTTGCCGAACTTCACGGCGATGCCGCCGTCGCGGCGTTCGAGCGCCGTCACCTCGGCGGAGGTGTGGAACTTTATGCCCCGCTTCTGCAGGGCCATGCGGAGCCGCTTGGCAACCTCGCGGTCGAACGGCGGGAGCACCTCCTTACAGTACTCAACCACCGTCACCTCCGAGCCGAAAGCCTCGAACACCGAGGCGAATTCCAGCCCTATCACCCCGCCGCCGATTATGGCGAGCCGCGGGGGGAGCGCCGTGATGTCGAGCAGGTCGGTAGAGTCCATCGCCAACTCCGCCCCCGGAATCGGGAGGCGGGCCGGAAGGGAGCCGGTCGCGATTATGATTTTCGGGGCGGTGTATTCCTCGCCGTTGACTTTCAGCAGGTTCTTGCCCGCGAACGAGGCTTCGCCGGTAATGACCTCCGCCTTGGCGACGGTCATGGCGACCCCTTCGCGCAACTCGTCGACCACCCGGTTCTTGCGCCCGATGATGGCGGCGATGTCGGCCGTCGGGGAGTCGTCGACGGCGATGCCGAACTCCGCGGCCAGGCGGGTGGTCTGTATCACCTCGGCCGAGCGGCAGAGGCACTTGGTAGGTATGCATCCCCGGTTGAGGCAGGTGCCACCCAGGCGGTCGCGCTCAACGAGGAGGGTTTTCATGCCCCGCGCGGCGCCGATGGCGGCGGCTTCGTAGCCCCCGGGTCCGGCGCCGACAACGATAAGGTCGTAAGAAGTCATAAGTCAGAGTTACGAGGTACGAAGTAGGTGACGACGGGATGGAGGGCGGCCTCCGTGTCGTCGGGGTGGGTGATCGGGGTGTTGTGGGGCGCGTTCTTCACCACGTCGGGAGTCTCGGCGGCCTCGCGGGCGATGTCGCGCATCGCGGCGATGAAGTCGTCGAGAGTCTCGCGGCTCTCGGTCTCCGTAGGCTCGATCATCAGCGACTCGTGGAAAAGGAGCGGGAAGTAGATGGTCGGGGCGTGGTAGCCTCGGTCGAGCAGACGCTTGGCGATGTTGAGGGTGGTTACACCGGTCGATTTGTCGCGGAGCCCGTCGAAAACGAACTCGTGCTTGCACACCCCCTCGATCGGGAGGAGGTAGCAGTCCTTGAGCGACTCCTTGATATAGTTGGCGTTAAGAGTGGCGAGTGGGCCGACCTCCATAAGCCCTCCGGCGCCGAGCGACAGTATGTAGCTCAGGGCGCGGGCCTGCACGGCGAAGTTGCCGAGGGTGGCCGAAATGGAGCCGAGGGCCTCCTCCGGGGCCTCGATGGAGAAAGTGCCGTCGGGGCGCCGCGTAACGCGTGGCGAGGGGAGGAACCGCTCCAGCCCGGCGCGTACCCCTACCGGGCCGCTCCCGGGGCCACCGCCCCCGTGGGGCGTGGAGAATGTCTTGTGGAGGTTGATGTGCATCACGTCGAACCCCATATCGCCCGGACGGGCAACACCGAGCATCGGGTTGAGGTTGGCGCCGTCGTAGTACATCAGCGCGCCCGCCTCGTGAGCCAGCCGCGCGATTTCGGGTATGTTTTTCTCGAATATGCCGAGGGTGTTGGGGTTGGTCATCATCACCGCCGCCACCGTTTCGTCGAGCAGCGGGCGCAGGTCCTCGACATCGACCGTGCCGTCGGGGCGGCTCTTGACCTCCACCACCTCCAGGCCGCACACCGCCGCCGAGGCGGGGTTGGTGCCGTGGGCCGAGTCGGGCACGATCACCTTGCGGCGCGCCGCGTCGGAGCGGCTGTCGTGGTATGCGCGGATCACCATCAGCCCGGTGAGTTCGCCGTGGGCCCCCGCGAAGGGGTTGAGGGTGAACTCGGCCATACCGCCGATTTCCGAGAGGGCCCGCTGCAGCTCCCAATAGATCGCCAGCGCCCCCTGGGCGGCTTTCGCCGGGGTCGCGGGATGCAGACGGGCGAAGGAGCGGTGCGAGGCTATCTCCTCGTTGATTTTCGGGTTGTGCTTCATAGTGCACGAACCGAGGGGGTAGAACCCCGTGTCGACACCGAAGTTGTTGGTCGACATATTGTTGTAGTGGCGCACCAGACTCGGCTCGTCGCATTCGGGGAGGTCGAGGGGCGTCTCCCGGAGCAGTCCGGCGGGGATGGGCGCGGCGGCGGTATCAGCTACCACCGGCACCCCAGACTTCGGGAGCCTGAAGGCCGAGCGCCCCGGGCGAGAAATCTCAAAAACCAGTTTTCCGTATAATTCTCTGTTCATATCCTAAGTTTTTGAGGGTTAGAGTTTCGAGGCTATTTCGGCCAGGAGGTCGATCTGCGAGCGGGTCTGCATCTCGGTTGCGGCCATAAGCAGGCGGTTGTCGGCCACGCGTATGCCGGCGAGGATGCCCCGCGCGAGCGCGGCGTCGATGAGCGCCTGGGCCGGGTAGTCGGTCTCCAGGAGGAACTCGTTGAGGAAGGGGCGGTCGGGGTACGCGAGCCGCGCGCGGCCCCCCTCGGTCATCTTGCCGAGCAGGTAGAGGGCGGCGTTGTGCCCCGCCATAGCGATTTCGCGCAACCCCTTGGCGCCGGTCAGACTCATATAGATCGCGGCGTAGAGGGTCATAAGCCCCTGGTTGGAGCAGATGTTGGAGGTGGCTTTCTCGCGGCGTATGTGCTGCTCGCGGGCCTGGAGGGTGAGCACGAACGAGCGGCGCCCCTCGCTGTCGGTGGTCGCGCCGACGATGCGCCCGGGCATCTTGCGCATCAGGGCCTTGGTAGCGCAGAGGAATCCGAGGTACGGGCCTCCGAAACTCAGGGGTATGCCGAGGCTCTGGGCGTCGCCGCAGGCAATGTCGGCCCCCCACTCGCCGGGGGTGCGGAGCACGGCCAGGTCGGCGGCCACGCACTGGGTGATCAGGAGCGCCTTCTTCGAGTGGCAGAGGTCGGCCACCCCGGAGAGGTCCTCCACTATACCGTAATAATTAGGTATGGGCATGATTACCGCCGCCACGTCGGAGCGGCTCGCGAGGAGCTCTTCGAGATGGGCCCGGGATGTCACTCCCCCCTCCTCGCGCACCTCCTCCAGGTCGATGCCGTGGAAGCAGGCGTAGGTGGCCACCACGCGGCGCACCGCCGGGGCGATGGTGGCCGACAGGAGCACGCGGCGCTTCTTGCGGGCCGCGGCCACCGCCATCAGCGCCGCCTCGGCAGTGGCGGTCGCCCCGTCGTACATCGACGCGTTGGAGACCTCCATGCCAGTGAGGCGGCACATCATTGACTGGTATTCAAATATATACTGCAACGTACCCTGTGAGATTTCCGGCTGGTAGGGGGTGTAGGCCGTCAGGAACTCGGAGCGGCCTATCAGCGACGCCGCCGCGGCGGGCACGGCGTGGTCGTAGAAACCACCCCCGGCGAAACAGGCCGTCAGGGGAATGTCGCGCGAGGCGAGTTCGTCGAAATGGCGGCGCACGTCGGTCTCGCTCATCTCTTCCGGGAGGTCATAGGGGGCCTTGAGGGTGAGCTCGGGGGGGACGTCGGAGAAAAGCTCTTTGAGCTCGGCGATGCCGCAGCGGTCGAGCATCAGGCGTATATCCTCCTCGGTATGCGGAAAATAGCGGTGCATATTAGGTCAGAAGTCAGAAATCAGAAGTCAGAGGTCAGAGGGGGGGGAGTGAAGGGTGTGAGGGGTGGAGGGGGGTCAGTGGGCGGCGCAGAAAGCGGCGTACTGGTCCTCGTTCATCAGGGAGTCGAGCTGGGAGGGGTCGTCGATGCTTACCTTGATGATCCAGTTGGCCATAGCGTCCTCGTTGACCAGGCGCGGGTTCTCCTCCAGGGCGGTGTTGACCTCCAGCACCTCGCCACTGACGGGGGCGATGAGGTCGGAAGCGGCCTTGACGCTCTCGATTGCGCCGAAGTCGTCGCCGGCCTCGATGGTGTCGCCCTCCTCGGGCATATCGACGTAGACAACGTTGCCGAGCTGTTTCTGGGCGTAATCGGAAATGCCGATGTAACCTTCGTTGCCTTCGACGCGGATATATTCGTGGGATTCAGAGTAGTAAATCATAACTGACGTGTATGTGAGGGGTTAGTTTTTATAGGACTTTTTATAAAATTTGCGGGGGACGACCACGGCGGGGAACTCCTTGCGGCGCACTCGCACCTTCAGCTCGGTGCCCTGCTTGGCGTAGCGGCTGTCGATCAGCGCCATGGCCACGCTCTTGTCGACCGAGATGCCGCGGTAGCCGGTGGTGACGTGCCCGATGACGTTGCCTTCGGGGTCAAGCACCTCGTAGCCGTGGCGTGGCACCGCACGGTCGAGCAGCTCCAGCCCTACCGACTTGCGGCGGGGACCCTCGGCCTTCTGGGCGGCGATGGCGTCGCGCCCGATCATATCGGTCTTGTCGAGCTTTACGAACATCGAGAGGCCCGCCTCCAGGGGGGTGATGTCGTCGGCTAACTCGTCGCCGTAGAGCGGCAGCCCCACTTCGAAGCGGAGCGTGTCGCGGCAACCGAGGCCGCAGGGGGCGCACTCGCCCGAATCAATCAGTGCCTGCCAGGCCCGGCGTATCACCGCGGCGGGGGCGTAGAGCTCGAAGCCGTCCTCGCCGGTATAGCCGGTGCGGCTTATTATGGCGTGCTCGCCGTCGATTTCAAGCTCCTTGAAGGTATAGAACGCGAGGTCGGCGCAGGGGATGCCGAGCACGCGCCCGACAACCTCCTCGGCCTTCGGGCCCTGGATGGCCAGCTCGGCGGTGGAGTCGGAGAGGAGGTCGACCTTCGCGTCGAACCCCTCGGCGTTGGCGAGAATCCACGCCTCGTCCTTGGCGATGTTGGCCGCGTTGATCACCAACAGGAAGCTGTCGGCGGCGCGCTTGTACACCAGCAGGTCGTCGACCACTCCCCCGTCGGGGTGGAGCATCATACCGTAGAAGCACTGCCCCGCGGGAGCGCCGGACACATCGTTGGTGAACAGGCGGTTGACCAACCGCTCGGCATCGGGGCCCGAGATGTTGACCTCACCCATATGGGAGACGTCGAACACGCCGCACGCCTCGCGCACGGCCCGGTGCTCCTCTTCGATTCCGGCATACTGGATCGGCATGTCCCAGCCCGCGAACGGGCTCATCCGCGCGCCGAGGGCGACGTGCAGGTCATGAAGGCAGGTTTTCTTGATTTCTTCCATTATTTTAGCTAATGTGTAAGCTGATTCTCCGTTTATGGCTTGAAAATTCAGGCCCCCTAAGTTACGCCGTTTTTGCCTCACGGCCAAACTCCGCCGTATGTTAGAAAACAGAATTTCGCCCGCCGCCACCCCTTCCCGCCCCCGCCGCGGAACCCTTTGCCCACCCGGGGCGTTCTATAATAAAATATAAATATGGCCTACAGGACGTTTCAGCAACCGGCCCCCGCGACGGATGGCAACGGGGGTGGCGGGAGGCGGTTTTCACCGCTCCCCAGGACCCTTATGACGCGTCTGCGCGGACGTATGGGTGAGGATGTGTGGATCATAATCCTCGCCATGGTGGCGGGGTGCCTCATCGGGGGCGCCGCCTGGGGATTGAAGCGCCTCATCGCCCTGGTGTCGCGCCTATCGGTGGGGTGCGCCGACCATTTCGGATGGTGGACGATGCTCCTGCTCCCGCTCGTCGGCATACTGCTGACGGGTATCTTCCAGCGCTACATACTCCACCGCGAGATTTATCACGGCGTTGACCGCCTGCAGGACGATTTCGCCCGCGGGCAGTCGCGGCTCCCGGTGGTGCTCACCTTCTCGCCGGTGCTGGCGTGCGCCCTGACCCTCGGCTTCGGGGGCTCCGCCGGGTCGGAGGGACCTATAGCCTACGCCGGGTCAGCCATCGGCAACAACGTGGGGCGCCTCTTCGGTACCACCGACCGGGGGCTCCGGGCCATGATGGCCATAGGGGCCGGGGCCGGTATCGCGGGGATTTTCAAGGCCCCGGTGGGGGGCGCGCTCTTCACCCTCGAATGCCTCGGCATAGGGTCGGGCCCGCTGACGGCGATCGCCCTCTTCGCGGGGTGCGTCTGCGCCGGGCTCACCGCCCTGGCCCTCTCGGGCTTCACCCCCGACATAGCCGTTGACACCCTCGCGCCGTTCGACTGGCACCTGACGCTGCCGCTGCTCGCCCTGGCCCTATTCTGCGGCATCTATTCGGCCTACTATTCGAGGATCATGGCCCGCATGACCTCCTGGTTTGAGGGGATGCGCTCCCCCTGGCGGCGCAACATAGTCAGCGGTCTGATCGTGGGCGCGCTACTTTTCATCTTCCCGGCCCTCTTCGGCGAGGGTTACGGCGTGGTAGGGGGGATAATCAACGGCCATCCAGAGGCCGCGGTGTTCCGCTCGCCGCTGGCTCTCCCGGCGCTCGGCCTCGACCCGGGGGTGACGCTTTTGGCGGTATGCTTCGGGGTTATGGCGGTGAAGGCTTTCGCCACCTCGGCCACCAACAGCGGCGGCGGTGTGGCGGGCGACTTCGCCCCCACCCTCTTCGCGGGCGCCGTGTGCGGCTACTTTTTCGCCCGTATGGCGGGGGTACTGTTCGGCATCGACCTCCCGATGGGTGAATTTGCCGTTTACGGTATGGCGGCGGTGATGGCCGGAGCGGTCAAGGCGCCGCTGATGGCGATGTTCATCGTCACGGAGATGACGGCCACCCCCTCGGCGCTCCTCCCCGCGGCCATAGCCGCCGCGTTGTCCTACGTCGTGGCCTCGGTTCTACAGCCTGAGCGCCGATAACGCTCTTTCAAAAAATTTCGCTATTTTCGCGATATAAGACTCCCTGTTATGAAGAAACTCGTGATATTCGACCTCGACGGCACCCTGCTCAACACCATAGCCGACCTCGGCAACGCCACCAACCACGCCCTGGAACAGTGCGGCTACCCCACCCACCCCATTTCGGCCTACCCCAGGTTCGTAGGGAACGGGGTGCGGAAGCTGATGGAACGCGTGCTCCCCGAAAGCGCTCGCTCCCAGGCCCTGATCGAGCAGATGCTCGCGCATTTCCGCGAATACTACGACGCCCATATGACCGAGGACACCAAGCCCTACAGCGGCATACCCGAACTGCTCGCGCAGCTCACCCAGCGCGGCATCGCCGTGGCCGTGGCCTCCAACAAGTATCAGGCAGCGGTCGAGAAGCTCGTCGGCCACTACTTCCCCGACATCCCCTGGGCGGCTGTAGAGGGGCAGAAGGAGGGGGTACCCGTCAAGCCCGACCCCTCGATCGTGTTTGAAATCCTCGGGAAACACCCGACCCCGAAGGCCGACGTGCTCTACGTCGGCGACTCGGGGGTGGATATGGAAACCGCCCGCCGGGCCTGTGTTGACTCAGCGGGCGTTACATGGGGTTTCCGGCCAGTGGCCGAGCTGCGCGAATACCGCGCCGACAACATCATCGAGGCCCCGTCGGGGATTCTGCGGCTCTGCGCCATCTGAACAGATTTCCCGGACGATTTTGAGAGTTTTTTTTTGAGATGATTTTTCCAATTTGAAGAGGGAGCGATGCGGGCATCGTGACCGATGAAAATTGGGAAAAGCGCTCAAAAAAAGCTCAAAATCAACTGTACATAGCGTCGATTTCGGCGGCGTAGTGCTTGTTGATCACCGGGCGTCGTATCTTCAGCGTGTTGGTCAGCTCGCCCGACTCCATTGTGAACTCGCGGGGGAGCAGGGTGAACTTCTTAATCTTCTCGAAACTTGCCAGACCGTATTGGAGCTTTCCGATGCGGCGCTCCATCATATCGTAAATACGGGGGTCGGCCACCAGCGCGGCAACGTCGTCGCAGGGGATGTTATTCTTGGCGGCATACTCCTTCAGCGCCTCGAACGAGGGCACGATCAGCGCCGACACATATTTGCGCTGGTCGCCGATCACGGCCACCTGCTCGATGAAGCGGTCCTCGCCCAAGCGGGTCTCCAGCACCTGCGGGGCGATGTACTTGCCGTTGGAGGTTTTGAAGAGGTCCTTGATGCGGTCGGTGAGCACGATGGCGCCCTCCTGGTCGATGTACCCGGCGTCGCCCGTGCGGAAGAAACCGTCGGGGGTGAACGCCGCGGCGCTCTCGGCGGGCTTGTTGAAGTAGCCGCTCATAACGTTGGGGCCCTTGACGAGAATCTCGTTCTCCTCGCCAATCTTCACCTCCAGGCCGGGGAGCGGCTTGCCTACGGTGCCGATCTCGTAGCCGGTATAGGGGAGGAAGCTTACAGTGGCGGTGGTTTCCGAGAGGCCGTAGCCGATGACGATGGGCACACCCATCGAGCGGAAGAACTCCACGATGTTGCCGCTCAGCGGAGCCCCGGCGGTGGGGAAGATGTTGCCGTTCTCGATACCCATGACGCGCTTCACCATCTTGAACACGCGCCCGTGGTAGAAGCGGTAGCCCTGCTCAAGGAAGAAGGGTACCTTCAGCCCCAGGCGGGCGTAATGGAGGTTGCGCTTGCGCCCGACGTTGAGGGCGCGGGCGCAGAGCCAGCGGTTGAACCGCGACATACGCGTCATCTTGTCTTGGATTGTGGCATAGGCCTTCTCCCAGAACCGCGGCACGGAACACATACAGGTGGGGCGCACCTCCTTGAGCGACTCCTGAATATCGCGGGGGTCGCGGTTGACGTACACCCTGATGCCGATGTAGAGGCAGAGGTAGGTCCACGCCTTCTCGAAAATATGGCACAGCGGGAGGAAGCTAAGCGAGGTGTCGCTGTCGCTCAGCGAAGTG
Organism: uncultured Muribaculaceae bacterium; assembly: GCA_910587075.1. Taxonomy (GTDB): domain Bacteria; phylum Bacteroidota; class Bacteroidia; order Bacteroidales; family Muribaculaceae; genus UBA7173. Next base: position 11,179 of record CAJUKE010000015.1, read on the forward strand.
AGCGTCTCAACGTGTATGTCGAGGGCGGCTGAGAAATTCGCGTGGGTCAGTATGGCCCCCTTGGGCTCGCCGGTGGTGCCGGAGGTGTAGAGGAGCGTCGCGGTGTCGGACGGGAGCGCGGCGGAGCGGCGCCGGGCCACTTCGGCGGCGACGTCAGCGGAAGCCTCCTCGCCGAGCGCGAGGAAGTCGCTGAACCGCAGGGTAGTGTCGTCGGCCCGGTCGAGGTGGATGTCGTCGTAAACCACGATTTGCTTCAGCGACTCCACCGAAGCGGCCACCCTGCGGGCTATGAGATACTGCTCGGCGGTTCCGGCGAAGAGAATCTTGGCGCCGGAGTCGCGCACGATGTATTCGACCTGCTCGGCCGACGAGGTGGCATAAATCGACACCGGCACGGCGCGGTTGGCGTACGCCGCGAAGTCGGTGACGAGAATCTTCACATTGTTGGGGGAGAAAACCGCGACGGTCTCCCGCTCGCCCAGTCCGAGCGAGGCGAGCGCCTTCGCGGCATTTTCGACCTGGTTCTCAAAGGTCTGCCAGGAGGTCGGAATCCAGCGTCCGCCATCTTCGCGATGGTAAAACGCGGGTCGTCGGCCATATTTGGCCGCCTGGTTACCGACCAGGGTAGTAAGTACGTTAGCCATAAATAAAGAGCTGATGAATGGCCGCAAAGTTAGTCCTAATTTGGCACTTTTGACCAAAAGTTAGTATAAAAACCGCACGGATTAACCTATCTTCACATTTCGGAGAGAAACCGCGTCCCGGGTGCCGCGCTTAGCGGGCAACCTTGAGCAGCTTCACCGCGTCGGGGCCGAGGTTGACCCGCACGATGTAGGCGCGCGAGGCGAACGGCGCAGTGTCAACCGAGAAGTCAAGCGAGCCGGACACCGGGAGGAACGCGAGGCGCAGGCCCCCCATATCGAAGAGCTCCACGGCGGAAATCTCGCAGGTGGAGCTTACGCGGAGCACCGAGCCCTCGAACCATCCGCGGACTTCGGCCCCATCGGGGGAGTCGGGGAGCGCGACCCCGGTTTCGCCGCTGGTGCGGGCCTCGATGTTGAAATCCTTCCACTGCGGTGCCTCGCGGAACGCGTCGAGCATATCGCGGCTCACATACAGGGTGGTGTTCCCCTTGTCGAGGGTGCCGAATATATCGTCGCCTATCTCCGGGAGCTCCGTGAGGTCGGCGGCATCAATGTACCGGGTGCCGGTCCAGTTGGCGAAAGCCGATTTGCCGACCTCGCGCATAGTCGAGGGGAACGCCACGGAGGAGCCTACCGAAGTGTAGGCCAGGGCGTAATCGCCCACCTTGCTGAATGCGGCGGCGGTGCCGTCGGCCAGTCCGCTGACGCTTTTCACCCCGGTGAACGCATGGGCGGGTATGGTCTCCAGCGATTTAAGCAGCTCGCCAGCGGCCACCTCGGCCGAGGCGTCGCGGAAAAAGGCGCCCTCGCCTATGGCGCGGGGCATCGACCCGGAGAAGGTAACCTCGCCGAGCGAGGCGCACCCCGTGAACGCCCAGGGGCCTATGGAGTCAATGTCGTTGACGGCCACCGACTTCAGGCCGCTCCCGGCGAAAGCCTTTTCGCCAATCACCCTCGCAGAGGAGGGTATCGCGAACGACTCCAGCGAGCGGCAACCGCTGAACGCGAGGGCCGGGATTTCGGCGATATTCCCCTTGAAGGAGACTGACGCCAGTTTGCCGCAACCGCGGAACAGCCCGGTGCCGAGTTTCACGGCGGAGGCCGGAACCGATACGGCGGTCAGCTCCGGCGAGTCGGCGAACGCGGAGTTGCCGATAGAGGTAACCCCTTCGGGGATAGCCACCGACGCGAGCGATGTGGCGGCGAAAGCCCCCTCCCCTATCGCGGTGGTGTTCTTCGGGAACGAGAAGCCGGTGAGCTTCATACCCAGGAACGCCGCGGGGGGAATCACACCCGCCGGGGAACTCGACACGGAGTTGAGGAGCGACTCACCCTCGTAGGCCGCGAGCGAGGCCCCCGAAAGGTCGAGCGACCTCAGGGAGGTCATCTCCGAATGGATAAACGTAAGGTCGGCGGCGTCAACCGAGCCGCTGACGCGCAGTTCCGCCGCGTCGGTCGAGGTCCCGACCGCCTCGCGGAGCTGTCCGGCCTCTGAAGTGACATCGAGAGCCGATGCCGGGATTGCGGCCGCGGCGGCTATGGCAAGTGTAAGGAGGTATCGCATAAAGTGGTTATAGCACAATTTTACACCTTAATAACTAAGAAACGCCCCGATTATTGCCCTCGCCCGGCGTTAAATCGGCGGCGCGCAATATCAGGCGGGGGTGTTCCGTTAATAAGGCATGTGTAAATCTCTTTCCCGAGGCGGGGTAGCCTCCAAGACGCGCCGGTTGTTCTTTGCCGCCGCGGCGGCCATAGGGCTTGCCGGGGCGCTGAGCTCGTGTATCGAGGATGGTTTCACCACCTCCCCCTCCGACCAACCGACGTTCTCGACCGACACTCTGAGAATGGCCGACCTCTTCACCCTCGAACCTTCGCCCACGAACCGCTTCATCGTATATAACCGCCACGACAAGGGCCTCAACATAAGCTCGATACGCTTCATCGACGACCCCCGTGGGCTTTTCCGCCTCAACGTCGACGGTATGGCGGGGAGCGACTTCTCGAATGTCGAAATCCGCGCCAACGATTCGATTTTCGTATTCGTGGAGGCGACCCTCCCTGAGAACGGCAACGGCGCCCCCGCCGACATTCTGGCCCATATCGAGTTCATAACCAACGGCGTGTCGTCGAAAATGCCGGTGAAGGTCACCGGCCAGGACGCCGTGCGCCTCTACGACGGCACCATAATCGACACTGAGACAACATTCACCGCCGAAAAGCCATACCTGGTGCGCGATAGCATCGTGGTGGCCGAAGGGGCGAAACTGATTATCGAGCCGGGAGCGAAGCTCTACTTCCACGACGGGGCGAGCCTCATCGTCGACGGCACGCTCGACATCCGCGGCGAGGCCGGAAAAACCGTCGAACTCACCGGCGACCGAAAGGGCTTCGTGGCCGCGCAGATCCCTTACGAGATTATGGCCGGGCAGTGGGAGGGGATTCTCTTCCGCCCCACCTCCGCGGCCAACCGCATAGTACACGCCTCGATACGCAACACGAAGTGGGGCATCGCCGCCGACAACGCCCAATCAGCGGGCGACGCCCCGGGGCTTTACCTGCTCAACAGCGTGGTTCGCAATTCGCAGGGATATGTGCTCGAAACACTCTTCACCGACGTTACCGCGATAGGGTGCGAGCTGGCCGAGGCCTCATCCGGCATCATATCGCTCACAGGCGGCAACCATCGGTTCAACCACTGCACCATAGCCAACTACTACCTCTTCACCGCCCTGGGTGGCCCGGCGGTGCAACTTGCCCAGACCGGGTTCGCCGACGAGGAGCCGGTCGACCCGGAGCGCCCGATGATGACGGCTGACTTCGCCAACTGCATCATCTACGGCAACGGCACGGAGCTGTCGCACCCCGACCTCTCCGGCACCGCCATCACCTTCAACAGGTGCCTTCTGAAATCGGCCGGATCCGACGACGATAACTTCATCGAATGCCTCTGGGACACCGACCCCGACTATTACACCGACCGCCCCAAGTATATCTTCGACTACCGGCTACGACCCGGCTCACCCGCCGCCGCTGCCGCCTACCCGGCGCTTACCGCCCCCGCGGCCTCAGTCGACATAAACGGCACCCCACGCCTGCCGGAACCCGACTTGGGAGCCTACCAGACCGTTCCCGAAGCAGAGGAATAACCCTACCCCGACATCGCGATACCCTATTGAATCCGCCAAGCCCGATGGTTTTGGCGGATTTAACTTTTATGCGCGAACCTTAGCAGCCGCCGGGCGTTCTATCATTGGAATCAGTGACAAAACCGCCACATCCCCATCTGAATGACACCGCGTCAAAAATCACCACGAACATTATCAACAAACATAAACCCACACACCTCAACCATGGCAACTAAAACTTACTCTCCTGTCGTACAGGAACTCATCGACATGATCGAAACCAACGGCTGGCGCGACAAATTCCAGAAAGCGCTCGACAACTGCCACGCCCTCAACACCATCGAATACGAGAACATCAAGACCCTCGAAGACTACTTCGACTGGCTCGAATCGAACCTCCACTGGGTTCCGAAGGAGGATCCCGAGGGTGATGTCGTATACCAGCACGTCACCATGTTCTACTTCCTGATCGACCAGAGCCCCGTGAAGGAGCTCCAGACCCCGATCATCCCCAGCAAACTCAAGGACAACGTAATGCCGGAGCTCACCCCCTTCTCGCAGTGGATCCGCCGCTACGTCATCTCCTTCGGCGCCTGGATGGACCAGCCCGAATCGCTCACCGACGAGGCCGTGAAGTCGTACTACGACTCACCCCGCTACAATATGAGCGACTACGATATGCCCGAGGGTGGCTGGAAGACCTTCAACCAGTTCTTCGCCCGCAGCTGCAAGCCCGGCTACCGCCCCATCGCCGCCGTGAACGACGACCATATCATCGTGTCGCCCGCCGACTCCACCAACGACGGCCAGTGGGAAATCAACTCCGACTCGAAGGTAAACATCAAGGGTCTCGAATGGAGCATCGAGGAGCTGCTCGAAGGGAGCGACTACAAGGATGACTTCAAGGGTGGCATATGGATCCACCAGTTCCTCAACACCGTCGACTACCACCGCGAACACGCCGCCGTAGGTGGCAAGGTGCTCGAAGCCCGCGTGCTCCAGGGAGCAACCTGGCTCGGAGTCACCACCGAGCCTATCGAAGGTGACGAAAAGGGCCGCGTGCGCATCGTGCGCCGCAAACTGTCGGCCCTCGACGAGGCCGGCTACCAGTTCCTCCAGACCCGCGGCCTGGTAGTAATCCAGTCGAAAATCGGCAAGGTGGCCATCCTCCCGATGGGTATGGCCCAGGTATCGTCGATCGTGGTCACCGCGCAGAAGGGTGTAACCCTGCGCAAGGGTGAGGAGATTTCCTACTTCCAGTTCGGCGGTTCCGACATCGTGATGGTATTCGAGCGCGCCTCGAACGTGAGCATCACCGCCCAGCCCGGCGTACACTACAAGGTAGGCACCAAGATCGCCGAGGCTTACCCCGTAGGCGAATAACCTCTCTTGCCGCCCGGCCCCCTATGGGGCGCTAACGAGAACAAACTAATTTACAGGCGGGGCCAGCGGGTCCCGCCTGTGTTTTTCCACGTCACAACTATTTTTCCGAGATGGGTAAAACAACATCCAACAAGGCTCCGGCCCCCGAACTTACCGCCTCGGGGCGCAAGAAGCACGTTTCGACCGCCCGCGGCACCCTCACCATGGCCGCCATGGCGATCATGATCGTCACTTCGATTCTCAGCCTGCGAGGTCTACCCTCCGAGGCCAAGTACGGCATACAGTCGATATTCTACTACGTTTTCGCCGCCATAGTGTTCCTGCTCCCCTTCTCGCTGGTGTGCGCCGAACTGGCCTCAACCTACACCAAGCCGGGGGGACTCTACCGCTGGGTGGCCGAGGCTTTCGGCCCGAAATGGGGGTGGACGGCCATGTACCTCGAATGGCAGACAATCGTGTTCTGGTTCCCGACGGTGCTGATGTTCGGCGCGGCCTCGCTGGCCTACATTTTCTGGCCCGAGAGCTTCGACCAGGCTCTGGCATCCAACAAGCTTTACACCCTCGCTGTCGCGATGCTGATGTACTGGCTGGCCACGCTCAACGCCTTCCGCGGGCAGAAGTCGGCCAACGTGCTCAGCACCTACGGTGGAATGGTGGGCACCATCATCCCCGGCGCGGCGCTGATCGTGCTCGGCATCATATACTTCCTATGCGGCAAGCATATCTACCTGGCCGACGTGCCCTTCTTCCCCGACTTCACGAATATGGGCACCATAGTGTTGGCGGCTTCGATATTCCTCTTCTACGCGGGTATGGAGATCCAGGCCGTGCATATCAACGATATGCGTAACCCGGCCCGCGACTTCCCCAAAGCTGTGTTCGCCGCCATCATCGTGATCATCGCCCTCTACGCCCTGGGCACGCTGGTGATCGGGCTGGTGATTCCGACGGAGAACATCAACCTGCTCCAGTCGCTCTTGGTGGCCTACCGCGCCCTGTGGGCGAGCTTCGGCCTGAGCTGGCTTGGCAACGTCATGGCCCTGCTGATAATGTTCGGCGTCGTGGGCCAGATCAGCGCCCTCGTCACCGGTCCCGCCACCGGCCTTATGGCGGTGGCCCAGTCGGGCTACCTCCCCCGGAGCCTGCAGAAGGTCAACGCCAAGGGGGTCAACAAGCGCATCCTCCTCATCGAGGGTGGCTTCGTGAGCCTCATCAGCCTGGTGCTGATCGTGCTCCCCACAGTTGAGTCGGCCTACCAGATACTCTCGCAGATGGCCACGATCATCTACCTTGTGATGGTGGTGCTCATCTACGGCGCCTTCATACGTCTGCGGCGCACCTCCCCCGGGCGCAAGCGCGGCTTCAAGGTGCCGGGCGGCAAGTTCGGCGAATGGGCCGTGTGCGGCCTCGGCATAGCCGGAGCGCTGCTGGCCATGGTACTGAGCTTCCTACCCCCGTCGCAGATTTCGACGGGTAGCCCGGTGGTCTACGTCGGCATCATCTTCATAGGCGTGGCCGTGTTCATCGCCCTGCCGTTAGTGGTCTACTCGAAGCGCAAGCCCTCGTGGCGCGACCCGAACGCCCACTTCTACCCCTTCGACTGGCAGATCGAGGGGCGCAAGCCCTGGGAGGTTTCCAAATGGAAGCCCGGCTATGAGCCCACCGAGGAGCAGGTTGAAGCCGCCGAGGACCGAGCGGTGAGCGACCACGGCAAGTTCAAGCACACCTGACATTGACTCCCCTACATACGCGACGAGGGCCCCGCGGAAACCGCGGAGCCCTCGCTGTGTTTATCTTGCCCTACCCGGCGCTACGCGAAGCAGAGTATGAGCGCCTGGGCCGCCACAACGCGGAGGAACATCGTGAGCGGGTAAACCGTCGAATATGCCACCGCCGGAGCGTCGTTGCCGGTGGAGTTGCCGGCATAGGCCAGTGCGGGGGGATCGGTATAACCGCCCGACATCAGGCCCATGAGGGTGAGGTAGTTGATTTTGAAAATGCCGCGGCCGATGAGTCCCACGATCAGCAGGGGTAGGAAGGTGATGATGAAGCCCCAGATCACCCACCACATACCGGTGTTGTTGAACACAGTGGAGGCGAAGTTGGCGCCCGCGCCGATACCCACGGCGGCGAGGAACATACATATGCCGAGCTCGCGGAGCATCAGCGACGCCGACGACGAGGTGTAGGTGACGAGCTTGAACTTATAGCCGAAGCGGCTCAGAAGGATGGCCACAACCAGCGGACCGCCGGCCAGACCGAGCTTCATGCCGAACCCGACGTTGATCGAGCCAACGATGATACCGAAGAGGATACCGATGAAGATGGTGATCAGGTTGGGGTGGTCGAGACGCTTCATCGAGTTGCCGAGCTTCGCCGAGAGGCGGTCGATGTCGTTGAGGTCGCCCACGATGGTGATGCGGTCGCCGATCTGCAGGCGCAGGCCGGGGGTCGCGAGGAGGTCGACACCGGCGCGGTTCACGCGGGTGCAGTTGAGGTTGTAACCCTTGTGGAGGCGTAGCTTGCCGAGGGCCACTCCGTTGTAGTCGTTGTTGGTGATGAGGATGCGGCGGCTCACAACGTGCTCGGGAGCAACCTCGTTCCAATCCTCGTCGTCCATCTCGATCGAGGGGCCTACCACGGCCTCGAAGCTGGGGAGGTCAACGGCATTCATCACGACGTAGAGCTTGTCGCCTACGCGGATCTGGGTGGTCGATTTGGGGATGATGGTCGAGCCGTCCTGCTGCATCAGACGCGACACCACGAACTCGCAGTGGATAATCTGGTGGAGCTGCACCAGGGTGCGGCCGTTGATCAGGGCGTTGGTCACCTCGAAGGAAGCAAGGAACGGTTTGCCCTGGCCATCCTCGGCCTCGGCGTTCATCTTCTCGATTTCCTTCTCGGTCTTGATGCCGAACAGGGCCTTGATGATGAGCATTGCCATGATGATGCCGAGCACGCCCAGGGGGTATGCGGCGGCGTAACCCATCGACATCACGTTGACAGCCTCGGGGTTACCGGCGGCCTGCTGCGCGGCTGCCAGACCCGGGGTGTTGGTGACGGCGCCCGACATCACGCCCACCAGGGCCTCGATCGAGGTGTTGCCGTCGATATAGTAAATCGCGAGCACGATAGCCACGTTGAGCGCTATGCCGAGCACGGCCAGCATATTGAGGCGTATGCCCCCCTCCTTGAACGAGGAGAAGAAGGCCGGGCCCACCTGGAGACCGATCGCGAAAATAAACAGAATAAGGCCGAACTCGCGCACGAACTTCAGCACGTCGGGCTGCACGGTATAGCCGAAATGGCCCATGAGGATGCCGACAAACAATACGAAAGTCACGCCCAGCGAAATCCCCGCGACGCGGAGCTTGCCGAGATAGATGCCCGCGGCGATCACGAACGACAGCAGCACCAGCGTGCTGGCAAGCGACGTGTTCCCCGGCATGAGCAGGTCATAAAAGAAATCCATAGAAAATATAGTGCCTTAAAATACAGTACCTTGGAGATAGTTCGGCGGAAACCTCGGAGACAATACGGTGGAAGCCTCGGTTTTCCGACCGCGAAGTTACGCCTTTTTCGCGAATTTTAACAGGTTGTCGCGAAAGAAATCCGCGTCAGAAGCGGAGGGTGTATTTGATTTTGTGGTTCTTGGCCCAGCGTTTCCAGAAGCGCTCGCGGTAGGCCAGGAGGTCGCGGCGGGCGCGGTCGGGGTCCTCGCCGCGGGCCTTGGCGTACTCCTCGGCCAGGAGGGCGAACATTTCGGGCTGCCCCCAGAGGCGCACGAAGCCGTAGAGCCCCTCGCGGAAGGGGACCGCGCGGAACTGCATGCGGTTGATGTCGACCAGCGAGAAGCGCCACCCACCCTTGCCGTCGGAGTCGAAGAGGATGTTGCCCGGCGAGTAGTCGCGGTGTATGATTCCGGCCTCGTGGAGGCAGGCAGTAAGGCGGGCGAAGGGGCGCATCACCGGGGCGAACTGTTGCTCGGTAGCGTCGCCGAACTCGAAGAAGCGGCGGCTGAGCGCGCTCTGCACGCTCACGAAGTAGGAGTAAGCTATGAGCCCCCCCTCGCGGCGCTCGATGTAGGCCACGGGCGCAGGCGTTTCGAAGCCTCGCTCGATGAGCACCCGGGGGTACTCGAATGCGCGAACCCCCTTGGGCTTGCGCAGAAAGGTGTAGGCCACGCGGTTTATCCAGATCGGGCGGCGGTAGCGCTTGACATTGAGCTCGGGGCCTCCCGGCGGGGTCACGGCCCGGATTTCGTTGCGCCCCGAGTGTATCACGCGCCCCGAGGCGAAATGCTCCTCGATATTCTCCAGGTAGGGGCGGAGGCGCTCAAACTCGGGCGCTATCTGTATCAGTGGTCGGCTCATAATGCTTTACCTGTCACTTGTTTTTCCAGAAGAATTTGCTGGAGGTGTGCTGCACGCGCTTCTCTTCCGGGGGGATGGTCATATAGTCGGGATACTGCGGTATCATGAAGGTGTGGAAGTCAGCCGGGACGCGCACCTCCGTGTCCTCGAACGGCATCAGCGCCGTGGTGTCGAGTATGTCGGCGGGGTAATGGTCGCGGTAGACCCACCCGCGGGCCCCGAGCTGCGACACATGCCCGGTGGAGCCCCAGGGGTGGCGGGTCATGACCCGCAGGTGCTCGCGGTTGGCCTCCATCACCTCCCGCTCGCTCACGCGGGCGCGCTTGGCCAGCACGAGTATCCATCGCTGCCAGAGCTTCCACCCCCCGGAGAGGGCGCTGAGGTCGGCGAATTTTGCCAGCCGCTTGCGCAGATGGTTCACCTTGTCGAACAGCACGCGGCACTCCTCGGCCTGGCGGTCGAACACCACCGGATCGTCGGCCACGGCGTCGAGGGGGAACACGTCGACCCACACGCCGCCGCGCTCACCCTTCTTCCACCCGTATTTGGTGAAGGCCAGCGTGTCGCGGGTGTCGTAGACCCTCGCCAGGGGCTGGTAGGAGTCCTCGCCCGGCACGGTCACCTTCAGGCGGTCCGAGCGGAACTCGCGGAGGAAGCGCTCGTAGTCGGGGCGAGGCATCACGATATCGACGTCGTCGTCCCAGGGGATGAACCCCTTGTGGCGCACGGCCCCGATCAGCGTGCCGTAGGCCACGGCGTATCGGAGGCCGCGCTCCTCGCAGAAGGCGTGTATCTCCTTGAGTATGCCGAGGGAGAACAATTGCAGTTCGCGTAAGGTCAGTTCCTTCATTTCTTGTCTTTCCAGTAGAATTTTGTCGCGGCGAGGGTGTGCTGCTCGCGCTTGTTCTCGGGAGGGAGGGTCATATAGTCGGGGTACTGGGGTATGAGGAATGTATGGTAGTCGCGGGGCACGCGCACCTCCATATCCTCGAAAGGCATCAGTATGGTGTCGTCGAAAAGGTCGGCGGGGAGATGGTCGCAGTACACCCAGGCGCGGATGCCGAGCTGCGACACATGGCCGGTTGAGCCCCAGGGATATTTCTCCATCAGGCGCGTCTGCTCGCGGTTCTCCTCCATCAGGTCGGGGAACCCGGCGCGGAGCTTCCACCACTGGGCGCGCACCCATCGCCAGGGGAAGTGCCAGCGGGGGGGCACGTTGCGCAGGTCGGCGGCGGTGGCCATCATCTTGCGGCGGCGCACCATGCGGCGGTAGAGCTGGCGGCACTCCTCGGCGTGGCGCTCGAACTCGGCGCGGTCGTCGGGCACGTTGTCAATCGGGTAAACGTCGATCCATAGCCCGGCCCTCTCGCCCCCCTTCTTGAAGGGGTACTTGGTGTAGGCCACGGTGTCGCGCGTGTCGTACACGCGGGCTATCGGCTGGCAGGAGTCGACGCCGGGAATGGCCACCTTGGCGCGGTCCGAGCGGAAACCGCGTATGAAGCGCTCGTAGTCGGGGCGGGGCATTACGATGTCGATGTCGTCGTCCCAGGGTATGAACCCCTTGTGGCGCACGACACCGATGAGCGAGCCGTAGGCCATGGAGTATCGCACGCCGTTGGCCTCGCACCAGGCGTGGATTTCCTTCATCATGTCGAGCGACAGCATCTGTATTTCGCGTAAGGTGAGTTCTTTCATCAGGTTGAAAGGTGAAGAGTGTGGATAGCGGAGAGGTTATTTGACGGAGAGGTTCACGGTGTCGGTACCGGCGGCGAAGTCGCCCATCACGCGGCTTATGGCCAGGCAGATGTCGCGGCTCACGGCCCCGGAGTCGGAGGGGGCCCCGCCGATGGCCCTGAGGAAGGCGAGAATCTGGTAGCGGATCCCCTCGCCGTCGAGCTGGAAGAAGTAGCGGCGGTTGTCCTGAGGGTTCTCAAAGCGCGCCTCGAAGTAGTCGGTCTTCCACCAGGGGGCGGGCACATAGAGGTACCCCTTGGTACCGGCCACCACGAGTTCCCCCTCGCTTTTGACCCCCTTGGCGGCCTTTGCCGAGGCGCAGGCCGAGGGGTACACCAGCGAGACGCGGGCAAACTCGTCGTAGTCGCCCACCTTGCGGGCCACGATCTGCTTGGAGCTGTAGCCGGTGCCGAGTATCTGCATGGCGGGGAGGAGCGCTATGGGGCCCCAGTCGGCCAGCGAGCTCCATTCGCGCCCAAGCGAGGCGGCGTCGGAGTAGTCGACCGGGCGGAGCGAGGTGCAGGTCGAGTCGACCGACACCACATCGCCGATCGCGCCCCCCAAGGCGAGGAGCACCAGGCGGCGGTAGGCCGTCGCGTAGGCTGTCTTGCACCCGGCCATCAGCACCAGCCCCCGCTCGTCGGCCAGGCGGAAGAGCTCGGCGGTCTCCCCCTCGCTGAGGGTCATGGGGAGCTCCAGCAGCACATGGCGCCCCAGTTCGAGGGCGCGGCGGGCCTGGCGGTAGTGGTCGCGCGGATGCGAGTATATATATAATGCGTCAACCCGTGCGGCAAACGAGTCGAAATCCTCCCCCGGGTCGGGGAGGATAGGCTCGGCGCCGTCGACGTAGCCGCATTCGGCGGCGAACTTGTCGGTCACTGAGCTCTGCCCGACGATGCCGAGGCGCACCTTGGCGCGGGCCGAGCGGATTTCGGTGCTCGACACCCCGGCGGTGCGTTCGAGGTACACCACCTCGCAGTAGGGGCGGAGGTAGTCGAACTTACCCTCCCAGTCGCTGCCGATGGCGAACACGTCGATGCCGCGGTCGCGGATGTCGTCGATTTTCTGCCCCTCGTACTCCTCGGCGATGATTTCGTCGGCGATGCCGGTGGCGCGGAGGGCCTCAACGCGCTCCATAAAGCTCTGGCGCACGTTGATTTTGCCGCGGGCGCGGTCGAAGTCGTCCGAGGTCACCCCTACCACAAGGTAGTCGCCCAGGGCCTTAGCGCGCTCAAGCAGGCGCAGGTGGCCCCGGTGGAGCAGGTCGTAGGTGCCGTATGTAATAACTTTCTTCACGTCGAGGGGGGGTAGGTTGAAGGGTTCAGATGAGGCCCCGGCGGCGCATATCGCGGAGGGCGTCGACGAGGGCGTCGTTGTCGGCTGGGGAGAGGGCACCGATATGCCCCACACGGAACACGCTGTCGCGCAGCTCGCCGCCGTTGGGGCACACCCATATGCCGTACTCGTCCTTGAGGGTGGTGAATATGTCGTAGGCCGAGGCCGTGGTCGGATGCAGCGGTGTGACGCAGTTCGAGAGGCTCTCGGAGACAATCTCGAACGGGAGGTCGCCGATTTTTGAGCGGAAGTCGGCGGCGATGGCGGCGATGGCGTCATGCTCGGCGCGGGCACCCCCGGCGGCCTCTATCTCGCGCAGGCGGGTGTTGATCTGGCGCAGAATACCGACGGCGGGGGTGAAGGGGGTCTGGCCCCGCTCGCCGTTCTTCAGCGCGTCGCGCAGGTCGAGGTACATACATTTGCACTCGGCCTTCAGGGCGCGCACCACCCCGGAGGGTGAGAGCGCTATAATCGACACCCCCGGAGGGCATGCCAGCGCCTTCTGCGAGCCGGTAATCATAGCTCCGGCACCGAGCGCCTCCATATCGAAATCGTCGGCGAGGAACGAGCTGATGGCGTCGACGATGAGGAACATCCCCTCGCGGCGGCAGAACCCGGCGATCATCTCCAGGTCGTAGAGCACCCCGGTCGAGGTCTCCCCGGCGTTGACCACCAGGGAGGTGAACCCCTGCCCGGCATACTCCTCCAGCCGCTCGGGCCGCAGGGCTTTGCCGGGGGCGAGACGTATCTCCTCGAAAGGTATGCCGTGGAGCTCCAGCAGCTCGACGAAGCGGTGGCCGAAGCTGCCGCCGTTGACGGCCAGCACCTTGTCGGCCGGGAAGAGGAGGTTCATCACCGCCGCCTCCATCGAGGCCGTGCCCGAGCCGGTGATGAACACCGCCCGGCTCCCGGCGGGAGCGTTGGCGAAGCGGAGCATCAGGCGCTCGTTCTCCAGCATCACCTCGGAAAACTCCGGGGTACGGAAATAAGGCACCTGCTCGGCCCCCACGGCGCGCACGCCGTCGGACGACTGTACCGGGCCCACTGTGAAATTAATCATTCCTTCGATTCGTTTTAAACTTTTCCCTTTAAATAAGGTCTACTCTTAACCGCGAAGTTACTTAATTTAGATGAAATATTCTTGAATTAAACCAAAACCTTTTGACGTTTGTTAAAATAGTGTTAACTTTGCCGACCAACGTTTCAACGAATATCTTTAAATTTTTCAGTTATGAAGAAGTTATTACTCATAGCAGCCCTCGCTGCCGGGACAATCGGAGCCTCCGCGCAGGTAACCGTGGCAGGTAGCAAATTCACCGACAACTGGTCGTTCACCCTCAAAGGTGGCGCTGTTACACCCCTCAAGAACCACGACTTCATCAAGTCGGCCCGCGGCATCGCCGGCGCCGAACTCCGCAAACAGATCACTCCCTGCTTCGGCCTCGGCGTTGAAGGCGAGTGGACTGTGAACACCTCCGCCTGGACCGGCTACAAGTCGAGCAACGCGTTCGACCACCAGTACGTCGGCGTGTTCGGTACCCTCAACCTGATGAACGCCTTCGCCGGATACAAGGGCACTCCCCGCCTCTTCGAAATGGAAGTCGTAGCCGGTACCGGCTGGCTCCACGCCTACTACCCCCACACCGAGGGTGGCGACTCCAACACCTGGGGCACCAAGGCAGGCCTGAACTTCAACTTCAACCTCGGCCAGGCCAAGGCTTGGACCATCTCCCTGAAGCCCGCGTTCCTCTGGGCCATGAACACCAACGGCGACTTCAGCGCCATGGGCATGGACGCCACCTACAACGGCAACGCCTGCGTGTTCCAGCTCCAGGCCGGCGTAACCTACCACTTCGGCAACTCCAACGGCACGCACCACTTCTCGATCGTGCGTCCCTACGACCAGGCTGAAATCGACGCACTCAACGCCCAGATCAACGACCTCCGCGGCGAACTCGAAGCTTGCGGCGCCGGCTCCGCGGCCCTCATGGCACAGCTCGCCGACCTCCAGGCACAGCTCGACGCCTGCAACCGCCGCCCCGTGGCTGTGGAGAAGGTTGTGAAGGACCTCAACAACATCCGCTACGTCTTCTTCAACCTCAGCAGCGCCACCGTGCAGGCCAATCAGCAGCCCAACATCGCGATGGTGGCCGACGCCCTCAAGGCTAACTCCAACGCCACCTGCACCGTGAAAGGTTACGCCTCCAAGGACGGCTCGCTCGCCTTCAACAAGAAGCTCGCCCAGCGCCGCGCCGACGCCGTCAAGAAGGAGCTCGTGAAGCGCTACGGCATCGCCTCCGACCGCGTACAGGCCGAGGGCCAGGGTATCGGCGACCTCTTCTCCGAGAACTCCTGGAACCGCGTGGCAGTCTGCACCGTCAACGAATAATATCACCCCGATATACGTTTGAAGCGCGCCCGGCACCCCCGGGCGCGCTTTTTTAACGCGAAATTTGTTATATTCGCGTACGCAACCATCAAGAACTTTATGAAAGATCTCGTTATAAGCCGCGAAACCACCGAGCGGGCGCTCCTCGTGGGGCTCATCACACCCCGCCAGGGGGAGGCAAAAGTCAACGAATACCTCGACGAGCTCGCCTTCCTGGCCCAGACCGCCGGGGCGGAGGTCGTCGACCGCTTCACTCAGAAACTCGAATACCCCAACCCCCGCACTTTCGTCGGGCAGGGGAAGCTCGAAGAGATACGCCAGTATGTCGAGAAAAACGAAATCGGCATGGTGATTTTCGACGACGACCTCTCCACCAAGCAGGTGGCCAACATCGAAAAGGCACTGCAGGTGAAGATTCTCGACCGTTCGAGCCTCATCCTCGACATTTTCGCCAAGCGCGCCCAGACCGCCACGGCCAAAACCCAGGTTGAGCTGGCCCAATACCAGTACCTCCTCCCACGACTGACCCGTATGTGGACCCACCTCGAACGACAGAAGGGCGGTATCGGTATGCGAGGCCCGGGCGAAACCCAGATCGAGACCGACCGACGCATAATCCAGCGCCGCATATCGCTGCTCAAACAGGAACTCGCCGACATCGACCGCCAGAAAACCCTCCAGCGCAAGAACCGCGGCAAGCTCACCCGAGTGGCCCTCGTGGGGTACACCAACGTTGGCAAGTCGACCCTGATGAACCTCCTGAGCAAGAGCGACGTGTTCGCCGAGAACAAGCTCTTCGCCACCCTCGACACCACCGTGCGCAAGGTGATCATCGACAACCTCCCCTTCCTGCTCACCGACACCGTGGGTTTCATCCGCAAGCTCCCCCCGCACCTGGTGGAGTCGTTCAAGTCGACCCTCGACGAGGTGCGCGACGCCGACCTGCTGGTCCACGTCGTCGATGTCTCACACCCCGGGTTCGAGGAGCAGATCGAGGTGGTCAACAAGACCCTCGCCGAGGTATGCGGCTCGGCCGACAAGCCGGTGATCGTGGTGTTCAACAAAATCGACGCCTACTCCCACACCCCCAAGGATGAGGACGACCTCACACCCCGCACACGCGAGAACATCCCCCTCGAAGAGCTCAAGCAGACCTGGATGAACCGCCTCGAACCCGACAACTGCGTGTTCATCTCGGCAAAGAAAGGCATCAACATCGACGAGCTCAAGGAGAAGATCTACCAACGCGCCAAGGAGATACACACCGAGCGCTTCCCCTACAACGACTTCCTCTTCAACCACTACGAGGAGGACGCCTCCTCCGATGACACCTCCGCGGAACAATGACTAAGATGCGATGGAGCCGCCTTGTGAGCGACAAGCGGTTCGGACTCGAACATTACCACGACCCCAAGCGGGGCAACCGGTCGGAATTCCAGCGCGACTTCGACCGGCTGGTGTTCTCGTCGCCCTTCCGGCGGCTGCAGAACAAGACGCAGGTGTTCCCCCTGCCGGGGAGCATCTTCGTGCACAACCGCCTGACCCACTCCATCGAGGTGGCGTCGGTGGGGCGCTCCCTCGCGCGCGAAATCGCCATACTGCTCACACCCCGCCACGCCGACGAGGCCGACCGCCAGGCCCTCGACTCCATCGGCGAAATCGTGGCCGCCGCCTGCCTGGCCCACGACCTTGGCAACCCCCCGTTCGGCCACTCGGGCGAGAAGTCGATCTCGACCTTCTTCTCAGAAGGTGCCGGGGCCGACCTCCGCGACTCCCTCACCGAGGGTGAGTGGGCCGACCTGGTATGCTTCGAGGGTAACGCCAACGCCTTCAGGCTGCTGACCCACCAGTTCCACGGACGCCGCGAGGGGGGCTTCGCCATGACCTATCCGATGCTCGCCTCCATCGTCAAATACCCCTACTCCTCGACCCTGGCCGGGGAGCGGGGCAAATTCGGCTTCTTCACCTCCGAGGAGGAGAGCTTCCGCCGCGTGGCCGACGAGCTGGGCATGCTCCGCCTCCCCTCGCCCGAAGGGACCTTGCGCTACGCCCGCCACCCGCTGGTCTACATCGTGGAGGCCGCCGACGATATCTGCTACGAGGTGATGGACATCGAGGACGCCCACAAACTCAAAATCCTCCCCACCGAGCGGGTCAAGAGCCTCTTCTTAGGGTTCCTCGACCCGGCGCGGCGCGAACGGACGCTCGGAGTCATGGCCACGATCGACGACCCCAACGAGCAGGTGGCCTACCTGCGGTCGTCGGTGATCGGTACCCTGGTGAGCCGCTGCGCCGCCGCCTTCGCCGACAACGAGGAGGCCATCCTCGCCGGCACGTTCGAGGGCTCGCTCATCGACCATATGCCCCCGCTGGAACGCGAGGCATACGCGGCGTGCGTCGCCCTGTCGTGGGACCGCCTGTACCGCGCCCCCGAGGTTGTCGACATCGAGCTGGCGGGCAACCGCATCCTCACCTTCCTTCTCGAAAAACTGGTGCACGCCGTTCGCAACCCGTCGCTCAACTACTCGCGGCTGCTCCTGTCGCAGGTGCCGAAGCAGTACGACGTCGAGGCCCCCACCCTCTTCGGCAAGCTCCAGGCCGTGGTCGACCACGTCTCGGCCATGACCGACGTATACGCCCTCAACCTCTACCGCAAGCTCAACGGCCAGACCCTCCCCGCCGTGTGACCTTCCCCCGGCAAAAAAGGGGCATTTCAGGGTTAAATCCGATTTTATGTTTTATAACATATCGCCGCAAGCTGCTGAGCTTGCGGCGATTGACGTTTATTAACATTGTTAAAGGGTGTTTTGGAACTTGAAAAAATTGCATTGTTGGGGATTTTCGATAATTTTGCGGCTGATTCTAAAAAACGATTTAGCGCCCGAGGGGCTTCGCCGCTACCTCTCATAACACGGGCGGACCGGCGCGAACGCGCCGCCAACCGCCCGGAAAGCTGCCAAAACCATGGAAAACAGCGGCCATAACGCCGAGGGCGCTCCCAACGCCCCGGCCCCGAACACTCCGGGCGCCTTAGAGATTATCTGATTTAACTAAACTTTTAAGCTATTAATTGTTATTAGTACGCGCAGCTGCGCGTACTAATGTGCCCCCGGGGGCACGGCGAACAACAGCGAAAGCCAATTTTACCTACATCATCCGTGAAAGCGAAACATCAATCCCAAACACTTAATAAATGAAACATTCACAAACAGGAATCGCCAAGAAACTTCTGTTTCTACTGGTGGGGCTGCTTTGCGCCGTGGGCGCCAACGCGCAGTCAATCTCCGTCAGCGGCACAGTCACCGACCCCTCGGGTGAGCCGCTGATCGGCGCGAGTGTTATAGCGCAGGGCTCATCGGCCGGCGCCGCTACCGACATCGACGGCCGCTACAACATCACAGTGCCGTCAAACGCCGTGCTCGTGTTCTCCTACGTTGGCTACGACACGCAGAACGTGCCCGTCGACGGCCGCTCGGTGATCAACGTCACCATGCGGGAGAACTCCGTGATGCTTAACGAAGTCGTGGCCATCGGTTACGGCGTTGTGAAGAAAAGCGACGCCACCGGCTCCGTGGCCGTGATCAAACCCGACGAAATCGAGGCCGGCCTCGCCACCTCCGTGCAGGACATGCTCGTGGGCCAGACCCCGGGCGTGGTGGTGACCACCGCCGGCGGCCCCGAGGGTAACGCCACCATCCGCATCCGCGGCGGCTCCTCCCTCTCGGCCTCCAACAACCCCCTGATTGTGATCGACGGCGTGCCCATCGAGAGCTCTACCTCGGTAGGTATGACCAACCCCCTGGCGCTCATCTCCCCGGAGAACATCGAGTCGATGACCGTGCTAAAGGACGCATCGGCCACCGCCATCTACGGTTCGCGCGCTTCGAACGGCGTAATCATCGTCACCACCAAGAAGGGTAAGGCTGGCAAGCCCCAGGTGAACTTCGCCGCCAATATGTATGTGAACCACGCCCGCAAGACCTGGGACGTGCTCTCGGCCGGCGAGTTCCGCTCGCTCATCGCTGAGAAATACGGCGAGGACTCCGGCGCCTACAAGGCCATGGGCAACGCCGACACCGACTGGCAGGACGAGGTTCTGCGCACAACCGTGTCGCACGACTACAACCTCTCCGTTGCCGGCACCGCCGGAATACTCCCCTACCGCGTCAACGTGGGCTACACCGGCTCCAACGGCATCCTCCTTGACTCGAAGATGGACCGCGTGACCGCCGGGCTCTCGCTCAACCCCAAGTTCTTCAACGACCACCTCTCCGTTAACCTCAACGGCAACTACACCTACATCTACAACCAGCGCGTCGAGGAAGGCGCCATGAACGCCGCGATGAACTTCGACCCCACTCACCCCGTGAAGGACAACCGCGCGATTGTCGGCGGCACCGCCATGGACCAGCACAAGTACCTCTACAACGGCTACTTCAACTGGGACAACACCAACGACAAGGGTGAGACCGCCGTGAACGACAACGCCACCCAGAACCCCGTGCAGATGCTCAAGGACCGCGACTGGCACGCCAAGCTCAACCGCTTCAACGGCAACCTCCAGCTCGACTACGCCATCCACGGCTTCGAAGACCTCCACGCCAACATCAACCTCGGTATCGACGTGCAGCGCGGCGACGAATGGAACGCCGTTGAGTCCAACTCCATCATGGCCTGGCGCGGCCACGACCACTACGCCGGCTCATACGAAGACCGCCTCCACCAGGAACGCGACAACTACCTCCTCGACTTCTACCTCAACTACAAGAAGGAGGTCGAGAGCATCTACTCGGTGTTCGACGTTACCGCCGGTTACTCCTGGCAGCGTTTCGAGGACTCCGGCTGGAAGCGCGGCGCCGACTCCAACTCAGGCTACCGCACCGGCGTGGGCTACCTCACCCCGACTGTCAACGGCAACGGCTGGAACCTCAACGTGAATGAAGGCACCACCGACCTCGTAGGCAAGAACTTCGCCGACGATATGATCAACGCCGAAGGCAACTACCACTGGAAGAACCGCCTGCAGCTCCTCTCGTTCTTCGGCCGCCTCAACTACTCGCTCTACGAGCGCTACCTCCTGACCGTCACCGTCCGCGGCGACGCCACCTCGCGCTTCTCCAAGGACAACCGCTGGGGGGTATTCCCCTCCGTGGCCCTGGGTTGGAAGATTAACGACGAGGCCTTCCTGCAGCCCGCCTCCGGCTGGCTCAGCGACCTGAAGCTCCGCCTGGGCTGGGGTGTCACCGGCCAGCAAGAAGTAGGCTCGACCTGCAACTACCTGCCGATGTACTCTATCGCCGCCCCCGGCTCCCTCTACCCCGATATGCTCGGCGGCAACGGCTACCAGAGCACCTACTTCCTGATCGGCTACAACCCCGACCTGAAATGGGAGCAGACCGTAACCTGGAACGCCGGACTCGACTTCGGATTCCTCAACAACCGCATCAACGGTAGCATCGACTACTACTACCGCAAGACCAAGGACCTGCTGTCGTTCGTGACGATGCCCGCCGGTTCCTCCACCACCAATATGCTCAACCGCAACATCGGCGATATGAAGAACTACGGCGTCGAGTTCAACATCTCGGCCAAGCCCGTGGTTACCAAGGACTTCACCTGGACCCTCACCTACAACGTGGGCTGGAACCACAACGAAATCACCAAGCTCAACGACAATGCGGCCATCTATAAGGTAGGCGGCATCTCAGGCGGTACCGGCAACACCGTGCAGGCCCACGCCGTAGGCTACCCCGCTTACTCCTTCTACCTCCTGCAGCAGGTTTACGACGCCGACGGCAAGCCCATCGAAGGTTGCTACGTCGACCAGAACCAGGACGGCAAGATCGACGAATCGGACCGCGTGCTCAACCACTCGGCCGCCCCGAAGGTGACAATGACATTCGGCTCGCAGTTCCGCTACAAGCAGTGGGACCTCGGCTTCAACCTCCGCGCCTCGCTGGGCAACTACGTCTACAACAACGTGCTCTCCACCAAGGCCGTGTATAACGACCTCTTCGGCTACGGCCTGAACAACCTCGTGGTCAACGACGTGTACTTCGAGCAGGCACAGCTCATGAGCGACTACTACCTCCGCAACGGCTCATTCCTCCGCTGCGACAACATCACCCTGGGCTACACCTTCGAGAACCTCCTGCGCGACAAGCTCCGCCTCCGCATCTTCGCAGGTGTGCAGAACCCCTTCGTGATCACCAAGTACAAGGGCCTCGACCCCGAAGTCGACGGCGGTATCGACAACAGCGTATACCCCAAGGCCGTCACCTACTCGCTGGGCCTCGTAGCGACCTTCTAAACCCTTGTTCCGAACCATTTAGCAAAGAATCAACATGAATCTCAAAAAATATCTACTGTTGGGCGGCGTGGCTCTCGGCATGGGCATCACTACCTCCTGCGTGGGCGACCTCGACCTCGAACCCAACGACCCCAACCAGACCGGCATGGCCCACAACAACCAGTTCTACCTGGGCGCGCTGGCCAAATGCTACTCCGGCATGGCGGTTTCCGGCCAGAACGGCGCCGGAAGCTCCGACATCTCCGGCCTCGACAACGGCACGGGCTGCTATTCCCGCGCGCTGTTCATGATGAACGTGTTCCCCACCGACGAGGCCCTCTGGATCTGGCCCGACGCCGGAGTGGTCGACCTGGTGACCAACACCTGGGACGCCTCCAACGGCAACATATACGGCACCTACTCGCGCCTCTACACCCACATCTCGACCTGCAACGACTTCCTCACCATGACCGCCGACGCGGCCGGAAGCGATATGGAGCAGATGCGCGCCGAGGCCCGCGCCCTCCGCGCCATGAGCTACTACTGGGTGATCGACATCTTCGGCAACGGCTCCTATGTGACCGAGGCCGACGAAATCGGCTCCTCGCCCCGCCAGGCCACCCGCGCCGAGCTCTTCGACTTCGTTGAGCGCGAACTCTGCGAGGTTGCCGGCGTATCGTTCGACGAGGCCGGTTACATCCAGGAAGGTCAGTCGCTCATACCCAACGACAACTTCTATGGCCGCCTCAACCGCGACGCCGCCCTCGGCCTCCTGAGCCGCCTCTACCTCAACGCCGAGGTTTACACCGGCACCCCCCAGTACCGCAAGTGCGCCCAGGTGAGCGACCTGGTAATCTCGCGCCACAACGGCGGCTTCCAGGGTTCCGGCCTGGCCGAGGACTACCTCTACCTCTTCTGCGCCTCCAACCGCGACTATCAGGGCGCCAACGGCGAAATCCTCTGGGCCATCCCCTACGAGAAGGACGCCATCCAGAGCTACGGCGGCACCACCTTCCTCATCGCCGCCTCCATCGCCAACGAGTTAGGCATGAGCCAGACCAACTACGGCCTCTCCTCGGCATGGAAGTGCATGCACGCCCGCACCCAGTTCGCCAACCGCTTTGACGACGGCGACGCACGCGACGCCATGTGGGTCAAGGGTAAGGTAGAATACAAGGACGGCACCAACGACGATGGCACCGACAAGTATGCCACCGCTGACTACATCGCCGAGAACACCGAGTTCTCCGAGTGGACCAACGGCTACGCCGTGATCAAATTCACCAACCTCCTCAAGGGTGACGGCCAGGGTGACCCCAATGACATCTCCGGCACTTTCTGGGACGCCGCATCCTTCGCCGACGGCTATGCCAGCGCCTTCGCCGACACCGACCTCCCCATGATCCGTCTGGCCGAAATGTACCTCAACTACACCGAGAGCTACATTCTTGGCGGCGGACAGGCCGCTGACTCCGAAAAGGCCCGCCAGTACGTCAACATCGTGCGCGCCCGCTCCGACAACTCCGAATGGGGCTCGGCCGACCTCACCGCCGACAACATCCTCGACGAGCGCTGCCGCGAGCTCTACTGGGAGCTCACCCGCCGCTCCGACCTGGTGCGCCACCACAAGTTCACCGGCCCCAACCAGGCCCTCTGGTCGTGGAAGGGCAACGTCGCCGCCGGCACCCGCATCGCCGACCGCTACGACCTGATGCCTATCCCCACCAACACCCTGGCCGCGCAGCCCGAATTCAAACAGAACCCCGGCTACTAAGCCCAGGACTAATCCTCACCGTTTAAGACTAAAACTCAATGAATAAGATAGCTTTAACGCTCGGCCTTGCCGCGACTGTAGCCCTCGGGTTCTCGGCTTGCGACGAAACCTGGGATGACAACCCCGTCGTGAAGGCCCCCAACAAGGAGTACACCGACTTCCTCAACGAGCCGGAACTCCGCGAAACCTGGATCACCATCTCGAAAGAGGGCGCCGATAAGAACGCAGCCCTCCATATGACCTGCTCGCAGCCCGACTTCGGCTTCGCCGCCGTTGCCAACTATGTGGTCGAGGTCTGCCTCACCCCCGAGTTCACTAAGGCCTATGTCGATGGCGAAACACCCGTGCAGGGCGACTACTACTCGACCGAAACCGTGTTCACCGACTGCGCACAGATCAACCCCATAGCCGACGAGATCGCCGAGTGCGTCTGCAAGCTCAAAGGGTGGACCTCCGACGAGGAAGTCGTAGCCGACGAGTATTCGAAAGTGTATGTGCGCCTCCGCGCCTACATCCCCGAAGCTGAGGAGCTGACCACTATCTGGTCGCAGCCCCAGTCGTTCGAGCACATCCGCGTGACCTACTACGCCGCCTCTATCCCCGGCCTCAGCCTCGAGCCGCGCCTGTGCATCCGCGGCGACGCCTTCAGCAGCTGGGCCGACAGCGGTCTCCCCGTAGAGGACGAGTTCTTCACCACTGCCAAGCGCGGCATCTATGTGCTCCCCCATGTGAAGATACCCAAAAACTCCGCCTTCAAGTTCGCCTCCGACAAGTGGAACCCCATCAACCTCGGTGCCGGCGCCAGCGCCAAAGTAGGCTCCGCGTTCCGCCTCGACAACTCCGGCGGCAGCGGCAACCTCTCCCTCTCGGATGATTTCGAAGGCCGCGTGGTGCTCTGCAACAAGGGTGACCAGTGGCAGGCAATCCTTGAGCAGGACGGCAAATTCGAAGCCGACGTCCTCCCCAAGTTCTGATAATCACAACTTTCCCAGACTACAGTAATGAAAAAACTCAGCATACTACTGACCGGCGTTCTCGCCCTCGCGGCCTTCACCGCCTGCGATGAAGCGCCCGAGGCCCCCAAGCCTCAGAAGAACCCCCAGCCGGCTATCTTCACCAACGCCGACGTCAGCGCCCAGCTCGCCGCGCCCCTGGCACAGGCCTCCACTCCCGGCGCCGAGCCCCTCAAGCTCCAGGAATACCGCGAAGCGGGACTCATAACCCTGATGGACAACGTTTCGGCCATCAACGTGCCAGCCGGTTCCGAAGTCGTGTTCGACCTCAAGCTCTCGACCGACGAGGCATTCCCCGCGGAGCAGACCACCATCCTCACCGCCTCGACCAACGCGCAGGGGCAGGCCACGATCCTCACCTCCGACTGGAACGACGCCCACTACTTCCTGGCCGGCAAGTCGATGACTCCCCGCAAGTTCTACTACCGGGTATACGGCTATGTGAGCCTCGACGAAACCCGCTACGCCATCGGCGAGGCCGACCCCTCCGACCCCTCCGCGATGGTTGAGAAGGTGTTCGCCCAGGGCGAGTACGAGGAGGTTCCCTTCGAGCTGTTTATCGACTCAGCCTACTACTTCCTCGGCGACTGCACCACCTGGGATTTCGCCGAATGCGCCCCCTACAAGTTTGACCACACCGGCGACGACGTGTACGAGAACCCCGTGTTCACCTTCAAGTTCGAGGTGCCCGCCGACAAGGCCGCCAAAGGCGCTTACTGGAAGGTCGCTTCGCAGACCGCCGTCGACACCAAGAGCTGGGACGCCGTATACGGCCCCTCCATCAACGGCGACAAGAGCCTCAGCGGCAATCTGATCGTGGCCGGACAGGCCGGGCAGATCACCGAGGCCGGCGAGTACACCATCACCATCGATATGGAGAAGATGACCTACGAGATCGTCAAGAAGACACGCCCCGAATTTGTCGTGGTGGCCAGCGAGGCCAACGGCTGGAGCCAGACCAACGGCAAGTCGCTCCTCACCTGGTCTAACAAGGAGGACAAGGACAAGCAATACTTCTGCGGCGCGGCTGTTGCCAACAACGCCAACGGCGGATTCAAGTTCGTCTGGGACGAGAAATGGTACGGCCTTACCGCTGACGGCAAGCTCGGCGACGTGCCCGACAACATCATGGCCCCCGTTGACGACACCCGCCTCTACTGGTTCACCGTCGATACCGAAGCCCTCTCCTACACCATCAAGGAGGTAACCTCCATGGGCCTGATCGGCATCAATGGCTGGGACGAGAACAACGACGTAATCGAGATGACCCCCTCGGCCGACTACCTCACCTGGACCGTCGATGTCGACATCACCGCCGGGTTCAAGATCCTGATCAACCACGACTGGGCCTGCAACTACGGCTACAACGGTGATGGCGAGCTCACCTTCGACACCGGCAACATCGAAAGCTTCAGCGGCAACTCCACCGTAACCCTCTCCTTCGCCGGCAACACCCCCGTGCTGACCGTCACCCCCAAGTAACCCCCTCCCGCCACCACGGCGCCCGCGGCACCGCCGCAAGCGCCCCCCGATACAAGGCGCGCCCACCCTGGGCGCGCCTTTCTTTTACCCCGCCCCTTGCCAGCGCGCCGGCCCCTTCTCCCGCACTGTCCCGTCATTCCGTCCCGCATGGCTTTTGTATAAGTGCCGGTGGCTTGCCACCGGGGCGCCAAAGCGCCCCTCCCCTCTTTTTAATATTTTTTGTTAAAAATGATGGTGGCGGCAAGGAATTAATGCGTACATTTGCGTTTTAGAATATAGCAATCATAAGATACGACTCATAAAACTATGGAAGAAAATAAATTAGACCGCATCTCCTATGCTCTCGGACTGAGCATGGGCAATAACTTCCGCGCGTCCGGCATCTCGGAACTCAACGTGCAGGACTTCGCCGACGGCGTGGCAGCCGTGTTCTACGGCTCGCAGCCCAAGATGACCTACGACGAGGCCAAGGCCGAAATCCAGGCTTTCTTCACCGAGATGGAGAAGAAGCAGCAGGAAGCCGCAGCAGCCGCCGGCGAGGCCAACCGCCAGGCTGGCGAGGCTTTCCTCCTCGAAAACGGCAAGCGCGCCGAAGTGAAGACCACTCCCTCAGGCCTCCAGTACGAGGTGCTCACCGAGGGTGACGGCCCCATGCCCGCCGCCACCGACCAGGTGGAGGTACACTACACCGGCAAGCTCATCGACGGCACCGTGTTCGACTCCTCCGTTGACCGCGGCATGCCCGCCACCTTCGGCGTGAACCAGGTGATTCCCGGATGGGTCGAGGCCCTGCAGATGATGAAGGCCGGCTCGAAATGGCGCCTCTTCATCCCCTCGAACCTCGCCTACGGCCCCACCGGCACCCCCGGCGGCCCGATCGGCCCCAACAGCACCCTGCTCTTCGACGTCGAACTGATCAAGGTGCTGGGCAAGTAAGAACCGTAGCGCCGAAGCGATGAATAACGTTGCCAAAGCGATATTAGGCTGCGCCGCGGCCGCCGCGCCCTTGGTGTGCGGCGCCGCGGAGCCGTATGTGCCCACCCCCGCCGAAACCGACTCGGTGAACGCCGCCTTCGCGGCCACGATGGCCCACTACCTCGCCCCCGACCTGGCGAAACGCTTCCCCGGCGACCCCAAGGCGGTCGGCGAGTTTGTCGACGGCATGGCCCACGCGTTCGACATCAAGAACCTCGACGCCCCCTATTACCAGGGAGTGCGCGCCGGGTTCGCCTTCATGATCGACCGCCTGGAGCAGATGCGCGACATGGGGTTCCCCGTGACCCCCGAGAAGTACCTCGCGTCGCTCCGCGCGGCCCTGGCCGACTCGACCGCCACAGGGTTCACCAACCGCGAGGCCGACGAATACCTCCACTCGTTCATGAACAGGATGTATCCTGCACCCGAGCGGCTCAGCGACGAATCGCAGCAGGCGTTTATCGACGCGCAGCTCACCCGCGAGGGTGTGCAGCGCCTCCCCTCCGGCCTCGTGTTCGAGGTGATCACCGAGGGTGAGGGGGAGCACCCGACGATGGACGACCGCGTGCGGCTCCTCTACACCGGCTCGCTGGCCGACGGCACCGTGTTCGACCGCACGGAGCGCCCCGTCGACTTCCCCCTGCGCGGACTCGTGCCCGGCTTCGCGGAGGGGCTGAGCCTGATGAAGCCCGGAGGCACCTACCGCCTCTTCATACCCCCCTCGCTCGGCTACGGCGAAGAGGGAGCGGCCGGAGCCATACCCCCCAACGCCGCCATCGACTTCCAGGTGCAGCTCCTGGAAATCCTCCCACGCTGAACCCCGGCCACAAAAAACTACCACACACAACAGCAAATCACATTAAACAAACCCCAGATATGAAAAAGATCCTTCTTACTCTCGGCGCCGCCGCTCTTGTCGGCGCTTCCTTCGTATCCTGCGACAAGGGTACCGACAGCAAGGTTTCCGCCGAAGACAAGGCTTTCGGCGACTCGATCGCCGTGGCTCTCGGCGAATTCGCCGGCGCGCAGCAGAACAGCCAGTTCAACCGCATGCAGACCCAGCTCGACTCCGCCGAGGCAGCCAAATACTCCCGCGACGACTTCATGCGCGGCCTTAAGACCGTGATGGCCGCCGACACCTCCAAGCTCGCCTACTACCAGGGCCTTATGTTCGGCCTGCAGCTCATCCAGCCTATCAACGGTATGACCAACCAGTACGGCTTCCCCGTTGACAAGGACGTGGTAATCAAAGCTTTCCAGAAAGTATTCGATATGCCCGCCGACTCCGTTCAGGCCAAGGGCCAGGAATTCTACATGGCCTACTCCACCCTCTTCCAGGAGGCCGAAACCCGCATGAAGGCACGCCAGGCCGCCGAGCGCTCCGGCTCCCCCGAGGCTCAGGAAACCCTCTCCAAGGGTAAGGCTTACGCCGAAAAGATGACCAAGGAGGGCTACACCCGCTCCGCTTCCGGCCTCGTGTACAAAATCGAGAACCCCGGCACCGGCGACAAGGTGAAAGCCACCGACAAGGTTAAAATCAACTATGTGGGCAAGCACATCGACGGCGAGGTATTCGACCAGACCCAGCCCGAACACCCCTACACCTCGGCAGCCAACAGCTTCGTGCCCGGCTTCACCGAGGCCCTGCAGCTCGTCGGCAAGGGTGGCAAGGTAACCGTGGTTATCCCCACCAACCTCGCCTACGGCGCTGACGGCGCCGGCAACGTGATCGCCCCCAACGAGACCCTCGTGTTCGACATCGAAGTGCTCGACGTAAACCCCGAATAATCCGCGCCTCATCGGGGCCGGAGGGCCCCTGACACATACACCATATCGCTGACCCCGCCATCACGGAACTTCCCGCACAGTGGCGGGGTCAGCCTCATTCAAAACCTCTTTCCCAACATTATACACCCCCTCAACCAACACTCTGCCATGAAGAAATTAGCCATATATAAGAATGACCCCTGGCTACAGCCTTACGCCGAGGCTATCGACGGGCGCCACGCCGACGCCCTGGCCAAAGAAGCCGACCTCACCCAGGCCTCCGGCTCGCTCAACGACTTCGCCAACGCCCACAAGTATTTCGGGCTCCACCGCGTGCGCGGCGGATGGGCGTTCCGCGAGTGGGCTCCCAACGCCACTGCCATATCTCTTATTGGCGATTTCTCCGACTGGAAGGAGGACCCCGCCTACGCCCTGCGCCCCGTAGGGGGCGGAGTGTGGGAGGGTACTTTCCCCGCCTCGGCCATAAGCCACGGCCAGCTCTACAAGATGCTCGTCCACTGGCCCGGCGGCGAGGGGGACCGCATCCCCGCCTACGCCACACGCGTGGTGCAGGACCCCGACACCAAAATCTTCTCCGCCCAGGTATGGCACCCGAAAGCCTACAAATGGAGCGTCGATAACTTCAAGCCCGACACCCGCCCGCTGCTCATATACGAATGCCACATCGGCATGGCGCAGCAGACCGAGGGGGTGGGCTCCTACGCCGAGTTCCGCGACAAAATCCTCCCCCGCATTGCCAATGACGGATACAACGCCATACAGATCATGGCCATACAGGAACACCCCTACTACGGCTCGTTCGGCTACCACGTCAGCAGTTTCTTCGCCCCCTCGTCGCGCTTCGGCACCCCCGAGGAGCTGAAAAGCCTCATCGACCGCGCCCACGAGCTGGGAATAGCCGTGATCATGGACATCGTGCACTCCCACGCCGTCAAGAACGTCAACGAGGGTCTCGGCGGCCTCGACGGCACCCGCGACCTCTACTTCTACCCCGGCGCCAGGGGCGAGCACCCCGCGTGGGACTCCTACTGCTTCGACTACGGCAAGAACGAGGTGCTCCACTTCCTCCTCTCCAACTGCAAATACTGGATTGAGGAGTTCCGCTTCGACGGCTTCCGCTTCGACGGCGTCACCTCGATGCTATACTACGATCACGGCCTCGGCAAGGCCTTCGGCTCATACGGCGACTACTACGACGGGGGCCAGGACGTTAACGCCATCACCTACCTCTCGCTGGCCAACAAGCTGATCCACGAGCTCAATCCCCGCGCCATCACCATTGCCGAGGAGATGAGCGGCATGCCCGGCCTCGCCCTCCCCTTCAAGAAAGGGGGCATAGGGTTCGACTACCGCATGGCCATGGGTATCCCCGACTACTGGATCAAGACCATCAAGGAGAAGAAGGACGAGGACTGGCACCCGACCTCCATCATCTGGGAGCTCACCAACCGCCGCGCCGACGAAAAGACCATCTCCTACGTCGAAAGCCACGACCAGGCCCTCGTGGGGGACAAAACCGTGATTTTCCGCCTCATCGACAAGGAGATGTACTGGCATATGATGGTGGGCGACACCAACGCCGTGGTGACCCGCGGCATGGCCCTCCACAAGATGATACGCCTCGTGACCTGCGCCACCATCAACGGCGGCTACCTCAACTTCATGGGCAACGAGTGGGGCCACCCCGAATGGATCGACTTCCCCCGCGAAGGTAACGGCTGGAGCTACAAGTACGCCCGCCGCCAGTGGGACCTCGTGGACCGCGAAGACCTCCAGTACAAGTTCCTCAACGCCTTCGACAACGCGATGATCGAGACCGTGAGCGCCGTGCGCGACTTCCAGGCACTCCCCGTGGTGAAGCTCTGGGACAAGGACTCCGACCAGGTGCTCGCCTTCATGCGCGGCGACCTCGTGTTCGTGTTCAACTTCTCCCCCACCGAGAGCTACTCCGACTACGGCTTCCTCGCTCCGCAGGGGAGCTATTCAACGGTGCTCTCGACCGACAACCCCGCCTTCGGCGGCTTCGGCAACATCGACGAGACCGTAGAGCACCTCACCCAGTTTGACCAGCTCTACGCCCCCGACGGCAAGGGGTGGCTCAAACTCTACATCCCGGCCCGCTCCGCGATGGTGCTCCGCCTCAACCGCCCCAAAGCGCCCCGCAAGCCCCGCGCCAAAAAGAACTGACCCCGGCCCGATAACCCTCTCGCGGCGGCTCCGCACAGGCACTATTCCTGGCGCGAGCCGCCGCGGCGGCGAGGGTACATAATTAAACACCATCCCCCCTTGGAAACAATCAGCGAAAACGACCTCCGCGACCTGCTCGACCGCGAGGCCGCCCGAATCAACAACCCCGAGTTCGCCCTCGGCGACCCCGTGCAGTTCCCCCGCCGCTTCGAGCGGCAGGAGGATGTCGAGATAGCCTCGCTCCTCTGCTCCTCAATAGCCTGGGGCAACCGCAAGATGATATGCTCCAACTGCGAGAAGATGCTCGCCCTGATGGACAATCAGCCCTACGCGTATATGATGGACCGCGGCTACGAGGAGCTCCCCGATATGAACATCCACCGCACGTTCTTCGCCCGCGACCTCCGCGCCTTCCTCCGCGGCCTGCGCGCCGTGTACTCGCGCCACGCCAACCTCGACGCCTTCGCCGCCTCAATCCGCGCCGGCGAGTCGGAGACCCCGTCGTGGGCACTCGTCGAGGCCCTCAACGCCATCCTCCGCGAGGAGAACCGCGACCACCCCGAGGCCAACCTCTCGCGCTGCCTGCCGCAGAACCTCGCGACCACCGCCCTCAAACGCGTCAATATGGCCCTCCGCTGGCTCGTGCGCGACGACGGCATTGTGGATCTCGGCCTCTGGCGCTCAATCAAGCCCTCGCAGCTCTACATACCCCTCGACGTGCACGTCGGCGACACCGCCCGCGAGCTCGGGCTCCTGACCCGCCGGGCCGACGACCGCCGCTCGACCGTCGAACTCACCGCCGCCCTCCGCCGCTTCAACCCCGCCGACCCCGTGCTCTACGACTACGCCCTCTTCGGCATCGGCATGGGCCTCTGACCCCTCCAATCCTGGAAAAACGGCAAATTCCCGCCAAAATACCTTGGAAAAGCGGCAAAATCACTGCCAAAACACTTGGAAAAACGGCAGAAACACCCTATTTTTGCCATAGAAAAACGGCACAGCCTATTTTTGCCATCTTTTAGCACCATAATTTACAATGCTTTACCGAAAAATTTCCAAGGAATTGGAAGAGTATTACGCTTCTTCCCGCAACGCGTTGCTACTGACGGGTGCCCGCCAGACCGGCAAGACATTCTCCATACGGCAATTCGGCAAGACGTTCAAGCACTTTGTCGAGCTCAATTTCATAGAACGGCCCGAAGCCGCGCGCCTCTTTGAAAACGCCGTAAGCGCCAAGGACCTGCTGTTCCGCCTTTCAGCCTTAGTCGATACCCCCCTTGTGCCGGGCGAGACTTTGATATTCTTCGACGAAGTGCAGGCTTGCCCCGAAATAGTCACCGCCATAAAATTCCTCGTCGATGAAGGGTCCTACCGTTACATCCTCAGCGGTTCCCTATTAGGCGTGGAGCTTAAAAACCTGCGGTCGGAGCCGGTAGGATATATGGGTATTAAAACCATGTATCCCCTTTGCTTTGAAGAATTCGCGCTGAATCTTGGAGTGAGCGCCGACGTTATCGGCACATTGAAAGAGCATTGGGAAAAACGCGCCGCGGTACCCGAAGTCGTTCACGACAAATTTATGGAGTTGTTCCGCCTCTACCTCGTGGTAGGCGGGATGCCCGCGGCCGTGGCCACATATCTCGAATCAAACAACCTGAAGTCTGTGATGACGGCACAGCTCGACATTATCGAGCTTTACCGTCGCGACATCTCCAAATATGCCGAAACCGACAAGCTGGCCATCAAGGAGATATTTGACCTGATCCCGTCGGAATTGAAAGCGAAGAACAAGCGCTTCATTCTGAAAACCCTCAACCAAAACGCCAAATTCGAGCGATACAAGGACAGCTTCCTATGGCTAAAGGACGCCGGGGTCGCGATCGCGGTATACAATGTGGAGGAGCTCAAAACGCCTCTGAAACTCGCCGAGACCCGGAATCTTTTCAAACTTTTCTCGAACGATGTCGGACTGCTGGCCGCGCAATACGCCGACGGCATCCAGCTACGCATAATCAACGGCGACAAGGATATAAACTTTGGAGCGGTGTTTGAAAACGCTGTCGCGCAGGAACTCGTGGCCGCCGATTTCACCCCCTACTACTATAACAACAAGAAACGTGGCGAGCTTGACTTCGTAATCCAACGTTCGGATTCAGTGTACCCCATCGAGGTTAAATCGGGCAAAGATTACGATTCGCATCGAGCGCTGTCCAACGCCTTGGAATGCAAGGATTTCGACATCAGAGAGGCATTGGTTCTCTGCGGCCACAACGTAAGCGTTCAGGGCCGCGTAACCTACGCTCCGATCTATATGACGATGTTCCTGCGCCCCGACGACAACGTGCCGACCCATTACTCGATTGACCTTTCGGCCTTAAAGTGACTCAGCGGGGCTCCGGCCCTGCGCTTTTAACTCGGCATTTATCCCGGCATTTAAAACGCGTTTTAAAGCGGGCGCGCGGGGCCGCTGTTTTTGGGGATTTTTTGCTAAATTCGCGGTGGAAAATGTAATTAGTGAAACAACTGCGATTTTAAAGGATGAATATAGCTATCGTTGGAGCCTCCGGGGCCGTCGGCCAGGAGCTTATGAAGGTGCTCGAAGAGCGCCATTTCCCCGCTGAGAATGTGGTCCTGTTCGGTTCGAGCCGCAGCGCCGGGCGCAAATACGCGTTCCGCGGTCAGGAGCTGACCGTCAAGGAGCTTACGGAGAATCCCGACGATTTCAGCGGTATCGACATAGCCTTCACCTCGGCCGGGGCTGGCACCTCGCGCCGCTTCGCGGAGGTGATCACCGCGCGCGGCGCCGTGATGATCGACAACTCGTCGGCCTTCCGCATGGACGAGGATGTGCCCTTAGTGGTGCCGGAAGTCAACGGCGACGACGCTTTCAACGCGCCGCGCCGCATAATCGGCAACCCCAACTGCACCACCATACAGATGGTGGTGGCCCTCAAGCCCATCAACGAAATTTCGCCGCTGCGCCGCGTGTGCGTGGCCACCTACCAGGCGGCCTCCGGCGCCGGAGCCGCCGCGATGGAGGAGCTCCGCGAACAGGCCGGGGAGGTGCTCCGCGGCGAGAAGCCCACCGTCGAGAAGTTCTCGGCCCAGCTCGCTTTCAACCTCATACCCCACGTCGACGTATTCACCGACAACGGCTACACCAAGGAGGAGATGAAGATGGTCAACGAGACCCGCAAGATCATGCACGCCCCCGGACTCCGCGTGAGCGCGACCTGCGTGCGCGTGCCGGTGATGCGCGCCCACTCCGAGGCTATCTGGGTGGAGACCGAGGGCCCCGTCACCCTCGACCAGGCCCGCGAGGCGTTCCGCTCGGCCCCCGGCGTGGAGCTGATGGACGACCCCGCCAACCGCGTATACCCGATGCCCTACACCCTGGCCGGAACCGACCCCGTGTTCGTAGGGCGCCTGCGCCAGGACCTCGCCGACGACAACTCCCTGACCTTCTGGACCGTCAGCGACCAGATCCGCAAGGGCGCAGCCCTCAACGCCGTGCAGATCGCCGAGCTCCTCATAAGCAAGAAATAAACCCTCCGGCCCGCGATCCGGCCACGACTTAACCGTTCAAGCATGCATCTCCTATCGGCGCCATTAGTAACAGGTCCCGTCACGATATTCCTTATCGTGATGGTGATTATCCTACTCGCGCCGGTGCTGCTGAACCGCCTGAAGATACCCCACATAGTCGGGATGATCGTGGCGGGCATCATCGTGGGCCCCTACGGACTCAACATCCTCGACAGCGACAGCTCCTTCGCCATTTTCGGCCAGGTGGGGCTGCTCTACCTGATGTTCCTGGCGGGGCTGGAGATTGATATGTTCCACCTGCGGCTCAACCTGCGCCGCGGGCTCGGCTTCGGGCTGCTCACATTCTTCATACCGATGGCGATGGGGGTCGTGGCGAGCGTCTACATACTCCACACGGGGTGGCTCACGGCCTTCCTCCTGGCGTCGATGTACGCTTCGCACACCCTTATAGCCTATCCCGTCGCGGCCCGTTTCGGAGTCACCAAGAGCCCGGCGGTGCTTATCTCCGTGGTAGGCACCATCATAGCCGTGATAGGCGCCCTGTTGGTGCTGGCGGCGTGCGTCAACATCCACGCGACGGGCGAGTTCCAACTGTCGTCGATGGGTTGGCTCGTGGGCAAGTTGGCGCTTTACTGCGGCGGCGTGCTCTACGCCTATCCGCGGGTTGCGCGCTGGTTCTTCAAGAGTTACAGCGACCGCGTGACGCAATACGTATTCGTGCTCGCGATGGTGTTCTTCTCGGCGTGGCTCTCCGGGGCGATCGGCCTCGAGCCGGTGCTCGGAGCCTTCTTCGCCGGACTGGTGCTCAATCGCTACATACCCGCCAACTCGGCGCTGATGAGCTCCATTGAGTTCGTCGGCAACGCCCTGTTCATCCCCTACTTCCTGATCGGGGTGGGTATGATGATCAACGTCGGGGTGATTGTGAAGGGTAACACCCTGTGGGTGGCCTCGGTGATGATGGCCGTGGCCCTGGCGAGCAAATGGATCGCCGCCTGGGGGGCGCAGAAGCTCTACGGCATGGAGGGAGCCGACCGACGCATGATGTTCGGCCTCACGACGGCCCATACCGCCGTGGCCCTGGCCGTGGTAACCATCGGCTACAATATGATACTCCCCGACGGGTCGAGGATGATGGACGAGACGATACTCAACGGCACGGTGCTCGTGATCCTCGTTACCTGCGCCATAGCCCCGGTGGTAGCCTCGGCCGCGGCGGCCAAAATCAAGGTGCGGGTGCTCAATGCCATCGGCCCCGAGTCGGCCCAGGAGCAAGCCGCCGCCAACCGTCGCTACCGTACCCTTGTGGGCGTGGCCAACCCAATCACCGCCGCGTCGCTCGTCGAGCTGGCGCTGCTGTCGCGCGTCAACCGCGGGGGGGCCTCGCCCGACCTTATGTACGCCCTGCACGTCCGCAACGACACCACTCCCGCCTCCCGCGCCCTGGGGCGCAACGCCCTGCGCCTGGCCCAGGAAGCAGCAGCAGCCGCGGCAGCGAGCCTCGACACCATTGAGCGTTACGACCTCAACACCGTCACCGGCCTGCTCAACGTGATCGAGGAGCGCGACATCAACGAGGTGGTGCTCGGCATGCACCGCAAGGCAACGGTGATCGACACCTTCCTCGGCTCGAAAATAGAGCAACTGCTCCGCCAGACCAACAGGATGGTGCTCGTGTCGCGCTGCTACATCCCCCTGAACACCGTGACCCGCATAGCCGTGTTCGTGCCCGAAAAGGCCGAGTACGAGACAGGGTTCTCCCGCTGGGTGCTCACCATAAGCTCGCTCGCCCGCGAAATCGGGTGCCGCCTGATATTCTGCTGCAAGAGCTCCCAACAGCCCCTGATAAAGGGGGTGATTGCCGCGGCCGACATCGGCGTGCGACGCGAATACCGCCCGATGGAGAGCCTCGACGACTTCATTCTTCTGGCCAACCGCGTGCTCGACGACGACCTGATGGTGGTCGTGGGCGCCCGCGCCAACTCGGTGAGCCACTCGGCCGACCTGGCCGAGATCCCGATGCTTCTGCAGCAGCACTGCGAGCGCAACAACCTCCTGGTGGTCTACCCCGAGCAGTTCGGCGACGCGCCGCAGCTCCCCTCGTTCACCGACCCTCTGCAGGCCGACCTCGACGCCCCCGTAAGCGGCCTGTGGCACTCGCTGCGCTCCCGCGCCCGCATCGCCGTCCGCGCCCTGCGCCGCCGCCTCAATCGCAAAAGAAAAAACTCTAAGTAACTGGTCGAAATTATTTTAATATTTATCCGAGAAAAATTTTTAGAAGATTTTTCTCGATGAAGAAGGAGTGTAGCGAGCTACACGACTGATGAAGAGAGGAAAAGATTCAAAAATTTTGCCGGAGAAATATTGAAATAATCAGACCCGTTAGTATAAAATAATTTTGAACAGTTACTTTAGGCTAAAGAAGATATATGAAACAAGGTTTCGACAACGAGAAATACCTCCGAATACAGTCGGAGCACATCAAGGAACGCATAGCCCAGTTCGGCAACAAGCTCTACCTCGAACTCGGCGGGAAGCTCTTTGACGACCACCACGCCTCGCGCGTGCTCCCCGGCTTCCAGCCCGACAGCAAGCTACGCATGCTCCAGCAGCTCAGCGACAAAGCCGAAATCGTAATCGTCATTTCGGCCCGCGACATCGAGAAGAACAAGGTGCGCTCCGACCTGGGCATCACCTACGACATGGACGTGCTGCGCCTGCGCACCGAGTTCCGCAACCGGGGATTCCTCGTAAGCTCCGTGGTGATAACCCACTATAACGGCCAGAGCAGCGCCGACGCCTTCCGCGCCCGCCTCGACCGCATGGGCATACGCACCTACTGCCACTACACCATCGAGGGGTACCCCACCAACGTGGCCCTGATTGACTCCGACGAAGGGTTCGGCCGCAACGACTACATCGAGACCACCCGCCCGCTGGTAATCGTCACCGCCCCCGGCCCCGGCAGCGGCAAGATGGCCGTATGCCTCAGCCAGCTCTACAACGAGAATAAGCGCGGCGTCGAGGCCGGTTACGCCAAGTTCGAGACCTTCCCCGTGTGGAGCCTCCCCCTGAAGCACCCCGTCAACATCGCCTACGAGGCCGCTACCGCCGACCTCAACGATGTGAACATGATCGACCCCTTCCACCTCGAAGCCTACGGCAAAACGGCCATCAACTACAACCGCGACATCGAAATTTTCCCCGTGCTCGACGCCCTCTTCGAGGGGATTTACGGCAAGAACCCCTACAAGTCGCCCACCGATATGGGGGTCAACATGGTAGGGTTCTGCATCAGCGACGACGCCGTGTGCCGCGAGGCTTCGCGCCAGGAGATTATCCGCCGCTACTTCACCGCCCTCAACCATATGGCCCAGGGTGACGGCAACGAGGCCGAGGTCAACAAAATCGCCCTCCTGTTCCGCCAGGCTGAAATCACGCCCGAGTACCGCAAGCCGGTAGGGGCCGCACGCGCCCGCGCCGAGCGTAGCGGGGTACCCTGCTCGGCCATCGAGCTTGCCGACGGCACCATCATCACCGCCGAGACCTCGGCGCTCCTCGGCCCCAGCGCCGCCCTGATACTCAACGCCGTGAAGCACCTCGCCGGCATCGACCACTCCGTGAAGCTCATACCCCAGGCCCTGATCGAGCCGATACAGCACACCAAGCTCACCTACCTCGGAGGGCGCAACCCGCGGCTGCACACCGACGAGGTCCTCGTGGCCCTCTCGGTGCTCTCACCCCGCGACGAGCTCTGCCGCCGCGCCCTGGAGAAGCTCCCAGAGCTCAACGGCTGCCAGGTTCACAGCACCGTGATGCTCGGCGAAGTCGACCACAAAATCTTCAGCAAGCTCGGCGTAGGCCTCACCTGCGACCCCGCCAAGAAGCACTGACCCACCGTCCCCTTCGGAAGGCACAAGCCATCCCCTCCAAAGGACTCCCTCCAAAAGAAACTCCCACCCAAAGAACAAGGCACCGCGCCAACCCCTCCCCGAGGCCTGGCGCGGTGCCGTTATTATATCGCTGTTTATTTCACTTTTCACTAACACACGCCTCAGCACTCCGCTCAACACCTCGCTCAATACCCCGATTCCCCTTGCCATAGGTGGAAAACCGTTCCCAAAACCGCGTTTTCCTCCTTACTCATAGCCTCCTCTTGGTGGAATTTTTGCTTGCGACAGGGGTAAATTCCACCTTTATGACGGTTTTCCACCCCCTATAAGCCCTTTTCCACCTGTTTTCAAGCTCCGGAAAGCGGTAATCTCCAACGGAAGCCGCGGCAATTCCCGTCAAAAGTCGATTTATCGTCATCCATCCCTTTTTCCCACCAAAGAACACCCCGCGACCAACCCCCTCCTTTCCCTAACTTTGCGACATCGGAGCGCCCCGAATCAATTCAACTAATCACAACCCTCCAACCTTTTTCGTCATGAAAAAACTAATCTACATCCTAACCGGGATAGCCATTCTTTCCGTAGTGGCTCTTGGTGTTTCATCGTGTCAAAACGATGCCCCTGAGTTTACGACTAATCAAAACAACACAACATCCAAGCCAAACCAAGCATCTGACCTACTCTCGTCGTTCCACGACAATCTCCCATCAGTTCTCGATCATCCAATCACAGAACCGCTAAGCAGGGCTGGTATAATAGGGGGTATCGGGAAAATCGACACAACCGCCTTCGGTCCCCGCGATCCTGGCCCAGGGTTCACCCCCATTTTTGTCGATTCCCTCAATTGGGGGCACCGCCCCATCCCGAATTCAAGAATAACACCACGATGGTTAATGGACCTGATTCAAGAGACAGGTTCAGAAATAAGCCTTACATACGATGGCACATTCAACTATCAGATAAATATTTCTGATAGCGAAGCCGAAGATGCTTTATCGCCGTTAATCCCTTCCGCAAGGGAGTATCTAAAAAGCAAGGGATTCACTGATACCGATATATCATCAATGCTTCTCGCTAATCATGCCAAAGAGAGCGATCTCGTCGTATTCACTCTATTATTGGCAGAGGAAGAAGAGAGCCAAGTCGATGGC
Source organism: uncultured Muribaculaceae bacterium (assembly GCA_910587075.1). Lineage (GTDB taxonomy): Bacteria > Bacteroidota > Bacteroidia > Bacteroidales > Muribaculaceae > UBA7173. Next base: position 50,263 of record CAJUKE010000015.1, read on the forward strand.
GACCCCTTAGACCAAATCTTCATAGACCCGTCAATCTTCTCCCATCCATATGAGGAATACGAAACAGAGACAATAACCTGGAGAACTGTTGGCCGATGCGCCTTAGAAGCAGCTGGATTTGACATTTTACACGCTCTCGTAGGTACCGCTTATGAAGCATGGACTGTAGGGCTAATTACATCTGCGTTTCGTACATTCCTGGTAAAAGCGATAGGTCCTGTAGCCGCAATTGTAACAATAGCGCACTTTTCGTACTGTATTGCCTCACACGCTTAGAGTTAATAATGCTATTCTTGATGGGTTGACATCCATCAAGAATAGCTGAAGTTCACAAAAATGATGGATTTCTATGGATAGCAACGTATTATGGCGGGCGGCCTCATTGGCTTGGTTCGCGTTCGTGTGGGCGATATGCCTGATACCTATAGCAAAAGTGGCCTATTCCGCAGGCAGGCATGGCGACAGGAGGATTGTGTGGCGGTCGGTGGCACTTGCCGTGGTCTGCGTGCCAATATTATGGCTCTGCACATCATTCCTACTGACAAACGGCCAGCCATCGCTTGATTTCCGCCTGGACACAAATAGCGAAGGCAGCTTGTTTGCCAAGGTGGCTCTTACCGCAGCGTTCATTATAGTCTGGGGGATAGTTATCAGAAACCTATGGGTTCAATATCGCCGTTTTAAGCAGACCTCCGATATGAAACGACTCTGCCTGTTGGCCATCTGCGCATTAACGTTAGCCTTATGGGCATTCATTTCATGGGGGCTACTCTTCGGCTTCAGCCACGCTTGACATTTCATTCGCATAACCCTTATCAAAAGCTAAAAAATTCCGCTGAAGAGTTGGGCGTTCACCGCGAAATAGGTAGTTTTGCGGACGGTCAACCATTGAAGGCTGCTTACAGCCCCTCAATCAACTCTTTTACAAAATGGATATATCAAGTTCGGCGATTATAAGCTACTTTGTTATCGGATGGGGCGTGTTCATCACGCTCTACTGCCTGGTCGCGCTCGGCCAACTGTCATTTTTCGCCTGCGAGTCGCTGCGACGGCGGGAATATGGATCGGCTCTGCGATACGCCGCGCTATTTGTCGCCGCTGCTATTCTGTCGTGGTTCATACTGCCGTTTGACAAGCTTGGCATAAGTCGGTCGCCCGACAGCCTGTTTCAGGCGTTCTCCGTAAGTGATATGGTTGTGGAGGGCACCTGGAGCGGCTTCGTCGTTACCGCGGGGCGGATACTGAGCGCCTTGTTGCTCATCGGCTTAATCGTAGGCTTAATTCGGTTTATCCGGCGCTCGATAACCACGAAAGATGGATGGTCGATCGCCGCAAGCATTCTCTTTTCCCTGATTTTCATCGGTTTCGCCGCGGTGATTCTCACGGGCATCGAGAACCTGTTTGCCAAAATAGCCGCTAACGGACAAGGGGTCACCCTCACGGTCGCCAATTGCGCCGCGCTCATCTCCTTTATAGTCCTATGGATTTTCGCCCTTGGTGCCACCTCGCGGGCGTTCTACAAAGCCGTAACCCGGGAGTCAAGGTCGCAACTCATCCTCAGCGCCGTCCTCTTTTTCGTCGGACTGCCGCTGCTAAGCTATGTCAGCTGGCTGATTGTTCCGGGGCTATAAAGCGGGCCATCGCAGCCCCGCACCGCGCCAAACCCGACGCGCGGCGAGGCGCGGGAGAGCCCGCGGTCAGTTGCCGGAGGGGGGAAGCTCCTCCCAGGTGACGTCGATGGTCTGCGACTCGATTTCGATGGAGGTCTCGGTGGTTGTGGCCGAGGGAGCCGAGGGGTCGGCGGGGAGCTCGGTGAAACGGGCGTAGTCGCCCGAGGCGGGGTCGATTTTCTTGCGGCGGGGAGCGGGGGCGCTCCATCCACCCTTGCGCCCTTTTTCGCGGCGGGGAGCCTCGCCGGAGGCGCTGTCGGCGGCAGTTGTGAAGCCGTTGCGGCGGAGGAAGTCCTCCATGGCCTTCTGTGGGTCGCGGTAGGCCTTATAGACGCGCCACGCGGGTCGCGCCACGAAATAGAATAGAATTACTATAAGTATTATCCAAATCATCGCATTCAAGGGATTAACGGCCCGAGGTCATCGCGGGCCGGATGGTGTTGGGGAAAGAGTTTCGCCGTCAGCCTCTACGGGGCCACGCTCCGCGGGCGATTACTTGAAGATGAGCGCCAGCACTATGTACAGAATGATGGCCGGGGCGAAACCTGCTACCCCGAAGAATACAACAAACGCGGCGCACCCGAAGATTAGCAGATAGCGGGGAAAATTCTCGCTCAGCGAGAAGTTCTTGAGTTTCAGGGAGAACATACGCGCCGGGGCCACCATCATCAGCGAGGCCGCGGCTATCAGGGCGCACCAGCAGAGGGCCGAGAGCCAGGCGGGGCCGAACGACACCAGCGAGGGCTCGGTGACAATCCAGGCCGTGGCGCCAATCCAGAAGATCGCCTCGGCGGGGATGGGGAGTCCGCGGAACACGGTGGCCTGCGAATCGTCGATGTTGAATTTGGCCAGGCGGAGCTGCCCCATAACGGGTATCAGCAGCGCGGCGTAAGGGAGCCAGCCCGCGGGGCTGTAGGCGCGCAGCAGGTTGAACAGCAGCATCGCAGGGGCCACGCCGAAGCTCACCAGGTCGGAGAGGGAGTCAAGCTCCTTACCCATCGCGGAGTAAGCCTTCAGCAGGCGGGCCGAGAGGCCGTCGCAGAAGTCGAAAATTGCGGCGAGCCCTATGCACACCCACACCCACTGGTACCCCGCCAGGGGGCCGAACTGCTCGAACGGGCTGAAGGCGAAGGTGATTGCCACCGCGCCGCTTATGAGGTTGCAGCAGGTGATTGTGTTGGGTATGGAGCGGGTGATTACGTTCATCGTCAAAAAGCGTTTTGTTGGGAAACTGGCTCGGCCGCGCTTATGCCTCCGCGGGGGCGGCGTCGGGGCGGAGGAGCCCCACCTGGGTGATGCCGCCTATGGTCGGGTCGCCGATTTTCACGAAAATCTCGGTCGAGAGGGGCAGGTACAGGTCGATGCGCGACCCGAGCTTGATGAAGCCCATATGGTCCTCAATCGAAGCCTCGACGCCAGGCTGTGCGTAGGTGACGATGCGGCGGGCCATAGCCCCGGCCACCTGGCGCATAAGCACGAGCTGCCCCTCCGGGGTGCGGATCACCACGGTCGAGCGCTCGTTCTCGGTGCTCGACTTCGGGAGGTATGCGGCGCGGCAGCGGCCATTGTGGTGCGTTGAGTAAACCACCTCGCCGTCAACAGGGAACCAGTTGGCGTGCACGTTGAGGGGCGACATAAACACCGAGAGCTGTATGCAGCGGCATTTCAGGTACTCCCCCTCGTAGGTCTCCTCCAGGGCAACCACCTTGCCATCGGCGGCCGACACCACGGCGTTGACCGGGTTGCCGGGGAAATGGCGGCGCGGCGAGCGGTAGAAGTTCACCACCAGCAGGAAGAACACCAATGACAGAACGCTGACCGACGCGGCCAGCCAACGCATATGCGGCAGCCAGATCCACAGCGGCAGGTTGAGAAGCAGCAGCGCTGCGAGCAGAACGGTGAGCACATGGGTGCCCTCGCGGTGTATCTTTACTCTCATTTCAGTTTTATGCTCGGTTTCAGAGGGGTTTCTGTTATCAAACTACAAAGTTAACAACAAATTTCCGATTAAGAAACTGTTTAAAAATTTTTCCGCCCCCATCCCCGAAAAATCGCAAAAAATTCGCAAAAACGCACGACAACACCCCGGGCTCCAGCCGGTAGAAGAAAGCCGCGCTACTTATCGCCGTAATGGCCTTTAAGAGATACTACTGAGACGACAACCCTTTCCTCCTCAATCGCATAAATCATTCGTGAGCCCTTATCGATCCTTCGGCTCCAATATCCCGCCAAATCCCCTTTGAGCTGTTCTACCTGGCCAGTCCCGTAAGTCGGATGTTCACGGAGTTCGGCAAACAGCCCCACAATCTTATTGAGAATTTTCTTCTGCCCGGATTTTTGCCACTCTTTCAGATGCTTTTCAGCCTCCGGCAGCAATATCAGCTCATAAGTCATACGCCAAGCATGGCCTTGATTTCATCCATTGTGTAGGCACGGCCTTTGCCCGCTTTCTTTTCCGCGATGCCGCGTTTGACCGATTCCATATTCTCCGCGTCATCAAACCACTTGTCGCCGGAAGGGGAGGGATTCTCCTTCACTTCGACCGCGATGGAATCCGCCTTGGAAATCAGTATCGTTTCGATGTAGTTCTTCAAGCTTTTACCCTGCGCCACCGCCATTATTGACAGTTTACGCAGCGTCTCGACTGGAAGGTCGATATTCTTACGCTTTACATTTACCGCTGTTGCCATAGTGTTTTCAATATTTCCCGACAAAGATATATAATGTATACAATATATACAAAATCGGAGAGGACAAAGTTGCCCGCGGAGAGCTATTTGGCTTTCAGAATCGAGTTTTCGAGTTGGGTTTCGGCGGGCTTCAAGGCGTCCTTCTTGATTTTTTTGCCGAAGTCGAAGCTGTAGGCGACCTTGACGAAGCCGTGGCGGCTCGCCGTACGCGACACGAGCGTGTTGGCGTAGTTGTAGACGGGATTATAGGAGACGAACCTGTAGCTCGCGTTCTTGGTGAACGGCGCCTCCGTGCCCGCCTCAAAGCGCCAATGGCTCAGCGCGTAGGATACCGACAGGCCGTACTTCCACGGGGTGGTAACTTTGGCCAGGTCCATCCCCATGACGTTCTGAGGGGTCGACACCCAGAGATTGGCGCCGAAATTGCCGATGTAGTACGAGCCGTTGAACTTCCCCTCCCAGCTTCCGACACTCGCGTCCTGGTAGCCGCGGTAGGCGTACAGGTTGTAACCGCCGCTCAGTTGCAGACTCAGGGCCTTGAGGGGGCGGTATGTCAGCGAGAGGTTGGTGTTCAGATAGTGGGAGTTCTCGTCGGTGCGCCAGCTCTCCACAACCCTGTCGGCCTCGGCCACATAGCAGCTTACCGGCAACTTGTGGTTGAACTGGTACTGGGCCATGGCCTGAAGGCCGACGCGCTGTGAGTTGTAGCCGTACACCACCAACGCCTGATAGAGCTTGGTGTTGTCGATGTCGGGGTTACCCTTTATGATGTGCAGGGAGTTGACGGCCTGCTCGGCGGTCGACAGGCTCGCGAGGCTCGGGAAGGAGTTGCCTATGTTGCACGACACCATCAGGAACTGGCGGTCGGCAATCGCCGACGTCAACCTGAGGTTGAGGCGCGGCGCGAAGAGGTTTATCTGATCCCTCCCCCGCTGTCGATACTGCAAGGCCGACACGCCGGGGCGCAGCATCAGCCGCGTGCGCTTCCCTATCGGCTGGTCATATTGCACGAACAGCAACTCCTCGTTGCTCCACAGAGCCGAGCTGGAAACATTCGTGCCGCGGTAGTCGGCGCGGCTGTCCTTGAAGAAATCCATGAGTTTGACCGCTATGGAGTTGCCCCGCTTGAAGGTTTTGCCGTAGGCCAGTGTGACATCGGCGTTCCACCGATGCTCCACCGAGCTGTTGTCGATGCGGTACTCCCCGCTCCCGACCCACCGCTCGGTAAGGTCGTAGGAATAGTCGTTCCTCGTATACGCGCCCTGCGCTGTTAGCTCGAAAAACTGGCGCGCCGGGAGATTGAACCGCGTGTGGAGTTTCGCGCTCCCTTTCTGCCCGCGGCTCGCCGTCTCACCGCGCCTTTCGGAAAGCTCCCGCGCGTCGGAGCCGTAAGTATAGTCGATGTTCTCGGTCGAACGGCTGAAGGGCGTGTTGTCGCGGTTGTAAGCGGCTGAGGCCTGGATCACGCGCTTCTTGTTGGCGTTGGTGACATCGACCTGCGCGTACGCCTTGTCGTTTCTCACGCGGCCCGAGGCCGTGCGCGACCGCTGTGTCACCGTGGCGTCGCCAAGGTTGTACCGAGCGTCGCCGTCCGCACGGTCCGAGTCATGCTCGCCCAGGGCGTAACCGCCGTAGACCTGCCACGTCGTGTTCTTGTGAGAGATTCTGCCGGCGAGGTTGTACGCTCCGTCGAGAAAGCCGATTTTCTGCTCGCCGTTGACCTCCGCGTAACCCCCGGTATCGTACTCGCGCACGATGAAGTTCACCACGGCGTTTTCCCCGACGTACTGCCCCGTTGGCGCGTCGTAATACTCCACCCTCAGCACGTCCTTGGAGCGGATAGCCCTCACTTCGCGGGCCGAAGCCTTGATGCCGTTGATGTAGAGGGTCGCGCTGCCAAACAGGGCCGACACCTCGCCCGTCGCCTTATCGACCGTCACTCCGGGTATCTTGAGGCTGTTGAGCAGGTCGTAACCGCCGAATGCGTGGCGCTTCTCCTCGGCGCCGGGTATCGCGACTATGTGCCCCTTCTCGCTCCTTATCACCGGCTCCCCCTCGACCACGACCTCGCCCAGGGCGTAGGAGGCATCCTTCATAACCATGTCAACCGTAAGGCTTTCATGGCCTGAGAATGACACCTCGGCGAGGGCGGGCTCGAAGCCTAAGGAAGAAAAACCGACAAATCCGGCATTCTCCGCTATGCCCGTGAGCTCATAACGCCCAACGGAGTCGGTGACCGCGGATTTGACGAAACTCGAATCAGGCTTCAAAAACCTCACGGCCACAAATTCAAGCGGCTGGTTGCGCGAGTCTCTCACACAACCATTCAGTGAGTTTTGCGCGAAGCAATCCCCGCTGACAAACAGCATCGCCGCGGCGGCAATAAGCTTATATGGATTCGCTTTATCAAAGGCTTTGGCGATAGTTTTGCACATATGGGGGGGGTAGTGGTTCTCATATTTAATATACAGCGGCGAAGTTAGCGATTAATCAGGCAAAATCAAAGCGAATTGTCGATATTTTGTCGACACAGGGCAGGGCGGCGGCACTGACGCGGGGGCAGGGCGGCGGGGAAAAACGGGGCGGCTCGACATTTTTTTTGCGATTCAGAGCGGAAAACGCTAATTTTGCATCTGAGTGGCGCGAGGGGTTTCCCGGCGCTCTCCTACCAGGCTCCCCCTCCGGGGGCCACCCCTTGTGAACAATCGAAGCAATGACCAGGGAATACGACTATTTAGTGATCGGCAGCGGCATCGCCGGAATGAGCTTCGCCCTGAAAGTGGCTCACGCCGGAAAGGTCGCGCTTGTGTGCAAAACCAAGCTCGAAGAGGCCAACACGGCCCTCGCCCAGGGGGGCGTGGCCTCGGTTACGAACCTCGAAGTCGACGATTTCGAAAAGCATATCCGCGACACGATGGTGGCCGGCGACTGGCTCTCCGACCCGGAGGCCGTGAGGAAGGTGGTGACCGGGGCTCCCGGGCAGATACGCCAGCTTCTTGAGTGGGGCGTGAACTTCGACCGCCGCCCCGACGGCTCCTTCGACCTCCACCGCGAGGGGGGCCACTCGGAATTCCGCATCCTCCACCACGCCGACAATACCGGCTTCGAGATACAGCGGGGCCTCATCGAGGCGGTGAAGGCAAACCCGAACATCGACATCTACGAGGACCATTTCGCGATCGAGATCATCACCCAGCACCATCTGGGGAAGGTCGTGACGCGCCGCACCCCCGACATCACCTGCTACGGAGCCTACGTCCTCGCCCCCGACGGGCGGGTCGACAAGTTCCTGGCCCGCGTGACCCTGATGGCCACCGGCGGCGTCGGGGCCGTTTACCAGACCACCACCAACCCGCTTGTGGCCACCGGCGACGGCATCGCGATGGTGTACCGCGCCAAGGGCACCGTGAAGGATATGGAGTTCATCCAGTTCCACCCGACGGCCCTCTTCCACCCCGGCGACCGCCCCAGCTTCCTCATCACGGAGGCCATGCGCGGCTACGGCGGCATACTGCGCAACCTGGCGGGCGAGCGCTTCATGGAGCGCTACGACCCGGAGCGCATGGAGCTGGCCCCGCGCGACGTGGTGGCCCGCGCCATCGACTCCGAGATGAAGCAGCGCGGCGAGGACCATGTGTTCCTCGACGTGACCCACAAGGACCCCGAGGAGACCCGCCGCCACTTCCCCAACATCTACGCCCACTGCCTGGAGCTCGGCATCGACATCACCAAGGAGCCGATACCCGTGGCCCCCGCGGCCCACTACCTCTGCGGCGGCATCAGCGTCGACCAGAACGCCGAGTCGTCGATCAAGAGGCTCTACGCCGTGGGCGAGTGCTCGCGCACCGGGCTCCACGGAGGCAACCGCCTGGCCTCCAACTCGCTGATCGAGGCGGTGGTCTACGCCGACGCCGCGGCGCGACACGCCGTCGAAAACGCGCCCCACTACGAGCTCCGCGCCGACATACCCGACTGGAACGACGAGGGCACGCGCCACCCCGAGGAGATGGTGCTCATTACCCAGAGCATCCGCGAGGTGAACCAGATCATGGGCACCTACGTCGGCATCGTGCGCTCCGACCTGCGCCTCGACCGCGCATGGAACCGCCTCGACATCCTCTACGAGGAGACCGAGCGCCTGTTCAAGTCGTCGACCGCCTCGCGGCAGATTTGCGAGCTGCGCAACATCATCAACGTAGGCTACCTCATCATGCGCCAGGCTAAGGAACGCAAGGAGTCGCGCGGACTGCACTACACCATCGACTACCCCCCGACCGATCACACTCCCCCCTCGGCCGCGAAATAAAACACCCGCTTTCTCCGTTTCACCTATATACCGCTTATATACAGCCCCGAAAAAAAGAAAAAACTCTCTCCAGATTGCGAAACCTATCGATCCGACATATTCTGCTATCGCTCGCCTTCCTTGTCGCGGCCGCCGGAGCCTTCGGGGCCGACTTCCAGGAGCTTGAGGCGCAGACACCCTCAATCGACAACCCCGGAAGCGGCCGCAAGCCCGTGTACCGCGGGAAGTACCACACGGTAACCCCGGAGGGGGACACCGTGCTCGTGGTGATTTTCAACGACATCACCGTTTTCCCCAAGCTCCGCTTCAAGAACCGCAAGCAGGAGGAATTCTACTGGCGCACCGTACGCGACGTGAAGAAGGCTCTCCCCTACGCCAAGCTCATCAGCGCGACGCTCCTCGAAACCTACGAGTACCTCGAAACCTTCCCCACCCAGAAGGAGCGCGAGGCGTATCTCAAGGAGATGGAGGGCGCGATTTTCCGCCAGTACAAGCCCGCCCTGAAGCGATTCACCAAGGGGCAGGCCCGGATGCTGGTGAAGCTGATCCAGCGGGAGACCAACCAGAGCGGCTACGACATCGTGAAAGCTTTCTTAGGCTCGTTCCGCGCGAGCTTCTGGCAAGGGTTCGGCAAACTGTTCGGCGTGAGCCTCAAAGGGGAATACCGCCCGGAGAAAAACGCCGACGACGCCATAATCGAACGCGTGTGCGTCGGGGTCGAGCAGGGGGAATTATGACAACAGAAAGAATCAAACTCAACAACATACACCAATGAATACCATCGAAGTAAACGTTAAAGACACACTCAGCGCCGTTTCCGCCGAGCAGATCAAGGCACTCAACCCCGCAGCCGAAAAGGCGATGAAGATGCTCGCCGACGGCACCGGCGCCGGCGCCGACTTCCTCGGATGGGTCAACCTCCCCTCCGAAATCACCGACGCCCACCTGGCCGACATCGAAGAGGCCGCCAAGAACCTCCGCGAAAACTGCGACTACGTCGTTGCCATCGGCATCGGCGGCTCCTACCTGGGCGCCAAGGCCGTGATCGAGGGCCTCAGTGACTCCTTCTCGCAGCTCCGCCCCGAAGGTGACGCCCGCCGCTGCCGCGTGATTTTCGCCGGACAGAACATCGGCGAGGACTATCTCTACGAACTCCAGGACCTCCTCAAGGGGCATAAGTTCGGCATCATCGTGATTTCCAAGTCGGGCACCACCACCGAGCCCGCCATCGCCTTCCGCCTCCTCAAGGAGCAGCTCGAAAGCCAGCTCGGCAAGGCCGAAGCCTCGAAGCGTATCGTGGCCATCACCGACGCCGCACGCGGCGCCCTGCGCCAGCTCGCCACCGAGGAGGGCTACAAGACATTCGTCATCCCCGACAACGTTGGTGGCCGCTTCTCGGTGCTCACCCCCGTGGGTCTCCTCCCCATCGCCGTGGCCGGGTTCGACATCCGCGCCCTCGTGGCCGGCGCCCGCCGCATGCAGGCCGCTACCGCCGAAGGTGTCGAGAACAACCCCGCCGCCCTCTACGCCACCACCCGCAACGCCCTCTACGGCGCCGGCAAGAAGATCGAGATCCTCGTGAACTACAACTCCAAGCTCCACTTCCTGGCCGAATGGTGGAAGCAGCTCTACGGCGAGTCGGAGGGTAAGGACGGCAAGGGCATCTTCCCCGCGTCGGTCGACTTCACCACCGACCTCCACTCCATGGGCCAGTGGATCCAGGAAGGCGAGCGCACCATCTTCGAAACCGTGCTCTCCGTTGAATCTACCGCCCACAAAACCGTCATCCCCACCGACGAAGCCAACCTCGACGGCCTCAACTTCCTGGCCGGCAAGCGCGTCGACGAGGTGAACAAGATGGCCGAGCTCGGCACCCGCCTGGCCCACGTCGACGGCGGCGTACCCAACATCCGCATCACCGTGCCCGCCCTCACCGAGGAGTACTTCGGCGAGCTGATCTACTTCTTCGAGAAGGCCTGCGGCATCTCCGGCTACATCCTCGACGTGAACCCCTTCAACCAGCCCGGCGTGGAGGCCTACAAGCGCAATATGTTCGCCCTCCTCGACAAGCCCGGCTACGAGGAAGCTTCCGCCGCCATCAAGGCCCGCCTCTGATCTCCTGATTGACCCCATAACACATTGAACGCCTCACCTTCAGCGGCATATAGCCGCTGAAGGTGAGGCGTTCGTATGATAGAAAGCAAGGTCGGAGATTTCTCGCGAATGAAGCCCCGGTCGCAAGTTATGCGAAATCTCCGACCTTGCGGAATTGTTGCCGCGCTATGCCCCTACTCCGTGATGGGGATGGTGGGGTTTATGAGGTACAGCCGGCGCGTGGCGCGGGTCACGGCGGTGTAGAGCCAGCGGTGGAGGTCGAGGGTGCGGTAGGCGTCGGCGGGGATGTAGCCCATGTCGATGAACACCGAGTCCCACTGGCCACCCTGGGCCTTATGGCAGGTGACGGCGTAGGCATACTTCACCTGCAAAGCGTTGTAGTACGGGTCCTTGCGCAGCGTGTCGCGCTGCGCGGCGGCCGAAGCGTCCAACCTGCCATCGTCGGCCAGCGCCCGGGTGGCGATGGTCTGGAGCTTCTCGCAGCCGAGCGCCGCCTGGTCGGAAGTCAGGCAGTCGAGCGACAACTTGGCGTCGATCGTGAACCCCTTTTCGGGGAGGTTCAGCTCCACGTTGGCGAAGAGGCACCCGTCGCGCTCCTCGGTACCGTAGATTTTCTCGACCACGGCCACCTCGCCATTGGCGATAAAGTCAATCTGCGCGTGGCCGCGGGTCCAGTAATAGTTGTTTTTGGCGATCATGAGGCGCTCGCCCGGGGCGAGCATCTCCTCGTGCTCGTAGATTATGCCTCGTATGGCGAGGTTGAAGTCGACCGCCCGGCGGTTCGAGCGGGTCACAAGCAGCACCTGGTCGGCCCCGACCTCGCGGAGAGCGTCCTCAAGCACCTCCTGGAGCGATTCCGGCTCGACCACCGCGACGTCGCCGAACCCCCGGGTACGCAGTGACGGCACCGGGATCGGCACCTCCAGCATGGAGCGGCGCAGGGCGGTCGCGTTGTACAGGATGCCCGAGCGGGCCTTCTGGCGCACGGTGCGCGTCATCGTGGCGCGGGTAACGCTGATGCCCAACCGCTTGTAAGCCTCGGAGGTCATCGCGGGCGACTCCTCGAACCCCACCGGGGGGAGCTGGGCGGTGTCGCCCACGAGAATCAGGCGGCAGTTGATGCCCGAGAACACATACATCAGCAGGTCCTGGAGCAGGCTGGAGCGCCCGGGGCCCTCGTCGTCACCGATCATCGAGGCCTCGTCGACGATGAACACCGTGTTGCGGTGCGGGTTGTGCTTGACCGAGGCGTGAACGCGCCCGTCGGGAGAAACGGCGGGCGCGTTGTAGATGTATCGGTGTATCGTGAACGCGGGCTGGCCGGTGAATGACGACAGCACTTTGGCGGCGCGGCCGGTGGAGGCCAGCAGCACGGTGGGCATGGCCACGGCGCGGAGCGAGCGCACCAGGGCACCCATCACCGAGGTCTTGCCGGTGCCGGCGTAGCCGTTGAGGATAAACACCCGGTCCTGCCCGGCGGTGTAGGCCGAGCAGTAGCGCGAGAGAGCAGCCACCAGCTTGATTTGCTGGTCGGTAGGCTCAAACGGCAGATTACCGAGCATCAGCTCGCCGAATCCCTGCAGGTCCATAGCCCGGAGACGCCTCGGTTCACTTGTTGAGCGACCACTCGAACGAGCCGTCGCGCGTATCCTTCACGGCGAAGCCTATCGCGGCCAGGCGGTCGCGGATCAGGTCGGAGGTGGCCCAGTCCTTGGCGGCCTTGGCCTGCGCGCGCACTTCGAGCAGCAGGTTCACGGCCTCCTGATAAGGTGCCAGCGCGCCCTCGCCACCCTCGGCCCCGTCGGCGGGGAGCATTCCGAGAATCTCGAAAAGGAAGGTGTCGAAGAGCTCCCTGAGGGCGTCAATGTCGGCCTGGGTGGCGCGCATATGGCCGTCGCGGGCCTTGTTGATGAGCGACAGCGCCTCGAACAGGTGGGCGATGACCACCGGGGTGTTGAAGTCGTCGTTCATCGCGTCGTAGCACGCCTGGCGTATCTTGGCGATCTCACCGTCCATATCGCTCTCGGCGGCGGCCTTGAGGTCGGCAAGGCGCTTCCACCCCTCCATCATGCGGGCGTAGGCCTTCTCGGAAGCCTGGAGGGCCTCGTTGGAGAAGTCAACCGTCGAGCGGTAGTGGGCCTGCAGAAGGAAGAAGCGGATCGTCATCGGCGAGTAGGGCTGCTGGAGCAGCTCGTGGTTGCCGGTGAAGAACTCGTTGAGCGTGATGAAGTTGCCCATCGACTTGCTCATCTTCTCGCCGTTGATGGTCAGCATATTGTTGTGCATCCAGTAGCGCACGCTGTCGTGTCCGTTATGGGCCACGCTCTGCGCGATCTCGCACTCGTGGTGGGGGAACTTGAGGTCCATGCCGCCGCCGTGGATGTCGAACTGCTCGCCCAGGTACTTCTCGCTCATCACGGAGCATTCGAGGTGCCACCCGGGGAAGCCATCGCTCCAGGGTGAGGGCCAGCGCATTATATGCTCGGGAGCCGCCTTCTTCCAAAGGGCGAAGTCGGCCGCCTCGCGTTTCTCCTGCTGGCCGTCGAGGGCGCGGGTCTCGGAGAGGAGCTCGTCGATGTTGCGCCCCGAGAGCTTGCCGTAGTGGTGGTCGGCGTTATACTTGCGCACGTCGAAGTACACCGATCCGTCGCTGACGTAGGCGTAGCCCGCGTCGAGAATGGCCTGAATATACTGCTGCTGCTCGATGATGTGGCCCGAGGCGTGGGGCTCGATCGAGGGGGGGAGCACGTTGAGGCGCTCCATGTCGTGGTGGTAGCTGTTGAGGTAGTGCTGCACCACCTCCATAGGCTCCAGACGCTCCAGGCGCGCCTTCTTGGCGATTTTGTCCTCCCCTTCGTCGGCGTCATGCTCCAGGTGGCCCACATCGGTGATATTGCGCACATAGCGCACCTTCAGCCCTAAGTGGGTGAGGTAGCGGAACACTACGTCGAAGGTGATAGCCGGGCGGGCGTGACCCAGGTGGCCGTCGCCGTAGACGGTCGGGCCGCAGACGTACATACCGACCCTCCCCTCGTGGAGCGGGCGGAAATACTCCTTTGCGCGCGACAGCGAGTTATAGATTTGCAGATCCATCGGCGGGTGATGTTCGGGGTTAAGCCTGGAAGGGGTTGGGGATGCCGCCGTTGCCGGGGTTGCCGTTCTTGGGGGCCTTGCGGGTGATTTCGCCGAAGGTCGACTCGTACTTCTGGATGTTGTCGCGGAGGGCGAACAGGAGGTTCTTGGCGTTCTCGGGGTTCATGATGATGCGGCTCTGCACGCGTGCCTGGGGCATGTTGGGAGCCACGGCGATGAAGTCGAGGAAGAACTCGCCGGGTGTGTGGGAAATCACCGCGAGGTTGGCGTAGTTGCCGCCCGCGATTTCGGGTGTGAGCTCGATTTTGAGTTCCTGCTGCTTGTTGTTATTGTCTGCCATGGGAATTTCAGTTTTTTGGGTTAAGCCGGGGGGCCGGCGTGAGTTGATTCTAAAAGTAAGGCGGCCGCGCCTGCGCGCCAAGCGCTCAGAGGCGGCCGCCTGAATGCGGAGCGGATTCGCGGAGGGGGTTATGCCTCGGCGATGGGGGTCACGCTGATGAAACGGCGGCCTTCCTTGCCCTTGGTGAACACCACGGTGCCGTCGATGAGCGCGTAGAGGGTGTGGTCCTTGCCCATGCCTACGTTGAGGCCCGGGTGGTGCACGGTTCCGCGCTGACGTTTGAGGATGTTGCCTGCTTTGGCGTACTGGCCACCAAAAATCTTAACACCGAGTCGTTTGCTTTCCGACTCACGGCCGTTCTTCGACGAGCCTACACCTTTCTTATGTGCCATGTTGCTGTCTTAGATTTTTAATGGGTTATGCGATTACGTCTTTGATCACTACCTGGGAGAACATCTGGCGATGGCCGTTCTTGCGACGATAGCCCTTGCGGCGCTTCTTCTTGA
>CAJUKE010000016.1 GCA_910587075.1 uncultured Muribaculaceae bacterium
GTCTGTACATAAGGCACCCCAAAAGTTTTGTGTCTAACTTTTGGGGTGCACTTCAGCATACGCCGCTTATGGTGGGGTTAACTTTGTACAAGGTCTCCGACCTTGGGCTTCACTTTCTTTACTTCCCGCCTAAGGGGAAATGGGGTAGGGGGAGGCGGGTCCAGATGAAGCGGGGCAGGTGGCGCCAGAGGGCGCAGATGGCGCGCCAGCGCCAGTCGACAGTAACGACCGCTCGTCGCGACAGGAGGGCCTTGACTATCAGTCGGCCGGCGCGCTCGGCGGTCATCGCCAGGGGGTAGTCCGAGGTTTTCCCCGGAAGGAGCGGGGTAAGCACCCATCCGGGACGTATGTCGGTAATCGTCAGTTGGTAATCCAAGGCGCGGGCACGCTGGCGCATCGCTTCGAGGTAGTGCTGCTGGTAGGCTTTCGAGGCCGAGTATGAGGCCAGGGTGCCGATGCCCCTCGTGCCCGCCACGGAGGTGATGGCCGCGATCTGCCCCTCGCCTCCGCGCTCGGCGAAATAGCGCCAGGCGGCATCGGCCATACGGGTGAAGCCCGCGACGTTAGTATCGACGGTGCGCAGGTCGGGCTCCTCGGCGAAAAAGTCGTTGTCGTAGCCTATTCCGGCTACATGGAAGTACACATCCATCCCCCCGAGCTTGGCTATCAGGCGGTTCAGGGCCTCGGGAGCGTCGGGGGAGGTGATGTCGATGGATTCGGTGACTATCATTTCCGGGAACTCCCGTCGGAGTGCCTCCAGTTTGGCGGCGTCGCGGGCCGCGGCCCCTACCGGGTACCCCGCCTCGGCGAGAGAGCGGGCGCAGTAGGCCCCTATCCCGGAGGAGGCACCGACGATTATGAAGCGCTTCATAGCGAGAGTTTTAGCGTGCGGATGAAGTCGGCCGTCCCGGGATGGTTCTCAACCATATGGGCCAGCAGGTCGCGGTCGGTCCACGCCGTGGGGGCGAGCGCCTTGTCGGACACGTTGATTTCGAACTCGATATAGTCGTTGCGGAGCTCGGAGCGGGCAATGTTCAGCAGCTCGGGCATCTCGGCGGTGAGGAGGTCGACCTGCCCCTGGTTCTCGACCGTGACGGTGAACACTTCCCCCCGCGGGTCGAGCCGTTTCGGTGGAGCCTGGCGCATGGTGTTCACCAGCAGGTGCTGCTTGGGGCGCTCGGCGGCGTAGCGGTGCCAGATGGCCATCAGGGCGTCGTCGGCGAACGGCTGGCGGTTTACCCTCGCGGCCTGTTGGCGCGCCTCCTCCTGTTGCTTCGCCGGGGTCTTGTCGGCCAGGGCGTCGCGCATCGAGGGGGTGTGGGCCAGGCCTCCGGGCATCCTGCGCGTGGTCGCGGGGATAGGCCTCTGGGGCGCGGCAGGTCTCGGGGCGGGAGCCGGAGCCTGCGGTCGCGGAGTCGGAGCTGCTTGCGGCATAGGCGCCGGGGTCGCCGCGGCGGGTGCGGGTGCCGGGATGGCGGTAGTGGTTGCCGGCTCGATTTTCTTTATGGCTCGCCCCTCCCCGGAGCCGTCAGAGATGGGGGAGGGGCCGGTTAGTTGGCACAGTCTGATGAGCAGAAGCTCAACGAGGAATGTTTTCGACGAGGCGGTGCGGTAGGCCATGTCGGCCTCGTTGCAGAGACTCATCGCCGAGTAGAAGAATTCCGGGTCGAGCAGCGCGCCCTGCGCGGCCATCGCCGCGCGGGTCTCGTCGTCGGTGTCGAGCAGCGAGGCGGTTTTCGGGTCGCGGGCCACCATGAGGTCGCGGAGGTACTGGGCCAGGCCGTTCACGAAGAATAGCGAGTCGAAGCCCCGGTCGCGCACCTCCTTGTAGATCAGCAGCGCCGATGGCACGTCGCCGGCGCGGAAGGCGTCGAAGAGCCGTGAGTAGTAGCGCTCGTCGAGCACGTTGAGCGATTCGATGGCCGAGCGGTAGGTGATGTCGCCCCGCGACGAGGCCGCCACCTGGTCGAAAATCGACAGCGCGTCGCGCATGGCCCCGTCGGCCTTGCGGGCAATCACCCCCAGGGCGGGGCGCTCGGCCTTGATACCCTCGCTCTGGGCCACATAGGCAAGGTGGTCGGTGATGTCGCCCACGGTGATGCGGGCGAAGTCGTAGATCTGGCAGCGCGAGAGTATGGTGGGTATGATCTTGTGCTTCTCGGTGGTCGCGAGGATGAATATGACATACGACGGCGGCTCCTCCAGCGTCTTGAGGAAGGCGTTGAACGCTGCCGACGACAGCATATGCACCTCGTCGATGATGAACACCCTGTACTTACCCTCGGTGGGGGGTATCTGCACCTGGTCGGTGAGCGAGCGTATATCCTCCACGCCGTTGTTCGAGGCCGCGTCGAGCTCGATGATGTTCAGCGAGCGGTTCTCGTTGAAGGCCCGGCATGAGGGGCACTCGTTGCAGGGGTCCCCCTCCGGGGTGGGGTTGGCGCAGTTTATTGACTTCGCGAATATGCGGGCGCAAGAGGTCTTGCCCACCCCGCGGGAGCCGCAGAAGAGGTATGCGTGGGCCAGGCGGTCGGTCGCGATGGCGTTGCGCAGGGTCGCTGTAAGGGCCTTCTGCCCGACCACCGACGAGAACGTCGACGGGCGGTACTTGCGGGCCGATACGATATATTTTTCATCCATATGGGGGAGGAACGGGGGCGCGGTTGTTATAATACTTAAGTTGACTTCTACGCAAAGGTAGCAAAAAAAGAAGCCGGCGAGCAATAATTAGATTTTGTTAACGTTATAGTTTCGGACGGCTGATTCACGCCCTCCCGCACAACATATGCAAAGAGCTGTCAAACGATTTTTCGACATTGTTTTCTCCGCGCTGGCGCTGCTCGTGCTGCTGCCCGTGTGGATTGTCGTAGGTCTGTGGATAGCCCTCACGTCGAAGGGCGGCGTGTTCTTCCGACAGAAGCGCACCGGCTACAAGGGCCGCGACTTCGACCTGCTGAAATTCCGCTCGATGTACGTCAACGCCGAGGCCGACACCGCCCAGGCCGCCGACAGCGACCGCCGCGTGACCCCAATAGGCCACTTCTTGCGCCGCTCCTCGCTCGACGAGCTCCCACAGCTCATCAACGTGCTCAAGGGTGATATGTCGATCATCGGCCCCAGGCCCCATATGCTCTACCATACCGAGCAGTATTCCAAGCTGATACCCGACTATATGCGGCGCCACGAGATGCGCCCCGGCCTTACCGGCTACGCCCAGATCAACGGCTTCCGCGGCCCGACGCCCCGCCTGGAGGATATGGAGAACCGCGTCCGCGCCGACATCTACTACATCGACCACTTCTCCCTCTGGCTCGACCTCAAAATCTTCACCCTGACGATCTGGCGCATGCTCCTGCTCAAGCTCTGAGCCCCCCACTTTCACTCTTCCCACTTCACCCTCCACCCTTCACTCTTCACTCGTGCCCCCCTTCCCCCCTTTCCCGATTTTCGGTAAAAAAATTGGAGGATAGGGGGATAATTCGTATATTTGCACGCTGAAAAATAGGCATTTGCGCCCGATGAAGGTGCCGATGCCCCTTAGGGCTTGCCGTAACTGCCAAGCCCCCAACCATTTGAGGCCGCACGCGCGCCCCCGCGCCAAACCCTCTCAGGGCGCCCCCGAGGCGCCCGCCCGACCAACGAAAAATAATAAACAATAACATTAAATACACATTTTCTAACACATGCAAAGCAAAGGAACCCTCGGAAGCATCATTGCCGGTGTGATCGCGATTTTCCTCGTGTTGGTGTGTCTGTTCTACCTCTCCTTCTCGGTAGTTAGCTCGAAGGAGGAGGCCAAAGCCGAACAGCACGCCCTCTCCATCGCCGGAAACAACAATTCCGACCAGTACAACAAGGCCTACAAAGCCTACATCGACTCCATCAGCAAGGAGCCCGTATGGCTCGGCTACACCTACGCCGAAGTGCAGAAGTGGGGCGTGGGCCTCGGCCTTGACCTCAAGGGAGGTATGAACGTGATTCTGCAGGTGTCGATGCCCGACATGCTGCGTTCGATGAAGAACTCCGACGCCGACGCCGACTTCGACCTCGCGCTCGCCAAAACCGACTCCATCATCGGCGGAAACCACTCATCGGACTATGTGGGTACCTTCGTGGAGCAGTACCGCAACCTCAATAAGGGCGCCGACTTCTCCGTGGTATTCAACTCGGTAGTGGCCCCCGGCAAGAGCGACAGCGACGTCAAGTCGATCCTCAAGAACGAAGTGAAGGACCGCGTGAACAACTCCGCGACCAACGTGCTCCGCTCCCGTATCGACGCCTACGGCGTGGTTTCGCCCAACATCCAGGTGCTCCAGGACAACGACGGCCAGATCCTCCTCGAACTCCCCGGCGTTAAGGAACACCAGCGCGTCCGCGAGCTCCTCCAGCGCTCGGCCAACCTCGAATTCTACGAGACCTACACCGCCGCCGAAATCGCCGGACAGGTAGCCCAGCTCGACAACGCCCTCCGCGCCGCCAACGGTGCCGGACTCCGCGAGTTCATCCAGATTACCAACGAGGCTTCCCCCATCCTGGGCTACGCCCCCGCCGCATCGCGCGACACCATCAACTCGATGCTCGCTTCCGCCGAGGCCAAGCAGTTCCTCCCCAGCAACCTCAAGCTCCGCTGGAGCGTGAAGCCCATGGTGCAGACCTATAAGGACAGCGTCACAGGTCGCGACCGCACCATCGAGTTCTACCAGCTCATCGCCCTCCGCTCCAACAACGGCAAGCCCGCCCTCGACGGCTCCTGCGTGGTAGGCGCCTCCAGCGACTATGACCAGATGCAGGGCAACGTCGTTTCGATGAATATGAACGCCGAAGGCGCCCGCGACTGGGCCCGCGTGACCCAGGCCAACATCGGCAAGCCCGTGGCCATCGTGCTCGACGACCTCGTTTACTCCTACCCCAACATCCGTCAGGCTATCGAAGGTGGCCGCTCGCAGATTACCGGCGACTTCACCGTCGAAGAGGCCCAGGACCTTGCCAACGTGCTCAAGTCGGGTAAGATGACCGCCAAGGTCGACATCATCTCCGACATGGTTATCGGTCCGTCGCTCGGCCAGCAGGCCATCGAGTCGGGCATTTGGTCGTTCGTTATGGCCCTGGTGCTCCTGATGATCTTCATGTGCGTGATTTACGGCCTCATCCCCGGCCTCGTAGCCAACTTCGGCCTCATCTGCAACCTCTTCTTCACCTTCGGCATCCTCGCCTCCTTCCAGGCAGTGCTCACCCTCAGCGGTATCGCCGGTATCGTGCTCGCCCTCGGTATGGCGGTTGACGCCAACGTGCTCATCTTCGAGCGCGCCAAGGAAGAGCTCGCCAACGGCAAGAACGTGCGCACCGCTATCGCCGATGGTTACTCCAACGCCTTCTCGGCCATCTTCGACTCCAACCTTACCTCGATCATCACCGGCGTGATCCTCCTCTTCTTCGGAACAGGTCCCATCAAGGGCTTCGCCACCACCCTGATCATCGGTATTATCTGCTCGTTCTTCACCGCCGTTTACCTGACCCGCATCGTCTTCATCCTCGGCGCCAAGAGCAAGCCCTTCAGCAAGCTCACCTTCTCGACCGGCTTCAGCCGCAACCTCTTCCGCAAGAGCAACTTCAACTTCCTCGGCGCCCGCAAGGTTGCCTTCATGGTGGTTGGCGCTTTCGTCGCCATCGTGGTGATTTCGCTCTTCGTGCGCGGCCTCAACCAGGGCATCGACTTCTCCGGCGGCCGCAACTACGTTGTCAAGTTCGAGAAGCCCGTGCAGACCGACCAGCTCGCCCGCACCCTCAGCCCCGTCTTCAACCAGGACGGCGAGGTGGCTTCTGTTTCCGTGATCACCATCGAGAACTCCAACCAGGTGCGTATCTCCACCAACTACAAGATCCGCTCCACCGAGGAGGCTACCGCCATCGAGCAGGAAATCACCCAGAAGCTCTACGATACCTTCAAGGCTGAGGGCCTCCTCCCCGCCGGTATGACCCTCGAACAGTTCTCCACCACCGACGAGACTCAGGGCATTATGTCGTCGCAGACCGTAGGCCCGACCGTCGCCAACGATATGCGCAACAAGGCGTATGTGGCAGTAATCCTCTCGCTCATCGCGATGTTCCTCTACATCCTGCTCCGCTTCCGCAACGTTGCCTTCTCGCTGGGCGCCCTCGCCGCAGTGGCCTTCACCGCCTTCTCCATCATCGGCTTCTACAGCCTCTTCTGGGGCATCATGCCGTTCGCTATGGAGATCGACCAGACCTTCATCGCCGCCATCCTGACGATGATCGGTTACCAGATCAACGATACCGTGGTAGTGTTCGACCGCGTGCGCGAGAACACCGCCCTCTATCCCAAGCAGGACTTCTTCACCACCATCAACAAGTCGCTCAACCAGACCCTCGGCCGTACCATCATGACCTCCGCGTCGACCTTCCTGGTACTCGCCTGCATCTTCATCCTCGGTGGCGACTCCATCCGCTCCTTCATCTTCGCCATGCTCTTCGGCGTAGTCACCGGTACCCTGGCCACCATGTTCATCGCCACCCCGGTAGCCTACCTCACCAACAAGAAGAAGGTAGCCAACCCCGCAGTGAAGTAATATCGACCCATCTTCAACACCATAAGCCGCGACCTGCCCGGGCCGCGGCTTTTTTATTGCCACCCCGCGGAGGCCCCGGCCCCCTTGGATTCCTTGGAAATTATGGGAGTTGTGGGAAATATGGGAGTTATGGGAGGCTTGGGAATAATGAGAATTATGGGAATAATGGGAGCTTCCCAAATCTACCATAATTCCCAAGCCTCCCATAACACCCATAACACCCAAGCCTCCCAAACCACCCGATTCTCTCCCATAATTCACAAAGCAGCCCCGGCACCGCTCAGGTGCCGGGGCTGCTGGTTGGGTTCTGGTTGTTGGGGGGCGGTTACCAGCCGCCGCGGCCACCGCCGCCGCCAGTCATACCGCCGCCGAAGGAGCCTCCCGAGAAGCCGCCTCCGCCGCCGAAACCTCCGCCACCCCCGCCGGGGATGATCAGGGGCACGGCGGCCGCTTTCTTCGGGAGGCGGTAGTTGGTGTTGGTGCGGTTGTGGCAGTGGCGGCACTCGTAGACGCGGGTGCCTACGCCCTCGGCGTACTCCGTGGGCTGGCGGAGGATGCGGTCCTCCACCAGGGCCTTGGCCTTGGCACCGCAGCGCTCGCACACCGAATAGTTGGAGTGGGGGTTGACGTAGGGTATTATGTCGGTCTCGCCGCAGTTGGGGCAGAGCCATACGTCGTAGTCGACGGAGTTGAGCTGCTCCTCGGTGTCCTGGGCGGGGGTGAGGTATCGGTTGTCGGTAGCCTCGTCGAGGCGGTCCATCTTGTGGGAGCAGTTGGGGCAGAGCCGTTTTTTAAGCCTTGTGCGGCGCATCAGCACCAATATGAGGAGTAGTGCCGGAATGGCCGCTCCGAGGGTCAGGAAGGCCGCCATAATGGCCGGTAGGCGCAGTCGGGAGAGTTTCGCGTAGGCGGTCTCGGTGTCCTTGCCCCGGCCCGAGGCCCAGGCGCCTATGGCGAGCACGAGCATCACTATCCCGGCCACGACGGCGAAGCCGACGTAGGCGTTCCAGAGCTCGGCGCCGTCGCTGTCGCCGCCGCGGCGTGCCCCGGCATCGTTGGCGTACTTCGACATCAGCTCCTCGCGGGCCTCCGGCTCGGTCATGGCCTTGTGGATGGTCATAAGCGAGGCCAGCACGCCTCGGTCGTAGTCACCCTCCTTGAAGCGTGGGGCCATATCGTTGCGTATTATGCCCCAGCAGAGGGCGTCGGGGAGCACCCCCTCGGCGCCGTAGCCGGTGCGGATCACCGCCTCGCGGTCACCAACGGAGATGAGCACGAGCACGCCGTTGTCGCGGTCCTTCTTGCCTATCCCCCAGGAGGTGAAGAGCTCGGTCGCATAGTCGTCGATATCCTCGCCGTCGAGGTCGGGCACGATCACCACAACCGGCTCGGCGGTGGAGGTCTGCCAGATTTGCGACAGCAGGGAGTCGGCCATCGCTACCCCTTCGGCCGACATAGCCCCGGCCATGTCGCTGACGTAGCGCGTGCGGTTTTCGAGGTGTACGTTCCTCACATCCTTGACCGCCGTCGCGAGGGCGGCGCAGGGCAGGAGCAGAGCCAGCAGGGCTATCAGGCGGGCCGCGAAATGCCCTTTGGTGCGTGTTCTGTTCATGGAGAGTGTTCTGTTCATATGGTGAGCAGGTGTTTGAATGTTTGAAGTTCGGCTACCGGGCCGCATACGAAAGGTCGCTCCCGCCAGCGGGGGTGCGGAATTTCGAGCCGCCCGGTCGAGAGGCACAGGGTGCCGTAGAATATTATGTCGATGTCGAGGTAACGGTCGCGGTACGAGCCGTCGGCCTCGCGGTGGCGGTTGTCGGGGGGCGCCACCACCCGTTCAATCTCCTGGAGCCGGTCGAGGAGCTCCTCGGGGTGGAGGGAGGTATCTATTTCAACGCCGATGTTGGTGAAGCGGTTCGCCGACTCGAAGCCCCAGGGCTCGCTCTCGACGAACGAGGAGCGGCGGGGGGCGTCGCTCCCCTCGTGGAGCGTGAAAACGGCGGCGACAGCCAGCTCCAGCAGGGAGCGGCTGTCGCCGATATTCGAACCTAAGTTGAGGTGTACGGTAGTCACCGCGGTGTGGATCAGAGAGTGCGGGCCACTTCGATTTCCTCGAAGCCCTCGATGATGTCGCCCTGCTGGATGTCGTTGTAGCCCTGGATGGACAGACCGCATTCCAGACCGGCCACGACCTCCTTGGCGTCGTCCTTGAAGCGCTTGAGCGAGCCGAGCTCGCCGGTGTAGCGCACGATGCCGTCGCGGATGAGGCGCACCTTGTTGGAGCGCTTGATCTTGCCTTCGCGCACGAGGGCTCCGGCGATGGTGCCGACCTTCGAAATCTTGTAGGTCTCGAGCACTTCGGCCGAGCCGGTGATCTCCTCCTTGAGTTCGGGGGCGAGCATGCCGGCCATGGCGTCCTTGACCTCCTCGATGGCCTGGTAGATCACCGAGTAGAGGCGTATCTCGACCCCTTCGCGCTCGGCCTCGCGGCGTGCCGCCTGCGAGGGGCGCACCTGGAAGCCGATGATGATGGCGTCGGAAGCGGCGGCCAGGGTGACGTCGCTCTCGGAAATCTCGCCGACGGCCTTGTGGAGCACGTTGACCTGCACCTCGGGGGTGGAGAGCTTGATGAGCGAGTCGGAAAGGGCCTCGATCGAGCCGTCGACGTCGCCTTTGACGATGACGTTGAGCTCCTGGAAAGAGCCGAGGGCCTGACGGCGCGCGATGTCGTCGAGGGTGAGGCGCTTGGAGGTGCGCAGGCCGAGCTCGCGCTGGAGCTGCTGGCGCTTGGTGGCGATTTCGCGGGCTTCCTGTTCGGTGTCCATCACGGTGAAGGTGTCGCCCGCGGTGGGGGCGCCGTCGAGGCCTAAGATAAGGGCGGGCTCAGCGGGGCCGGCCTCCTTGATGCGCTGGTTACGCTCGTTGAACATGGCCTTCACCTTTCCGAAGTGGGTTCCGGCCAGGATGATGTCGCCTACGCGGAGCGTGCCGTTCTGCACGAGCACGGTGGCCACATAGCCGCGGCCCTTGTCGAGACTCGACTCGATGATCGAGCCGGTCGCGTTGCGGTCGGGGTTGGCCTTGAGGTCGAGCATCTCGGCTTCGAGGAGCACCTTTTCGAGGAGTTCGTCGACCCCGGTGCCTTTCTTGGCCGAAATATCCTGGCTCTGGTATTTGCCGCCCCATTCCTCAACGAGGTAGTTCATATTGGCCAGCTGCTCCTTGATTTTGTCGGGGTTGGCGGCGGGCTTGTCTATCTTGTTGATGGCGAATACGATGGGTACACCGGCAGCCGAGGCGTGGTTGATGGCCTCGATTGTTTGGGGCATGATGTCGTCGTCGGCGGCGACGATGATGATACAGATGTCGGTTACCTTGGCGCCGCGGGCACGCATGGCGGTGAATGCCTCGTGGCCCGGGGTGTCGAGGAAGGTTATGTGGCGACCATCCTGGAGCTTGACGTTGTAGGCGCCGATGTGCTGGGTGATGCCTCCGGCCTCGCCAGCGATCACGTTGGCCTTGCGTATGTAGTCGAGCAGCGAGGTCTTACCGTGGTCGACGTGGCCCATGACGGTCACGATCGGCGGACGTGCTTCGAGATCCTCCTCGGAGTCCTCCTCCTGGGCGATGGCCTCCACTACCTCGGCCGATACGAATTCGGTCTTGTAGCCGAACTCCTCGGCCACGATGTTGATGGTCTCGGCATCGAGGCGCTGGTTGATCGATACCATCACGCCGAGGTTCATGCAGGTGCCGATAACCTTGTTGATGGGCACATCCATCATGTTGGCAAGGTCGTTGGCGGTAACGAACTCGGTGAGCTTCAGTACCTTTGCTTCGGCCATTGCCTCGGCAGCCGCGGCGGCCTCGCGTTCGGCCATCATCTCGCGCTTCTCCTTGCGCCACTTCACGCCCTTCTTCTGGCCCTTGTCCTTGGCGGTGAGGCGTGCGAGGGTTTCGCGTACCTGCTTCTGCACGTCCTCCTCGTTGACTTCGGCGCGTTTGTCGCGGTTGCCGCGACCGCGGTCGCGACCTCCGCCGCGTCCGTCGCGGCGCTGGCCACCGTTGGCGGCGTTGGCGTTGTTGGCTCCCCCGCCGCGGTTAGCGCCGCCGTTGTTGCCGCGGTCGTTCTGCTGCGAGGTCTTTTCGATGTCGATTTTCTCCTTGCCGCCGATGCGCTTGCGCTTCTGGCGACCGTCGGCTCCGGCACCCTGTGTGCCCTGGGCCTTGGCTATGCGCTCGTTGCGGCGCTCCTCCTTCGACTTCTTTTTCGGACGGGTGGTCTGGTTGATGGTCGAGAGGTCGATTTTGCCGATCACGTTGATGGTCGGGCGGTTCTCGGGGAGTCCGAGGGTGAACACCTCGGGCTCGGCGGTCTTGGCCTCCGCGGCGGGAGCCTCGGCAGCGGCCTGTAGGGGCTGCGCGGGAGCTTCCGCGGCGGATTTCTCTGGTGCCTTCTCCGCGGGCTTCTCAGGCGCGGGGGCGGGAGCCGGTTTGGGGGCGGGAGCGGGCTCCTCGGCTTTCTTAACCTCGGGAGCGGGTGCCGGGGCCGGAGCTTCGGCCTTGGGGGCTTCCTTCGGAGCCGGGGTCTCGGCCTTGGGTGATTCGGCTTTGGGCGCCTCGGCCTTCGGAGCCTCGGTGGCGGGAGCCGCCGGCTTTTCGGCAGGGGTTTCGGCCTTGGCGGGCGCGGGGGCCTCTACCGCGGGTGCGGCGGGCTGCGCGGGAGCGGGTTCGGGCTTGGGTTTCACGGGGTTGCCGTGGCGGTCAAGCTCGATTTTGCCCAGTATTTTGGGTTTGTTGATCTCCGATGTGAGTTTGATTTCGGCAGGCCCCTGCGGCGCGGCGGCTGACTTGGCTGTCTCCTTGTCCTTGTCTTTCTGCTGCTGCCGTTCGTTTGAGAACTGGTGGGATTTCTGCTTCTGGTCTTTGTCGGTCTTGAATTCTTTGTAGAGCACGTCTACGGCATCGTCCTCGATGCGGGCGTTGGGATTGTTGTCGTCAACGTCGATTCCTTTGCCGCGCAGGAATTCCACCACCGTGGGAAGCGCCACGTTGAGGTCCTTTGCTACTTTGCTTATTTTAGTTCTCGCCATGAATAGGGGTTAATTGTCGGAATTTGTTTAGGGAGAGTGGGGTGGGGGGAGCCGCCGGGGCTCCCCGCGGGAGGAGGGCCTCAGGCCTCGGTGGTTTCCTCGGGAGCCTCCTCAGGGGCGTCCTGGGCGGCTTCGGGGGCCTCCTGCTGGGCCGGGGCCTCGGGTTCCTCCTCGAATTCGGCGCGGAGGATAGCGATGACGTTGTCGACGGTCTCCTCTTCGAGGTCGGCGCGCTTGATGAGCTCCTCGCGGTCGGTGCGGAGCACGCTCTTGGCGGTCACGCAGCCCATGTCCTTGAGGGCGTCGATAACCCATTCGTCGATTTCGTCCTTGAACTCGTCGAGGTAGATGTCCTCCTCGCCGGGGTTCTCCTCGACGTCGCGGTAAACGTCGATCACATAGCCGGTGAGCATGGATGCCAGCTTGATGTTGAGGCCACCCTTGCCGATCGCGAGCGACACCTGGTCGGGCTTGAGGAACACCTCGGCCTTCTTCTCCTCCTCGTCGAGGCGGATGGAGGACACGCGGGCGGGCGACAGGGCGCGCTGTATGAAGAGCGACGGGTTGTTGGTGAAGGGTATCACGTCGATGTTCTCGTTGCGCAGCTCGCGCACGATGCCGTGGATTCGCGAGCCCTTGACGCCCACGCAGGCGCCCACGGGGTCGATGCGGTCGTCGTAGCTCTCGACGGCGATTTTGGCGCGTTCGCCCGGGATGCGGGCCACGGCGCGGATGTTGATCAGGCCGTCGTGGATTTCGGGCACCTCCAGCTCGAAGAGGCGGCGGAGGAAGTTCTCGTTGGTGCGCGAAACGGTGATTTTCGGGTTGTTATTGTTGTTGTCGACGTTGGCGATCACGGCCCTCACGGTCTCACCCTTGCGGAAGAAGTCGCCGGGGATGGCCTGGTTCTTGGGGAGGAGGAGCTCGTTTTTCTCATCGTCGAGCAGGAGGGTCTCGCGCGACCAGGTCTGGTAGACCTCGCCGGTCACGAGTTCCCCTTCGAGGTCCTTGAACTTGGCGTAGATGGCCTCCTTCTGGAGTTCGAGGATCTTCGACTGGAGGGTCTGGCGCAGGGTGAGGATGGCGCGGCGGCCGAAGTCGGCGAAGATGATTTCCTTGGTGTGCTCCTCGCCGATTTCGACTTCGGGGTCGTTGTCGGCGCGGGCGTCGGTGAGGGAGATCTGGAGGTTGGGGTTCTCGACTTCGCCGTCGGGTACGACTTCGAGGTTCTGGAAGATCTGCACGTCACCCTTGTCGGGGTTCATGATTACGTCGAGGTTCTCGTCGGTGCCGAACATTTTGGCGAGCACGTTGCGGAACGACTCTTCCAGTACGCTGATCATAGTGGTCTTGTCGATGTTCTTCAGTTCCTTGAACTCGGCAAAACGCTCCACCATGTTGGGGGTTTCCTCTTTGCGGGCCATATCTTATTTTGGGTTTTTATGCTTGGGTTTAAAGTATGTGGCGTTTTATTTGAAGTCGATGCAGTAGGTTACCTTCTTGGCCTGGGCGTAGGCGAAGGTTTCGGCCTTGTCGACCATCACGGGGCGCTTGGCACCCTCGGGCTTCTCCTTAACCTTGAAGTTGATGGTGAACCCCTCGTCGGTGGTTTCCACCAGGGTTCCGCGGAGCTTGCGGCCGTCGGCGGTGAGCACCTCTACCTCGTTGCCCACGTTTTTGTCAAACTGGCCGCGCACCTTGAAGGGGGCGGTGAGCCCGGCCGAACCGACCTCCAGCTCGAAGTCCTCCTTGTCGCGGTCGAGCGCGCCCTCGATCGAGCGGCTCACGGCGGCCACGGTGTCGAGGTCCATAGCCCCGGGGGAGTCCAGTTCCACCACGATGGCGTTGCCGGCGTTCACTTTCACGTCGACTATGAAGAGGTCGGTGCCCTCGATGGCCTGCTCCGCGGCGCGGAGCACATCCTGCTTGTCTATCATCTTTTTCTGATTGGCCTGCCCCGCGAGTCGGGCGTCGGCCCCAGGAGCGGCATCTGTTACTAATACACAACAAAATAGAGGAAGCCGTCAAGCTTCCTCCGATAACTTAGCGCAAAGTTACGCTTTTTTTCCCATCCCGCCAACTAATCGGGGGGCAATTACCCCCGCCCCGGAGCTATGGCCTTATACTTTAACACAAATTCTCGCTTGTTTAAGTATTTTTAACCTTTGCATCGGGCAGTTGGGGGCGTGTAAGATTCAAATCTGGCGCATGGTCCAGGTGCCGGTCTGGACGTAGCTGTCCTCTTCGTCCTCCTCGATATAGCTCTCGGCGAGCTTCATAAGGCCGTTGCCGGGGAACGAGATGGTCACCACGCCGCTCGCATCGGGATCATAGAGGTGCTCGTAATCCCATGAGTAGCGCAGAAGCCCCTTCGAGGTGTCTTCCCAACCCCAGGTCGAAACGGCCAGGCTCTGGTCGTTGTACTTAACCATATAGGTTCCTGCCTTGGTGAAAATTACCTGGTGGGGCATTTCGGAGATGTCAACATCGTCCTCGTCGCCAGGTTCCCAGTCGGGGTCGGCCTTGTGGAGGGCGTCATACAGGTCCTGGAGCTTGTTGATGGCCACCTCCTTGTCGAACATCTTGCGGCCGTTGAGCTTGATGGTTAGGCGGTAGCGGGTTATCTCCCAACTGCGGCAGAGGTTGTTGGTCATTTTGCTGTCGGCGTACTGGGTCTGGCGCTCGGCCTGGAGGGTGAAGTCATTGCCGTTGTCGAGCGAGAAGTCGAGGCTGGCGGCGGTCTCGCCGTCCATGGTCACCGTGATTGTGCCGAAACCATCGAGGACGTAGGTGTTGTCGCCCTGTTTGGTGTATTTTCCCTCGTAAATCTGGATTGTGCGCGACACAGCCTTGAGCATCCCCGCCTTCTTCGCGGGAGCGTGGTTTACAAACTCCGAGGGGGTTACGATATAGTAGCCCGCCGAGGTGAGTTCCACGGAGCCGTAGGGGCTGGAGGGTGAGTCGATCACGAACAGGGCCGCGTCCTCCTCATACTTCGGGGTCGCGAGAGTCTGGGTCGACTCCTTTTCATCGTCGTCGCTTGAGCAGGAAGCGAAGCCTCCTCCGATAGCCAGCGCCATCAGCGCAGCGCCCATAAACTTCTTGAATTCCATACAGATTGGTGTTAATTGATTGGATTGTGTGCTTTGTTAAAAAAGTATACGCGAAGTTAGTGTTTTTCCGCAAACGGCAACCATCGGCCAGGAAAAATATGCCTATATTCGCGCAAACGATACTGAGTTATATGGATATTCGAAGAGGCTGCGGCTACGGCAAGGCGGTGTTCGAGAGCGCTTACAACCGGCGCTCCCGGTCGATTGACTATGCCGCGCCAGGAATTTACCATATAATACTGCGCAAGCACCCCTCCGCGCAAGAGTACGGCTCGCTGGCCGGTGATCCCGCCATCGCTCCCGGATTGCCGGGATGCGCCAAGGTCGAGCGCTCCTCCCTGGGGCGGATACTTCAAAAGGAAATCTACGATTGGCCGCTT
Source organism: uncultured Muribaculaceae bacterium (assembly GCA_910587075.1). Classification (GTDB taxonomy): domain Bacteria; phylum Bacteroidota; class Bacteroidia; order Bacteroidales; family Muribaculaceae; genus UBA7173. The sequence continues at coordinate 15,171 of CAJUKE010000016.1, forward strand.
CATTGCACGGCGCTCAAGGTATACCAGTATGTCGTCATGCCCGACCACGCGCATATTTTGATTCGGGTTACCAAGCGCCTCCCGCATCCGCTCGGCACCTACATAGGGCTTCCCAAAGGGGCGATAACGCGCCGGTGGAGGGCGAGCGCGGGTGACCCGGCGGCAGTGGTTTTCGAGGAGGGGTACACCGACCGCTACCTACATCCTGGGCGCGACCTCGACACACTCTTCCGATATATACGCGAGAACCCTCATCGGCTGGCTATGCGCCGCCGTTACCCGGAATTTTTCAGCACCATGCGCGACATCGAGCTTTTCGGTTCCCGCTGGAGCGCTTACGGCAACCTCTTTCTGTTGCGCGACCCGATGAAGTGCGCCGTCGCTGTCCGCACCCGCCATACCCCGGCCGAACGCGAGGCCTTCAGGGAAGAGTGGCTCTGGAACGCCGCCAACGGCGGGGTGCTCGTGTCGCCTTTCATCTCCCCGGAGGAAAAGGCCATAAGGGAGGAGGCTGAGCGGCTCGGAGGTCGTATTATCCACATCCAGCACCAACCTTTCTGTAAGCGTTTCAAGCCCGAGGAGCGCCGCTTCAACCTCTGCTCGCAGGGGCGGATGCTTATTCTCGCCCCCGCGGAGCCCCTGCGGGTCGAGCGCTTCCGAGACGCCTGTCTCCTGATGAACCGCCTGGCCGAGCACCTGGCCTACGGCCCCCGGCTCATTCTCTGACTGCCCCCGCTCCCTTGGCCCGCTGCCCCATCGCCGCCGCGGCGGCTCACACCGGGAACAGAACGCCCCCTCGGACTGGGGATAAGGCAAAAAGCAAGGATGGCAAAAAGTTAAAAGGGAAGAAGGGGAAAGAAAGTAGAAAAAGGAAGGGCAAGAAACCAGGCCGCGTGTGTTCTGTTCCCGGTGCGAGCCGCCGTGGCGGCGAGGAGGTAATGCGGTGGTTCGGTTGCGTGCGGTGCGGTTATGGTTCGGTTTGGGGGATTCGGGGAAAAGCGCTATCTTTGCGGGAGATTGATTCTTACTTACGTTATCTTACCTTAAATTAGTATGTTTTCATTAAGGATTCCGCTTTTGGCGGCCGCGATGGCGGCTGTCGCCGTGCCGTCGGCCATTGGCCAGGGTTGGCCCGCCGACTATCAGGGGGTTATGCTCCAGGGGTTCTCCTGGGACTCGTACTCCGACACCCGCTGGACCGTTCTCGAAAAGAACGCTCCCGAATATTCCACCTATTTCAACCTCATTTGGGTGCCTAACTCGGCAAAGAGCACGGGGGGCATGGGCTATATTCCTATATATTGGTTCACTAACCACAACTCCGCCTTCGGGTCGGAGGAGGAGCTCCGCTCCATGATCGCGGCTTACCGTGCGAAAGGTACCGGGATTATCGCCGACGTGGTGGTGAACCACCGCGGCGGGGTGTCGTCATGGACCGATTTCCCCGCCGAGACCTGGGACGGCCAGTCCTGGAAAATCGGCACCGACGGCATCTGCTCGACCGACGAGGTGGCCAACGCCTCGGGCCAGCCCAAGCCTACCGGAGCCCCCGACACGGGCGACGACTTCGACGGCGCCCGCGACCTCGACCACACCAACGCCACCGTGCGCGAGAACGTCAAGAACTATTGCCGCTGCCTGCTGGAGGATTTCGGCTACACCGGTTTCCGCTACGACCTGGTGAAGGGGTACGCGCCGGAGTACACCAAGATATATAACCAGTATGCCAAGCCCGCTTTCTCAGTGGGAGAGTACTGGGATGGCTCCTACGATAAGTGCGCCGCCTGGATCGAGGGCACGGGGCGCGAGTCGGCGGCTTTCGACTTCCCCCTGAAGTACCAGCTCAACAAGGCCTGGAGCACCGGCGACCTCGCCGAGCTCGTATGGAAGGCTAACGGCACCACCGACCAGCCTGCCGGACTCATCCACTATGGCTATCCACGCTACGCGGTGACGTTCGTCGACAACCACGACACCTACCGCGACGGCTCGAAGTTTACCGGCGACGTGCCCGCCGCCAACGCCTTCATACTCTGCTCCCCCGGAACCCCCTGCGTGTTCCTGCCGCACTACAAGCTTCATAAGGGGCGCATACAGCAGCTCGTCAACATCCGCCGCTCGGTGGGCGTGAGCAATACCTCGGCGGTGAAGGTGCTCCGCACGGGTAAGAACATATATATGGCCGAGGTTACCGGCTCGAACGGCACGCTGGTGGTGCGCGTAGGCACCGCTACCGACACCCCCGCCGGGTACACCGACGCCGATGTCGTAGCCTACGGCGACCAGTACCGCGTGTGGACCAAGGTGCCCGTCACAGGCGAGGTGACCGCCCCCCTCGACACTCCCGAGGAGCCGGGCGCCGACCTTCCCGAGGCTATGTACATTATAGGCAACCTTCCCCAGGGGCACTGGGCCACCGACAAGGCCGTGGAGATGTACCGCGAAGAGAATCGTTTCGCCGTGAACGCCACCATCGAGCCCGCGTCGGCTTCCGCCAAGGAGGGGTACTTCTCCTTCATCACAGCCACCGGCTCCAACTGGGACTCCGTGAACGGCTCCGACCGCTACGGCGCGGCTTCGAAGGACGCGCCCCTCACCCCCGGCGTGCCCGCCAAGCTCGTTAAGTTCGCCGCCAACCAGAACGCCTCCTCGGCATATTCCTGGAAAATTGCCTCGGGCACCTACAGCTTCACCGTCGACCTCGGGGCCATGACCGTCACCGCCGGTGACCCCGCCGGAATCACCACCCCGGAAGTTGACTCCGCCGAGGCCCCGACCGTCTACTACAACCTCCAGGGAGTCCGCGCCGACAACCCGGCCCCCGGCCTCTACATCGCCGTCAGCGGCACCAAGGTAACCAAGGTCCGCCTCAACTGACCTCCCTCCATAAGTACATAAAACCGGGTATGTGCCAAAAGCGGTACATACCCGGTTTTTAGTGTTTGAAAAATAAATTATTTCATCTTTAAGTGAAATAATTATCGTACCTTTGCGTTATACAAATAGACAAGCCGATTAAAATATGAGCGAAGTAGAATTATTCCTTATACAAGAGGGTGACAACTGCACGATTTACACGTTACAGTTTCTCCGAGATACGGAAAGTGAATTTGAGAAATTCATTTCCAAGTTTATCGACAATGCCGAGTATAGCGAAGACTATGCTCGCATCGCGGCGTTCATCAGCCGCATAGCGAGGACTGGAGCACAGGAGCGTTATTTCCGTCCTGAGGGTAAGATGTCAGATTCGGTAGTAGCACTTCCTGTAACGGCGTCCAAGCTCCGACTGTACTGTATTCGGTTGTCCGACAAAATTCTTATTCTTGGAAATGGTGGTGTGAAATCCACTCGCACATATGATGAGGATCCGTCATTGAAAGGCTATGTGATGACACTTCAAAAATTTGAAAAGTTAATCAACGAGGGAGTAAATGATGGCTCAGTTACAATAACCGAAACATCAATAGAAACCGATAATATTTTTGAGATATGAAACGGACAGCGAAGACCTTAGATGAGATGTTGGGGCCTATACCCGAAGCGGTAAAGAACGAGGTTGACCTTTCATTCCAAATTTCTGACCGCATTGATGAACTTATGCGTCAACGCGGGCTGACGAAAAAGCAGTTTGCGGACGCTCTCGGTCGTAGGCCGAGCGAGATTACTAAATGGTTAAGCGGTCAGCATAATTTCACGATTGCCACACTCGGAATGCTATCAGCGTTCTTTGGGCAACCTATAGTGACTGTGGGATAAACGCGGATAGCGACTAACGCTTCCAACCAAACAAATATATATAACAGAAGGCCCCGCGCTCTGAGCGATGCGCGGGGTCTTCGGTTTTATGGTTGCCGGGGATCAGGAGGCGGGGAGGGAGCGGATTTCGGCGAGGATGGCCACGGCGGCGGCCACCGTAGGTACGGCGGCGATGGAGAATGAGCGGCGCCCGGTGGTGGGGTTGGTGCGTATTTTCACGCGCTGGGGGTTCTGCTGCAGGTAGCTGACGATGCGGCCGAAAGCTGCCGACTGGTAATATGCCTCGTTGGTGTCGTCGACGAAGTAGAGATACATCAGTCCACCTTTAAGCGCCACTTTCTCGATGCCGAGCTGGCGGGCCAGGCGGCGCAGACGGGGTACGCGGGTGAGCTCCATGGTCTCGGGGGGCACGGGGCCGAAGCGGTCGGTGAGCCGGTCGAGGAAGCGCTGGATATCGTCGTCGCGCTCCATGGCGTCGAGTTCGCGGTAGAGGTTGATGCGCTCGCTCTCCTGGGGGACGTACAGGGCGGGGAGGAGGAGCTCCATATCGCTCTCCACCACGGTGTCGGCCACGAAGTCCTGACCCTCTTCGGGCGCGGCGCCCTCCTCTTCGGCGAAGGTGGAGGCGAACTCCTGGGTGCGGAGCTCGGTCATGGCCTCTTTGAGGATTTTCTGGTAGGTTTCGTAGCCGAGGTCGGCAATGAAGCCGCTCTGCTCGGCCCCGAGGAGGTTTCCGGCGCCGCGGATGTCGAGGTCCTGCATGGCGATGTGTATGCCGGAGCCGAGGTCGGAGAAGCTCTCGATGGCCTGGAGTCGGCGGCGCGCCACGGGGGTGAGTGGGTTGCCCGGGGGCACCATCAGGTAGCAGAAGGCTTTGCGCAAGGAGCGCCCCACGCGGCCGCGGAGCTGGTGGAGCTCGCTGAGGCCGAAGTTCTGGGCGTTGTTCACGATGATGGTGTTCACGTTGGGCATGTCGATGCCGCTCTCGATGATGGTGGTGGCCAGGAGGATGTCGTACTCGTGGTTGGCGAAGTCGATTATGGCCTGTTCGAGCTTGTCGGGGGGCATCTGTCCGTGGGCGATGAGCACGCGGGCGTCGGGCACCACGCGGCGCAGCATGGCTTCGAGCTGGTAAAGCCCCTCGATGCGGTGGTTCACGATGAATACCTGGCCGTTGCGCGCCAGCTCGAAGTTCACGGCCTCGGCGAGGATGTCGTCGTCGAGGGTGTTCACGGAGGTCAGGATTGGGTAGCGGTTGGCGGGCGGGGTGGTGATGGAGCTGAGGTCGCGGGCGCCCATGAGCGAGAACTGCAGGGTGCGGGGTATGGGGGTGGCCGACATTGTGAGGGTGTCGACGTTGACTTTCAGCTGCTTGAGCTTCTCCTTGACGGCGACGCCGAATTTCTGCTCCTCGTCGACCACCAGGAGGCCGAGGTCCTTGAACTTGACGTCCTTGCCCACGATGCGGTGTGTGCCGATGAGGATGTCGATTTTCCCCTCGGCGAGGTCTTTGAGTATCTCGCGGGCCTGTTTGGCGGTGCGGGCGCGCGACAGGTAGTCGACCCTCACGGGAAAGTCGGCCAGGCGGTCGCGGAAGGTGTTGTAGTGCTGGTAGGCGAGCACTGTGGTGGGCACGAGCACGGCGGTCTGCTTGCCGTCGGTCGCGGCCTTGAAGGCGGCGCGGATGGCAACCTCGGTCTTGCCGAAGCCCACGTCGCCGCACACGAGGCGGTCCATCGGGCGGGGACTCTCCATATCCTTTTTCACGGCGGCGGTGGCGGTCACCTGGTCGGGGGTGTCCTCGTAGATGAACGATGCCTCCAGCTCGTGCTGCAGGTATGAGTCGGGGGCGAACTGGTAGCCTTTCTCCTCCTTGCGGGCGGCGTAGAGCTTGATGAGGTCGCGGGCAATGTCCTTGAGCTTGTTCTTGGTTTTCTCCTTTAGCTTGTTCCAGGCGCCGGAGCCGAGCTTGTTGACGGCGGGCTCCACCCCCTCCTTGCCGCGGTATTTGGCGAGTTTGTGAAGCGAGTGGATCGACACGAAGATGCAGTCGTTGTTCTTGTAGACGAGCTTGATCATCTCCTGGGTGGTGCCGTTGACCTGGGTGCGGAGCAGTCCGCCGAACTTCCCGACACCGTGGTCGGAGTGCACGATGAAGTCGCCCGGCTCGATGGCCTGGAGCTCCTTGAGCGATAGGGCGAGCTTGCCTGAGCGGGCTCGCTCGCTCTTTAGGGTGTACTTGTGGAAGCGGTCGAAAATCTGGTGGTCGGTGAAGAGGCAGAGCTTCCGCGCGTGGTCGGCGAACCCCTCGTGGAGGGTGCCTAACACGGGCGTGAAGTGTATTTTGTCGCCCCTTTCGGCGAAAATCTCCCCGAGGCGGCGGGTCTGCTGCTCGGAGTCGGAGAGGATGTAGATTTTGTAACCGTCGTCGAGGAGCTTGGTAAGGGAGCCGCTCAGGAGGTCGAAGTTCTTGTGGAACAGCCCCTGCGGCGAGCATTTGAAATCGACTGTGTTGGCGCCGGAGGCTTTCTTGTTTCCGGCATCTTCGCCATCCCCTCCTTTGGAGAGGCTCAGGCGGAGTATGGGGAATGTCGCGAGCCGGGCGGCGAAGGCCGCGGGGTCCACGAGGTTGCGCATCGCGTCGGCGTCACCCTCGGCGGTGTACGCCGCCGAGGCCGAGAAGCTCTGCGAGGCCACGGCCTCGACCCGCGAGGCGAGCCAGGCGGGGTCGGGGGTGGCGATCACGGTATTGGCGGGCATGAAGTCTAGCACGCTCTCTCCCCGCCCGTCGGCCCCCTGGGCCATATTGGCGGTGATTACGGCGGCGGGAACTTTCTGCTCGGAGAGCTGGGTCTCGATGTTGAAGGTGCGTATCGAGTCGATTTCGTCGCCGAAGAGGTCGACGCGGTAGGGGAGCTCGTTGGAGTAGCCGAAGATGTCGAGAATCGAGCCGCGCACGGCGAAGTGGCCCGGTTCGTACACATAGTCCTCCTCCTTGAATCCGTTGTCGCGCAACCATTTGCAGGTTTCGGTGAGGTTAATCTCCTTTCCGGCGGCGAGTTGGAGGGTGTGCTCTTCGAGGAGCTTGCGCGAGGCCACCTTCTCGGCCAGAGCCTCGGGGTAGCTCACGATGAAGCGTAGCGAGGCGGCGGCGTCCTTCTCGCCCCAGCGCGAAATGGTTTCGGTGCGGAGGATCTGCTGCGGGGGGTCGGGCTGGCCGTAGCGTATGTCGCGCTTGTAGCCCGAGGGGAGGAACATCACTTGCTGGGGCTCGTCGGCACCTAAGAGCTTCACAAGGTCCTGGTAGAGATACCCCGCCTGGTCGAGGTCGGCGGCCGCGACGAGCACCGGGGCGCTCTGACGCGGCAGCGATGCCAGGAGCATGGCCGCGGCGCTCCCGGCGAGGCCCCTGATGTCGGCGGGGCGTCCGCCGCGGCGGGCTTCGGCGAGGGCCTTTTCGACGGCCTTCATCCTCGCCTTGCCCGGAAATATCTCTTCGAGTTCCTTGATTTCCATTGCGTTGATTACAAATTTCTTAGAGCATCAGCCTGTATATGGCCTCGGTGTCGGCCGGGGTCAGCGATATGTAGGCTCCGAAGGGGTTCCCCTTGTCGCGGTGGAACATGGCGGTCATCTCCGCGAAGTCGGGGTTGGCGATGCCGAGGTTGCCGAGGGTCAGCGGCAGGCCGATCGAGCGGTAGAAAGCCCGCAGGGCGGCAATAGCCTCGATAGCGGCGGCGGAGTCGTCGGTGGCGGTAACGCCGAACACGCGGCGGCCGAACTGTGCGATTTTCGCGGGACGGGTGCGGGCGGCGTAGGTCATCCACGCCGGGAACACTACGGCCAGCCCGGCGCCGTGGGTCACCCCGTAGAGGGCCGAGAGGACGTGCTCAAGCCCGTGGGAGGCCCAATCCTCGCGTCGGCCGCAGCCGCATATGCCGTTGTGGGCCAGGGTTCCGCTCCACATAATGTTGGCACGCGCGTCGTAGTCGTTGGGGCGGGCCATCACCTTGGGGGCCTCCTCCACGATGGCGCGGAGCACCCCTTCCGACACGCGGTCGGTGATTTCGACCCCCTCGGTGGGCGAGAAGTAGCGCTCCATGATGTGGGCCATCATATCGGCTATGCCGGCGGCGGTCTGCTCGGGGGGTAGGGTGAAGGTGAGCTCGGGGTTCATCACGGCGAACTTGGGGCGCAGGGCGCTGTCGGTGCGCAGCGATATTTTGTGCATGCCGTCGAGCTTGGTGATCACGGAGTTGCCGCTCCCCTCGCTACCGGCGGCGGGGATGGTCAGCACTACCCCCACGGGGAGCGCATCGCCCACCACGGCCTTGCCGGCCCAGAAATCCCAGAAGTCTCCCTCGTAGGGCACCCCGGCGGCTATCGCCTTGGCGGTGTCGATCACGGAGCCTCCGCCGACGGCCAGAATGCCGTCGACCCCCTCGGCGCGGCAGAGGGCGATACCCTCGTACACGCGGTCGTCGGTGGGGTTGGGGCGGATGCCCGAAAGTTCGGTGTGACTGACTCCGGCAGCGTCGAGCGAGCGTTCCACGCGGTCAAGCAGGCCCGAGCGGCGGGCGGAACCCCCGCCGCTGACTATAAGCACCTTGCTGCACCCCAGCGAGGCAGTGAGCTCGCCGGAGCGCTCCTCGGCGCCGCGTCCGAAGACGTAGCGCGTCGGGCTCTGGTATGAGAAGTTATCCATAATAAGGTGTCGGGGTTCAGATTCCGGTGTAGGTCGAGGGGGAGAGGGCGCGGAGCTCGGCTTTCACGGAGTCGCTCACGTTGAGGGTCTCGATGAACTCGGCGATGCTCTCGGCGGTTACCTTCGCGTTGGTGCGGGTGAGCTGCTTGAGGGTCTCGTAGGGGTGGGGGTAACCCTCGCGGCGGAGGATGGTCTGGATACCCTCGGCCACTACGTTCCACATCGCGTCGAGGTCGCGGGCTATGGCCTCCTCGTTGAGCAGCAGCTTGCCCAGCCCCTTGAGGGTGGAGTGGATGGCGATCACGCTGTGGGCCATGGGCACGCCTACGTTGCGGAGCACCGTGGAGTCGGTAAGGTCGCGCTGCAGACGCGACACGGGGAGCTTCTGCGACAGGTGGGCGTAGACGGCGTTGGCGATCCCGAGGTTACCCTCGGAGTTCTCGAAGTCGATCGGGTTCACCTTGTGGGGCATGGCCGACGACCCTACCTCGCCCGCCTTGATGCGTTGCTTGAAGTACTCCATGGAGACGTACATCCACACGTCGCGGTCGAGGTCGAGTATGATGGTGTTCACGCGGCGCAGGGCGTCGAAGAGCGCCGCGAGGTTGTCGTAGTTGGAAATCTGGGTGGTGAGCTCCTCGCGGCCTATGCCGAGGCTCTCGCCCAGGAAGCGGGCGGCGAACGCCTTCCAGTCAATCGCGGGGTAGGCGGCGTGGTGGGCGTTGAAGTTGCCGGTGGCCCCGCCGAACTTGCCGGTGACGGGCACCGCGGCCAGCAGGTCGCGCTGCTGGCGCAGGCGGTAGACGAACACGCCGAACTCCTTGCCCAGGCGCGTAGGCGAGGCGGGCTGGCCGTGGGTCTTGGCCAGCATCGGAACCCCCTCCCACTCCTCGGCGCGGGCCTCCAGGGCGGCGATCAGCTCGTCGAGCAGCGGGAGGAACACCTCGTGGAGGGCATCCTTCACCGACATCGGCACCGAGGTGTTGTTGATGTCCTGCGAGGTGAGGCCGAAGTGGATGAACTCCTTCCACTCCGAGAGCCCCAGGGCGTCGAAACGCTCCTTGAGGAAGTACTCCACGGCCTTCACGTCGTGGTTCGTAACCGATTCGAAATCCTTGATCTTCAGGGCGTCCTCCTGGGTGAACTCCTCATAGATGGCGGGGAGCTTCTCCAGCGCGGCGGCGGGAACCCCCGCGAGCTGCGGCAGCCCCTGGCGGCAGAGGGCTATGAAATACTCAACCTCCACCTTCACGCGGTAGCGGATAAGGGCGAACTCCGAGAAATACTCGTCGAGGCCCGAAGTCTTCGAGCGGTAGCGACCGTCGACCGGCGAGATAGCCGTAAGCGTAGTCAGTTCCATACGATATATATTGTCTGTCTTTATTTGGTGACACCTTTGAAAACCCCGCCTCCGGCGCGACTAATCCCTGCGGCGGAACTCCGAAAGAAAAGTCGCCGGGGCGCCAGGCTGGAAAACCCCGGGAATTTGGCCCATAGATACTTGGCCCGCGGATAAGTGTCCGTTCAAAATAACTTCGAACAGCCACTTAGAAAGTGCAAAATTACGCAAAACTCTTGTCCGCTCCAAAAAACTTTCTTACCTTTGCACCGCCCAAGAGGCACTTTCCGCCTCTTCCGGGACGTGAGGATTGTCTTATGGTGTAATGGTAGCACTGCAGTTTTTGGTTCTGCCTGTCTTGGTTCGAATCCAGGTAAGACAACCGCGAGGCTCCGCGAGAACACTCCCGCGGAGCCTTTTTTCATACCCTTTTGGGAGCCATCCGGGCCGCGGAAAATTCTGTAGGGACGTGCCTTCGGCACGTTGCAAACGCATACGCGTTTTAGCGATGGCAATTCGACATGCCAAAGGCATGTCCCTACATATGATGCCGGAAATCCAATAAGCCCTTGGCATATGAAAAACCATGAAAATATCGTAATTTTGTAGGGACGTGCCTTCGGCACGTCAAAACCAGGCACCCAAACAACATTATGGAGCAATACCGAAAAACACCAAGGGCAAGATTTCTTGACTATGATTCAGGAGATTATTTCATAACGATATGCACGAAAGATAGGAAGCACTATTTCGGAGAAATCAAAGACTCCGAAATGATTCGTTCCGCAATCGGTGATTATGTTAACGCGCAGCTTGAGAATTGTTCGGAATTTTGTCGCTCTATATCAATTCCTATGTTTGTCGTAATGCCCAATCATATTCACTTTATTGTTTCTTTAACTGGAGAGGTGGCCGCGAACGGATATGAACAACGTTCGCCAAACGCGGCTCTAAGGGCGAATCCGAGAAGCCAGAGGCATGTCCCCGCGTTGAGCAAATATATCACATCGCTAAAAGGAGCTGTAACCAAGTACGCTAAATCTTTAAATCTCGAATTCGGTTGGCAATCCCGTTATCATGACCATCTAATCCGAGGGAGCAAAGATGGAAACAGAATCAGTGAATATATTATTAATAATGTTGCCAAATGGCACCAGGATTGCTTTAACGCAGAATGAGGGTCAAATTCAGGATATAAGGCTGTCAGACAGAGGCGGTAGAGAACACTGCCGACATCTTTGAAGGGCAGCCTAACCGCGACCTCTCGTAGGACGTGCCTTTGGCATGTTGCAATGTAGGGACGTGCCTTCGGCACGTCGCAAATGCGGGCGCGTTTTTTGCGATGGCAATCTGACATGCCAAAGGCATGTCCCTACGTTGGATGCCTCCGCGGCCAACGGCAACGTCTCCGACAACTTCGAACAAATCTTCCGCCGTTTCGGGGCGAAATGCGCGAAATGTGGGGCGGGGGTTGGGGAATGTCGGGATTTTTTCTTAATTTCGCGCATCAAAATATGTCTCTTTGAAAGAGATAGAAAAACTTTCTTAACCTCATATTTTGGAAAACAATCTTTCGAACAGCGGTCAAGTGTCAGGGCCTGAGGGCGTTGGCAACGCCGGAGGCGTGCCCGGGGCGCAATGGTTCGTAGCCTGTATGCGCCGCAACAACACCGAGAAGGCCTCAGCCGAGAGGCTCCGGGCCGCGGGGTTCGAATGTTATGTGGCCACCCAGCGCGAGGTGCGCCGCTGGAGCAACGGCAAGAAGAAGCTGATCGACAGGGTCGTGATACCCTCGATCGTGTTCATCCGCTGCTCCGAGGCCGAGCGCCGCGTGATCGTCGGCGACCCCTGCGTTTCGCGGTTCATGATGGACAAGGCGGCCAACACCAGCCGCCTGGCTGTGGTGCCCGACTCGCAGATCGAGCGGATGCGTTTCATGCTCGGCCAGTCGGACATCCCCGTGGAGTTCGTAGCCCAGGATTATAAGCGGGGCGACAAGGTGCGCGTGGCCCGCGGAGGCCTCAAGGGGCTCGAAGGGGAGGTGATCGGCGGCTTCGACGGAAAGAGCGACTTCATTGTCTCGGTCGACTGCCTCGGAAACGCACGCCTGAGAATCAATACCATAGACCTGGAACCAGTCAATTGACACCCGCCCGACGTTTGCGGGCTGTCCTACCGATTCAGAAACACTACTTGAAAATGAAGAAACATATACTTGGCGCGCTCAGCGGGCTCGCCCTGGTCCTGGCGTCGTGCTCGACCCCGAAGGACATAACCTATTTCCCCGAGCTCTCAACCGGCTCGATCGTCCAGGCCGAGCGCCAACTGCTCATACGCGTCAAGCCCGAGGACAAGCTCTCGATCATGGTGAACACCCAGGATCCGGCCCTTTCGTCGCTTTTCAACCTCATCCAGGTGCAGAACCGACTCAGCGGCACCACATCCTCGACCAACACCGTCGGCACGGCATCCTCCAACTCCTCGGGTCAGACTTCGTACTACACGGTTGACTCGGCCGGCGACATCAACTTCCCCGTGCTCGGCAAGCTCCATATCGCCGGGATGACCCGCGAGGAGATCGCCGACTACATTGCCGGGCAGCTCGTGGGGCGCGACCTGGTGAAGGACCCGATCGTTACCGTCGAGTTCGCCAACACGGGCATTTCGATCATAGGCGAGGTTGCCTCGCCGGGCCGCTACGAGTTCAACCGCGACCGCCTGACAATCGTCGACGCCATCGCGATGGCCGGCGACCTGAAAATCAACGGTAAGCGCGAAAACATCCTGGTGATGCGCGATCTGGGCGGTGGCCGCCAGGAAGCTTACCGCGTCAACCTCCTCGACGCCCAGCAGCTCGCCTCGTCGCCGGTGTACTACCTCCAGCAGGACGACATAATCTACGTCGAGCCCAACGACAAGACCAAGCGCGAGACCACGCCAAACGGCAACACTCCCTTCACCCCGGCGTTCTGGATGTCGCTTGCCTCGTTCGGCATCACCATCGCGACCCTCGTGCTGACACTAACCCGTTAAGAATCCGTTCCCCAACAAGCTGAAACACACCGATATGGCCGAAATACTCAACAACGGCATCGCCGCCGCGCCCGCCGCGGCTCCCGTAAGGAGAAAATCGAACACGAACAACAGCGTGCCCATCACCGACATACTCTACCGCACGCTCCACTACTGGCCCTGGCTGCTGCTGTCGGTAGTCGTATGCGTCGGGCTCGGGGTTATTTACCTCCTGCGCACCCCCAACGTGTACACCACCACCGCCTCAATCCTCATCAAGGACGAGTCGGCCGGCAAGTCGGCCGGCGTCGAGGACTTCGGCGACTTCGGCCTATTCCAGAACAAGACCAACATACAGAACGAGATAACCACCCTCAAGTCGGCCGACCTGATGGAGGACGTGGCGCGCCGCCTCCACCTCGACATGAACTACTACCGCCCCGGGCGGTTTCACGACGTGGTGGCCTACGGCACAACCCTCCCCGTCACCGTCAGCCTCCCCGAGCTGGCCGAGGACGCCGCGGCCTCATTCTCAGTGGAGGTGACCCCCGCCGGAGCCGTCACCATCGACGACTTCAAAGCCCCCTCGCTCGACATCGACGGCGAAACATTCAAAGGCGCCCTCAACGACACCATCGCCACCCCCGCCGGACCCCTCGTGGTGGCCCCCACGAAGTACCTCGCCAAGGATGAAGCCGTGAGCCTCAAAGTGGTCAAGACACCCCTGGCAGCCACCGCCGCCTCCTACGACGCCCGCCTCAACGTGGCCATGAGCTCCGACAAAGGCACCGTGATCAACCTCACCGTCACTGACCAGTCGACACAGCGCGCCCAGGACCTCATCAACACCCTCATCGCCGTTTACAACGAATACTGGATACGCGACAAAAACCTCATCGCCGTATCCACCTCCAACTTCATCAACGAGCGCCTGGCAGTCATAGAGTCGGAACTCGGCAACGTCGACTCCGACATCTCATCCTACAAGAGCGAGCACCTTATACCCGACGTGGCCGCCGCATCCTCGATGTATATGAGCCAGAACCAGCAGATCTCGCAGGAAATCCTCGCCCTCACCACCCAGCTCCAGCTCACCCGCTTCATCAAGAACTCCATATCCTCCGGCGCGGGCAACGACAAGCTCCTCCCCGCCAACTCCGGCGTCGAGAACGGCAACATACAGCAGCAGATCAACGAGTACAACGACCTCGTGCTCCAGCGCAACTCGCTGCTGGCCAAATCGTCCGACAAGAACCCCCTCGTAGTCCAGCTCGACGGGCAGCTCGAACAGGTGCGCCAGGCGATGCTCGCCTCGGTCGACAACTCCATACTCGCCCTCACCACCCAGCTCAAAAGCCTCCAGGGAACCCAGGCCACGACAACCTCCAAAATAGCCTCAAACCCCACCCAGGCCAAATACCTCCTCTCCGTCGAGCGCCAGCAGAAAGTCAAAGAGTCGCTCTACCTCTTCCTCCTCCAGAAACGCGAGGAAAACGAGCTCTCACAGGCCTTTACCGCCTACAACACCCGCATCGTAAACAAACCCGCCTCCTTCGGCCCCACCTCGCCTGACCGCGCCACCATACTTCTGGTGGCCTTCCTCATCGGCCTCGCCCTCCCCGTGGGCGTCATCTTCCTCAAGGAAGCCAACAATACCAAAGTGCGCGGCCGCAAGGACGTCGACGACCTCGCTGCTCCATTCCTCGGCGAGATACCCCAGCACGCCTCCGGAACCGCCGTCAGCAAGTCGCGCAAAGCCAAAGGCCTCCCCACCCAGGGCGAGAAGCACCCCCTCGTGGTCAAAGCCGCCAAGCGCGACATCATCAACGAAGCCTTCCGAGTGCTCCGCACCAACGTCGAGTTTATGTGCGGCTCCGCCCCCGGCACCCACAACGTCATCGCCGTCACCTCCTTCAACCCCGGCTCCGGCAAATCGTTCATCACCGTCAACCTCGCCATGTCCATCGCCCTCAAAGGCAAACGCGTGCTCGTGATCGACGGCGACATGCGCCACGGCTCCACCTCCGCCTACTTCGGCAACCCCCCGAGCGGCATCTCGGCCTATCTAAGCGGGGCCACCGACAACATCGACGCCGAGATCATCACCTCGCCCGACTGCCCCGACCTCTCAATGCTCCCCGTGGGCGCCATACCCCCCAACCCCACCGAGCTCCTCGAATCGCCCCGCTTCGGCCAGCTCATCGACAAGCTCAAGCCCCGCTACGACTACATACTCATCGACTGTCCACCCGTCGAAGTAGTGGCCGACGCCCAAATCATCGACCGCCACGCCGACCGCACCTTCTTCATCATCCGCGCCGGCCTGCTCGAACGCTCCATGCTCCCCGAGCTCGACCGCGTCTACGAAGAGCGCAAATACCGCAACATGGCCGTAATCCTCAACGGCACCCGCAACGACCAGGGCCGCTACGGCTACTCCCACACCTACCGCTACGGCTACGGCTACGGTTACGGCTACGGCTACAACTACGGCACCTCCAAATCCGACAAGTAACCCCCCGGCCTCTGCCACTTCCACTAAATAAGAATTTTATTGACAATGAGAAATATCGCAGTAATATTGGCCGGCGGCTCAGGCCGCAGACTCGGAAACGCGGTTCCGAAGCAATTCATAAAAGTGGCCGGTAAAAAGGTCATTGAGCATACGATTAACGTTTTCCAGCAGAATAGCCTGATTGACGAAATCTGCGTGGTCGTGCACCCCGACTATGAACGGGAACTTGAAGACATACGCCTCAACAACCATTTTACCAAGCTGACCAAGGTATTGGGAGGTGGAAAGGAGAGGTATGACTCCAGCCTTGCAGCCATTAACGCTTACGACGACGGGAGTGAGGATGTCAATCTGATTTTTCACGACGCGGTGCGACCGCTTGTGAATGACCGTATCATAGCCGACGTTATCGATGCGTTGTCGATGTGCGATGCGGTTGATGTGGCGGTGCCCACTACGGATACGATCATACAGATTGACGATGACAACGAGATTGTAAAAATCCCCTCGCGGCAGAACTTGCGCAACGGGCAGACACCGCAGGCGTTCAAGCTATCCGTAATCAAGGAAGCGTACCGTAGGGCAATGATCGACCCCTCGTTCAAGACCACCGACGATTGCGGTGTCGTGTTGAAATATATGCCCGACACCTCGATTTTCGTAGTCCGAGGAGAGCAGTTCAACATAAAGCTGACTTATAAAGAGGATATTTTCCTACTTGACAAGCTATTCCAGTTGAGAACCGTCGCAGGAAACTTCATGGTATTCGATAACGATGAAATCAATAGCATGAAGGGGAAATCCATCGTTATATTCGGTGGGACACAGGGCATCGGCTATGAACTGACTGAACTATGCCGCCGTTACGGTATGAATGTCGCGAGCGTAAGCCGTTCCACAGGTGTGGATGTGACGAACATAACCGAGGTCTCAAAGGCGTTGGAAGAGGCCCGAATGCAGTTTGGCCGTATCGATTATGTTGTCAATACTGCTGGAATCCTCGACCGTCAGCCTCTGAGCGATATGACTGACGAGACCATCCGCCGGAGCATCGACATCAATTATCTGGGATGTATCAATGTGTCTAAGGCCGCTTATAAGCATCTTGAAGAGTCAAACGGTTCGCTGCTGTTCTATACCTCAAGCTCCTATACGAGAGGACGTGCGCTTTACTGCCTGTACTCATCGCTGAAAGCCGCCATCGTTAACTTCGTGCAGGCATTGAGCGAGGAATGGTTCGAGAAAGGGATAAGGGTAAACTGCATAAATCCGGAACGCACGAAAACACCGATGAGGGTGAAGAATTTCGGAAACGAGCCTGCGGGCTCACTTCTCGCCCCGGAAATCGTAGCCGTTTCGTCGTTGAAAACACTCCTGTCGCCGATGACTGGTGAGGTCGTTGACGTCAAGCGCTAAATGACGACACTTGCGTCCCGGAGATAAGCTTTGATACGCTCGTTGTCTTAGACTTGACATTAAAGTAATACTCTGATGGGTACTTCAAGAAATCTTAGGCTTGATTCTATTAAAGGATTTTTGATCGTACTGGTTGTGTTCGGCCATTTTATCGAGCCGCACATTGGCGATAAAATCTTCCTGGGCGCATATTTGTCAATATACTCATTCCATATGCCTCTCTTTATAATGCTCTCCGCTTAGAGCTATTGAGCGGAATTAATAGTTGTTGCTATGTTGAAAACAATTTTACAACATATAATCCCGTATTCTATCCGCAAGCGCCGCTTTTACATCAATAAGCTTCATGGTAGAGAGAATGAGGAGAAGAACCGCAGGCTTGTTGAAGAAATATCCCGGCGAAACGAGGTGAAGGTGTTGTTCATTGCCTCTACCTTGCCAATGTGGCGCTATCAAGGTGTTGTTGACCTTATGAGACAAGACCCTCGATTCAAGGTCAGCATAATTATCGCCCCGTTTAGTCGATATAAACTTGATGAGGCGGAGCGCTTTGTAAGTGAGCTAAAATCGTTTTTTAAATCAATGGGGATGGGTAATATTCCATCAGCTATTGATTCCGAAATGAATATTGGTGAATGGTTAGATACACTTAATCCTGATTTAATATTTTATTGTCAGCAATATAATAATATTTATAATAATCAATTAGACTATGAACACAATATACATCGATTATTAGGGCATATTCCTTATGGCTTGATTACAATTAATGCACCGTTTGTGTATAACACTGACTTTCATAATTTAGCGTGGAGAATTTATCAAGCTAGCTCATTACATCTGCAAACCTCAAAAAAAGTAATGGGAAATGATGCTATCAATATCAGGGTTGTTGGAGAGCCGAATGCGGATAGGTATTTGAATAAACATTTATGTAGAGTGTGGAGAGATATTAATGATGGTAGTGTTAGAAAACGGATAATATGGGCTCCGCATTTTTCAATACCTGAGTCAGGACTTCTTCATCGTGCAAGTTTTTTATGGCTATTTGATGGTATGGTGTCGTTGGCTAAAAAGTATGAGGATTCCGTGCAGTTTGCGTTTAAACCACATCCCCACTTGTATAACGTTTTATGTGAGAGAGATGATTGGGGGCGAGAACGTGCTGATAAGTACTATGCATTATGGTGTGATATGGCCAACACTCAGTTGGAACAAGGCGGTTTCACGGAGTTGTTTATGCAATCAGATGGCATGATTCACGATTGCGGCTCTTTTACGGGTGAGTATATGTTTACACAAAAGCCAGTAATCTTCGCGACGCGTGACTGGAACGGTGTGAGAAAAATGGCAGATGAATTCGGTCGGAAATGCTTAGATTTGCATTATGTCGCGAATCAGTTGAGCGATATTGAAGATTTTATTCAAAATATCGTATTGCGTGGCAAAGATTCAAAGATGGATGAAAGGAGAGAATTCTTCAATCGGTATCTTCTACCTCCAGGTGGCAGAAGTGTTGCAGAGAACGTATACAATGACATTGTTCAGTCACTCAGATTGCACTAAATGGATATTTTAGTCATACTTCTATGTCTTATATCGTTATGGGGTCTTAAGATCTCAGGGAATAATATTGCCTACATTGGACGCGATTCTACTACAGCGATAAAAGGCATTTTTGCTATAATCATACTTTTTAGTCATTCTCGACAATATATTACCCCCCCCAATTGCGGGTGTAATATATTGAATAATAGCGTATTATATAATAATTTGATTGATTGGTTGGGGCAACTGATGGTCGTTATGTTCCTCGCATACTCCGGATACGGCATAATGGAGTCGGTAAAACGGAAAGGCAACGGATACCTGAAGGGCTTTATGAGGAAGCGCGTGTTGAAAACGCTCGTTCATTTTGATATAGCTGTAGCGCTTTTTCTGTGCGTAGCCTTATGGTATGGCCACCAATACTCCATTTCAGAGTATCTGCTCTGTTGGACCGGCTGGCTGAGTATCGGTAACTCGAATTGGTTCATTTTCGACATAATCGCGTTGTATCTGCTTACTTATGGCGGATTGTTGATTACAAAGCGAGTCGGGGGAAATATCATCAAGTTCGCATGGCTTATGATGGCCGTCTCATTTCTGTTTTTCGCGGTAATGTACAAGGCTAAACCCGGGCAGGCTTGGTGGTGCGATACAGTACTCGCGTTTCCTGCGGGTATATTATGGTCGGCCTATCGTGAGAAATTGGAATGTGCATTGGCTAACCATAAGAAATACATCACCGCCTTAGCCCTGGTTATAGTTGGCTTCATTATAACATATTGGGCCGGACATCACGTTTTGCTGATATTCGGGGCTATTAACGCCGTGTTCTTCGCTATTTTGGTAATTATGCTGACGATGCGTTTGCATATTGGCAATCCCGTTTTGAACTGGCTGGGTGTTAATGCGTTTGCGATATACATCCTCCAACGTATACCCATGATTATCGCGAAAGAGGCAGGTTTCCATGAAACACCGCTTTTGTTCGCCGCATTAGTCATTCCGGGTACCTTGCTTATTGCCGCTGTATTTACAGCGGCAACCAATCGAATAGACCGTCGGTTGTTTAACTGATATAAATAATCGTGCCCGAGGAAAATCTTAAATCGAAAGCTGTTAAAGGTGTTGCCTGGAGCTTTGTTGGCAATATTGCCAACAAAGTGATTCAGTTTGTGATTTCCATGATTCTTGCCCGACTGCTCACGCCGAGCGACTACGGGCTGATAGGAATGCTGGGATTTTTCATCGGAATCGCGACAACCTTTATCGATAGCGGCTTCTCTTCCGCTCTGATTCAATATAAGGATCGGCGCGACGAGGATTACTGCACGGTTTTCTATGTAAATTTCGGCATGAGTTTGGTGATGTACGGTCTTCTGTATCTGTGCGCGCCGCTTATCGCTGAGTTTTATGACCAGCCGATATTGGTTTCCATAGTCAGGGTGTATTGCCTGACACTTGTGATAGGGGCGCTAACAGCCATTAACAGTACCAGGCTAACCATCGAACTTAATTATAAACTGAGCAACCTTATAGGTACCGCGGCTGCTTTTATGTCGGGATTGGTCGGCATAGTGTGCGCCTACAGCGGTTGGGGTGTTTGGGCCTTGATTGCCCAGCAACTTGCCGCGGGCGTGATTCGCGGGGTGCTGCTATTCTATTATGTAAGATGGATACCGGGATTGGTTTTCTCCATTAAATCGTTCAAGCGGTTCTTCTCGTACGGGTCAAAGCTGCTTGTTTCTGGCCTGATTCATTCGGCATATTCGCAAATGTATCCACTGGTTATAGGCAAGCAGTTCAATGCTGCGGATCTCGGTTATGTAACTCGTGCTCAGGGTTTCAACGATGTCGCCGCGGGCACTATGAACAACATCCTGGGTTCTGTGGCATTTCCTGTGTTGTCCAGGATTCAAGACGACGATGCGAAACTTCTTGCAATCTACGATAAATACATACAGATTTCAGCTTTTGCGGTCTTTCCGTTAGTGCTCTTCCTGTGCGGTATCGCCAAACCTATGATTTTGTTGCTGCTCACCGATAAATGGGCGCCGTCAATCCCCCTCTTGCAGATATTAAGTGTGGGGTTTTTATGGGATGGTATTATTAAGATTAACTTGAATCTACTTTATGTTAAAGGGCGTACAGACCTCGTTCTCAGGCTTGAAATTATAAAAAAACAATCGCGTTTCTGATTCTTATAACCTCGGTGATAATCGGTAACTTGTATGTGTTCTGTATAGGTATGTCTGTCTATGGCACGATTGCCCTATATCTCAACACAATCTATACGAAAAAACTTCTTAATTTCGGATTTGTAAAACAAATGCGCCAGATACGTCCGTATCTCGAAACGTCAGTCGTAATAATGCTTGTCGCATTATTCTTCTCTTGGATTGTTCCTAATGATCTGCTTTCATTGTTCATTTCAACAGTTGTGTGCGTCCCATTATATTTCGCCATCTGTTATTACAGGCGCCTTTACGCCTTAACGCAAGCCGTCGATATTATCGCGCCAAGGCTTGGCAAATTCGGAGTATGGATTAAGTCAAAAATAAGTTGATCGTATACGAATAATCTAATATTTTTTAAGTCATATCTATTTGGTTGCATTAAATAATTATACCTTTGGGTAACACCCAACCAATCTTGTTAATATGTCTGTAGTTAGGCAATTAAATGGTAGGCCTCAAGTAATCTTGTTTGTTATTTTCACCAATGTTTATAATTAACTCCATGGGAGCTTTTATATTTAAGTTAAAGCTGGATGTAGCCCGCATAGCCTATTTGCCTTTACTTTATAAGTATAGGAACTGTCCTGATAGAAGTTCAATTGATTTGGACGTTGACAGGTGGATAAAAGAAATCGGAGCTGAAATATCAGGGCGTTCCGCTTTGGTTTATCTTTTGCGTTTCAAGCCTCAGTTCCGCAATCTGTTTTTCTTTAGAATAAAATCACATTCAAATTTATTAAAAAAGTTGTGTCCGCCTGATTCGTCTTTGACAATAGCAGATGACTGTGGCACAATAGAAGGTGGTGCGGTATATTTCGAACATGCGTTCGGTAGTCACCTGTCACTCAATTATTTAGCATCAGGGGGGGGTAATTAGGCAGCTCACTACATTCGGTGTCAAAAGCAAAAACAGACATAATCAGCGGCCATATATCGGCCGAAATGTGGATTTTGGTGCTAATGTGAATTGCATCGGAAACGTGCGCATCGGCGACAACGCCATCATCGCGGCCGGATCGGTCGTGGTAAAGGACGTACCAGCCAACGCCATTGTCGCCGGAAATCCCGCCAAAATCATCAAATATCGCGATGAGAAAACTATAAATTAAATTCTGCGGATATGCGTTATCTTATCACAGTCTCTTCATTGACCCCCGGAAGCGGTCTTACCCGCTATGTGTTCAATCTGTGCGGAATACTGAAGGAGGGCAACGAATTGTTTGTCCTTACAACCCACGATGAAGGAAGGAATGAGTACGCGCTCGCGGAATTGGCAAAAATATCGCCTGATATCAAACTTATAGCGTTAGGAAGAGCTTCCAAAATCGGCAAGTACCTAAAGACGGTGGCTTGGATTCGGAAAATCTCTCCCGATATAATTATCAATAATTACAACGCCGTAGTACAATTCGTTCTACCGTTTGTTAGCTCCAAGGCAAAGGTTGTCCATATATTGCATAACGATACCGATGACTTTTACCGCATCGGGGCCATTAATGGCAAGCGGGTAGCCGGATGGATCGCGCCTACCCAAGCTATTGCCGACCACTTCAACAGCTATACTGGCGGCAAATTTGCCTCACGAGTTGAAGTAATACCCCACGGAGTCGCTACTGCCGAATATAAGGAACGCTGTGGAGCCCCTCTTGAAATCGTTTTCGCCGGAGTTCTCTACGAGCACAAGGGCGTAAAAGTCCTCCCCGGCATCATTAAAAAACTTCTTGGAAAAGGTATTGACCTGCGTTTCACAATAATCGGAGGCGGGATTCTCGCGGATTGGCTCCGCGAAAGTTTCTGCGGCGAAATCGAGAGTGGAGCAGTGACAATGACAGGTGTTATTGACCATGAGCGGGTATACGCCCTTATGTCGAAAGCCGACGTATTCCTGTATCCCACCCACCTCGATGCTTTCGGTTTGGTAATTGCCGAAGCAATGATGAATGGCGCAGTTCCTGTTGTGACTTTGCTGCCGGGAATCACCGACAACCTCGTTGACCACGGACACAATGGTTTTCTGCTACCTCAGGATGATATCGACGCGTTCGCGGATGCCATTGAGAACATCTATAATGATTCCGAAAAACGCGACGAATTGAGCCGCAAGGCTTTTGAAAAGGCCGAGATGTCTCTCTCAATGCCGGTAATGGAAGCCAACTATCGCACCTATCTCTCTAACTTATGAAGTTTTCCATCGTCATTCCCGCTTACAATGCGGAGAAATACATTCACCACTGCCTTGATTCCGTTGTAAATCAGGATTTCCCGGCAGATCAATACGAGGTAATCGTAGTTGACGACTGCTCTCCTGACCACCAAAACGATATCATCGAGCGATATATAGGGAATTACCCCCCCCATATTCTGCTGAAAATCAATTAAATACTATCAAGAAGGATATTCCGGGGAATGAATTACCGAATGTTAGGCTTATAAAACACGACCGCAACAAGCGTCAAGGGGGCGCCCGCAACACCGGAATCGCCGCTGCCAAGGGCGAATGGATCCTCTTCCTTGATTCCGACGACTACTGGTGCCGGAACGATGTCTTAAGCACTTTTTACAAGCTGATAAATCAGTTCCCATCCTCCACAATCATCGAGTCGTATACTCACGTTGATGTCCCTGACTGGAGTCGCCAGTCAGAACCGCCGTTAAGACCTTGCGGACAACCCAAGAGTTATTCTGGAATTGATTTCATCGTCAAGTCAGACCATTACTCTGGTTATGTATGGAGAAGCGCTTATAAAAACGAGCATATTAAAAGCATCCAATTCCGGGAGAACGTCTTTTTTGAGGATGGCGATTGGCGTTTGGAAGCTGTAAAGGGAGCCACGCAGGTAATTGAGGTTGATTTCCCTTTTTATGCGTATGTGAATAATCCCGGTAGCACAATCCGCGGAGGCAACCTTGATGTATTCTTCGCGAATGTCGATGTAAACCTCATTATCAAAGAAATTTATCTCAAATCCGGGCATAAGGATTTAGCAAGTTACGGATTAAGCCGAGTTAAATCCAACATCCTTTCATGGATAAAGATCTCAAGGGAGTATCCAATTGTAAAGAGCGCGAGTGTGTTACGTTATGCTTCCAAAACGAATCTGTTTGATTTGCGAGATTACGCACTGTCGGCAAAAGAGCGTTTTCTACTCGGCGCTATGAAACATTGCCCCCTGCTATTGGTTTCCGCCGTAAAGGCTGCAGTACTCACTCGCCGCAAGATTAGGAAGTTATATAGTTGATTATATAATGAAGTTCTCCTTAATAATTCCCGCTTACAAAGCGGAGAAATACATTCACCACTGCCTTGATTCCGTTGTGAATCAGGATTTCCCGGCAGACCAATACGAGGTAATCGTAGTTGACGACTGCTCTCCTGACTATCAAAACGTAATTATCGAGCGATATGCAGGGGAGTGCCCCTTCTGTTATTCTTGTGAAAGTCAGGTGAATAATATCAAAGGTGATGTTCTGAGGAATGAATTACCGAATGTTAGGCTCATAAAACACGAACTCAACAAGCGTCAAGGGGGTGCACGCAACACCGGCATCGCCGCTGCCAAGGGCGAATGGATTCTCTTCATTGATTCCGACGACTATTGGTGTTCATATGATGTACTGAAGACGTTTGATCGCTTAATTAACACCTATCCTGAATCTGATATTGTTGAGGCAAGGAAATACCAAACTTCTTCTGAGTATACTTCGAATAACAGGGTTTCAGGGCCTTCTGTGGAACAAGCTAATGTAAGGCGCGTCTCTCCCAGTGAATACTATAGCAATAATCCGCACCCATGTATTGTGACGGCGGCTTTTAGAAAGGGGCTTGTTTCTGATATCAAATTCAGAGAAAACGTGTTTTACGAGGATACGGATTGGAAAATTAAAGCGTACACAACAGCCCGCAAGATTGTGACTTTTGATTTCCCTTTCTATGTTTATTTTCAAAACACAAATTCAACTACCACGTCTAAGAGCGTGAATGCGTTTGAGGACGCGATATTGGCTAATGTGATTTGTCGACAATCTTGGCAAGCATCAGGTCTGCCCGCCGATCAGATCAACCGAATACTCTCTAATGGTAAAAAGGATTATCTTAGGAGTATTTTAGGGATAAGAAACTATCCATTCGCCGATGGGAAGAGATTGCTACGAATTTTAAAGAATTCTGGTTCCCGAAATGATTTCCTTGGCGGTATGAATTTGGCCGAACGTTTTCTTTCTGGCACATCTGAACTTTTTCCATGGTTAACGACATGCATTATACACGCTGCGACCGCTTTTAAAAGGCTACTCTGCAAACTGAAACACTAACCTATGCAAAAAAAAGTCGCATTCCTTGATTTCAGTCCGATATTCGCCGGAGCCGAGCGAGTGCTCTACAACGCCATAGCCCATCTCGATCGAAGTAAATACGAGCCCATATTGGTGTTCCCATATCCGATGGAGCACCAGCGGCGCTACTCCGACCTTGGCTGCGAAACCGTTTACCTTGCCAAGTCGAAGGCCTGGTGGATGGGAAGCGACCGTTGGGCGAAACCGCTCCGTGGCACCGACTTCATAAAACGAACGGAATTCGGTCGGCGGCTCGCCCGACTGGTGCGCCGCCGCGGGATTGACATTGTCGATGTCAACCTCCTGCGCCGCGATGTCGGAATGTGGGTGTGGGCAACGCGCCGTTTCACCGACGCCAAAATTGTTGGCCACTACCGCAGCCAGTCGCAGGGCTTCGTGCCCCCCGCCTCCGCTCAGAAGCTATTCGACGTCGTGGCCTGCGTCTCAGAGTTCTCCAGGGGCCGTTTCCGCCTCGGTGGAGTCTTCACCCGCTCCGAAGTGCTCTACGATTCGGTCGATGTCGACCTCATGCGCTGCGACAAGACCCCTGCCCAGGCAAAAGCCTCACTCGGCTATAGCCCCGACGACCTCCTCCTCGTCTCAGTCGGTCAACTTTCCTTGCACAAAGGGCATGATACGGCCATAAAGGCGTTTTCAAAAATACTCGATACCCAGCCGGATGCCCGCCTGCTAATTGCGGGAGGCGGTTCTGAAGAACTTGTCAGCCATTACAGATCGATTGCCGAAGAATTGGGAATAGCTGACAAAGTAAACATCCCCGGAAGGCAATTGTCCGACATTCAGACCGTTTATCGTGCGGCCGATTTGACTCTTTCGTTAACTAAAGTCGGCGAGGGGTTCGGATTAGTTCCATATGAATCAGCGTTAATCGGCACACCTTTTATCGCGCCATGCTTCGGTGCCGTTAAAGAGTTTGTCACGGATGGCAAGAACGGTCTCTTGGTTGACACCAACAATCTTGAAGCCGTAGTCGATAAAGTAAGATTCGCTTTAACGCATCCCGAACAGCTTGCGCGGATGGTCAAAGAGTTGCAGACGGTCATAAATGGTAGCTTGCGCCCGGAGATCCTGTCTGAGAACCTTGATAAGCTATATGAGTCATTGTAAATAGATTACGGACAAAATGATTAGTACCTTGATAAAAGATACCCTCCGGCTGGCGCATATAAAGTATCTGCGGGCAAGGGCGGCATCCAAGCCGCAACTCCCGCAGCCCGAAGGCGCTACTCTCATCGTGGCCCCGCATCCCGATGACGAAGTCATCGGTTGCGGCGGACTGATCGCGCGCCTCGTCAGCCAGGGAAATCCCCCATATATCGTCATTATGACAGGTGGTGAAGGCTCCCACAACCAGTGTTGCTCGCTATCGTCCACCGAAATTGTCAACGCCAGGCGCGGTCTGACCCGCGATGCCTTGGAGATTCTCGGCGTTCCTCCCTCGAATATCCGGGAGCTTGATTTCCCCGACGGGGGAATCGATGCCGGACATCGACAGGTTGCCGCTCTACGTTCTGAGATAGAGGAAATCCGTCCCGACTGCGTGTTCATTCCCCATTGGGGCGAGGGGTGGCCCGATCACGTCAACACTGCCCTCATCCTCAAAAGCATCCTACCGGCCGATACCGAGGTTTGGGAGTACTGCGTATGGATGTGGTTCTACAACGTATGGAGCGGCCTCGATTGGAAAAACGCCCGTCTCCTGAAACTGACACCCTCGGAGCATTCCCTCAAACTCCGCGCCATAGACGCTTACACGAAGCCCCTCGCACCTTGCGGGCGACCCTGGAGCGGCGTCCTCCCCCCATTGTTCTTAAAGGCGAACCGCTGGGACAACGAACTTTACTTCAAAATAAGATGAATACAGGCAAACCGGATTTCATTCTCTTTGGTGAGGGGAATTACAATACGTTGGGTGTGCTTCACCAGCTTGGAGAGCTCGGCATTGACCCGGTCCTACTCATCATAGGAAAGGCAAAAGACCGCGGTAACGGATACATAATCGGATACAGCAAATTTGCCCGGAGAATTGTAGAGGTAAGTTCGGCTGAGAAAGGGCTTGAATGGCTATCGGATAATCGCGGCCAATTTGCCAACGGCACAATTATATATCCAACCGCCGACACAACGGAGATGCTTCTTGACGGCAATCTCGACAATCTTTCCGCCACATACGTTTTCCCGAACGCGGGCCGTCAGGGAGAAGTCACGCGTCTGATGGATAAGGAACTTCAGACCGAACTCGCCCGTCGTGCCGGACTGCGCATAATTACAAGCCAGTTTACCACATCTCCTGAGTTTTTGTTTGACAAAGTCACATACCCTTGTATGGCTAAGCCCCTTAACAGCACTAACGGCAGCAAAGGGGATATGAAGATATGCGACAACGAGAAAGAACTTCGTCATGCTCTTGCTTCAGGAAAACAAACCCGTGACTTCATTGTGCAGCAATATATTCGCAACGAGGCTGATCTCCTTTTCCTCGGTGTCGCGTTCGCTAATGGCGATATATGGTTGCCGGCTGTCGTTGTAAAGCCGGGTGTGTCCCCAATCGGTGAATACACGCACGCCGTTATTTCTACCGATGTGGAAAAATATCTGCCCGAAATAGAAACAGTCAGGGCTTTTGTCCGGTCAACTAATTATCAAGGCCCTTTCAGTATCGAATTCGGACTTGAGCGCGGGAAAAATTATTTCTTCGAGATAAACCTGCGCAACGATGGCACGTCTCATTACCCCCTTGCGGCTGGTGTAAATATCGCCGGAGCTTATATCGATGGCTCAATGCCCGGTCCGGTCCCTACTTGCGTGTATGAAATGATTGACGAAGTTGGCGACCTTCGAAGAGTGCTCAATCGCGAGATCTCATTTGGCAAATGGTTGAAAACATTCCGCAATGCCGGCTCTTACCGATTCTACAACAAAGGTGACCGCCGATTGATACCATCTTTGACATTGATGTTTTTGAATCGAACCTTTGGTAAATTCTTGCGTATTCTTAAAAAGCATTGAATATTATGCGTGTCCTCGTCTGCATACCATGCCTGATGACCGGGGGAACTGAGATTCAGACTCTCAGCCTCGTGGAGGCACTCGTCGGCGCGGGCCATACCGTCGGCGTGGTCTGTTATTTCGAGCACGCGCCCGAGATGGCCGATCGCTACCGCCGCGCCGGTGCCGAGGTAATCCTCCTATCGCCTGAGGGCGTGCGGCCTGTAGGCATCCGCATTACTATCGCGCACCTCTGGCGCGGACTCCGCGGCGCGGTCAAGGGGTTCCGTCCCGATGCCGCCCACGTCCAGTATATGACCCCCGGCGCCCTTCCCGTGATAATCCTCAAAGCGCTCGGAGTAAAGAAGATAATAGCCACTACTCATACCCCTGGCGACATATACTCTCCCAACGGACTCCGCGTGATCCGCCTCCTATCCGCGACCTGCCTCACGGCCTTCCAGTGCATCACCGAGCGGGCCGAACGGAGCTATTTCGGCACCTCATCCATCTTCGACGGTAAGCTCCGCCGCCACTTCACCATCTACAACAATATCCCCTCCCATATCACACTCCGCGATGAGCCTCGACGCCCTCTCGACTCCGCCTCGCCAATCACGGTCGGCGTGGTCAGCCGCCTGGAGCATATCAAGGGGATGGACCTCGTGGTTCCCGCCTTCGCCATCGCCGCCGAACAAAATCCTCGCCTCCGCCTGGTCGTGGCCGGCGACGGCTCACAGCGCCCCCTGATGGAAGCCCAGGCCCGCGAGGCCGGCATCGCCGACCGCGTCGAGTTCCTCGGCCGCCAACCCCAGAGCGCCCTCCCGGCTGTTTACGACCGCGTTGACATCCTCCTGATGCCATCCCGCTCCGAGGGGTTCGGACTCACCGCCATCGAGGGCATGGCCCGCGGCTGCGTCCCCGTTGTCTCCGAAGTCGGCGGACTCCCCGAAGTAGTAACGCCCGGCACCGGTCTCCTCCACCCCTCGGAGGATGTCGCCGCCCTCGCCGAGAGAATCGTGCGCCTCGCCGCCGACCCCACACTCCTCTCAACCCTCTCTGCCGCCGCCCTCCGCCGCGCCCGCGTCTTCTCCCCCTCTGCCTACGCCGCCCAAATAAAGCAACTTTACGCTGTATTGTAATGGCCTTAATTATCAATATTATAGCCGCTATGATTTTATTTTGTTACCCATATAAGTACTATGGAGCAGGCAAAATAGTCACTGCGACTCATCCTTTCAATCGGTTAAAACAGATCTATATTAATCCCGAATTGGGATTTCTTGTGTTCAGCGTGCTTACCGCGATGGTCTTTCTCGGTCCGCTGTCGTTGGCAAAGTACGCCTATTGGATTGTATTTTTGATAATATTGGCATTCAGCAGGCTTGAAATCAAAATGGGGGCGATAGTGGGCAGTTACCTACTGTTTGTGACTTGGGCGGTAGTTTCGGCGTTACTCTTCTCCAGCGTCAAATTTCAGGCATTAATGATGCTCATAAAGTATCTATTGCCGTTGTTTTACCTATGGTTGGGCTACACGGCTATAACCGATAGCGATGATTTGGAATATTTTATGTCGCGCACAACCGTCGGTATGTGTGTTTACGCATTAATAATCGGAGGATTTTCAGCAAAATTCCTGACTCCGTTATATGTTTTCCTAAATTTCTCTACTGGGGCTTTATTCATTTCATTCGCTTCGCTTGCTGATTATTTTTCCGGCTTGATAGTCGTTCCGATAGGGTTGTATATTGTCACCAGGAAAAAGAAATGGCTGTATGCGGCGTTGTGGGTACTTCTTTCCACTTTATTGGAAACGGTTCGTACAGGTCTCGGCGGAATTTTTCTGGCCAGCTCTTTCTTAATTCTCACGATATTTAGACTGAAGGCAGTTCCTTGGATTGCCGGACTGGTTATGGTTGCGGTCGCGATTGTGTTTAGTGTGCCGTCTTTTAGAGAGAAGATGTTTACAAATGAGGATACTACTTTTGAATCATTTAGCGTCTCAGATGCCAACTTTGATAATATTCAATCGAATGCGCGTGGTTACCTGTGGGATATGAATATGACGCGGTTTTATGATCCTCATCCTATAACTGGTTCTGGATTGGGTGAATCGGTTGAATATACGAAAGATCATACTATTCTCAAGTTAATCCATAGCGATTATGTGCAGATATTATGCGACCTTGGGTTAATCGGAATTGCGTTGTTCGGTTTGTTTGTATTAGTTACTTTATCAAGTATTATTTCGACTGCGTGGTCTGCTAATGCTCCTTTTATTTTGAAACTAACGGGAGGGATGGCTCTGGGTAGTTGTGCTGGAACATTCTTTTCAATGGCATTTGACAATGTTATCGCGTACGCTCAACAAAGTTTCGTACTGCCATTTATACTAATAGGAATATATTTAAAAATAAAAGATTTATATGAAACAGGTCAATGGTCATAATGATACGGCACTTATTGTGGCGTATTACGGAAAAATCCCCCCCTATTTGCCTTTATTCCTGGATAGTTGTAAGCAAAATGCTGATATAGACTTTATCTTTTTTACTGATTGGAATTCTGATAAGCTCATCTCTTCGGAAAATATAAAATTTATCAAATCATCATTAGATGAATTTAATAAACTATCTAATAGTAAGATACAGATAGGGGATGTGGTTACGCCATATAAACTTTGCGACTTAAAGCCGGCTTGGACCCACATCTTTGAAGATTATTTGCGAGAGTATAAGTTTGTGGGTTATTGCGACATTGATCTGATCTTTGGCCGTATAGCAGAGTTCTTTTCAGAGGATGTCAAGCGTCGGTGCGATATGTTCTCTATCACAACCAGTTATCTTTCCGGCGCTTTGACAATATTTAAGAATACTCCTCAAATGAGGACTTTATATCAAAAAGCCTCAGGTTGGCGGTATATATTTTCCGATGCGAGACACTGGGCCTTTGATGAATACTTAAGGATTGATAATACTAAATCTGATGATGCCAAAGCCAATAAGTTAGAATCATTCAGCGACCTTGTTTTTTCCTCACGATCCAATGTGGTTTTGGAGAACTCCCGATACATAGGACTTGAAAGTAGACCTGATCTCGTAACGTATGATAACGGCAGATGGCTTGACAAAGAGGATCGGGAATACGTGTTCTTTCATTTCGTTGGAGCTAAGCAAAACCCTATGTGGACCACCCCGAATTGGGAATCACTTCCTGAAAAGTTTTTTGTTAACAAATATGGTTTCTTCAAATATGGCGAGTCGCCGCTTCGATGCCATGATTTGTTTATTCGACCTTACCTCCGAAAGCAAGTTTTAATAAACTGGAAAAATAAACTTAAGACTGCTCGGACGCTAATCCGCAATATGGATGTCAAAATGCTTGTAAGAGGTATTAAAAAATATATATGATGATTTCAGTTATCATACCATTATATAACAAGGAGAAGCAGATTGCGAACGCGATCAAGTCCGTTCTGTCGCAGACATATAAGGATTTTGAAATCGTCATTGTGAACGATGGTTCGACAGACCGCGGTATTGATGAGGTTGCGAATTTCTCCGATGAGCGCATCCGACTTGTCACTCAACGCAATGCGGGGGTTTCTGCGGCCCGTAACCGGGGTATAAAGGAGGCAAAAGGTGAGTATGTCGCTTTTTTGGATGCCGACGACGAATGGGATGGGGCCTATTTGGAGTCAATAAATGAGTTAATCCAGAAATATCCGGATTGTGGTGTATATGCTTCGAACTATCAATTTAGGACATCAACAGGTGCTGCAACTCCAACGATTATTCGTAACATTACCTTCAACCATACCGACGGCCTACTAAGTAATTATTTCACAGTCGCTTCAACCTCTCATCCGCCTTTATGGACTTCGGCAGTGGTGGTTTGTAAGCAGGCTATCGAAAAGGTTGGCGGATTTCCAACAGGCATCAAATCAGGAGAAGACATTCTGACCTGGGCGCGCCTCGCCGTTGAAAATTCAATCGCTTATAGTCTGATTCCTCGTGCGACATATAATCTTGGCGATGGTTATGATTATTCGAATCTCCCTCCGAGAAGACAGGATCAGGGAGACCCGGTAGGTAAAGCGCTGAAAGAACTATATGCCATTCATCCCGAAATCAAGGACTTGAAGCTTTACATTTCGCATTGGCATAAAATGAGGGCTTCTGTCGCCATAAGATTTGGCGAACGTATTGAAACTTTAAAGGAGGTGGCGCTCTCTCTCAAATATAACCCCGTTAATTTCAGAGTTCTGCCATTCGCTGTTCTCGCTATTTGTCCTGATAAATTACGGAAGCGCATTATCGGGTTGAAGAAATCTGTTTAATGCATTCTTGTACAGAAAGTATTTAAAGTCTCTTTTTGACGTGCGACGTTTAATTTTTTATTTTCTCATAAATATAGCTTTTTTGTCCCGCATAGTGTCATCGCGATGGTATATGACCCTGATAATCCTCGCACACAAAAGCCAGGGCGTTGCTTTCGCGGGGCGGCCCGAATACATCCAGCAGGACGCGTATCTCGATCCGTCCGGCGGGTTGACCATTCACAAGGATGTCGTAATTTCCACTAAGGTAATAGTGCTGACCCACGACTGGTCGTTCCTTAAGCGCGCTAAATATCTGGGGGGGGAAGCGGTTAGCGCTTTTAGGCCTGTGGTGGTCGGGGAAAACAGCTTCATCGGCGCCGGCGCCATCGTGCTGCCAGGCACAACCATTGGCAAAAATTGCATAATAGGAGCGGGTGCCGTAATCAAAGGAACGGTTGAGGATTATTCCATAATGGCAGGTAATCCCGCCAAACGTATCGGAGACACAAGACAATGAAAATCCTGCTCGTACATAACGACTACGGCAAATACTCCGGCGAGGAGGCCGTCGTCGACAAGATGGCCGTAATGCTTGCCGGCCAGGGCCACGACGTCGCCCAGCTCCGTATGTCGACCGCTGGAGCCCGCGAATCCATCACCGGCAAAATCCGCGGATTCGCCGCCGGACTCTGGTGCCCATCCGGCGTCAGGGCCATGCGCGAGGCCCTGCGGCGCGAGCGTCCCGACGTAGTCAACGTCCACAACCTCTACCCCTTCATCTCCCCCGCCGCCCTCCGCGAGTGCCGTCGGGCCGGAGTCCCCGTCGTGATGACCATCCACAACTTCCGCCTCGTCTGCCCCACGGGCCTTTTCATGCGCGACGGCGCCCCCTGCGAGCTCTGCCTCGAACGGGGCAACGAATGGGGCTGCGTGCGCCACAACTGCGAGCACTCCCTCCTCAAATCCCTCGGCTACGCCGCCCGCAACGCCGTGGCCCGACTGCGCCGCCACTACCTCGACTGCGTCGACGTCTTCGCCTGCATCACCGACTTCCAGCGCCGCAAACTCATCGCCGCCGGCTTCCCCCCCGAGAAACTCGTCGTCATCCCCAACTCCCTCGACGCTCCAGCTGTTTCCGATACCCCCGCCGAGGGCGCCTATGTGGCCTTCAGCGGTCGTCTGAGCCGCGAGAAAGGGGTCGATATGATAATCGAGGTAGCCCGCCGCCACCCCGAAATCCCGTTCCGGCTCGCCGGAGCCGTCCGCGACAAGGAACTGGTAGCCAGCCTCCCCTCCAACGTCACACTCACCGGCTACCTTTCCGGCTCAGCCCTCGACGACTTCTACCGCTCGGCCCGCTTCTTCGTCATGGCCTCCCGGTGGTACGAAGGCTTCCCCATGTCAATCCTCGAAGCCGCGGCCCACGGCAAACCCGTCATCGGCCCCGACCACGGCGGCTTCACCGAGATCATCGGCAAAGGTCCCGCCGCCATCGGCCGCCTCTTCCCCCCCGCCGACACCGCCGCCCTCGAAGCCGCCGTCGTCCGCCTCTGGGCCGACCCCGCCGAGTCCTCCCGCCTCGGCGCCGCCGCCAACGCCAAGCTCCGCTCCACCTACTCCACCCCCGTAATCGCCCGCTCCTGGGCCTCCCTCCTCTCCCGCCTCACCACCCGCTGATCCCCCTCCCTCTCTTTCCCTCCCTCCCTTCCCCCGCTTAGCTTCTCAAAAGCAGGTCCCCTCATAGCATAGCTCCCTCCCTCCCCTCGTCCACCTGGTGCGCGAGGCGGAAGCCGAGCGAAGGAAGCGTAGCCTCTCCTCCCTTCCCCCCTTTGCCGTTCCGTGTGAGGGCGAAGCCCGAAGCCGCCCCTCTACCCCCTTATCAATCCATCAGAAAATGCGAACCTACTTCAAGATCCGATACGAATTTGACCGCGAGGCCGTCCACAGCGCCATCGCCGACCGCCTAACCCGTCCCGGCTCCGACTACATCTGCGTGGCCGACGGCGTAATCCTCAACACCGCCAACCGCGACCCCGGCTACCTCCAGGTCGTCAATGGCGGCATGTTCTCCATCTGCGACAGCAGCTACGTCCCCCTCTACATCAAGTGGATCTACGGCGAGCGGCTCCCCCAGTACTGCGGCAGCGAGATCTTCCGCGACATCGTCGCCTCCCGCCGCTACCGCATGATATTCCTCGGCACCCAGCAGGCCACCCTCGACGGCCTCCGCGACAACCTCGCCTCCATGAACCCCGACGTCGCCTCCATGACCTTCGCCGAGCTCCCCTTCCTCCCAGTCGAAGAGTTCGACTACCCCTCCATCGCCCGCATGATCGAGGCCGACGGCGCCGACATCGTCTGGATAGCCCTCGGCGCCCCCAAGCAAGAGCAGTTCATGGCCCGCCTGCGCCCCCACCTCACCCGCGGCGTCATGATCGCCGTCGGCGCCGCCTTCAAATTCTACAGCGGCGTCGAGACCTCCCGCGCTCCCCGCTGGATGGTCCGCCACCACCTCGAATTCGTCCACCGCATCGCCAAAGAGCCCCGCAAGCAGCTCCGCCGCTGCGCCCGCATCATCGTCTCCCTCCCGACCCTCCTCTACTCCGAGTGGTGCCGCTCCAAGCGCCCCTCCCAATCCACCCAAATCCCCCAATAATCCCCCATCTCCCGCCCCGCCACTGTGGCGAGGCGAAAGCCGAGCCCCCATCCCCCTTTAAACCAATCAAACCGCGTAAGAGATGCTATTCAACTCGTTTGTATTCATTTTCTTATTTCTCCCCCTCACCTTTCTTCTGTATTTCGGCCTGAACAGGCTGGGCCATCACCAGTGGGCAAAGGGCGCGCTCGTGGCCGCGTCATTATATTTCTATGCGTTCTTCAATCCCAGCTATCTGCCCATCATAATCGCGTCAGTGCTTGTTAACTACGCCGTTGGCGCCTTCATTATGCGCCATAATGGAGCGCCATTGCGTACCCCCCCAATATCAGTAAGTTAGCGCTCGCGGTCGGCGTACTTTTCAATGTCGGCATTTTAGGGTATTTCAAGTACACCGACTTCTTCATCGAAAACATCAACGCCCTCTTCGGCACAGGGTTCCTACTCACACACATACTTCTCCCCCTCGGTATCAGCTTCTTCACATTCCAGCAGTTAGCCTTCATCACCGACTGCTACCGAGGCAAAGGCACACTCCCCAAGTTTCTCGATTACTGCAACTTCGTAACATTCTTCCCCCAGCTGATAGCCGGCCCGATAGTGCTCCCCGAGGAAATGTTGCCTCAGTTCGAGGCCAAGGAGAATCGGCGTCCGCGCGCGAAGAACATCTTCGACGGCCTTTACATATTCTCCCTCGGACTTATCAAGAAAGTCCTGATCGCCGACTCAATCGCCGTATTCGCCAACGCCGGTTTCGCTCTTGACCTCGACCATTACACTATGGCCGAAGCCTGGCTTATATCCCTGAGCTACACCTTCCAGCTCTATTTCGACTTCAGCGGCTACTGCGATATGGCCATCGGCATCGGCCGGATGTTCAATATCAACCTCCCCCTTAATTTCAACGCCCCATACCGGGCCACAAACTTCCAGGACTTCTGGCGACGCTGGCATATCACTCTCAACCGGTTCCTCACCCAGTACGTATACATCCCTCTCGGCGGAAGCCGTCGAAAAGAGGGTAGGGTGCTTCTCAACATCGCCCTCGTGTTCTTCATCAGCGGTTTTTGGCATGGGGCCGGTTGGACATTTATCATCTGGGGGCTATGCCACGGGTTCGGTGTCATAATCCGCCGCCAGTGGCATCGTCGGGGATATTCCATGCCCTCGTGGCTCGGGATGTTCGTCACCTTCTTTTTCATCAACATCCTATGGGTGCTTTTCCGGGCCGACAACCTCGGCGAGGCCTGGGTGATCATACGCTCGATGTTCGACAACCATGAGCTCTACCTGTCGTCGGCCTATACCTCGCATCTCCCCTCAATAATGCCCAACTCGGTGAATATGCTCATCCTGTTCGCCGCTATGATAATGGGTGTTTTCGGCCCCACGGCCTACCAGTTAATGACCCGCGAGGGGAGCGTGCGCGTGCGGCAAGTCGTCACGGTTATATGCTTCGTTGTCGGCATCTTGTTTATTTCCAGAGTTGTCACATTCCTTTATTTTAACTTCTGATGGAACATAAATCTTATCGCGGCACGCTTTTCGTTACCATCGGTGCCATCGTCGCCCTTCTCGCCGCTATCGGCCTGTTCATCATAGCGGTCGACCCCTACCAGCAATACCGCCCCCATACCGATTATCTCGGCAATCAGCGTATGGAGATAGCCGGAGTGGCGCGGCATCACGATTATGACGCTTTCATTTCGGGCAGCTCCATGGCTATGAACCATTACCCCGCCCAGGCCGACTCGCTTTGGGGATGGAAAACGAAGAACTTCAGCCTCATGGGGGCCACCGACGACGATTACGCCGTCATTCTCCCTTTCGTGATAAGCCGGGGAAAAGTCAGGAATATCGTTTTAGGCATTGACTTTTTCAGCTTCGCACGCCAGCGCGGAGCCGTCAATCCGTATCTCTACGACGACAATCTGTGGAACGATTACGAATACCTCTGGAACTACACATCCCTTAAAAACGCCATAGAATACCTTAGGAATCCGCGGCCCGAGGAAGGCCTGTACCATTTCAATTCTCCCTATGGCCGCGGGGAGCTCTTCGACTCCTACGACAGAACTAAGGACGTAGGCTACCCCGAAGAGATTTTCGACCTCGACGCTATGAAAGAGCGATTCGACGCCTCGGTGCTCAAGGCCGTCAGCGAATCGCCCGATTCAGTGCGTTGGCACATCTACTTTCCACCCTACTCAATCGCCGAATTCATAATATACGATAAATACGGCGACCTTGATGCCAACCTGGCGCTTAAGCGGCATATGATCGAACGGCTCTCCGCCTTCCCCAACGTAGATCTTTACGATTTCCAGACCTCGCCATGGATTGACAACCTTGACCAATATATGGACCTTCGCCACCACAGCCACGCCTACAACCGCGATATTCTGCGTTCCATCCGCGAAGGCCGTTACCGCGCGCTTCCCGATGGCGGTGAGCCCTTGCTGCGCTCCCTGGTGGCCCAGTACCGCGACTCCTTCCCCCAATAATCCCCCATCTCCCGCCTCGCCACAGTGGCGAGGCGATAGCCGAGCTCCCATCCCCCTCAACACTCCGGCCCCGCGCGAAATTCGCGCGGGGCCGGGCGCGTTTAGCGGTCGCCCGGGTCGCGGTGGCGCGGCGAGGCGTGGTATAGCGGGGTGGGGGAGGGGATAAGCTGGTATATTGTCTGGCGTCCCGCCGAGTCAGTATGAGCGAAGCGCTCCGGCTCCGGCGCGTCGAAAGTCCCCGGGTCGAGCGGCACGGCTCCCGGCGGCAACTGCCGCGTCAGCGCCCCGCTGTCGAGCCTCTCGGGCAGAATCAGAAACCGCGGCTTCTTGTAGTAGTCCGCCACAACCTGGTGGAGGTAATAGTCGTCCGGGTCGAGCATGCGCACCCGCTTCAGCGTCCACCACGGCTGGTCACCCTCCCGCGGCATATCCACCCTCACAACCCCGTCGGCGCTCTTGGCGAGCGCCTCGCGGGCCCTCCCTTCGGCCCGCGCCATAGCGATTACCTCCGGCAGCGGAGCCCAGGCGAAGAACAGCGCCCCGGCGGCTCCCAACGCCGCCGTGCAAGCCGCGGCAATCCTCGGCATCGGCCTCAGCTCCTTCCCCCAAAGCAGCAGCGCGATCAGGGCAAACGTCTGCGAGAACCACCCGCTGCGACCAATGATGCCCCCCGCCGCGCAAAACAGCAGCGCGCCTAAGGACGCCGCCATCCAGAAGCCCCACCAGCCCCCGGCCTCCGCGGCCATCCACTTCCGCCAACGCCGCGAGACACACAGCGCCGCGAACAGCGCCACCGCCCCCAACGTCAGCGGAGCCGAGCATATCAGCAGCTCAAAGAGCGGCGCGTCGGCCACGCGGTCAGCCGCGGCGCGACCCCATATCCCCGGCGAACTGAACGCCACGGCCACCCCCGCCGCGAACGCCGCGAAGGGCTCCCGCGCTATCCCCGCTTTGGCGAATCCTCCACGCCACCACAGCAGCCACACTCCCGCCGCCAACAGCGGAGCCCCCATCGACTCGTGGAACGCGCCCCCCGCTGCCGCCGCCGCGAGGCACAACCACCTCATCCACCGACGCTTCACCCCTCCGTAGCGGCGCCATATCCACACCGCCCCCAACCCCGCGCAAGCCGCCACGGGGTAGTTGAAGTTGAAATCGACCGTGTACATAAGGTCCCACCACGGAAACACAGCGGCCATATAGAACACCGCACCCGCGGCAGCCGCCAGGCGTCCCCGCCAGGCATCCCCGAGCCTCAGCACCAGCGCCATCCACCCCCACGTCGCCGCACCCATCACCATGGCCGTCAGCCATTTGGGCAGAAACGTCAGCGAGCACATCGCGAAAAAGTTGGCCAGCCGCCCGTTGGCCCGCAGCCAGTGAAACGGGTACCAGCGGTAGAAGCGCTCCAGCGGCCACGGCCCGTCGAACCCGTCGACCGTCCGAAACGTGTTGGCATACGCGTAGTCGTCGCCCGTCAGCGGGTACGCCAGGTACAGCGCGAGCATCGCCGCCCCCGCCGCCAACGTCAGCCAAAGCGCTCCCTTCCCCCTCATTCCTCCAAAAGTCCGGGTCTCAGCGCCCGCGTGCGGGCCAGAGCCTGTTCGTGGCGCCATTCGGCTATTTTCGCCTCATGCCCCGACAGCAGTATGTCGGGCACGCGCCAACCCTTGTACTCCGCCGGGCGCGTATAGTCGGGCGCCGCCAACAGATGGTCCTGAAACGAGTCCGAAAGGGCGCTCTGCTCGTCGCCTATCGCCCCCGGGATCAACCTCACCAGCGCGTCGGAAATAATGATCGCCGGGAGCTCTCCCCCGGTCAGCACATAGTCGCCGATCGAAATCTCCTTCGTGATCAGATGCTCGCGCACCCGGTAGTCGACCCCCTTGTAGTGCCCGCAGAGTATTATGATGTTGTTCAGCAGCGACATACGGTTGGCCATCGGCTGGTCGAACTGCTCCCCGTCGGGCGACGTGAAAATCACCTCGTCGTAGTCGCGTTCGGCCTTTAGCGCCTCTATGCAGCGGTCGATCGGCTCAACCTGCATCACCATCCCCGCCTCACCCCCGAAGGGATAGTCGTCGACCTTGCGGTGCTTGTTGGTCGAATAATCGCGGAGGTTGTGGACGTGAAACTCTACCAGCCCCTTGTTCTGCGCCCGTTTCAGTATCGAGCAGTCAAGCGGCGAGGCAAACATCTCGGGAAGTACTGTCAGTATATCTATTCGCATAAGTAGTTGTTGTCAAATTCGTTATCTAAGCAGCTCGGCCTGGTGGAGTATCTGCAGCGCCAGTTGGTCGCGGTAGATGTTGCCCCCCGCCGACGCCCGGCCACCCTCGCTCTCGGCCCCGCGCACCTCTACGTCGGCCAGCGTCACCGGGTACCCCACGGCGTCATTCCATATCACCAGGCGCCCGCTGAGCCCCCCGTCGTCGGTCACCAACAGCGCCTCCGAATGGTGCTCGCGCAGGTACTCGTATTCGAGCCGCTCGGGGGCCGCCCCCTCGCGCCGCCGGGCTATCTCCGCCGCGGCCACCGTCCTGGGGCCCGCCGGGAGCGTCCGCGTAAGGTGTGGGAAGCGCTCTAAAATCATCTCCTCCGCGGCTTCCAGTATGCGGTAAACCACTGTGGCCTTGGCCACCAGCGTCTCCGCCGCCACGCTCTCCGGCTCGATGGCCTGCTGCCAGGCCCAGGCCGACGTCTGCGGCGACCGGGTGGCGTTCTCCGGCACCCAGGGGCGCAGCGCCGTCATCACCGTGAACACCCCGAACCCGGGGGCTATGTCGTAGCGGTCGAGCTGAGTGCGGAGCCACGGGTCAAGCCCCGTCGCGATCTCCATCTTCTCCCCCGACGACGGCAGGGTGAACGTCACCGGCTCCCCGGGGCCGTTAAGCCCCTTCCCGGCAGGGAAATACAGCGGAGCCGACACCCGCCTCAGCCCGAACTCTTCGGCCAGGCGGGGTTCCAGGAATCGCTTCACCTCGGTGAGCGCTATTTCGGCGGTTTCGCGCAGTAGTCGCGGCTTGTACATATCTCTGTGTCTTAAAAGTTGAATGTCAGGCCGATTCTGCCGCTCGCTCCCTTGTATGGGATGCCGAACGGCTCCATCGACCTGTTGTCGAGCAGGTTGTCACCCCCGACGAATATCTTCAGCGGCCTCAGCACGCGGTACGACACCTCGGCCTCCAGGTTGTCATAGTCCCGCAGGTCGGCGTAGCGCGTCACGCCCCCGTCGATGTACGCCATAGAGCGGTCCATGCGCCGCGAGTAGCCCACCCGTATCTCAAGCTTGTCAATCGGGCGAACGGCCACCTCGGCCTCAAGACGCTGCCGCGAGCGGTCGCGCCACTCGTACC
The DNA here is from genome assembly GCA_910587075.1 of uncultured Muribaculaceae bacterium. Taxonomy (GTDB): domain Bacteria; phylum Bacteroidota; class Bacteroidia; order Bacteroidales; family Muribaculaceae; genus UBA7173. The sequence continues at coordinate 55,877 of CAJUKE010000016.1, forward strand.
AGTCCCCCCGCGGCCCGTCAGTGCAAACAGCCTCGAACCCGGCCCCGAGCTCCACAATCTCCCGGTATTTCCAGCTGATCCGCGCCCCGGCCTTCACCGACCGCTGCTTGAACGAGCCCCAAATCGGAAGACCCTCGGCGTATACGGGCATCAGCCAGTTGTTGGCCGCCGCGTAGTCAGCCCCAAGCTCGATCGCGAAACCCTTGAACGGCCCTATTCGGAATTTCAGCCCCCCCTCGAAAGGTATGTGGCTCATACCGTAGGAGATGTACGGGCTGAAGCAGGGTGCCTCGCCGTAAAGGTCGGCCAACGGGTTCAGCCGCTCGCCGCCACCTAAGCGCAGGGCTATCCCCAACCAGCTCTCGGGGTTATAGCCGGCCATCACGTCGGGCGCGACGTGTATCTCCTTCCCGGCGTTGAACGATACGTCGGCCCGCACGCCCAACCGCGCCGAAACCACCCCGTTGTCGTACACCCAGTGGGGGCGCAGCGCCAGGTATCCCTGCGTCCGTCCCTTGTCGTCAATCGTGCCGTAGTGGTTGAAATTCAGCAGGTCTGCGCTTATGTCGACCCCTGCCGCCGAGTGCTTCCCGAGCGCCTGTATGGCGTTACCCCCTATGGCGAACCGGTTCTGCCGCATAGGCCGGGCGTCACCCTTGGCGAGCCGCTCGAAGTTAAACAGGCGGTATTCACCCCGGAAGCCGTAGCCAAGCCCCTTTTCCGAGGCCGCGCCCTCCCATTTCGCCCCCAAGCGCCAGTCGATCGCGTTGCGCAGAGGGTCCGAGAGCTCCTCCGGGTGGTTGATGCGCGAAAAGTTGAAGCGGGTGTCTATTCCGAGCCGCCCCGCGTCGAAGCGGTGCGCGAACCCAACCTTGGCCCCAGCCTCCAGGCGGCGCTGGCGCGTGCGTTCGTCAAAGAGGTCGCTCCGCCGCTCGTAGTCGGTGTAGCTCCCCCAAACCGCGGCGTCGAGCCGCGTGCGCTCGGTGGCAACGGCGCGGTAACCCGCCTCAAGCCTCCCGTCGCGCTCGGTCGCGTACTCCCCCGTGACGTAGCCGCGCCAGGGGCAGTTGCCCCGCGCCGCCCCGGTGTGGGCCGGCTCGTAGGGGGCCGGCATCGCCGTCAGAGCCCCCCAGGTTGCGAAGTCCCTGAACGACAGTTCAGCCGGACGGGTCTCCCGCGTGAGCATCAGCGGGTACACGTTCGGGCGGCTCGCCGCCCTCAGTTCCGGCACTATTTCGCGCTCTATGGTTATCTCTTTTTCAAGCTCCTGGCCCGAGGCCGCGGCGGCCAGCGGGAGCAGCAGGTATATTATCGCTTTCTTCATTTTGTTGCTGAAGAGGAATTCAGTCGGGTTTCAATCATTTCAAAAATATCAGCCTCATTGCCGGGGTAGTTACCCTGCAGCGAGCGCAGGTAGGCGTCGGCCTGGTAGGCGTCACCCTCGGCGCGGCGTATGTCGCTCAGCAGTATGAAGCCCCGCGCCAGCCAGTAGTCGTGCGGCGGGTTGGCGTCGATCAGCTCGTTAACCTCCTCCAACGCCTTGGCGCGCTTGCCGTTGTCGAAATGGCGCTGGGCACGGTAGTAGGCGGCTTTCGCTCCGTAGAGGTCGGCCATATCGGTCGCCAGACCGTCCCAGATTTCCGCCGCCGCGTCACCCTGCCCGAGCGCCGCGAGGGCCATAGCCTTGTCAAACTCGGCCTCGCGTTTCTCAGCCGAGCCTACGGCGGTCGAACCCAACAGGCGGTCGGCGGTCTCCACTACCTGCTCACTCAGCCCTAATGTGTGGCTCACTCGAAGTATCCCCATTCGCGCCGCGTTGATGTCAGCCGCGTCAGAGGCTTTCCCCTCCAAGGCGCGGTAGCTCGCCAACGCTGCCTCGGGGTCGCCACCCTGCAGCTCGGCCTCAGCCTTGATCAGCAGGGCTCTTACGGCCTCCGGCGAGTCGGGATACTGCTCGGCGAGCTCCGTGGCGCGGGCCAGAGCGTCGGCCCTGCGCCCCTCCTCGATCGCCTTTTCGGCGCTCAGCAGCGTCAGCCGGGCCACTTCCCCCTGCTCCATCTTCGGAGCGTCGGGCACCGAGCTCAGGAAGGCCGCGTATTCGCCTATCCTCCCCTCGTCGGCGTAAATCAGTTTCAGGTCGTCCGATGCCGCCCGCGCCTCCTCCGAGGTCGGATAGCTCGAAATCACCCGCTTGTAAGCCTCGATGGCCTGCTGCCGCTCTCCGTTGTTGAGCCGCGAGATGGCCAGTAGCAGCATACCCTGCCTACCCTGCGCCGTCGACGGATACCGCGCCGACAGCCGCTCGTAAACCTCGATCGCGCTCCGCGTGTCACCCGTCTCGGCGTAGCTCTCGCCGATTTCGAGCAGCGCCGAGGGCATCAGCGCCGAGTTAGGGAAGCGGCGCGCCATCTCCGTGAGGGTCGCGATTTTACCCGCGTGGTCGCGGCGCAACCCCTTCATGAGCCCCTGCTGGAACATCGGGTAGTCACCCGTTGACGGGTCGAGCTCGTAAGCCTCGCGGTACGTCGCGTCGGCCCCGGAGAAATCACCGGCGTAATATTCGCAGTCGGCCACGCGGTTCAGCGCGTCGGCCCGCTGGCTCCGGCTGTCGCTCCCGTTGCCCGCGCCGTCAAGATACTTCTCGAAGTCATGCTTCGCCGCCGGGAACTCCTTAAGCGCGAAGCGGGTATATCCTAAATCGTAGTACGCTAAGGCTCGGTTCTCGTTACCGCGGCTGTTCGACTTCAGGTAGGCGTTGAGCGCCTCCGCGGCCTCGCTGTATCGCCCTAAGCGGTACAGCGCCTGACCCTCCCAGAGCCGCGCCTCCGCGGCGAGCTGGGCGTCAAACCGCCCCATTGAGGCCGCTTCCTGCAGCCGCGGCAGCGCCTTCGCGGCGTCACCTTGGCGCGACTCTCTGGCCCCGAGGTTGTAGAGCACGGTCTGCTTGGCCCGCAGGATCTCATCCGAGGGCCGCGCGATGCGGTTGATGGCCGCGAGCGCCGCCGCGTAGTTCTTGTCGGTCACATAACCGTCGACGATGTATCTCTGCACCTCCGCCGAGCGGGCCGACCCGGGGAAACGCTTCAGGAAATCCTCGAATAGGGCCACGGTGCTCCCGAACGGCACTCTTCCCCCGGCCCCCTTGGCCAGGGCGTAGTCGTAGTGGGCCGTCTCGGTAAGTTCCCGGTCGAAATCCATGGCGCAGGCGCGCTCAAGCAGCACCGATGCCCCGGAGTAGTCCCCCCGGCGCATATATGCCTCTCCCGAGTACACTAAGGCGCTCTGCCCCATCTCGCTGTCGAGCCGCGTCGCGGGCGCGAGCCGCTCTATGGCCCGGGAATAGTTCCCGTTCTGGAAGTCATTGACGCCCAATATGTAGAGCGCCGAAGCGGCCGGCGCGTCGGTCTCCGTCAGGTAGGTGGTCAGCTCCTTTACGGCCTCCCGGCGGTCGCCGGTAGCGTACAGGGCCTCCCCGAGCACGCGGCGGGTCTCCCCAAGGTACTCCGCCGGACAGTTCCCGCCCCGCAGTAGTCCCCGGGCCTCGCGGGCCGCAGCGGCGTAGTCGCCGTTAATCAGCAGCGCCTGTGCCAGGTAGTACCCCGCGTCACCCGAGGGTGTGCCGGGCACGCGCCTCACCCCGGATAGCAGCCGCGCCGCCTCCCGGTAGTCGCGACGGGTGTAGGCTATGTAACCTTGGTAAAACCGTGCGTCGTTCCCGTAGCGTTTTGTGTCCGAGAGTCTTGCGTAAAGTTGCTCGGCCTCGTCGTAACCCCCGGTTTTCAGGAGGCAGTAAGCCCGGCGGTACAGAAGGTCCTCCCCGGCACCCGGGTTCAGCGCCTCGTAGGCAACGCGGTCATAGCGCTCCAGCGCCTCGCCGTACTCTCCGCGGTCATACGCCGCGTCTCCGTAGCGAAGCAGCGCCTCCTGGCGCATCGGCGAAGCCGGATAGTCGAAATTGAATTTCCTGATTAGCGCGTCGGTACCCTCTCCGTCGGCTCCTTGGCATTCCGAGCGCCGTATCTCGCCCCACAGCTCCCGCTCCGGGGCGGGCACCGCCGGGTCGGCAGCCGAAACCGCCGCCGGAAGCCCCGCGGCGGCCACCGCCGCCAATATGATTTGTTTCGTTGATGGCATATTTGTAATTGATATGTAGCTGCAAAAGTAGCAAAAATCCCCCTACCGCGCAATATCGCGCACCCCTCCTCCGTTATCTATGATAATAAATCAAATACTCTCTACCCCATGATTGATTTCCTCAATCAGCTTGACACACAGATATTCCTCATCTTCAACGGGCTGCACTCCGACTTCTTCGACTCCTTCATGAAGCTCTTCACCGGACGCTTCATCTGGATTCCCATGTACGTCGCTTTCGCCGCCGTGGTGTTCCACGTCTGCCGTTGGCAGAAGGCGCTCGTCTACCTCATCGCGATCGGAGCCGCCATCGCCCTCACCGACCAGACCTGCGCGACCCTCATCCGCCCCGCGGTCGAGCGGCTCCGCCCCTCAAACCTCGAAAATCCTCTTTCGGAGCTGGCATACATCGTTGGCGGATACCGCGGCGGTAGCTACGGCTTCCCCTCGTGCCATTCGGCCAACTCATTCGCCCTCGCGGTGTTCATGAGCCTCCTCTTCCCCCGTCGGCGTATGGTCTATATGGTCCTCGGATGGGCTGTTCTTAACTCTTACACAAGGCTTTACCTCGGCGTGCATTACCCCGGCGACCTCCTCGTCGGCGCCATCATCGGCTCCGCTTTCGGCGCCCTCTGCTACTATGGCGCGTCGCTCGCCGCCCCCCTCCCCAAGGCCGAACGCCTCGCCCGCACCCACGAGCCGCTCCTCTCAATCCCATATATAGGTGCGGCGTCACCCGCCGACTCAAAGAGCGGCGCCGCGCTTACCGTGAAAGTGTTCGTGATCCCTGCGTCGATGACCGCCTTCGCCGTCTGCGCCGCGACCCTCGCCTACATTATCCTCAAATCCCTCTGACCAGGGTAATCATCACCCCCTCCACTGGGGACGCGATATTCCATACCCCGTAACGTCTGCCGCCGATAGCCACTTCGCTGTCGGCGGCGCCGTTTTCGTCCGGGGCGGTGGCGGGAAGGGGTAGGGCGCGCATCGTCAGCGACGGGTCACCCGCCGCCTTGAACGCCGCCTCCTTGATGGTCCACGCTTGGAAAAGCCGCTCCTCTGTGGCGCTCCAGCGCTCGATCTCCTCCGCGGCCAAAAAGCGCGCCGCGACCCGCAGAAGCTGCCCCGCGCGGTCGGCGCTCTCGCAGTCGACCCCGATACGGCTCCCCTTGGGAGCCAGCGCTATGAGCGCCATTCTTCGGCAGTGGCTTATCGAAATCTCGGGCATATCATCCCCCGCGATGTACGGCGCGCCGCTCTCGCGGTGGCGCAACGCGGCCTCCCGGCCCGGCAGCGCCTCCCTCAGCAGCTCCGCGACAGCCCGTGCCTCGGCCTCCCCGCGGCTTCCGGCCGTAGGGTGGGGGAGGGATAGCTCCGCGGCGTGAAGCCGCGCTCCGTCGCGCTCGTAAATAAGCATTATCAGCTATGTTGCAGGGGGGTTATTGCTGCGGCTCGGGCATAACCTTGACCCTCACCGACGCGATTCTGTGATGGTCGATGTCGAGTATCAGGAAGCGGCAGCGGCCGTAAACAAGTGGCTCCTTCTCCTTCGGGAAGTCCCCCTTGATCGACAGCAGCATCCCCGCCAAGGTCTCGCAGTCAGCGGCAACGGGGGCGTACTCCTCCTCGTCGAGACCCGTGATGCGGAAAAAGTCGGTCAGCACCGTCTTTCCCTCGAAGATATAGGTGTCGTCGCGGAGGCGCTTGTAAGTCTTCTCGTCCTCGTCATATTCGTCGTTGATGTCGCCTACAATCTCCTCAAGCACATCCTCCAGAGCCACAAGCCCCTGCGTGCCACCAAACTCGTCGATCACGACCGCGATGTGTATCTTCAGCTTGCGGAAATCCTCAAGCAGGTCGTCGATCATCCTCGACTCCGGCACGAAATACGGCTTGCGCATCAGCGACTTCCAGTCGAAATCCTCTCCCGGAGGCGTGTCGACGAACGGTAGGAGGTCCCTCGAATAGAGCACACCCCGGATATCGTCCTGCGAGTCGCCGAACACCGGCAGACGCGAGTAACCGCTCTCGACAACAACCCGCATCACCTCCTCGAACGTCATGTCCGATTCAAGGCCCGTGATGTCAACCCTCGGGGTCATAATCTCACCCGCGGTCGTGTCGCCGAACTTCAGGATACCCTGCAGCATCTCCTTGTCCTGGGCAACATCAGTGATTTCAAGCGCCTGCCCTAATTCGTCGGCGGTTATGTTGCGGCTCTGGCGCGTCACCACCTTGTTGACGAACTTCGTGCTGTGAACCATCACCGACGACAGCGGCCAGAACAGCTTCTGAAGGAACCCGATTCCTCCCGTCGCGAAACGGGCCCACGGCAGCGGGTTGGTGTTCGCCACCAACTTAGGCAGAATCTCACCGAAAAGAAGAATCAGGAACGTCAGGATTACCGTCTGCAATAGGAAGTCAAGCCACGCCGGCATCGACGCGAAGACATCCGACAGCGCGAACGACGTCAGCACGACGATCGTCACATTCACCAGATTATTAGTAATCAGAATCGTGGCCAGCAAGCGCTCCGGCGACTGAAGAAGCCGCCGTATCGACCCCGACGACGGGGAGTCGTCGAGTTCCTCCGCCTGTTGCGGAGTAATCGAGAAATACGCGATTTCGCTGCCGCTCACGAAGCCCGAAACGCAAAGCGCCAGCAACGCGAGTGCCAGCGCGACTATCTGCGGCGCGCCGAACGCCGCCGGGTCGGCCTGAAGCCCGACCAGCCCCAAAATCTCCGGGGCGAAAAAATTCGGCAAAGGGTCTGTATCCATTGAATTTAAATTCTCCCGCAAAGTTACTAATTTCCCCCGACATTCCCAAACCGCCCCCTCTCCC
>CAJUKE010000017.1 GCA_910587075.1 uncultured Muribaculaceae bacterium
GATACATGTTGGTGATTCCGGTGCGTCGGGCGGTGTGGCTCGTCACGCATTTGAAACGTGGGAGTAGTACGTTGCCGTTAAGATCGTTTTCCAGTTCCTTACCTTCTTTTTTCAATGCGTTCTTCTGCTTCATCGTCAGATTGGTCGATACTTTTTCTTTCAGTGTCGGCACGCTCTCGGATAAGTCTTCCAAAATATCCTTGATATAACGGTTAAGTACCTGCTCGTTGGCTTTTGGGATGTTGTAGCCGTATTTTTCAAAGATGGCAATAAGATTGTTGTTGAGGATCGGGATTGTCACCTCCGTCTTGGTCTTCTGCTGAACGAGCCGGATAATGCGTGTTCCCTTGCGCGTCGTCTCAAAATGGTCTTTGTTGAGATTGTTATAATCACAGACACGCTGACAGGTATAGCAACCGATGAGAAAAACATCGCGTACATGCTCTTTCTTCCCGGCCAGCGACATTTCATAGAGAGCCTGCAATTCCTCCTCGGTGAGATAAATCTCAACAGACTTGTCGCGGTCTTACACCTTATTTTTGACTATCAGCGAAGCGGCACGTTGGTTGTCATTGACACCGTCAATGAAAGCGGCGTTGATAAGTGCTTTCAGATAGGTCATATGCTTGTTGACGACCTTGGGCATATAGCTATGACGACGGAGATAGTTGATGCAGCGACTTACATAGGCACGGTTGATGCCCGACCATCCGAACTGATGCTACGGGCCGAGGCCTATATAAACGCCTAAGTGGAGCTTTTCCATGTCGTACAGGTTATGGCGGCGTAGTTTTTGGTGCCGAACGCGCCAGCCATGCGCGGGGTGAGGCGACCGATGGGCGCCACTCGCTCTCATCCAATTGCGGGGCGTCAAAAGAAGAGCGCCCATTCAGCAAGATAGCAAACGATATACGGGGAATAGGATTTTTCCAGGTTATAGGTGATTGAGGACTGCCGCGGAATGCTTACCTTTGGGTATCGAAATACTCGGCATACCCGGGCTTGCGAAAACTAAAAATATAGATTATGGAAAATAATTTTGATGATGAATTCAAAGAGGCCATAGAATGGAAGCTTGTTCTGCCCAAGAGTGATGTTTTGTCATTCCGATTCTCGATTTTTCAAGATGAAAATCGGCAAGGCCATCGTGAGTCGGACGTATTTATGAGCAACGAGTTGCTGGGCATATTACAGGATACATTCTATGTAACTCACTTCGGCAGTAGTCATTATGAGCACATATCGCCCTATTCAAAGGATGGACTTGATGAGAGGGACGATTATTGGGACATTTTCCGATGGATATGGCACAACTTCACCGCCATCCTCCGCAATAACATTAAAGAAATCAACGTATTCCGATCTTCAGACGAATCGGCAGCACTTTCAAAAAAGAAAGGTAATGCCTATAAGCTATTTGTCCGAGAAATGGGGCAGCCATTCATAACGAGATATGACCTATATCTTTTTTCCTTGTTATTCTGGTCAAAGAATTATATTCGGAAACACTTCGGCAGTTGCACGGATATAATATGCGACCATCGCAAGTTCGTGCGGTTTTGGAACGGAGTGGTATCTTTTTTGTCGGAAAGCGTACTGAAGCTACAGCAAGATGTTGTGGGAAAATTACAGTCAAAATTTGAAAACATATTGAAAGGCCCCGATAGGAATGCTGAATATGCTACATTCCATAACACATACTTGCGCGAAAAAGGTGGCTGCTTTTCGTTGACTATGGTTGACAAAAAAGACGGATCGAAGCAGGATGTTTTGTGCTTTAGCGGTTTGAAGGATTCCTCTCAAGACCCCACTATATACAAAGCTATACAAAAGATCAAGGACGAGGGTGGTTTTCAGGATCCACACGTTGTACAAGTCACCGATAAAATCCGATATGATTTAATTTGCGGGCTATACATCACATATGGCGAAGCCAAAAAGTGCAACATTTTCTCAAAAAAAGGGAGATACAACAGGATGTTCACTTGCTGCGAACGGAAAACCTTCGCCGATTACGACTGGAATGATTGCGCGTCGTATACAATGATTGTCAAATATGCCCCTTGCGAGCTATGCGAGATGTCCGTTAGGAAGCATAAAACCCTGTACAATGGCCATGTGCTGCACGGTAAGGCTACACAACCGCTTAAGCGTATTGGGGAATTCGACAGATTGGCGATGTGTATGTGCTCGAAATTCTGTCGCATAAATATGCATCATCCCCACTTATGCGATCATTGCGGCTATACTGCGAAATGAGGATTTGGCAAGGGCGGGGGAATCCGTGGGGAAGACGGTCGCAGCGTTAAATATTCAAATAATTTCGTAACTTTACATTCGGTTTGTGGCGGTTAGTGCCGACGTTTGGACAGTTCGAAACGTTGTGCCCTTCGTATGCGGGGACACCGACATTAGCTTTGGCCGCTCTTCCACATTTATTGTCAGCTAAATACGCGAGTGACACAACGCTTAATAAATGCGTGACACAACACGAAATAAAGACACAACACGAAATATAAAATTGGTATGAACAACGAAGTATTATATATTCTGCTGCCGGATTTCGCGGAGCATGAGATGGTGTATCTCGCCCAGGCGATTGCCTCTGACGAGTATGCCCTGAAAGAGAATCCGAAATATGTCAACAAGGTTGTCGCTCCGACAATGGACCCGGTAAAGGCGATCGGAGGCTTCCGTATGTTGCCGGATTATTCGTTTGACACGATGCCGGACGACTACGCCGCCCTCATTCTTGTTGGCGGTTTCGGATGGGCAACACCCATTGCCGACAAAGTCGCGTCCATAGTTAAGCACGCCATCGACAATGGAAAAATTGTCGGGGCCATCTGCAACGCCGCGTCTTTCATGGCGAAGCACGGCTTCCTCAACAACATCAAGCACACCGGCAACGGCCCTGACCAGTTGAAGATATGGGGCGGTGAAAACTACGCTAACGCCGACGGATATGTCAACGCGCAAGCCGTAGCGGATGCCAACATCGTGACCGCCAATGGTTCTGCCACGCTTGAATTTGCCAAGGAACTGTTGTTGCTCCTTGAAAACGACACCCCGGAGCGCGTGGAGATGTACTACCAGTTCAACAAGCAGGGATTCTGCGAACTATTCAAATAATGCGATGAAAACAATTCGGTTTTGCCGGATAATGCGGTATGTTTTCGCGGCAATCGCCATCGTAGCGTTTATACGGGCTTGTTTCGACGCCTTCAATTCCGTCGCCCCCCTGTCGTGCGTGGCCACGGCATCGGCCGCGTCAATAGTCTTCGGCCGCAGGGCGCGCCAACTGGCCGAAAACAATCCAAACGATTGAATTACCCTCAGAAAACCACAGATCTGTCTTAGAAACTGTTTAAAAATTTTTCCGATAGATTTTGAGAGCTGTTCATATTAAACCGCTATGGGCATATACGCTTTTTCATTCTCCCCTACCGGGACCTCGGCAAAGATTCTCCGCGGCATCATCGAAGGGGTATCTCAGGCGCTGAACACCGCGGTCATTGCCAGAGACCTGACGTTCAGCCCCATCGACGACATCGCGCTCACCGCCGGGGACATCATCATAGCGGCGGCACCTGTGTACGGGGGCAAAATCGCGCCCATCGTAAAGCAACGGCTTGACGGCATCAGGGGCAATGGCGCGAAATGCGTAGTGGTAGCCGTATACGGCAACCGCGCCTTTGAGAACGCGGCCGTTGATTTCGCCTCATTTATGGTTGACCGCGGATTCGCCGTATGTGGCGCCGGGGCTTTCGTTGGCGAGCACTCCTATTCAACCGCCGAGACACCCATAGCCGAAGGACGTCCTGACAGCCGGGATATGGCCGACGCCCGGGCTTTCGGCCGGGAAATAGCCTCTAAGCTCCAGCAGGGGGAATTGAGCGAAGTCAACATAGCCCAAATGACCGATGAGCCCGCCCCAGCGGAATCATTGGCCAACTTCCGCGACTTCGTTCTCAGTTACCAAAAGCGGCAGGCCGCCAATCCCACGATCTATCTCCCGGAAGTCGACCCGTCGCTGTGCGACGAATGCGGAAGCTGCTACGACGCCTGTCCTACGGGAGCCATATCGCCTGACAAGCCCGGGGCCGATCCCGCCAAATGTATCAAATGTTGCGCGTGCGTGAAGATTTGTCCGCGACGCGCCCGTAGGTTCACCACCCCGTTCGCCGGGATCCTATCGGCCAACTTCAAGCTTCGGAAATCGCCCAAGTGGGTCCTTTAACCCCGCCATAAAAGAGGCCGGGTGTCGCTACACCCGGCCTCGCTGTGAGCCGTCGATGGCTCTACCACAAAATATATCCTACCTACAAATATATCCTATTTTTACATCACAAAGAGTTAGTCGCGCGTTTTCATATCACTTGGTATTCCACTTTGAAGACGGTCGAGATATTGTAGTCCTCCGCGGGCACTTTGAGTTTCAGGCCGTCAGCGCCGAGGTTCCACTCCACCCGGGCGTCGGAGCCGAGCATGGTCACGCTCTTAATCGGGCGTTTCTCGGCCGACTTCGAGGGGGCGAACGAGGCTATCGTGATGTCGCTTCCGGCTTCGGGCTCGCTGAGGGTAATCACATACACGGCGTCACCCTTGGTCGTGAATCGGTAGTCGTCCTTGGTGTATTTCAGCTTGTCGAAGAGCTGGCGGTTCTTTATGTCCCCCTCCGGCTGGAGGGTCGGCCCCTCGCCGTAGGTGTACCAGGGTCGGGTATCGTAGATCGCCTCGCCGTATTTTCCGAGCCATCCCCCTATTTCGCGGAGAAGCTGCTTCTGGTCGTCGGGAATGAGGCCCGAGGCGCGGGGCGAGATATTGAGCAGAAACACACCGTTCTTGCTCACCACGTCGACCATCTCGTGCACCAGGTGGCTGGCGGGTTTGATTTTAAACCCCTTCGTGTACGACCAACTGTCGTAGCTGACCGTCTGCTCCGTCTGCCAAACGTTGGGGTCGAGGTCCTGTTTGCGCGAATTCTCGAAATTCTCAACGCTCACCGATAGCGGGAGGTCCTCCTGCTTGGAGAGAATCACCACGTCCTTTCCCCGCCCCGCGGCCTTGTTAAGGTAGTAGGCGCAGAACCGCTGGCGGTAATCCTCGGGAATGAGGTCGAGCCACGAGTCAAAGTAGATAATGTCGGGGTCGTAGTTGTCGATCACCTCCACCAGCTCGGGGAGCCATATCTCGCGGTACCACTGCTCGGCGGGCACGTTGCCGTAAAGGTAGCGGAGCTTCGGGTCGGTGGTGGCGGGGTCGGTACCCTCGTAGTAGGGGAAATGCGACTGCCAGAAGCGACGTCGCTCGGATGTGCCGAAATCCCTGGCCATCTCCTTCTTCAGCTTCTCGGGGTCGGAATAGCGCTGGAGGTTGCGGGCGTGGTGGAAGGTTGTGATGAACTTCATACCGTTACCCTTGATAGCGTTGCCGAGGAGCCCCACGACATCCTTTTTCGGCCCCATATCGGCGGCGTTCCAGGGCGTGTGCTCGCTGTCCCACATGGCGAAGCCGTCATGGTGTTCGGCCACCAGGCCCGCGAAGCGCGCCCCGGCCTCCTTGAAGAGCGCAGCCCACTCCGAGGCGTCGAAATCCTCGGCGGTGAACAGGGGTATGAGGTCGTGGTAGCCGAACTCGCTCACGGGCCCGTAGGTGGCCTCGTGATGCTTGGCCACGTCGGACCAGGGGAAATAGAGATAGCGCGGGTACCACTCCGTCTGGAACTCGGGCACCGAGTAGACACCCCAGTGGAGGTATATGCCGAACTTGGCGTTTTTGAACCAGTCGGGAGCGGCCTCGTGGCGCGAGAGCGATTCCCAGGTAGGCTCGAAGCTTTCCTTGGCTTCCGCGCAGAACATATTTGCCGCGATCAGGCAGAGCGATGATGTTATTAGTTTCTTAAGCATATCGGTTACTTTACGGTGGTTTCGGGCAACGCCATCAGAGGAAGGCGGTCGGGCGACTCCTTAAGCACCCCGTCTGGGGTGAGCAGCAGCGTGCTGAGCGGATAGCGGCGGTTGGCGGCGTACTTGGCCCCGAGCGTCGGGCCGGCCAGGAGCTTCTCGCCGGTGCGCTTGTTTATGATTTCGAGGCGTGCCTCCTTGTCGGTGTCGAGTTCGGCGTTGATAATGTAATCGTCGGCCGGGGCGTCGTTCACGCTGATCACCGTGAGATAGCGCATCCGCTTCAGCTTCTTGGCGTTTTCGAAAGTCGAATGGTACTGGTGTGCCTCGAACTGCTTGGCGGGCCTGCCTCGCTGGGGGTTGAGCCAGTCATAAGGCTTCACGAGCGAGGTGTCGGCCATCTCGGCTGTAATCGGGGCTGAGCCGGTTACGCGGGCCACGGCGGTAGAGTTGTCGGTAGTGGCCGTCAGGGTGTTGTGCTTGGAGTCGAGCTTCATGTTCGAGCGCTCCAGGCCGTTGAGGCGCATGGTCCAGGTAACAGCCTTGTCGGCTTCGAGATCGTCGTATACCACCACTATACCGGGGCGCAGCATCGCGATGTGGCGGCGGAACTTTTTAACCCGGGGGTCATCCTCGTCCTTGATTATGAAGCCATCCTCCGAGGTGTAGGAATCGGCGTCGCGGAGCACCGTCTCCCAGTTCAGGGCGCTGATGTCGAAAGGCACATACGCGTGCGACGCGTCACCCAGGGCGTAGGTAATGTCGTTGCCGTTGATAAAGCGGGGAATCCAGCCGTAGGCGCTGTGGCTGTAGGCCTGCGTCTTGCCGTCGACAGTGATGGTGTTGCGGGCGCGGCTGTTTTTCTGCGACAGGAGATAATGCTTGTCGGTGGTTGTGATTTTGTAGCCTGTGGGGTAGAAAATAGGCTTGCCGCCGTAGCTGAGGTTGAAGCTGTTCTGCTCGGCCATGCCGTGCGACCCCACTCCGAAGGGGGAGCTGCGGAACGAGAGGTAGAGGTTGCCGTCGCGGTCGTCGATGTCGGTGTGCATCACGGCGATACCCGTTTCGGGGAACACCGCCGCCTGTGGCTTGGCCCCGACCGTGGCAGCCGCAGGTGCCTTCATCTTGCTTGCGAGGCGGTACTCCTTGAAATTCTCCTTGGTGAACATATAGGGCTCGCCGTCGGCGATGCCGGCCATTTTGCGGGCGTAGTCGATCGCGAACGGATTGCCGAGCTCGCAGCCGAGGATATAGGCGAAGTCGGGGCGCAGCGAATTGTAGGCGGGCACGTGCTCGCTGTCGTCGCCGAAGCCGTCGCCTGCCGAGCCGGCGGGCACGATGAAGGCCAGAGCGTCGGCACAGTTGCGGTACCAGGGATGGTCAAACAGATTCACACCGAAGAGGTCGCGGTAAAGGAGCATATTCTCCACCATCGAGCCCATATTGACGTGGATATAGCCTATGTTGCCGTTTGGCCATACGCCGTCGGCCAGGTAGCCTCCGCCGGGTGAGCGCGACAGCCATATGTCATAGAGGGCGTCGAACCAGCCGCGGGCCTCGTCGAGGTGCGGCAGCATGATCACCGCGGTGGTGAAGATATTGTTGAACGTATGCTGGAAGAAATGGGCGAAGAGGATGCCGTCGGCCGAACCGACGTTCTCGCGCATCACAGTGGCCATGATGCGGCGACCTACCTCGCCGATGAAGCCGGTGTACTTATCGACACGCTCCTTACCGAGCCTGTCGTGGGCCGCGTCAATCATCTCGGCGAGCGCCACCATCGAACGGGCGCCGGTGAAATCAGAAAGCGCGTAGGTTTTGGCCGGATCCTGGTCGGCAACGAAGTCGGCGAATTCCAGAGCCTTGTCGATATATTTTGTGTCACCAGTGAGGCGGTAGGCGGTAACCAGGTTGCCGATTTCGCGGCACATAGGCTCAACGCGGTAGCGCAGGCGGAATTTCTCAATCTGCAGGCGCTCCGATTCCGACCCGGTCGCGGGCTTGTCGGAGCCCTTTACGTCGAAGGATGCTATGTTCTTAGTCAGAGCCTTGTCGGCCTTGCGCAGGGTATTCCTAACCAACGTTTTGCGGTCGCGGGTCGAGCGCTGTGGGTTCTGTTCGAGGGGCTTGAAGATGAACGGATGGTCCTTGGGGAGCATTGCGGCTGCCTCCTCGGCCGAGGGGGAGGGGAACTTCGGCACGTCGGCCCCCACTTCAACCTGCTCCGTGGCCGACCACTTGCCTCCGGCCACACGGTAACGCCAGTACCAGCGACCCGGTTTCAGGGGATGGTGAACGTTGGCGAACGCCAGGGGAAGCCCCTGCTTCTCAATCAGCGGCGCACCCTTGAAGTCGGGGTTGGCGCAGAGCTGGAAGTCGTAGTGGAGATAGTCGCCGAACCCCTTGTCGGTCGGGGGCACGGGGAAGCTCTGCGGGAACTCATAGTCGGCCATCGGCCAGGTGAACGTCGGCGGGTTCACCACCAGTTTGTCGCCACTTTGCGGGTAGGGGCGCTCGCGGTTCCCCTTGGGGCGCAGACATTTCGACTCGATAGAGAGCACGCCGGTGCCCTCGGCCTTCTCGCCGGGACCAACGAGATATGACTCCTCATAGGCGGCGAGCCCCTCGAAGGGTTCCGCGGCACCCATCGAGAGCGCCACCATCGCGGCGGTTATGGTTGACAGGATATATTTTTTCATCACGATTACTTTTTCTGAAATTTGAATGCCACGGGTTCGTCGGGGAGGTTGGCCGGGAGGTTCACGGTAACGGTGTTACCCTTCACGGAGTACTTCACCGGCTTGCCGGTGGAGAGGAGGGTCATACGCCCCTTGGGGAGATTCCCCTCCCAGGTGATTTCGCGCGGGAGCTTCTGGTCCTCGGGGAGAGCGTGGATGGCGTAGAGCGTCTTGCCGTCCTTCGAGGCGGTAAACCAGTTGTCGCCGCTGTGATAGTCGGGGGTTATACGGGTCGAGTAGATGGCCTCGCCGTTGCGCTTGAGCCATTCGCCGAGCACCGCGAGGCGGTCGAGCGCGGCCTGGTCGATTTTTCCGTAACGGTCAGGGCCGACGTTGAGGGCCAGGCAGCCACCTTTGGCCACGATTTCGGCCAGGGTATTGATGGCCCAGCGGGCCGACTTGTACTTCGGGTCGGGATTCCACCCCCAGGTGTTGCTAAGGGTCAGGCAGCTCTCCCAGGGGAAAGCCTGCTGCTCGGCGGGAATCGACTGCTCCGGGGTCTGGTAGTTCTCGTTGCGGCCGGGTATGGTGCGGTCCACGGCGATCAGGCCGGGCTGCTTCACGCGGGCGTCGTCAACAATCTTGTCGAGATTGATGTCGAGGTCGGGCTTGCGCACCCATCCGCCGTCGAGCCAGAGAATGTCGATGGGGCCGTAGTCGCTCATCAGCTCGTCGATCTGCGCGGCTGTGAACTTCTGGAAAGCCTCCCATTTCTCGGGATACTTCTTGGTGTTGTAGTTGGGGTTGCGGTCGGGGGTCGAGAAGAAGGGGTCCCAGAAATTCTCATTATGCCAGTCGGGCTTTGAGAAGTAGGCGCCGATCATCAGCCCCTTGTCGCGGAAAGCGTCGAAGAGATGGGCGGTGATGTTGGCATATTTGCCGTTGGCATACGGGCCGTTGGTCACCTTGTAGTCGGTCTGCTTGGTGTCGAACATACAGAATCCGTCGTGGTGCTTGGTAGTGAAAATCACATATTTGAAGCCGTTGTCCTTCGCCATCGCAGCCCACTCGGAGGGTTCGAACTCCGTAGGGTTGAACTCCTTGGCCAGGTCCCAGTACCACTGCTTGAACTCGCCGTAGGAGGGGCGGTCGGGGCGCGCCTCAAGGCGCCGCTTCGTAAACCAGCGGTCCTCCGAGCAGAGCGCCCACGATTCGGCGATGCCGGGCACCGAATACACGCCCCAATGGAACATAATGCCCAGCTTCTGGTCCTGCCATTTGTCGAGCTTGGCAAGCACCTGGGGGTCGGTGGGATATTCGTATTTATCAGATGTCGAGTGAACGAAGGTAGGTTTGTCGGACATCTTGTTTCGCGCGGCGGCGGGCACCAGTGCCGCTGCCGCGAGTGTGATAGCGATCAGTTTATTCTTCATATCAGTGTTTTTTGCTTGGGGCGTCAACTATTTCGAAATTCTTGGTGTTCATCGGCACGCGCTTCAGGCGGGGAAGCTTCTTGTCGAATTCCAGTTCGATCACCGACGCTATTTCGTCGGGGGCCTCCTTGGGGAGGGTCAGGTATATGCCGTCGTGGGTGTTCTTGAACTCCACGGGTTTGCCGCTGTCGAGCAGACGGGCCGAAACGGCGTTCTCGTAGATGCGGAAAAGCAGGTTGCCGTCCTCGGGCCAGTCGATTACCTGGAGGTAGACCTTGGTCTTACCCTCGGGGAGGATTTTCTGGGTGCAGTAGCCCCAGTCGGGCTTCTTGACGCGCATACGCTCGGTACCGTAGATCGACTCGCCGTACTTGTCCATCCACTTCCCTACCTCGGCCAGGCGGGTCACGTTCTGCGGCGGGATGGCCCCGGTTTCATCCGGCGCGATGTTGAGAAGGAAGTTACCCCCTTTCGACACAATGTCGATAAGGTTTGTGATCAGCGTGCGGGGCGTCTTCCAGCTCACACCGCGCTTCTTGTGGCCCCAGCTGTCCGAGAGTGTCATATTCGTCTCCCAGTCGCAACCGTCGAGCTGTTTCACGGTCGGAATCGCCTGTTCAGGGGTCTTGTAGTCGCCGGTGTAATTCTCATTGCCGCGGATAAGGCGGTCGTTAGTGATAATGTGGGGATACTCCTTGAGCAGGTCCGCGACCTTGGCGGCATACTCCTCCTTCATCAGCGAGGGTGTATCCCAGAAAATCACATGAATATCCTTGCCGTGGCGGGTTAGGAGCTCGCGGAGCTGCGCGATGGCGATTTCGTCGAAATACTCATCGTAGGTACGCTTCTGCTGGGCGGGATCCCAGCTGCCGTTGTGTTCCTTGGTGTAGGCGTCGATTTTCGCGGCCTCGGGGTTGGGCCAACCTTGGTCCATTGTGCGGCGCCCGGTCGTGCCGCCGTTGTTCCAGTCCTGGAGTTGCGAGTAGTAAATGCCGAACTTCAGGCCGTACTTTTCGCAGGCCTTCACCAGGTCGTCGACCACGTCGCGCTTGTAGGGGGTGAAATCCACAATGTTGAAAGGGCTGGCGTCGCTCTGGAACATGGCGAAACCGTCGTGGTGCTTGGTGGTGAACACGAGGTACTTCATACCCGCGTCGCGGGCCATCTTCACCACAGCGTCGGCGTCGAAGTCAACCGGGTTGAACTCCTTAGCCTTGGCCTGATACTCGGCCACAGGGATCTTGCATCGGTTCATAATCCACTCGGTGCCCCCGATACGCTGCAGGTAGTCGTTGTAGACACCGCCCCACTGGGCGTAGGGGCCCCAGTGGATAAACATGCCGAAATGGGCGTCGCGCCACCAGGCCATCTTCTTGTTCTGCTCCTTGGTCATGCGGGGTGCCGGAGCCTTGTCGGCGGCATAAGCCGCGGAAGCGCCGCCGAGCAGCATAAGCGCCAGGGCTATCAGTATTTTTTTCATCACTTTTTCGGTATTAGGGCTTGGTCAAAGACAAGCGTTCAGATATTTTCAATTTTGAGGTCGCTGATCAGGCAGTGGTTCGAGAGGAGGCGCAGCCCGAAGTACCCGTCGGTTTCGCCGGGCTTCACATCAAGGGTGAAGAGTTCGCGGCCGTCAACGCTGTAGGTTGTGCGCCCATCCTTGGCCACTATTTCGATATTATACCACTTGTTGGGCTTCAGCAGGTTGCGCTTATCGGTGTACTCCTTTATTACCGGGCGGGCAATGGAGTCGTGCACATCAGGGCCACCCCCGTAGTAGCGGCGGAAGCGGGTGGTTGAGTTGTAATTGCCCCCGTAGCCCACATATAGCAGGTGCAGGTCCTTATAGCGCTGGAAGATACCTTTGCGGTGTGTGGCGTCGGCATAGAGGTCGGAGGGGTTGGCGGGATCCTTGGCGCCCCAAAAACAGTTGAGGTCGCTCACGCGGTCATACTTCCCCCCTTTGTCGACCATCTTGGCGCGGTAGGCCACCCGGTAGTTGCCGGCCAAGGGTCGGTCGAGCCACAAGGTAAGCCCCTTGGGGGTTGTGATGTCCAACCCGTCGGCGGTACCGATAACCGAAGTCAGAGGGTCGTGGGCCTCCATAAACCAGCGCCCGCAGGGGGTGTTCACATACGCGCGGCCATCATAGAGGGGCATTCCGTTGATTATCTTCATATAGCGGGTGAGCCCTTCGAGGAAGTAATAGTCGGCATACGAAAGGGAGCCGTCGAGCTCGCTGTTCCACAGATAATTACCCGTCGCGTGCTTGATTATGAACCCTTCGTTGGTGCCGGGAGCGGCAAGGTATTCAGGCGAGGCGAGGGTCTGGAGCTGGCGCTCACCGGCGGCGAAATACTTCGCGCCGTCGGCCGACAGGGTGCTGAGCTCCATCAGCGCCGATGCCATAACCGCGGCGGCGGCGGCATCGCGCATTGTCGAGCGGTCGGCCCCGGTGTAGTCCCAGTAAGGCACCATGTCGGCGGGGAGGCCGGGGTGCGAGAGCAGGAAGTCGGCAACGCGCTCGGCATGGCGCAGATAGCGCTTGTCGCCCGTCTCGCGGTACATCATCGTGAAGCCGTAGAGCCCCCACCCCTGTCCGCGCCCCCAGGTGGAGACGCTCACGTCGTTGGAGCCGTTGTTCCAGTCGAACTTGCGCACCTCGCCGGTAAGCGGGTCATAGTCCACAACGTGGGGGCACGACATATTCGGGCGGTAGTGGCAGCGCATCGTCTTGTCGGCGTGCGCCAGGGCCACGTCGCGGAGCGAGCTGTCGCCGCTGAGCTTGTAGGCCTCCATAAGGAGTTCGAGGTTCATCATATTGTCGATGATCACCGGGAACTTCCAGTCGCGGGCCGTGTCGGCCTCCCACGACTGAATCAGACCTACCCGGGGGTCGAACCGCGAGGCCAGCGTGCGGGCCGAGCGGTACAGAATCCCCTCGTACTCCTTGTCGGGCACCAGCGCCAGGCCGGTGCCGAAGGAGCATTGCATCTTGAAGCCGATGTCGTGGTCGAAAGCGTTGAAGCGCTCGGCGGCGATCATATCGCAGGCGCGGCGGGCGCGGCTCTGCCACACGTCATCGCCGGTGCGGGCGTAGAGCAGCCACATGGAGCCGGGAAAGAAGCCCGCGCACCAGTCCTCGCTCCCTACCAGTCCCCTGGCTATGGAGCGGGGGAGCTTGCCCGCGCTGTCGACCCTCTCGTACATTTTCTCCGACTGTGCGGCGGCGGTGTCGAAGGCGTTGGTTACCCAGGCGGGCTCCGCGGCTTTGGCTGACAGGGCTAAAGCGATTGTCGCACAAAATATGGCTATTCTATTCATAAGTAACTGTTCAAAATTATTTTATACTAACGGGTCTGATTATTTCAATATTTCTCCGGCAAAATTTTTGAATCTTTTCCTCTCTTCATCAGTCGTGTAGCTCGCTACACTCCTTCTTCATCGAGAAAAATCTTCTAAAAATTTTCCTCGGATAAATATTAAAATAATTTCGACCAGTTACTTAATCTTATTTCTTATACTGCTGCATTTCGCGGTCCATTTCCTTCTGGAACTCCTGGATCATGGCGTGCAAGCGCTTGGTGGTTTCGCAGTTTGAGGCTGAGATGTCGTTCTTTTCGTAGGGGTCCTTCTCAAGGTCGAAGAGAGCCAGTCCTGTGTTTCCGCCGTCGATGATCTGGAGTCCGGGCATGCCGTCGCGCCCCGGCTCGGTGACTACGCGGTAGGCGTGGGGGGCCACGCATTTGTACTTGCCGTCGCGCACGGCCTCAACCTGCCCATTGTACACGAAGAAGAAAGGTTTGTGACCGGCCGACTTACCTGAGAAAAGGATGTCGGACACGTCCTGGCCGTCGAAATTGTTGTTCTTGCCGGGCATACCCGCGTCGGCCATACCGATGATTGTCGGGGCCAGGTCGAGAGCCGAGAAGAAGCGGCTGTCGGTCTTACCTTTGGCGATTTTACCCGGCATACGGGCCACCAGGGGCACGCGCTGACCCCCTTCGAATGTAGTGCCCTTCCCCTCGCGGAGCCCGAGGGTCGAACCGGCATGGTCGCCGTAGCTCAGCCAGGGGCCGTTATCGGAGGTGAAGAGTATGAGGGTGTTGTCGGCCAGGCCGAGGCTGTCAATCGTGTTGACAATCCGCCCTACCGACCAGTCGATTTCCATAAGCACGTCAGCGTAGAGCCCCTCGCCCGACTTGCCGCGGAACTTGCCGGAAACGCCCAGGGGGACGTGCGGCTGGGTGTAGGGGAGGTAGAGGAAGAAGGGCCCGTCGGCGTTGCGGCGTATGAAATCCACGGCGCGGTCGGTGAGGCGGATGGTCATCTCGTCGACCGGCGGGTTGTATTCCAGCACCGTTTCGTTCTCATACAGCGGCAGGGCTCGGTAGGGGTGGCCAGGAGCCGGATGGAAGGGCCACATATCCATTGAGTACGGCAGGCCGTAGAACTCGGTGAAGCCGTGGCGGTTGGGCATATACTCGGGCTGGTAGCCGAGGTGCCACTTGCCGAACATACCCGTCGAGTAGCCGTGCTGCTTGAGATAGTCGGCGATGGTGAGCTCGTCGGCCTTGATGCCGTTGTCGGAGGTATCGTCGACCACGTCGGGCACACCCACGCGCTCGGCGTAGCGCCCGGTGAGGAGTCCGGCGCGCGAGGGGGTCGAGGCAGCCGCCCCGGCATAGAAATCGGTGTAGCGGGTCCCCTCCGAGGCGAGGCGGTCGATGTTGGGGGTCGAAACCTTCGGGTTGCCGTAGCAGCGGAGGTCGCCGTACCCCTGGTCGTCGGTAAGGAGCACCACTATGTTGGGAGCCTTATCGGGAGCCTTGTCGGCCGCGGTGGCGACCGCCGGAGCGGCCACCGCCGCGGTCAGCGCGGCCAGACAATATTTAGCGTTCATCATTTCTTAGGAATTGTGATTACTACGGGTACAGCGTTGTATACCTCGGTCTGATAGTTGTACTTCTGCTCGTCGCGGAAATCTGGGAGCTCGACCGTCACGCGGGAGCCCTTCCCTTCGTCGGCCACGGTGACGGTCTCGCCGTCGATGGGATAGATGCCGCCGGCGCGGTAGGAGTAGGTACCCGCGGGGAGGCGCTTCGACAGTGTGAAGGTGAGCCGGGTGTCGGTCTTATGGTCGGGTTCGGGGTTCTGGGCGGAGAGCACATAGGAGTCGGCGGTCTCGCGGAGCATGATCTGCGCGGGGGAGTCGGCCTCGACCTTTATGCCGCCCACTTCGAGCAGCGAGGGCTCGAAGAACGCGAACTGGTGCACCTTGGCGTTCTTGGAGTAGAGGGCGTGGCCGGCCTTGGAGGGGTGGCTGAAGGCGAAATCCTTCACGAAGCCCTCGGCCAGCGCGGGCATAGCGGCCTCGGTGGCGTTGGGGAGCACGGCGTAGGCGTAGCTTCCGGCCTGGGGGTTGGCACCATGGTCGATGCCGATGATGTAGCCGGGGCCGCGCTTACCCTTGATTTTGTATTTGGGGTCGGTAACGTTGATGTTCTTGCCGGTAACGACGCGGAGAGTGGTCTCCCCGTCGGGCACCACGACGTAACCCTTGGCGCCGATGTGGAGCCACATAGGCTTCGACGACTTGAAAGTGAGGTCGGCATCCTCTCCGGCGGCCACAGTGGTGGTCTTGCCGTCGGCGTTGATGGTCAGGGGAGAAGAGAGCGCGCCCTGGTCGATGAAGGTCATGATGCTCTCCCCGGTGCCGGGACGGAGGCGGCTGATGGCCGAGCCCTGCGACACGGCGTGCTCGCCGATGAAGCCGTAGCTCTTGAATGCCTGGGCCGAGCTGTATTTCTCGCGGGGGAGGTGGTGGTAGATGGCCATGCCCACCTCACCGTCGGCCAGCACGCCGGCAACGTCATTGTCGCCCGGCTTGGAAGCCTGCGAGCCACCCTTGAGGGGGAGCGGGTCCTTGCGCCACTCCTCGGTGAGGCCGGGGAGGGCGTGCCAGTCGAACTGCGCGAGCACCGGCAGGTCGTATTCGTCACCGGTTACCCTGGTCTGCATCACGCCGTAGCCCATATGCCACGATTTGCGCACCTTCTTGTCGAAGTCCTCGGCGCCGACGGTGCGCTTCGATTTGAGCTTCAGCGAGGTGTAGAACGGCTTCTTGCCGTTCTCGTCGCCCTGGCGGTGCACGATATACTCGTTGACCCAGAAAGGCACGGTGGCGGTCATCTCATGCTTGTTGGCCTTGAGGGTTTTCAGGAAAGCGCGCAGCGAGTCGGCTCGCTCCACCTTGTTGCGCTTGCCCATAGCCTTGAGGAGACTGTTGGCGCCTTTCACATAGCCTTTTAGAGGGAATTGGCGAGGCTCCTGCAGGAATGAGCGGCCCGACACAAGATTGTCCATCCCCTGCTTGTAAAAGAACACCGGGTAAACATCGAGCAGGCGGTCGAGCTCGAATTTAAGGTTTTCAGCAGGAATCTCATAAGGGGTCCCCTTAAAGTAAATGAACCCGGTGTTGAGATCGGTGAGCCACTCGAAGCCATAGGCTACCATGGCCGCGTCGGTGGCATTGCCCACATGGTGCGAAATGGTGCCGTCGGGCTGGAAGCCTGACTGGCAGTAGTGGTGGGTGGGGATATTGGTCATAGTCATCCAGTGGGCCACATCGGCGATCACACCGTGGGGGTTCCACCCGTGGGCGTAGTTGAATCCCTCGTAGGGCTTTTCGGGGTAGAAGTCAGCGTACCAGTAGGGCACATAGGTCATCGGCCGGTTGTAGTCGGCCCAGATTATGGGGAGCGCGAGCATGGTGCGCGAGCGGTGCCCCAAGTTGGCGTCGGCCCATGCGCCGTGCGAGTAGTTCGGATCGGAAATCAGGCCCCAGCGCTCGTTCGGGTTGTCGATGGCGCGGCGGCTCTCGACAATGGAGGTGAACACCTGGAGGTATCGGATCAGGGCATCGTGTAGGTGCCGCATCTTTTCGTCGCCCCGGGATATGCCGTCGAGAATGTCGGGCATAAGGTTGAGCACGGGCACCATCAGGGGGTCGGTGAGGGTCCACTGATGGGTAGCGATCGAATGGCCCGCGAGTTTGTGTTTCTGCAGAAGGCTGAAGCCGTCGCCGGTGTACTTGCCGATGGGCTTGCCGTCGATCAGCATATCGTCACCCTCGATGGGGAATATATCGGTGTAAGCGAGAATGGCGTCGATAATAACGTCGCGGAGTTCGGCGTGCTTGGCGGCGTCACCCTCAGGACCATATACCGGCGAGGTAACGTAAGCGTAACCGAGCTGTCCGATGCGGTCGCACACGCGCATAAAATCATAGTCGATCGTGCCCCCCTTCCAATGGTCAATCGGGTCGAGCTGGCCGGGATACTCCGTCGGGTGCTTGGTGTAGCACACCTCGTCGCTGAAGCGGCCGTTGTTGGCCTTGAGGTCGGCCATGGCCGCCGCGACCTCGTCGTCGGTAAGCTTTTTCCTGCCATACATACGCGGATTCTTGATTACCTGCGGCACATAGTGGTCATACAGCCGCGACCACAGGGTCTGCTTCACGGCGTTAACCTTTATACCCACTTTCTGAATCAGTTTCTTGCCGTTTTTGAGACCTATGGTGAGCGAATATCGCGCAGGCTTCTCCGGAAGAGTCACACCATCCTTGACGTACAGAACGCCCATAATTCTCCCGGCCGCGTCGCGTTCGGTGTCGATGGCGAAATAGTCCTGCCCCTCGCGCTGTCGCAGAATCTCGAAAGCATACCCCTCGGGGATGGGGGTTGTCCTGACATCCTTGTTGCGTTCAAGGTGTATGCGGCCCATGACCTCGGTACCCGCCGGGCTCCCCGCCGGGATATCGAAGTATTCGGCAAAGACAGTCTCTTCACCCCGCGCCCCGGCAAGGGAGCAGAGGCAGAGGAGCAATGCTAAAATTTTCTGTTTCATAAGTTCGATCTGGTATGATATGGTAAGTAATCGGTTGTCTCAAATTCGGAGGCGACGCCGTTGACGGTGTCGCTGAGGCGCCCCGCCGAGGGAGTGAGCGTGAACGCGGAGCCGAGCGCCTCGTTGGCGATGCTTAGCGAGGGCTCCCCCTCCCCCAGCCCGGCACGGATAATCCATCCGCCGACGGTGACGGCGCCCGAAGCGTCGGGGGCAATGACGGGCGGCTCGGCGTCAAGGTCGCGCACTTTGAGCACGAAGAGGAAGCGGAACGACTCCCGGCGGTCGGTGGTGGCTTTGAAATGCCAGTGGTCGGGGTACTCGGTTTTCGAGGGTGTGGGGAAAAGGAACCCGGTTCGGAGCGTCGAGGTGAAGGGAGCCGAGGCTAAGAGCCGGGCGTCGGCAGCGAACCCCTTTTCGCGGTTCTCGACGGTGAAGGTCGAGCCGTCGGGGCTGGCGGTGAAGCCGTCGCGGTTGTTGAGCAGCCAGTCGATCGAGGCGGGGGAGTCGGTGGCGATGTCGTCGTAGACAACCACGACCTCACCCCCGAGCATCAGCACATGGCGCTGATAGCGCGTCAGCGGGGTGGATCCGAAGCCGTTTTCGCGCGACTGGGTGAGCCCGGCGTTCTTGAAGTTGTTGATCCACACCTTGAGGTCGCACGAATCCCTGTAGGCGTGCGAGGCATCACCCATTATGTAGACCATGTGGTCGCTCTCGGCGCCACGGACAATGTTGCCGTAGGCCTCCGGGGCGAATGCCTGGCCGATACCGTCGACCAGAATCGTGTTGTGGGCCCGCGAGTGGCGGTAGTCCATTATGTGGTGGGGAGAGGCGTATTTGAAGTAGTGGCCGGTGTTGCGGAACACGTCGGCGCCGCGGTAGAGGATGTTGAAAGCGTTTTGGTTGGCATAGGTGTGCTGGGTGCATCCGAAGCGGCTCGACTTGAACGACACCGCGAGGTCCGAGCCGAGTTCAGCGAGGTCGCTGTGCGCTACCGCCTCGCCGGCATCCTTGTACCATATGAGTTTGTTAATGTCCTCGGGCCGCGAGGTCGAATAGGCGAAACCGTTGACTATGCGGTCGAGGCGGAATATGAAGTCGTTGCGCAGCAGGGCGCGGTTCTGCTCGGCATACCATCCGGCGTACGCGTCGCCCGTGTGGCGGGCGAGGAAGTCGGCCATCGCGGCGCGGAGGCGCGAGGGGGTGCCAGCGTCGCTGTTGTCGCCGAAGCCGCAGCTCTTCGAGCCGGTGGGCCAGGTGTACACGATAGCCTTCCCGGCGTTCTGATACCAGGGGTGGCTGAGGAAGTCGAACCCGGTGATATGGCCCAGCACGAGGGGCATATAGTGGAGAGTCTCCAGGTTGGCGTCGAAATAGGCGGCGCTGTTGTGCCATACTCCGTCGCGGTTGTAGCCCGAGCCCGGGGCACGGGTACACCACAGCTCGTAATAATAGCGGAGAGCCTGGAGAGCCTCCTCGCGGTAAGGCATCTTGTCGTAGAGCATATACACGCACTGGAACACGCCCATCATATTGTGCTGCCAGAAATGGCTGTCGTAGAGGTTACCCTCCTGCCCTATGTGCGCCTTTGCCAATTTGCGCATAATGCGGGCCATAAATTCCTCGGCCCCGCGGCGCTCGGCGGCTGAAAGGCGGTCGAAAAGGGAGTCGTAGATGCGTACATAGCACTGCGCTATGTTCAGCCCGTTGAAATTGGAGTCGCCCTGGAAGAGCTCCTTGTCGGTAGCGGGGCGCTCCACGAAGGCGCGCATGATTTCCAGAAGCTTGGAGGCATACTGCTCGTCGGCAGTGAGCAGCCACGCCTGGTAAAGGTGGTTCACGGCGTTACCGAGATTGCCGGTGCTGGATTTGTCGGCATAATAGGCCGAGATGTCGGAGAAGTCGAGCTTCATCGCTGTGGTGGCCCTCGCGATCAGCGCCTTGTACTCGGCGTGGTTCTTTATGCCGGCGCGGGCCGACTCAAGGTTGGCCTGGACGTGGATGTCGAGGCGCGGATGGCCCGAGGGGAGCCCGTCGACAAACTTGTCGATCGCCGGGGTGGCGTAGACGGGAGCGTCCGTGGGCACGTCGAACGGGATGGCGCCGCTCCACTCCCCCTCGGCGCCGTCGGCGGCTACGTTGCGGTAGCGCCAATACCAGCGGCCGGGGGAGAGGCGGCGGTGGGGCGAGGCCATCGACCAGGGATTGGCCTCGCTGAGGTACACGTTGTCGCCGAACGCGGCATCCGCCGAAACCTCGAACCGCACCAGCGAGTCGCCGCGCCAGGCGGTGGGCACCAGCAGTGGCGGCGGGTTGAGGTACACCTCGTTGTTGAGTTTCGGATACACATCGGCCCTCACATAATCGTGATACAGCAACTCGTCGTCGGCGGTGAGCACCGGGGGTTCCGGGGTTTTCACCGGCTCCGGCACGGAGTCGGAGCAGGAAGCCGCGGCGAAGAGCGTCAGCGCGGAAAGGATGTGCAGCGGATGCTTGCGTTTCAGCATGACTAAATTGGCTGATTATTTATCTATTGCTTATTTGTAGATGGAAATCACGGGGCGGATGATGGTAGCGCCGGTAAGACCGCTCGCGAGAACACCGATGGTTTTATCCTTCTCGCTTACCTGCACAGCGGCGATTTTACCCTCGACTCCTGACGCGCCTTCGGCCATTCCGAGTACCGAGGTGAAGAAATTTGCCACAGAATTGTTGTGGGTGAAATATCCGTCGGCCCCGATGGAGATGAGATAGGAGTCATAGACCGCCTTGTCGCGGGCAGGGAACTCAACGGTAAGCTTGCTGCCGTTCTTGATAGTCCACTCACCACCATTGAAAATACGGCCCACGAGGGTAACCATTTGCGAAGGGGTGGGAGCATACCAGGCTGAAAGATTGCTTCCAGTCACAGGATGTTCGGCAACCCAGTCGGCGAGAGACTTTACCATATTGTTGTCGGCTCCTGCAACAGCCTTGAAAGCGTCCCAGTCGGCTGGCCCGGCGGCACCGGTGTAGGTTTCGTTGGTGATTGCCACGGTTCCGGCGAAATCGGTGTTGGCATCCGACACTTTCAAGCGAGCGGCGTTGCTCAGGGCGAAAGCGTAGGCTGCCACCTCCTTGCCGTTCTCAGTGGTGTTGGGGGCGGCCAGTGCGTACACGATGGCCACGGTCTTGGCGGGGTCGAAGGTTTCGGAATATTTGCCGTCGGCGTTAAGGAAGTCGCCTACCTTGATGTCGCGGGGCGCGTCGGGGTCGACCATCCCGCCGGGGAAGGTTACGGTAACATCGGTAACGTCGCCCGAGGTAGCGCTGACGAGGGCGGTGAGGTCGTAGTTGCGGGTCAGAGGAATCTGCGCGCCGCCGATGGTCACCGAGGTGGTCTGCGCGCCGCCGAGGGTAAGGGCGATGTCGTGGCCCGCGCCGAGGTTGGCGCCGGAGTTGTTACCCACGAAGAGGTAGGCGCTGAACCAACAGCCATCCTCGCCGATCGGCAGCTCGGAGCTGGCCAGGCCGGTCGCGTAGGAGGCGGTGTTGCCGTTAATCACGTTGAAGCCCGCGGGAGCGGCCATATCGGTAACCTTCACGGTGGTGTAGGAGTCGTAGGCGGCGTCGGCGTTCTTGAAGGTGAGGCGGGTGAAGGGGCGCGTGAGCGCGATGCTCTTGTTGCCTGCCAGCATATAGCCGTAGAAAGCGTCGGCAGCGGGGTTGTTGAACGCCTCAGCGGCATTGGCGGTGTTGTAGTCAACGGCCTTGAGGTCGGTGGTGGTGTAGATGTAGTCGGCGTCGAGGGCCTTCACATAGTCGGCCCAGAACATGGCGCCCTGGTACCCTTCGGGAGCGATGAACGAGAATTCGACACTCTCGCTGCCGGGTTTTACCTCCTCAGTGTAGCGGGCGTCGGCCATGGGGGCGCCGGTCGCGTCGACAAGCTGCATGATGCAGCGGAGCTTGTAGCCTTCGGGGATTTCAGGCATCGCGCGGGAAACGGGATCGGCCACGGGAATCGACACGCTTACGGAGGTAAGGGCGCCGTTGGCGCCGGCAGCGGGTTCGTCGACCTGCTCCGAGCACGAGGTGGCACCGCACAGGATGGCGGTGAAGCCCAAGAGATGAACTAATGATTTTTTCATACCGGTATTATTGTTAACAATTGGTTATTCGGGTTTTGAAGGTACGACCACAACGGTACCCTCGCCCGAATAGTCGGGGTCGAAAGTGATACCCTGGTCGTTGGTTGAGTTGAGGAAGCCGTAGTTGATGGTGGTGCAGTAGCCCGCGCGGCAGTTGGCCGTGAACGAGGCGGAGGCCAGCACGTTCGCTTTATCGGCATCAAGAATCTGGAGGTCGATGGGTACCGCGGTGACGCCCTCAGGCACGGCGAAGAGATAGTCGAACGTGAGCAGGAAAGGCTCGTCGGCCGTCATCTTCTTGGTGGAGAACGAGTTCTCGTAGGTCATATACATAAGCGAGTGGCGGGGTACCTGCTGCTCGATGTTGTAGCCCATGCAGAGGTAGCCGGGGTAGCTGACGCGCACGGCGAACGACTCCCCCTTGAGCTGCCCAGAGGCGATCCTGTCGAGGAACGCGCGGGTATCGGTCGCGTAGAGCTGCAGGCGCGCCACCGGGCGGCGCATCTCCAGGTCGACATTGACGCGGGCGTTTTTCGACTTGCCGTACTGCGAGAGCTCCAGGTTCTCGAAGGCGTAGGCCGCGTCCTTATAATTGTTGTTTCCGCGGTAGGAGGTGCCCATGAACACGTTGGGGAGCAGGTCGGCGTTGTAGAAGTAGTCGTTGTCGGGCTCGCCGTTCTCGGCGATCAGCACGAAGTCGCTCCACACGGCGAGGGTGTAGTCGCGGGCCGTCAGGCGCAGGTTCACCGGCACGTTAATCTCGTCGGCCCCCTCCTCGATGTCGAGGAGCATGGTTTTGGTGACAGGCTTGCGCCCCTCGGCGAGGGCCTCCACAATCACGCGGCGCTTGTAGGAGGTGCCTTCGGTCGCTGGCTGCGCGAACGGCTTGTTATCCTTGTCGAGCGAGGGGATCGTCAGGCTGAGGTTGATGTCGGCGGCCACGGTAACGTCGGTGGGGTCGACACCCATTTCCCCGTCCTCGGTCATCTCGGGGTTCTGGAAAAGACACGACTGAAGGGTAAGCGCCATAGCGGCCAGACCCAGTGCTTTCATATAAATCTTTTTCATCGCGACGAGATATTAAAAACGGTAGACTAATGAGAGGCCCACGCGCGTGATGCCGAAATAATGGTAGGAGCGGCGGTCGATTTTGGCGCCGTTTTCGATGTTGTAGAAGCGGTCGTACTCCATATAGGCGTAACCGGCGCCGATGTTGAACTCCATGCCCCAGTTGGGAGTGAAGTTCAGGCGGTAGCCGTAGCTGATGCCCGCGCCCATGAGCGGCATGGAGTCGGCCTGGTAGCGGTAGTCGTTCCATCGGGCGTTGAACCAGGCCAGGTTGAGGTGGGCGCCCAGGAAGTGGCCGTAGCCGGGATTGGCTCCGGGCCACCAGCGCGCCTCGGGCTGGATCGCGATAGTGCGGAGGCCGTGGCGGTCGGTGAGGTCGCTGAAGCTCCACATCACGGGGATGTCGACGGTCATCTTCCGGCCCGTCTGCCATTCGAAGGCGAGGTTCTGGATTACCGCGGCTGCATACGGCACGTTGACTTTGAACGCGCGGTAGTTGGCCGACGGTGCTGCCACCCTGCTCTCCCCGGCCTTGGCGCCTTTCTTCGCCGCGCCTTTCTTCGCGGCGCCCTGCTTGCGGGGGGCGTTGGCATTTTTCTTACCCGCGGCTTTGGGCTTAGCGGCGGCTTTGGACTCCGCTGATTTTGCCTTAGGCTCGGCGTTGGCTTTGGTTTTGGCCGGCGCGGCGTTGCTCTTCCCTTTCTTCGGCGGACGGGTGCGCGAGTAGCGAACCTTGGCCGGCGCTTCAGCAGGTGTCGCTTCGGAGGCCGAGGCTTCGACGGGTGACCAAGCCATCAGTATGGCGGCCGCCAGCGAGCCCAACAATAGTTTCAGTCTCATGGTAATGGGTTATAGGATTTGGATAACGCGAAATTAAGGCACGGGGGTCAACGCGTTGTTCTGAATACGCCATTCGGCTTTCAGAATTGATAAAAAAACGTTTGAAATTGCGCGAAAACGCCCTTTACTGGAGCGGAATCACGCTGAGCGGGGCCTTTTTACCGTCGAGAGGGTTCTCGGTCATCCAGCGGCGCAGAAGGTCGCGGTGGCGGAGCAGTTCGTCGCGGTAGCGGGCCTCGACGGCGAGGTTGCGCATCTCGCCGCGGTCGGAGCGCATATCGTAGAGCTGCTCGCGGTTCTTACCTACCTCGTAGAGCACATATTTGAAATCGGGCGTGCGCAACATCCACCCCTGCGTGCCGGCGGTCTGGTCGAAGAGGGCTTCGGTGACGACGTACTCCTGGTGGGGAGCCTCGGGGTTCCCCTTCTCGGCGATGCCGCGGAAGCTCTTACCCTTGCGGTTGCCGGGCATTTCGATACCGGCCCAGTCGCAGAGCGAGGGCATGAGGTCGATGCCGTTGTTTACCAGTTGGGGGAGCTCCTTGCCCGCGTTCTTCCCCCCGGGGAGGCATACCACGAAGGGTATGTTGGCGCACTCCTCGTAGAGGGCCGACTTCTGGTTCCACTGGTGGGCGCCCATGCCGTCGCCATGGTCGGAGGTGAAGATCACCACGGTGTTCTTCCAGAGGTTCTGACGGTCGATTTCATCGACAATCTTGCCGATTTCGGCATCGACCTTCTCGATCAGGCCGTAATACGCGCCGCGGTAGCGGCGCCAGTCGTCGGGGGTGAAGTTCTCCGTCGGATACAGGCGGTAGCTGAGGCTCTTCTCCTTGGCGAGCACGTCGGCGTCATATGGAGCCACGGCGAAATTGGCCGGAAGGTTGGGGCACGAGTCGAGCGGCAGATAGTTGATTTCGCCGTCGGGGAGGTTCTGCGAGCGGGCGTACTGGCATATGTTGTGGGGGTTGTTGAACGACGCCACGAGGAAGAAGGGCTTGTCGGAATGGTCGCGGCGCAAGAACTCCACGGCGCTCTCCGCCAGCCCCTCGTCGCCGAAGCCGTGGAGGCGCTCGAAGCCGAAGGCGCGGGGCGCGGGAAGGGGGTTGGTGTGCACATGCCACTTACCCGCGTAGGCGGTCTCGTAGCCGCCGTCGCTCATCAGCTGCCCCAGTGTGTTGTTTTTCAGCGAGTCGGGGAGATGGGTGCCGTTGATTCTCAGCCCCACGCTGCCGGGATTGTAGCCGGTGAACATGGCCGAGCGCGAGGGCCCGCTGAGCGGGAAAGCGCAGTAGGCGTTATTGAAGCGCACGCCGCGGGCCGCCAGGCGGTCGATGTTGGGGGTCTTGACGTCGGGATTGCCGGCGTAGCCTACGGCCTGGGCCGCCTGCTGGTCGGTCATTATGTATATGATGTTGGGGCGGTTGTCGGCGGCGCTGATCACCGCGGGGAGCGCCGCCGCGAAGCTGAGCGCTGAAAAGATTTTCTTGTTCATCAGTATCCGGGATTATTTGTATTGTTGAGATAGGGGTTCACCTGGAGCTCGTCCTGGGGTATGGGGAGGAGTTCGTGCTTACCTTTTACGAAGTTCTTGCCTGCGGGGTAGCTGTTTATGCGGCTGTCGGTTTTCTCGCCGAAGAGTTTCAGGGCGTCGCCGAGCACGCCCCAGCGGAGGAGGTCAAACTTGCGCTGACCTTCGAAAGCGAGTTCGAAGCCGCGCTCCCAATAGATTGCCGTGCGCACGCGGCCCGCCTCGTCGCCATCGGCGATGTAGGGGAGGTCGTGTACTTTCGGGGCCTTATAGATTTTGGAGTATGTCGAGGATGTCACCTCGGAGGCCCCGGCGCGGGCGCGCACGAGGTTGATCAGCCGCCACGCCTCGGCGGTGTTGCCGATCTCGCCGTAAGCCTCGGCCGCCATGAGCACCACGTCGGCGTAGCGCAGCAGGCAGAAGTTCACGTCGGTCTTGTTGGGGTCGATGTACCCTTTGGGCATCCACTCGCGGCGCCACTTGCCGGGGTACCAGTTGCGGGGGTTCTTCTGCTCGACGAGTTTGTGGTCGCGGATGGTCTCGTCCCAGCTATGGCTGTGGGTGCACACCATCACGTCGCGGCGGGTGTCGCCATCCTCAAAGAATCCCTTCCACTCGGGCACAACGCGGAACATAGCGTTGGCGCGGCCCATATAGTTGGACGACTCTGTGGGGGAAATCTGCGGCGCGGCTACCGCGGGACCCATGTATGTACCCCAGTAGCCGTTGTTCTTTCCGGCGAGGAATGCCACCTCGAAGATACTCTCAGTGGTGTTGAGCACCTCCTGGGAGAATGTCTTGAAGAGCTCCTCGTACCCCCCGGGGTAGAAGTCGTGATACTTCTTCTCCTCGAAGGCGAGCCACTCCTCGACCACCCCCTTGAAGCACTCTTCGCGGGTTTTGGCGTCGGGACGGGCGAGGTTGCCGTCGGCCCGGAGGCTGTAGCCCGCGCGTGAGAGGTAGGCGCGCATCAGCAGGGCGCGCGCGGCGCCCTGGCTCGCCCGTTCGGGGGTGCCGACCTCGTCGGCCCAGGGGAGGTTGTTCTTGGCGAAATCGAGGTCCTCGATAATCTGAGTATAGATTTCCTCGCGGGGCACGCGGGGTCCGTAGGCCCCTTCGTAGCTACCCGTGTAGGTGGTCTTGAAAGGCACGTCGCCCCAGTAGCGCACCAGGTCGAGGGCCGACTGCGCGCGCAGGAAGCGGGCCTCGGCTATCAGGGAGCGGAGTTTGGCATTGTCGCGCCACCCATTCATCGACTCGATGCCGGAGATAGTGTAGTTGGCGCGGTTCACCGCGTTGTATTTGCCGTCCCACACGCCGCTGACCCAGGTGTTGTTGGTGCGCACGGTGTAGTGGCCCACGTCGCGGCGGCCGTTGTCGGCGGTAGTGCCGTTGACATAATAAATATCGTCGGAGGCGGGGAGCGAGGCTCCGTCCTTCTCGCCGTAAATCAGCGGAAGCACGTTGTACACGCCCAGCACCGCCATCTCGGCTTTCTGCTCCGTGGTGAAGAAGCTGTCGCGATCGTAATAGGAGTCGGGATCTTCAGTGAGCACGTCGGAGCAACCGGCTGCCAGCAGGGCGCCGGTGAGGAGTGTCGTATGGAGGATATATCTGGTTTGCATCGGTATATATATATCAGAATGAGAGATTGAGGCCGAAAATGAACGAGCGGCTGCGGGGATAGGCGCCGAAGTCGACACCGGGGGTGAGGTTGTTACCCTTGGTTGACACCTCGGGGTCGAAGCCGGAGTATTTAGTGGCCACGAAGAGGTTCGAGCCGGTGAAATAGAAGCGGAGCTTGTCGATGTGGATTTTGCGGGTGAGCGCCCGGGGGATGGTGTAGCCGAGGGTGAGGGTGCTCAGGCGCAGGTAGGAGGCATCCTCAACGGCCCAGGAGTGGATGTAGGCGTCGCCCTGCTCGGTGTCGTTGATCGAGGCGGTGGTCTTCCCGGCATTCACCGCCGCGAGGGTCTCGGGATCGGTGATGAGGTTGCCCTGGGCGTCGATCGTCATCCATCGGTGCGAGCTGTCCATAACGGCCAGCACGTTATAGTTGGTCTTGCCTGCCTGCGAGTTGGTGAGCTTGGTGGCGTTGAGCACCTTTCCGCCGACGCTGAAGGTGAAGAACACCGAAGCGTCGAAGTCGCGCCAGGTGAAGCTGTTGTTGAAGCCTCCGAAGAATGTCGGGTTTGCGTTGCCGATCACGGTCTTGTCGTCAGCGTCGATCACGCCGTCGCGGTTTACGTCCTCGAACTTCCAATGGCCCGGCTGCACGTCGCCGTTGTAATTGGGCACCGGGAGCCCCTCCTTGAGGGTATAGGTTTTGGTCGCGGCGTCGTAGTCGAAATCGCTCACCTGGTAGAGGCCCACCGTCTTATATCCGTAGAACTGGCCCAGGGGGGAGCCGACGGCGATCTTGTGAGTCTTGTCGTTGTAGCCGAACGATGCCTCTTCGAGGAAGTAGTCCTCGCCCGAGAGGGCGTCGATGCGGTTGCGGTACACCGAGAAGTTGAGGCTCGTTGACCAGTGGAAGTCGCGGGTAACGATGTTCACCGTGTTGATCGAGAGGTCGAGACCGCGGTTGGAGGTCTTGCCCACGTTGCGGAGCATGTTCTTGAAGCCCGACGAGGTCGGCACGCGGGTGTTCAGCAGCAGGTTCGACGAGCGGTTGTAGAAGAACTCCGGGGCGATGGTGACGCGCTGGTTGAGGAAGCCGAAGTCGAGGCCGATGTTGAGGGTCGCGTTCGACTCCCACTTGAGGTCCTTGTCGGGGATGGCGTACTGGGCGTAGCCGGGGAGCCAGCTGTCGCCCGAGGGGTAGCCTACGGAGGTGAGCAGGTCGAGGGAGCGGTAACTGGCCACGCGGTTGTTGCCCGCCAGGCCGTAGCCCACGCGGAGCTTGAGGTCGCTGAACACCCCGAGGCGCTCGATGAACTTCTCCTGGCTCAGGCGCCAGGCGGCTGATACCGAGGGGAAGTAGCCCCACTTGTTGCGCTTGCTGAACTTCGAGGAGCCGTCGGCGCGTAGGGTCGCGGTGAAGAGGTATTTGTCGCCGACGTTGTAGTTTACGCGGCCGAAGAAGGAGAGAATCTTGTTGTCGTAGTTCACGTTGGAGGTAACGGACTCGGGGGTGCCCAGCGAGGTGTCGGCCGAGCCGATGTCGTTGTTGGGGTAGTTCTTCACCAGGGCGCGCATCCAACGCGCGCGGTTGTCGACCCACTCCTGGCCAAGCATCACGGTGAGCTTGTGGAACTTATGGCGATTATTATAGGTCAGTACGTTGGAGGTCTGGAACTGCATGCTCTCGCTGTACTGGTTGGAGCTCTGGATGCTGGAGCGCTTGCCTATCACCGACTTCTCGCCGTAGAATTCCTCGCGGCGGTCGAGTTGGAAGCGGAAGCCTGTGGAGTTGCGGAAAGTGAAGTACTTGTTGAAGGTAATCGTGGCGCCCCCGTTTACCAGTATATTGCGTATGAGGCGCTCGCGCTTCTCCTCATTGGCCGAAATGATGGGGCTCTGCATCGGGTTCTGGTCATCGTCCTCCAGCATATCGTTGCCGGTAAGCAGGCTGTTGTCGTTGCCGTAGATGCCGGCCGTCGGGCGATACTGGAGAATGTGCTCCATCTTGTTGAAGCGGGTTGTCTGGTCAGAGGTACCCATACCCCACACCTTCTGCTCGGTGTATGTAGCCTTAGCGTTGAACGACAGCCACTTGCCATTGTTCTGCTGTGCCGACAGCGACACTGTGTGCTTGTCGGTACCGCTGAGTATCATCGAGCCCTCGTCGCTGTTGTAGGTGTAATTAAAGGTGTATTTGAGGTCCTTGTTGCCGCCGTTGATGCCGACGTGGTAGTTCTGGGTCACCGCGTTGCGCCCCAGGGCCTCCTCCTGCCAGTCGATGCCCGGACGGTCGGCATAGTTGCTGGCGATGTCGACAAACGAGCCGTAGCGGTTCTGGAACCCCTTCACGCCCTCCTCGCCTTTGAAGGCCAGCGAGCGCTCGTAGTCGAGCAGCAG
The DNA here is from genome assembly GCA_910587075.1 of uncultured Muribaculaceae bacterium. Taxonomy (GTDB): domain Bacteria; phylum Bacteroidota; class Bacteroidia; order Bacteroidales; family Muribaculaceae; genus UBA7173. Next base: position 29,515 of record CAJUKE010000017.1, read on the forward strand.
GAATTCCTGCACGCTGAGCACATCGAGCTTGCGCGACACCTTCCGGAAACCGGCGTAGGCGTCGAAGTTGATCTGCATCTTGGCGTCGTCGCTCCCGCGGCGGGTGGTAACCACCACTACGCCGTTGGCGCCGCGGGCGCCGTAGATGGCGGTGGCCGAAGCGTCCTTAAGCACGTCGATGGTTTCGATTTCCGAAGCGGTGATCCCCGCCAGGCCATCCTCCGAGGGGAAGCCGTCGATCACATACAGGGGCTCGTTGCTCTGGGTGATCGAGATGCCGCCGCGCACCTTCACCGAGAGCTCGGCCCCCGGCTCGCCGTCGACGGTGGTGATCTGCACGCCAGCGGCCTTGCCCGCCAGGGCCTGCAGGGGGTCGGAGGTGGGCACGGTCTCAAGTTCCTGTCCCTTGACCGACACCACCGATCCGGTGAGGTCGCTTCGGCGGGTGGTGCCGTAGCCAACGACCACCACCTCGTCGAGCACATTGTTGTCGGGGTTGAGGGTGACGTCGAGCGTCGGGCGCCCATCGACCTTCACCTCAAGGGGCATCATGCCGACGTAGGAGAACAGAAGCGCCGACTTCTTGCCGTCGGGCACGTCGATGGTATAGCGGCCGTCGACATCGGTGATGACACCCACGGTCTTGCTCCCTTTGAGCCTGACCGAGCCGCCGATCACCTCCATGCCGTCGCTGTCCTTGACAACGCCGGTTACCTTGAAGGCGTAGGCCGACAGCGGCACGCCCAGGCTTAAGGCGAAAGATAGAATACTTGTCAGAATTGTTTTCATGGTTAATATCGCGATTGGTCGTTATGATTGACTACTTAATTTCAGCATCCTCTGCCGGGTACTGATTCACAACGCGAAGTTAAGGCTTATATTATGACCGCTTAATCACCCTCGCGTTAAAAAAGTTGGATAAGCGAGCGGGGGCGTTTGATATTGTTCCGCCGACGTTCAAATATGTCCAAAACCACCCTCGGGAGCCCTGAATGTTTGCTAATTACAATTTTTGGGCCTAATTTTGTATTGTCTATCGTAATGCCATGAAACGTAAACGCGCATACACCATAATCACATTGCTTGCCCTGACGCTCGCCTGGGTGGCCCGCGGCGCTGAGCCGTGGGTTTCGTTCCGCCACGTCGGTATCGAGCAGGGGCTCTCCCACTCTACCGTGCCATCGATCGCCCAGGACAGCCTGGGATACATATGGGTCGCCACCCAGGACGGTCTCAACCGCTACGACGGCCACTCGTTCAAAATCTACCGCAACGACCGGGATAATGACAGCTCGCTCCCCGACAACGTGGTCAAGCGGGTGATATGCGACCCCGCCGGTAACCTTTGGATTGTATGCGCCGGCACTCTCGTGCGCTACGATCGCCGCCTCGACTCCTTCGAGTCGAATCCCCTGCCCGAGGGTGACCACTCGGAACTCAACCTGGCCGTGCCCCTCGACTCCGGGGCGATGCTCCTGGGCACCTCGGAGGGGCTCTACCGCTTCGACATCGCGGAGCGCCGCTACTCCCCGCTGATCACCGACATCACGGTGAACGCCCTGGCCGCGGCTGGCGGTTACTACTTCATAGGTAATAGAAACGGCTGCTACCGGCTCAAAGCCGGGAGCCGGAAGCCCGAGCGGCTCCCGGGAGTATCCACCCCCGTAAACGCACTCTACAACGACGGACGCGAGATTTGGATCGCCACCGAGGGGGAAGGGGTATGGCGCCACAACCTCTCGACCGGGAAAACCTCGAAGCTCGACATACCACTGCGCTCGGCCTTCGTGCGAGCACTCTGCAAGGACTACGACGGGCGGCTATGGATAGGCACCATCAACGGGCTAATCGTCTACGACCCGGCGGAAGGCTCAACCAGGACTTTCACCACCGAGCACTACACCACCGGGGCCACTCCCCTGTCGCACTCCTCGATACGCAGTATCTTCGCCGACAGGCACGGAGGCATATGGATCGGCACCTGGTTCGGGGGCCTCAACTACTGCCACCCGCTCCAGAACCGCTTCCGCCACATAGGCACACCCCCTCTGAACGACAAGGTCGTATCATGCATAATTCCCGACGGCGACATAATTTACATAGGCACCAACGGCGGGGGGCTCAACATTTACGACCGCCTGACCGACCGCGTGAGGTTCATAACACTCGACGACGGACTCGCGTCGACCGACGTCAAGGCCGTCTACGCCGACAAGGCCAAGGGGCTGCTTTACGTCGGCACCCATCTGGGCGGACTGTCGGTTTTCGACCTGCGCTCCCACCGCCTCATACGCCGGCTTCCGCAACCGCAGAGGGTGTACTCGCTGCTCCCGGCCCGCGACGGCAGGCTGTGGGTGGGCACCCTGGCCGGACTTTACCGCTATGATCCGGCTACGGTGACCATCGAGAACATTAACTCGCCATTCAGCAACGTCACTGACATTTACCGCGATTCGCGGGGGAGGCTATGGCTCTCGGGCGAGCACGGCGTGGCCCTCTTCAACGAAGGCCCCGGCGCGGAACTGTCGAGGATCCCCCTGCCGGAAAACCTCGCGGAACTCACCGCGAGTTACATCTATAACGTCTACGAATCGCCCGCCGACGGCAACCTGTACCTCTCGTCGCGCCGCGGGCTCTGGGCTTTGAACCCCGACCTGAAGCTGCTGGGCCACTACACAACCGCCGACGGTCTGCCGAACGACATCGTGCTCGGAGCGGTAGCCGACAACAACGGCGACCTCTGGCTGAGCACCAACGGCGGACTCTCGGAGTTCGACCCTGAAAACAAGGCATTCCGCAACTACGGCCTGACCGACTACCAGGGGGTGCGCCAGTTCAACGCCAAGGCGATAGCCCGCCTGGACAACAGCCGGATGTGGTTCGGCGGAGTCGGCGGAATCATCACCTTCGCGCCCGACCGGATCAACGCCGACACCATCTCGGCCCGACCCCTGGTCAACGGCATCCGCGTGTTCGGCTCCCCGGTGACCCCGGGCGACGGCAGCGGGGTGCTCGCCTCCACGGTGGAAACCGGCAAGAAGGTGCTTCTGCATCCGGGGCAGTCGATGGTGACGTTCGACTTCGCGTCACTGAACTTCCACAACAACGGCCACAACTCGTTCCGCTACAGGATGGACGGGCTCGACAAGGGGTGGATCGACGCCGGGAGCGAGCGATCGGCCACCTACCGCAACATACCTCCGGGGGTGTATCGCTTCGAAGTGCAGTCGTCAAACAGCGACAACCTCTGGAGCGACGCCCAGTCGGTCGAGGTGCGCGTGCTCCCCTACTGGTACCAGCGCTGGTGGGTGCAGCTTATCGGACTGATTATCATCGGGGTGGTGATATGGTCGTTCGTGCGCCGCTTCACCCTGCGCCGCCTCGACGAGCAGCACCGCGAATATGAGAAACGCGACTATGAGCGCCGCCAGGAGCTCAACGACATGAAGGTCAACTTCTTCGTGAACATGTCGCACGAGCTGCGCACCCCCCTCACCCTCATCCTCCTCCCGGCCACCGAGCTTATCGAGCAGAAACGCAGCGAGCCGAAAGTGCTCGACAAGCTGCGCACCATACACAGCAACACCCTGCGCATCCTCAACATTATCAACCAGATTCTCGACTACCAGCGAGCCGAAAACGGGATGTTCCCCCTGCGGGTGCGCCCGGTCGATGTCAACGGATTCCTCGCCGGGGAGCTGCGCAACTACAACGCCCGGGCCACGCACGACAACATCGACTGCCGCCTCGACTCAACCGTGGGCGACGAGCGACTCCCCCTCGACCCCACATACCTGTCGATTATCATAGGCAACCTGCTGTCAAACGCCTTCAAACACACTCCCGCCGGGAAATCGGTGAAGCTGTCGGCTCGGCTTACCGACGACGGCAAATCGCTCGAAATCAAGGTGAGCGACACCGGCTACGGCATAGATCCGGCCAAGATGCCCCACATCTTCGACCGCTTCTACAAAGTCGAGGAGAACAGCTACGGCAGCGGCATAGGGCTCTCGCTGGTAAAACGCCTGGTGACGCTCCACCACGGTTCCATCTCGGTGGAGAGCGTCCCCGACCAGGGCACAAGCTTCACCATAACGCTCCCCGCCGTGGAAGGTGCCTACTCCCCCGACGAGAGGGTTGCGGCCGACGAGGCTGAAACCCAGCCCCTCCAGCTCCACTATCTCCCCGGCGACGGCGAGGAGGCCGCTCCCGACACAGCCGACACTGAGGCGGCTCCGGCCCCCGACGGCGAGGAGGGCGCCGAGCGCCCCTCCGTCATGCTGGTCGACGACAACGAGACGATTCTCAAATATATGAGCGAGGCCCTCGCGCCCCTCTACCGGGTGATTCTTGCCCGCGACGGAGCTGAGGCGCTCCACCTGCTTGAGGAGCAGCTACCCGACATGGTGATCACCGACGTGATGATGCCCCGCACCGACGGCATTCAGCTCTGCCGGGCCATAAAGCGCAACATACGCACCTCGCACATACCCGTGATGATGCTATCGGCCAAATCCGACGTGCGCGACCAGCTCGACGCGATGAAGGTCGGGGCCGACGACTATCTGCCAAAACCGTTCTCAATGCCGCTGCTGCTGGCGAAGATAGCCAACCGGTTCCGCACCCGCGCCAGCGCCATCAAGTTCTACGCCGACACCCCGGGGCTCGAACCGGTGACCATGGCCATGAACCCCCTCGACGAGGAGTTCCTCACCAACGCCATAAAGATGGTGGAGCAGCATATGGACGACTCGGAATTTACCACCGACGGCTTCGCCCGCGCGATGCTTATGAGCCGCTCAAACCTCCATGTAAAGCTCAAGGCCCTCACCGGCGAGTCGGCCAACGAATTCATACGCCGCATACGCATGAACCGCGCCCTCGAACTGCTAAAATCGGGGCGCTACACGGTGTCGGAGGTGAGCGCGATGGTGGGCTACAGCACTCCGTCGTATTTCTCCACCAGTTTTAAGAAATTCTTTGGCTCACAGCCCTCTGACCACATCAAGAGCTGACGCTGCGCGCATTTTCAAACCACTTTCGGACAAAAACAAACGTCGGCCTGCCGACTTTTGAAACCTAATGGACAGACCCGCCTGACCCCAGGCGGGTCTGATTCGTAACTTCGCGGTGTGAGGGAAACCATGGAAAACGCGCCCCCCGCACACCGTCATCACAAACATACCGAAAGATATAATCTAAGATAAAGACCAATGAAAAAACTTTTACTCACTCTTTCCTGCGCCGCGGCTATCTGCCCGGCTTTCGCCCAGGATGCCGAGACTATCGTTACCGACGAGGCTACCGGCATCGTCACCATCACCGACGACTTCATTGCCGGTTCGGCTAACATCATAAGCTCAAAAGCCACGGCTACCGCGCCCTCCAAGGCGTGGACTCTCGCGGAGAACGGCGCGGTGAGCTATACCGCGTTCCGTTCCAACTTCACAAATAACAATGGGACCGAGTATTTCCAGATTATGAAGGCTGAGGGTGCTTATTTATCCTTCACTCTTGCAGGATACGACTGCCAGAAATTCACCATCCAATCCAGCGGTAGCGGCAAGGGTGGTCGTTTCTACTGCTATGCGGGCGAGGCTACCGAAGCGTTCGCCACTATCGACATCACCAACAAGAACGCCACCGGCGACATAGAGGTGGAAATCCCCGCAGAACTCCGCGCCGCCGGCACTGAATACCGCGTGGTTAACGCTTTCAGCGAAGCGGACAACGCGTTCCCCTACCGCATGCAGCTCACCGGCATAACCTACACCTGCACCCCCAAGAAAGTTGAGCAGTGGGCGGCTCCCGTATGCGATATAAAAGGTGGCAGCTACCTGCTCGCCGGCCAGGTGATCCGCTTCACCTGCGAGGAGGGTGGCAGCATCACCGCCGCCGCCAATTACAAGGATGCCGATAATGTAGCTCAGAAGGTCGACCTCGTCGACGGCGTGTTCACCGTGCCCGAAGGGCTTAAAAACGGCACTGCCATCAAGATTGCCGCTTCCGTAAAGGGCAACGGGAAGGATAAATCGGAGGTTCTCACCCTCAGTTTCGTCGTTACCAACGGCACCAACCTCATCATCGCCGACAAGCGCTTCACCAGCGTTACCGTCAGCAACAACGACGTGATCGTAGGCTACGACCTCAATATCGTGAACTTCGGCGTAACCAACACCTCCGTATTCGTGGTGGCCACCGTATACGACGCGGAAGGGAAAGAGGTGAAGAGCGCCGAAAAGGAAATCAAGCCGGAGGATGTGCCCGCCGCTTTCGCCGAAGAGACTGCCGAAATCACCCCCGTAGTACCCGTCAAAGTCACCGGCGACATCATGGTCGACTACCTCGAAAAGGGCAACTACACCGTGAAGACCCAGGTGAAAATCGGCACCAGCGGCAAACTCCAGGACCTCCTCCCCGCCGAAGGGCTTTCGGAAAGCAACCTCGCGTTCGAAATCCCCAACTCTATCCCCACAGCGATCACAACCATCACCAACGACAACTCGACAGCTTCCATATACTATAACCTCGACGGCGTTCGCGTCAACCCCGAAAAGGGTATGGGCGTGCTGATCGAAGTAAAAGGCACACAGGTACAAAAGATTGTTTTATAAGCCAACGCGCACCCGCTCGTTTCCGCCCGGCCGGCCCAGGTTCGCAGACCGGCTCCGGGCGGAAACCGGGAGCGTTAACCCAAAGCGGATGGAATTAACCAAAATGAGATTATTCTCCATAACTACAGCTGCTGTTTTAGCGCTGGCGGCGACATCATGCGGCGATTCGGGCCGCGTGATGTTCGTTGTTTCCAACCCTTCGGACTTCGGGCGCCGCGAAATCGCGCAAGTGCCTGTCGGCGACCTGCGCGTCGACCACCCCTTCAGAGTTCTTGACGCGGAAGGTAGGGAAATACCCTACCAGATCAGTTCCGACTCCCTGCTGCTGGTCGATGTTGACCTGGCGGCTGCTGCCGCTGACACCTTCTACGTCGAGGCGGGGGTGCCGACCGTCAAGGCCGACACGCTCGCGTGCGGCGCTTTCTACCCCGAGCGCATCGACGATTTCGCCTGGGAGAACGACCGAGCCGCCTACCGCGCCTACGGCCCCGCCCTTGAGGCCAAGGGGCAGCATGCCTACGGCTACGACGTATGGACCAAGTCGGTCGAGCGCCCGGTGGTGGCCGAGCGATACCGCAAGCATCTGTCGAGCCCCGTGTCGTACCACGAGGACCACGGCGACGGGATGGACGTCTACAACGTCGGCCCGACGCTCGGAGGGGGCGCCCTCGCCCTGGTTGACTCCGCGGGGACCATAATGTACCCCCGCAGCTTCGCCTCCTACGAGATTCTCGACAACGGGCCGCTGCGCTTCGCCGTAAAGCTCACTTACAAGCCGACGGTGGTCGAGGGTGACACCGTGGTCGAGGAGCGAGTGATCACCCTCGACGCGCACTCCGACCTCAACCGCGCCCGGGTGCGGTTCCGGGGGCTCAGCCACGCCGCCCCCGTGGCAGCCGGCATCGTGGTGCACGATGCGAACCCGCTCGCCTACTCCGTTGACAGCGTCTCCAAAACCCTCACCTATGCCGACCTCACCGATAACCCCGCGGCCGGAAACGGCACTATATGGCTCGGGCTCGCCGCGCCTGAGGCCGAATCGCTCGGCTATACACCCCTACCCTCTCCCGCGGGCGACGCCATCGGGCACGTTCTGGCCCGGGGCTCAATCGAGCCAGGCGAGAGCTTTACCTACCACTGGGGCTCCGGATGGTCGAAAGGCTTCGTGGCCGACTCAGCGACCTGGCGGGGACTCGTTGACCGTGCGGCGGCCTCTATTGCCAACCCGCTGCGAATCACTATTGAATGATGGAAACCATTTCGGGATACATATCAGGCCTGGGCGCCTCCGTGATGATGCCGGCGCTGTTCGCCCTCCTGGGGTTATGCGCGGGCGTCAAGCCCGCCGCCGCCCTGCGATGCGGCCTCAAAGTAGGAGTTGGGTTCGTAGGGCTCTCCATAGTCACCGCCCTGCTGACCTCGGCCCTCGGCCCCGAGCTTGAAACTATGGCCGAGCTATACGGGCTGCGCCACGACGTGTTCGACATGGGGTGGCCCGCCGCCGCCTCGATCGCCTGCGACACCGCCGTAGGGCTGCTTATTATCCCGCTTTGCGCCGCCGTGAACGTGCTGATGCTGCTTACCCGCACCACCCGCACCGTGAACATCGATTTCTGGAACTACTGGCACTTCGCCTTCATCGGCGCCGTGATATACTTCGCGTGCGGCTCGATGGCGTGGGGCTTCTTCGGGGCCGTCGTGTGCTTCGTGGTGACCATGGTGATCGCCGACCTCACCGCCCCCGGCTTCCAGCGCTACTACAAAGGTATGGAGGGAATCTCCATCCCCCACCCCTTCTGCGCCGGCTTCGCCCCCGTGGCGTGGGCCGTTGGCAAGGGGCTCGACCGGGTGCCCCGGAGCGGCCGGCTCGAATTCGACCCCGCGGCGATCACCAGGCGGTTCGGACGGATGGGCGAACCGCTGCTGCTCGGGGTGGCCGCGGGAGTGCTCGCTGGGTGCCTCGCCTGCTCCACCTGGACCGAAATCCTCAACGAGACACCGCGCATCCTCAGCCTCGGCATCAAGATGGGAGCGGTGATGGAGCTTATCCCCCGCGTCACGGCCCTCTTCTCCGAAGGATTGAAGCCGATTTCCGATGCCGCCCGCGCGGTAATCACCAGGCGCTTCGGGGATGCCGGTAACCTCAGCATCGGGATGTCGCCCGCGGTCGTCATAGCCCACCCGTCCAATGTCGCGGCATCGCTGCCGCTGATTCCCGCCATACTGATTCTGGCGGTGGTGCTCCCCGGCAACAGGTTCCTCCCCATCGCCTCGATCGCCGGAGTGTTCTACATATTCCCGCTGATGCTCCCGTTCACCAAGGGGAGCGTCGCCAAAGCCCTCATCGCGGGCATCATAGCCATAGGTGCCGGGCTGTATATGGTCACCGACATGGCCCCCGCCTTTAGCGTGGCTACCGCCAACGTCAGCGCCCTTACCTCCGATGCCGCCGCGGCGGTGCCCGAAGGGTTCCAAGGGGGCTCGCTCGACTTCGGCGCCTCCCCCCTGGCCTGGGCCATATACCACTGCGCCGCCAACCTCCGCTACCTCGGAGCCGGCATCCTGGTTCTCGCCTCTTGCGCCCTGATGTGGTGGAACCGCCGCCGCATCCTCCGCGACACCCCGCTCCCCTCCACCACCCGCCTCCCCGATATACCCAAGCGGGTATAAACCCCTCCCCGCCCCGTTTTTTTATACCCGGGCGGGTATAGTCTACATATAAGTTATAGAGGGGTTAGCGGCGCGGGACGGGCTTGCGGGAGAGGCTGAAGAGGCCGGCAGCGAGGGCGAAGACTATGGCCAGGGAGAGGCAGCGGTGGACCATCGTGGCGGTCGTACCGGCGCTGAGGGCGAAGATTATCGTCACCAGGGTGGCGCCGAGCGTCTGCCCCACGAGGCGGGCGGTGCTCTGCATGCCTCCGGCTCCACCCGAGCGATGAATCGGGGTCGACGACACCATAACTATATTGTTGGGGGTCTGGAAGATTCCGTAACCTATGCCGCACAAGGCCATACGCCAGGCTATGTCAAGCTCTGTGACCGACGCCGAGGGGATGAAGATGAGCGAAAGGAGCCCGACGGCGAAGAGCCCCATTCCCGCGGCCGCCGTGGCCCCGGCGTTGTGACGCTCCACAAAGCGGGCCGCCAGCGGAGAGCATATCATCGTCGCAACCGGCCAGGGGGTCATCAGCAGGCCGGTGGTGATGGCCGAGAAGCCGTAACTGTTCATAAGTATGAACGGCATCGACACCATCGCGAGCATCTGGGCGATAAACGAGCTTACGGAAGTCGCGATACTGAGCGAATAGAGCCTGATACGGAAAAGGTCGACCGGGAGCATCGGCTCGGAACGCCGCCGCTCGCGCCGGAAGTAGACGAACCCGATGGCCGCGCTCAAGGCAAGCATCAGGGCCGTGCGGGGCAGATCGGCGGGAGCCTTGTAGCCGCCGAGCGCGAGAAACAGGAGCCCGAACATCGCGGCATTCTCCAGCGCGCTCACCCAGTCGTAGCCCTTGAGGCTCTTGGCAACCGGATTGGCCGGCAGAAACCTGCGCCCCACGAAGTAGGCGGCTATGCCGAAGGGCACGTTGATGAGGAACAGCCAATGCCAGCTCGCCACGGAGAGCAGGGCGCCCGCGATCGTGGGGCCGGCCGCGGTGGCGCTGGCGATCACCATACTATTGAGCGCCAAGCCCCGGCCGAGAATCTCCTTAGGGTAGATGAGCCTGGTGAGGGCGATGTTGACACTCATGACGCAGGCCGCCCCGATACCCTGGAGGGCGCGCGCCGCGAGTATCCAGGTGAAGTTGGACGATGCGGCGCAGAGGGCCGACGACAACGTGAAAACCACGACCCCAATCAGGAAGGTTCGCCGGTAGCTGTACTTATCGCCCAACGACGACAGGGGTAGCAGGAGCATGGTGATGACAAGCTCGTAGATGGTGACGATCCACACGGAAAGCGAGTCGGAAATACCGAACTCCCGTGCGAGCACGGGTATGGCGACATTGACAACCGTCACGTCCAGCACCGTCATTACCAGCACTATCAGTATGGCTATGATGGCGGAATAACTTCTAAGGAATCTTGTAAGCGACATTCTGAGACACCCTCTTGAAAACTGAATTACTTTAAGTGTCTGTTCAAAATAATTTCGAACTGCCACTTATCATGGGGATAACGACGAAGAAGCGCCCGATATTGCCCCGGCCGTTACTCCGCGCCGCCGCCGAGAGCCTTGTATAGCTCCACGACTGACCGCAGACGGCCCACTTTGTCAACAACCAGATTCAGCCGAGAGTTCAGCAAATCCTGCCGCGAAGCCAGCAGCTCAAGATAGGTCGCGTTATTCGTGCGGAAGAGCAATTCGTTGGCTTTCACTGTCTTTTCAAGTGCCGCGCACTGAGCCTCGTGAAAGGCGTAATCGTTGCCGTATGACTCGATGGCATACAGGGCGTCGTTGACCTCCTTCCCGGCGTCGAGCAGCGTCTGCCGGTAGTCGAGCAGAGCGATTCGCTCCTCATCCTTGGATATTTTCAAGTTGGAGGTGAGCTTGCCCCTCTGGAACAGAGGCTGCGTGAGCGAGCCCAACGCCGATAGAATCCACGAGCCGGGATTGCTCACGGCCTGTCCCAGCGAGTTGGTCCATCCGGCCGAGCCACCGATTGTTAGGGAGGGATAGAAGGCACCTCGCGCCTGGTTGACGGCGTAGCCCGCGGCCGCGAGGTTCATCTCGGCCCGCACCACGTCGGGACGGCAGGAGAGCAACCGCAAAGGGATTCCGGCCGAAACGCGCTCCGGCACGCTCTGCGCGTCGAGCGACGAGCGCCGTATCGGGTGGCTCGGCACACCGATCAGCGAGCACAACGAGTTTTCAGCCTCCCGGCGCTGGCGTTCGAGCGTGTTTGCCGCCGCGCGCAACCCTTCGAGGTTGGCCTTGGCCTGACTGAGAGCGTTCTCCCTGATAGCGCCTACGCGCCGCTGCGATTCCATGGCCCGCACCTGCTCGCTCCACACATCAATGGTCCGGGCGCTGATCTCGATCTGGCTGTCGAGCATCAGCAGCGCGTAATACCCGGTCGCGATGGAGGCCACAAGCTCCGAACGCACAGCCGAGGCATACGCCTGGCTCGCGAGAAGCATCATTTGCTGCTCCTTCCTGGCGTTGCGTAATTTGCCGAAAAGATCGATCTCCCAACTCATCGACACCGGAATCTCGAATGTTTTAGAGGCGCGGCCACCGTCGACCGAGGTAATCGCGCCATTAGGCGAGAATGTCAGCAACGGGAGGAATGCCAATTTCGCCGCGGAGAGCGAGGCGCTGGCCTGGTCGACCCGGAGCATCGCCACCCTGAGGTCCCTGTTGGAGTCGAGCCCCTCGGAAATCAGAGCCCGAAGGTCGGCGTCGGTGAAAAGCTCGCTCCAGGGTATCGAGCCGAGCGATGGCATAGAGTCGGAACTTTCGGCGGCGGGAAACGCGCCGAGCGCCTCGGCGGCTAACCCTTCCGGCCGGTTGTAATCCTTATAGAGATTACAACCGGCGAGCAGAAGGGAGGCAACTATATATATGGGTAAGAGTTTCATTTCGAGAGTCCTTTATCGTTGTCACGTTCTTTTTCGCGCTCCTTGCGGCGTTTTCCCATAACCTTCTCCTCGATCCACTGGAATGTGATGAAGAAAGCGGGGGTTACGAACAGCAGCCCGACGGTGCCGATAATCATGCCGCCTACCACACCGACGCCGAGCGATGCGTTGCCGTTGGCGCCGACCCCTGTCGCGAACATCAGCGGGAGCAGCCCGACAATCATCGTAAGGGCGGTCATCAGAATCGGGCGGAGGCGCGCCGACGCGGCCGACATCGCAGCCTGGGTGAGCGACATCCCGGCCTTCCGGCGCTCGGTGCCGTACTCCGTCAGCAGGATGGCGGTTTTAGCCAGCAGACCTATGAGCATTATCAGGCCGGTCTGGAGGTAGATATTGTTCTCAATGCCCCAGAGCTTGGCGAAAAGGAAGCTGCCCATCAGGCCGAATGGGACCGAAAGAATTACCGCCAGCGGTATGAACAGGCTTTCATACAGCGCGCACAGAATCAGATAGATGAAGAGCACGCAAACGGCGTAGACTATCACGGTAGTGTGGTTGTTGCCGGTCTGCTCCTCCTCGCGCGTCATACCCGAGAACTCGAATCCGAACCCGGTTGGGAGCGTCTCGGCGGCCACCTCGTTGATAGCGTTGATCACGTCGCCCGAGCTGTAGCCGCGGGCCGGCATACCCTGCACATTGATGGCCGAGAACATATTGAACCTCATCAGCGACTCGGCCCCGTAAGATTTCGTCAGGGTGACGAACTGGCTTATCGGCGCCATACCGTCCTTCGTCTTCACAAATATATTGTCGAGCGCTTCCATTCCGTCGCGGTAGTTGTAAGGTGCCTGCACGATCACGCGGTATATCTTGGTGAATCGGTTGAAATTCGACGCGTAGATACTGCCGAAGTACCCCGAAAGCACGTTGAGCACCTCCGACGTGGTGGTTCCGGCACGCTGGCAGCGCGCCTCGTCGACATCTATGGTGTATTGCGGGAAGTTGGCGCTGAACGACGTCTGGGCCATCTCGATTTCGTCGCGTTTATTGAGCGCCTCCAGGAAGTCGGTTGTGACTTTGCTCAGTTCGCCGTAACCTTTGCCCGAACGGTCCTGCACATACACGTCGAAACTGTTGCCCGAACCGTAGCCCTGGATCATCGGCGGAGCGAATATAAACAGGCGGGCGTTCTTGATATGCGCCGTGCGCCGGTATATCTCGTCGCGTATGGCGTCGACATTGTCGTCAGCGCCAGTGCGCTGGTCCCAGGGCTTGAGCTTCACGATGAACATACCGTGGGATGATCCGTTGCCTGAAGCCATACCGAATCCGGCCACCATATTGAAGTTGTCAATCTGCGGAATCTCCTTGAGCTCGGCCTGAATCTGCTCCATGATCGACTCTGTTTCGGCCAGGGTGCTTCCAGCCGGGGAGTCGAAGCTCATGAACATGGCCCCCGTATCCTCGTTGGGCACGAGCCCCGTTTTGGTGGTGCCCATCAGCCATACCAGCAGAACGCTCGCGGCGGCGAGCGCCGACCATCCGACCCATTTGTGCTTGATGAAGAAGAACACGCCCCCGACGTACTTGCGCACGATTTTCCTGAATCCGGCATCGAACGCCAGGCGGAAACGGGTCGAGAATTCGAGTTTCACACCCTCGGAGACCTCCTGGTTGGGGCGCAGCAGCAGGGCGCACAATGCCGGGGAGAGCGTCAGGGCGTTGACCGCCGAGATACCGACGGCCACGGCCATCGTTATGCCGAACTGGGTGTAGAACACACCCGACGTGCCACCCATGAACGACACGGGGACGAACACCGCCATAAACACCAGCGTGGAGGTTACCAGCGCCGACGACACACCCTCCATGGCGTCGACCGCGGCGCGGTAGGTCGATTTGTACCCTTCGTCGAACTTTGTCTGCACCGCCTCGACCACGATTATCGCGTCGTCGACTATGGTGCCGATGGCGAGCACGAGCGCAAAGAGCGTCAGGAGGTTGATACTGAATCCGGCCAGATACAGCACGGCGAATGTGCCGATGAGCGACACGAATATGCTTATTGTCGGAATCAGGGTGGAACGGGGATTCTGCAGAAACACATACACCACGAGAACCACCAGGATTATAGCCTCCAGCAGGGTCTCGATAACCTTGTCGATCGAGGCGTCGAGGAAGGTTTTGGTGCTCATAAGCTGCACGAGCTCGACGTCGTCGGGGAGCGACCGCCGCACCTGTTCCAGGTAATCCTCGATGTTGATTATGATTTCGTTGGCGTTCGAGCCCGAAATCTGGTTGATCATGCAGGTAGCGCCGGGAAGGCCGTTGACGAACCCCTTGTAGGAATAGCTCTGCGCTCCGAGCTCGACGTCGGCCACATCCTTCAGCCGGAGCACGCGCCCATCGTCAAAAGCCTTTATGATGATTTCCTCGAACTCCTCCTCCTTTTCAAGCCTGCCACGGTACTTGAGCGTGTACTGGAACACATTCTCGGAATTCTCACCTATGGCGCCGGTCGAGGCCTCGATGTTCTGGCTCGACAGGGCGGCGGTCACATCGTCGGGCACCAGGCCGTAGGAGGCCATGACGTCGGGCTTCAGCCATATGCGCATAGCGTAGGCGCCACCCATCACATTCACCTCGCCCACCCCGGTGATACGCTGTATGCCGGGCTTGATGTTGATGTTCATATAGTTGGTGAGGAACGTCTCGTCGTACGTCGCCCCGGGGCTGAACAGGCCGAACACCATAAGCGTGCTGTTCTGCCTCTTGCGGGTGGTAACGCCCACCTTCGTAACCTCGGCGGGGAGAAGGGCGGTCGCGGTCGACACGCTGTTCTGCACGTTGACTGCCGCCATGTCGCCGTCGCTCCCCTGCTTGAAGAAAATCGTAACCTCGCCGCTGCCGGTGTTGCTGGCGGTGGAGGTCATATAGGTCATGTTCTCGACCCCGTTGATGGCCTCCTCCAGGGGCACGATCACACTCTTCTGCACCGTTTCGGCGTTGGCGCCGCTATAGGTCGCGGAGACCCTCACCGTAGGGGGAGCGATGTCGGGATACTGCTCGACGGCCAACGAGAAAAGACCGATGAGGCCCGCCACGACGATCACCACCGAAATCACCATCGACAGTATCGGGCGGTCGATAAAGCGCTGTATGTTCATTTCGCTTCCTGGTTAGATTGGTGCTTCATCGCCGTCACTTTGGTGCCCGCTTTCAGCAGGCCGGCCCCGGAGGCCACTATGGTGTCACCGGCCGAGAGACCCGAGAGTACTATGTACTCCTTACCGTCGTTGATACCGAACACCTCGATAGGTGTGGCGACCGCGGTACCGTCGATCACGCGGTAGGTGAATATCTTGTCTTGGATTTCATAGGTGGCCCCCTGGGGTATAACCAGCGCCCCCGGGCGGTCGTAGGTCAGAACCACGCTGGCCGAACCGCCGCTGAGCAGCCGCCCCTTATCGTTGGGGAAATTAGCGCGGAGGGACACGGTGCCGGTGGCGCGGTCGACTATGCCGCTGATCACGTCGATGCGGCCCTGGGACTCGTATAGCGAACCATCCTTAAGTTCGAGACCCACGGGAGGATATGCCTTGGCGGCATCGGCCATAGTGCCGTACTTCGCCGCGAGTTCGAGCGCCTGCTGCTCGTTCATCGAGAAATAGGCGTACATAAGCGAGTTGTCGGAAACGGACATCAGCGGCTCGGCCATTGTCGGGCCTACAAGCGCCCCGACGCGGAACGAGGTCATCCCCGCCACGCCGTCGACCGGGCTTTTCACCTCGGTGTACGACAGATTGTTAGCCGCCTCGGTAAGCTGTGCCTGGGCCTGCTTCAAGGCAGCCTCGGCGCTTTTGTATGTGTTCCGGGCGTTGCGCAGCTCGTAGTCGGAAATCACGTTTTCCCTGTACAGCTCCTCTTTCCCGTCAAGGTCGAGCCTGGCATTGGCCACCCCGGCCTCGGCCGTGGCGACGGCGGCCTCCGCTTTCCGCAAAGCCGCCTTATATGGAACCTGGTCGATCACGAAGAGCACCTCACCTTTCCTGACCGCGGCGCCCTCGCTGACACATACTTTCGTTATGAGGCCGGACACCTCCGGGCGGACCTCGACGTCCTGGCATCCGCGCAACACAGCCGTGTACTTTACCGGGAGTTTACGGTCGGCGGCGCTGACCGCCATCAAGGGGTACTCCTTCGGCCCGTCGGCGGCGCGGCCGTCACCGCCCCCCGCGCAGGAGGAGGCCAGCCCAAGAAGGGCCGCGGCCAGAATGAGCGGGCCGGCGAAATTATATCTGATATGCGACATATGATTTGGTTTTTGCCTGCAAAATTACTGATCTCCGCAAGTTAAAGGGTTATTCATATATGACGGAATATTGTCCATAGTGCGCGTAAATGTGCTGAGCGGACATCATTACGCGCCGCGAATTTGCCAAAGGGCGCGGCGCCGCGGCTTTTTGTGGAAAAAAAGCTTTATATTCGCGCCATACATCCGCCTCCGCCATGACCCAATCCGAACTGATTGCCAACTTCCCGCCAGCGGCCTCGATTCCCGACCGCATGCTGCTGATAAATCCGTCGCTCATGCCGCGGCTACGAGGTTGCTCCATACAGGAATGCAGGGTGTTTCTGCTGCTATGCGAGGGAAGGGCGACACTCAGGGTGGGGAGCGAGACCACCGAGGTCCGGGGCCCCGCGCTCGTGGATATGCTGGTATGGGAGCCTGTCACGTTCGCCGGATTCAGCGATAACGCCAGGGCCTGGTGCCTGCTGCCCAACTACCTGTTCACCAACGAGTCGCTGAACGGGCTGAAACCGGCGGACTCCGAATCGTTCAAGGACCGACACGAGGTGCCCTCCCTGACGCTTGAGCCGGCTGACGCCGCACGCCTGGCCCAAATGCTCGGACTGCTTGACCAGGCCCTCGCCGATTTCGGCAACCACTACCGCCGGGAGCTTTGCCAGACATTCTTCAGGGCCTTCATGCTGGAAGCCGGCAACCTTATGCGCGGGCGCAGGGCCGCCGAGGAGACCGAGAGGGTTGAAACCCGGCAGGACACCATACTGCGCGGCTTCCTGAAACTCGTTTGGAGCCATTACAAGGTCGAGCATAACGTTGACTTCTACGCCAGGCGCCTGTGTATCTCGTCAAAGCATCTGTCAAGAGTCGTAAGCTACCGTCTTGGGAAAACGCCCTACGCCGTGATACGCGACGAGATACTCCAACAAGCCATGGAACTGCTGAAAACCTCGAAGAAATCAGTGCAGGAAATCGCGGCCGAGCTGCATTTCTCCGAAACCGCCGCGTTCTGCAAGTTTTTCAAAAAACACACAGGCCGGCCTCCGACGGCCTACCGCGGCGAAAACTCCGCGGTATGAGCCGCCACAGGCCGGCCGTGGCTTCCAGGGGGCGGCGGCAGAGCGCCTGCCCGTGGAAAGGCGCGCGTGAAGGCACCTCACATAATCGTGGTCTTGATCCAACCGAAAAGGTCGTCAAGATTGTAATCGCCCGAGTGGGGGCGGTTCCATGGCAGGGCAAAGTTGACCCGCTTGCCGGCGTTCTCCAGCTTTATCGCGAGATTCACCGGTACCAGAAACGAGGTATCGCGGTCTTTGGCACCGTGGCGTATAAACCAGTTAGGAGCCACGGAAGCGTCAGCCTTACCTATAAAATTCATCGGGTTCATAAGGTACACCCTGCGGTCCATCTCAGGGCTCAACTCCGCCGACGGATCGCCCAGCCGGTGCCGCAGGCTGAAGTCGGTGAAGTTTGCCGCCTCGCCCGCCTCATTGCCGAAGACTTTGTTCTCCGGCGAGGGGGTTGCCACAAGCACTCCCATCTGATCGAATGCCGGAGGTGTCTTTAGCGGAGTCACGGATGCCACATACCCGAGATATTTGTCGAGGTCAAGGCCGGTGACGAAGTCAGAGCTTTTGTTGAACCTCGGGGCGTTGCCGGGACCGAAGGAGGGCGCGTCACGGCCATCGCCGCGGGGTGGCATACCCGCGCCCGGCGCTCCACCCGGAGAAAACGCGCCGGGTCGGCCGGACTTCTCTTTATAGAATGAGAACCCGATAGAGTCGGGTATCTCGCATCCCTCTTCCAACGCGCGATGGGCCGACTCCATAAGGAGCCCCTTCAGGTAATCCTTGTAATTGTCAGCTGTCAGAGGAGAGCCGTCGGGTTTGATCAATCCGAGAGAATTAATATAGGCCGGACAAAGCGCCGACAGCTCATCAGAAATCCGAATCTGGTCCTCATCAAGATGGCGCACGCCGGTGTTCAGGCAGCCGTAGAGCCATTCGTACTCCATATCGGCGTGATTGAGATCCGTGATCGGGCAATAGCAAACTGCCGCGAAAACATCGTCGCGGGCATCGGCGGCCCCCATACGGCGCAGATATGGCTCATACTCCGGGGCGTTGCCGGTAGCGCCGAGGAGCGCCGACATAGCGCCTCCGGCGCTCGTGCCGTCTGTGAAAATCATCTCGGAGTCGCCGGGAATCAGGTCGTCGTTGTAACGCAGATAACGCACGGCGGCCTTTAAATCGAGCAAGCCGTTTGGAGCGATGCCGGTGTAGACAATCGTTCCGCCGCGTGTAATCGTCGAGTTGCTCCCCCTCGACCCTGGCACACACACTACGAATCCCTCTTTCAGCGCCCGCCCTGTAGCGTCCGCCGGCGATGGCGCTTTGGCTGTTGAAGCGGCGTAACCGCCGACATAGGTACGCATCAGAATCGGGACGCTCCGAATCCCGGCGAGCTTCTCCGGTACATAGATGTTAAGCGTCTGGTATGCCGAATCCTCAATATTCGTAACATACGGAATCCCCTCGTAGGCTTTGAAAGCCACACGTTCACCATCGGGCATTTCGAGAGTCTGCCGGGTAAACTTGTCGGGATTTAATCTTAGCGGGCCCGTTTGCGCGGTCGCCCCGCAGGCCGCCATCAAAACCAAGGCGGCGGCTGTAGTTCGATAACCCATAATCTTTATATATATGTTAATAATTATTTTAGCCGGCGGACCACTTCCTCCATATTCTCAGTGAACGAGATGGTACGCGACGCTGTTTCCCGGGGCCCCGAAGGGTATTCGGAGTTAAGCCTGACGAGTGTCGCCATCGGATTGCGGTAGACGATACGCTCGAAGGGGAAACGGATTATCGCCGGGGTGTTGAAACCCACGCCGAGCTCAAGGAGCACCACGGGGCCACGGGCGGCGTGGCGGTCCATGAATTCCTCGTAGCGCGCCGAGGCCATCACCCATTCATCGTCCTCGACGAAATACTGATTCTTGCGCACATGCACGTCCATTGGGCCGCCGCACACCGGGCACACCGGCACATATTCCGGCGCGACTGTCAGGCCCGCCGAATGCTCAAGGATACGCCCGACCGCCTCCCTGTCGGAATACACGGCCCGATGGCACCCCTCGGCGCACTGCATTAGCCCGTAGTCGCCCTGCACCTCGAAAATCTTGTCGGGGGCGAACCCGGCTTTGCGGAACTGGCCGTCGACGTTGGTCGTGATCACAAAGTAGTTCTTGCCTCCGACCAGCTCCAGCAGCTCCCGGTAGAGCGGGAACGCCTCCGGGCGAAACCTGGCATAGTCGATATGCCTGGCCCAGCGCGCCCAGCGTTCCTCCTCAGTCGGGAAGTCGTAGAAACTCGACGTATACAGGTCGGGAAAACCATACTTCGCTATATAGTCGGCGAACTCCTCCCGGAAACGGGGGCCGGAATAATCAAGCCCCGCGGCCGCCGAGAGTCCGGCCCCGGCGCCAATCACCACAGCGGCGGCGTCGGCAAGCTTTCCGCGGGCCGCCCGGATCCGTTCATTGAAACTATTCATAACCCAATAACCTCCTGTAAATACGATAGTCGCTATCCTTGAACACATCAAACACAATGGCCGAAAGGGTGCTGCCGGGATGGGAGCCGAGATACTCCCTGACGGTCGCTACCGCTATTTCGGCAGCCTGTTCCTGTGGGAAACGGAACTCGCCGGTAGAGACGCAGCAGAAAGCTATCGACTCCAGCCCGCGCCCGTCGGCAAGAGCCATACAGGAGCGGTAGCACTCAGCCAGCAACCGGCGGTCGTCGCCTGTCGGATGGTCGCCGCTGACGATGGGGCCCACGGTGTGAATGACCCATTTGGCCGGAAGATTGTATCCGTGCGTGATTTTGGCCTTCCCTGCAGGCTCCTCGCGGCCCTGCCCGCGCATCAGGCGGTCGCACTCCTCCCTAAGCTCCATGCCTGCCGCCGAATGTATGGCGTTGTCTATGCAGCGGTGCAGGGGGATGAAGCATCCGAGCATGCGCGAATTGGCGGCGTTGACAATGGCATCGACCGCGAGCCGCGTGATGTCGCCCTGCCAAAGGCGGAGCCTGGGACACAGGGGCGACGGAGCGATTTCCTCCAGGGTTACCACCCCCTTCTCATCTCTCTGGGCAGCCAACTCCCTATCCTGCAAAGCCATCAAGGATGGTGGCAGGGGCGACGGCATACGCACGTTCATAAGCGCGCGGAGCATATCGCGCTTACCCTCCACGCTCCGCGGTATGGTGGCGCCATAATATTCAGGGCGCTCCGCGAGGAGTGCCCTGAGCAATGTATCGAGTCGATCCTTCTCTGATTCCATGGCTACGTTGTATGAGTTTGTGATTAAGACCTTGTTTTTAAACAAGCTCTTAGTGGCTCGAAGCCACTTGACAACCTCTTGGTGATCAGTACCCGATAGTGAAACGTTCCTTGTGGTGGGCGGGTTCGGCGAGCTCGTCGACCATGGCCTTCGCATAATCCTCGACGGAGATAAAGCTGTTGCCGTCCTTGTCGAAAATCATATCGTCCTTGCCAAGGCGGTAGACTCCGGTGCGCTTGCCGGGACCCTTCGCCCCCATATCTCCAAGATTACCGGCGGGCGAGAAGAAAACCCAGTCGATGTCGCGCTCGTTCATCAGCGTGCCGAGATAGAACTCGCCCAGCGATTTCACCCCGGGAACCCATGCCTCGGGCAGCGTGCCTGTGTCGATGAGGCGCACGCCGGGCTTTACGAACAGCGTGCCGGCCCCGCCAACGATGAGCAGACGCTTCACGCCGGCCTTTTTAGCGGCCGCGAGAATGCGGGGATAGTTGGTGAGGGTCTCCTCGTAGATGTTCGGGTTGGCCCAACCGGGGTTGTAGGCGCTTATCACGTTCTCGAAGCCGCGCAGGTCGGCGGTCAGAGCCTTCTCATCGGAAACGTCAACTTTCCTGACAGTCAGCGCCGGGTTTTCAATAGTGATTTTTTCGGGATGGTTCACGAGAGCCTCGACCTGGTAGCCGCGGGCGAGCAGCTCGCGGAGGATGGCGGAGCCGACAAAGCCGCTCGCGCCGATTAATGCAACTTTTTTATCCATATATCTTTGTTTTTCAAATCGCTATACTTTCTATACCGCGAAAATAGCCAAAAAGTTTAACGCCCCGCGGCACCGACTCGGACTTCAGTAATCTTACCCGCGTGTTAGTAATGCTGATTTTCAAACTGGTGCCCGGCCGATCCCCGACGGAACGTTACGGATATTTAACACTGCCCCTCCGCAGGCCGTTGCGTGCGAAAAGATAAATGCTTACCTTTGCGCGGTATTACTGAACAACAGACAGGTATGGAACGACACTTCAACAAGAGCGAGCTGTATCCCGATTGCCCGATACGCAACATCCTCAACCGCATAAGCGACAAATGGACGCTTCTGGTGCTGTACACCCTCAGCGGCCACAAGTCAATGCGGTTCAAGGACCTCACCGCCGAACTCCGCGACATATCACAGAAAATGCTCGTGCTGACCCTCCGCACCCTCGAAACCGACGGATTCGTGGAGCGCCGCGTATACGCCGAAGTGCCCCCGAGGGTGGAATACAGCCTCACCGAGCGGTCGCGCTCCCTGTTCCCCATCATCAACCAACTGATCCAGTGGGCCAAAGACCACATGGCCGAAATCCTCCTCGACCGCACCAAGGCCCTCACCTCCCCCCGCCACCCCAAGCGCTAACCCGCCGGTTGCGCGATTGGGGGCGAATGAGTAACTTCGCGGTTCGTTTTTAGCTCTGGTTTATATTGACTGATATGTCGGAAAAACAACATAGACGCGATGCCGCCCGGGCGGACGCCGCGGAGGCGGAGGCGGATCGCGCCCCGGTGTCGGTGGGCCGCGGACTGCTCGCGGTGTCGCCGATAGCGGTGTTTCTGCTCGTTTACCTCGCCACCTCGCTGGTAATCGGCGACTTCTACAAGATGCCGCTGAGTATGGCGCTGTTGGTGTCGTCGGTGTGGGGCGCGTTCACTATGAGCGGGCGCCCGCTCCAGGAGCGCGTCGACGCGTTCTCGCGGGGCGCCGGCTCGGCCAACGTGCTCTATATGATATGGATTTTCATCCTCGCGGGGTCGTTTGCCGCCGTGGCCAAGGAGATCGGGGCGGTCGACGCGGCCGTGGGGCTGACGCTGAGCGTTCTGCCGCCGGGACTGGTTGTGCCGGGGCTGTTTGCCGCCACTTGCTTTGTGTCGATGGCGATAGGCTCGTCGGTGGGCACGGTGGTGGCCCTGACGCCTTTGGCCGTGGATATGGCGGGGCATACCGGCGCGCCGGTGGCGTTCTATGTCGCGATAGTGCTCGGAGGCGCGTTCTTCGGCGACAACCTATCATTTATCTCGGACACAACGATCGCGGCCACGCGCACGCAGGGGTGCGATATGCGCCATAAGTTCCTGGCCAACATACGCATTGTGCTTCCGGCGGCGCTGATAGCCCTGGCGCTATACACCATAGCGGCTCCCGAGGCCGGGGTGTCTGACGTTTCCGCCGCGGCCCCGGGATGGCTTGTAATACCCTACGCCGCGGTGATAGTTTTAGCGCTGGCCGGGATGAACGTGACGCTCGTGCTGCTGGCCGGAATAGCCACCGCCTTTGGCGCCGGACTGATTCGGGGCTACGCGCTCATCGACCTTTTCCAGATCGCCGGGGGCGGCATCGACCAGGTCGGCGGTCTGATAGTAGTCACCCTCCTGGCGGCAGGGATGTTAGGGGTAATCAAGGCCACCGGGGGTATCGACTTCATACTCCGCATCGTGGGGCGCAACGTGGGCACCTCGCGGGGAGCCCGGTGCAGCATACTGCTCCTGGTGGGGATCGTGAACCTCTGCACGGCCAACAACACCGTCGCGATCATCACCGTAGGGTCGCTCGCGAAGCGCATAGCGGGGCGCTACTCTATTGCCCCGCGCGAGGCGGCGTCGCTGCTCGACACGGGCTCATGCGTGGTGCAGGCGCTGATACCCTACGGCGCGCAGACACTGATGGCGGCGTCGCTGGCGGGCATATCGCCCGTGGCGCCCTGGCCGTACCTGTTTTACCCGCAGATGCTTATAGTCTGCCTGGCTGTAGCCGTGCTTTTCGCCAAAAAGTCAAGGGCGGCTTCTTGAGCCGCCCTTAGATATGGGGGACGCGCGACGCGTCAGTCCTTTTCCATATTCACCCCCTTGAACTGGCCCAGGAGGTTGAAGCGGAGCTCCACGTTGTCCGACAGACCGATGTCGTATCCGGCATTGCGTTTGCGTATGCTCACAATCTTCGTGTCGGGATAATTCTTAGCGACGTATTTCTGTATCGTCTTGGGCACCAGCGCCTCCGGCACGGTGCGCTTGCCGCAGTCGACCGAGGTCCACTTTCCCTTGTTGGAGAACTCGATCGTGGCCCCGTTGGTGAGTCGCACGTCGTAGTCGGTCTTTTTAAGCAGATGGCGGTCAACCTTGATCAGGCTCACCTTGGCCTTGGGGAAATGCTCGTCAAGCATCTCGCGGGCCTCCTCGGGGAGGTTTTCGCGCTTGATGGTGTAGCTGTCGATAAACGCGTTGGCGGCCGTCACGGACATTACCGCCGCGACTGCCGCCGCAAGTATTTTCTTGTACATAAGTGTCCTTTCTTTTCCCCTAATAACAATCGTCGGGGAAGCTCGACACCGCGTTTAACCAACTTTCACCTTTGCTCAGTCGCGGTCGGGAAGCGGCTGCCAAATGTAGAGGCGGTCGGAGGGGCGGATCTTCACATCGACGGGAATGGAGACGCTGTCTCCCTTGCGGGCAACCTCGACAGGGCGGAGCCCCACGCGCATCTCCTCGACGCGGCGTATGACGGTGCCGGTGGTTGGGCCGACGATCACAATCTCGTCGCCGACGCGGAGCTCGCCCGCCTCCATGAGGAACTCGGCCACCCCGAGTTTCGAAAAGTAGCGCACACCCTTGGCGGCGTACTGCTTGACGCGGGTGGCCGAAGAGCCGTACTTCATCGACCATTCGCCCAGGCGCTGGCCCAGGTAATAGCCGTCCCAGAAGCCGCGGTTGAAGATTTTGCGCAGATCCTCCTCCCAGGCGGCGACGCGCTCGGGCGTATAGGTGCCGTCGCAAAGCGCCTGGAGCGCCTCGGAGTAGGCCTTCGTGGCGAGGTAGACGTACTCGGGGCCGCGGGCGCGCCCCTCGATTTTGAACACCCGCACCCCGGCGTCGACCATCTTGTTGAGGAAGTGGATGGTGCGCAGGTCCTTGGGCGACATTATGTACTTGTTCTCGACGTCGAGCTGGTCGCCGGTCTCGCGGTCGGTCACGGTGTAGCCCCGGCGGCATATCTGGGTGCAGGCGCCGCGGTTGGCCGAGGAGTTCATCTCGTGAAGCGATAGGTAGCACTTACCCGAGACAGCCATGCAGAGGGCGCCGTGGCAGAACATCTCGATGCGCACCAGCTCGCCGCGCGGGCCGCGGATCTGCTCGCGCTCGATGGCGCGGTGGATTTCGGCCACCTGGTCGAGCGAGAGCTCGCGGGCCAGCACCACCACGTCGGCCCACTGGGCGAAGTGGCGCAGAGTGGCCGTGTTGCCGACGCTCTGCTGGGTGGATATGTGGACCTCCAGACCGATGGCGCGGGCTTCGAGGATGGCGGCCATATCGGAAGCTATGATGGCCGTGATGCCCGCCTCCTTGGCCGCCGCCAGGATGTCGCGCAGCTTCAGCATATCGGCATCGTAGATTATAGTGTTGACCGTCAGGTAGCTGTTGACACCGGCGTCGCGGCATTCGGCCGCGATCTGCCGCAGGTCGTCGAGGGTGAAGTTCACGCTCGAACGGGCGCGCATGTTCAACCCCTCGACCCCGAAATAAACGGCATCGGCCCCGGCCTGGATGGCCGAGCGCAGCGACTCGTAGCTCCCCACCGGGGCCATTACCTCAAAATCCTTGCGTTGCATATTCTTCATTGTCTTTAACGCGAAGTTACGAATAAAAATCGGTATATTCGCGGCATTAATATTAGAGCATTATGAGAATAGCAGTATACTGCTCGGCGCGCCGCAACATCGACCCGGCGTATGCCGACGACGCCCGCCGGCTGGGCCGGTGGATCGGTGAGAACGGCCACACGCTGGTGTACGGCGGCCTGGAGTACGGGCTGATGGACGAAGTGGCCCGAGCCGCCTCCGAAGCCGGGGCGAAAGTGGTCGGAGTGGTGCCCCAGAGCCGACTCCGCGACCAGCACCCGGCCAACACGCTGAGCATCGGCGTGGCGACCCTCCACGAGCGCAAGCAGACAATGGAGGAGAACGCCGACGTGTTCGTGGCCCTCGAAGGGGGGCTCGGAACCATCGACGAAATAGTGTCGGCATTGGTGTCGATGACCTTCTTCCGCTCCTTCCAGCCCATCGCCATGCTCAACCGCGACGGAATCTACACCCCGCTCAAGCAGCTCTTCGACACCCTCGCCGAGCACCGCCTCGCCGGGCCCCCAGCCACCGAGGCCGTAAGCTTCCTGCCCGACGCCGACGCGCTAATAGCCTTCCTCGAAGCGGAGGCTCGAAAACTGGCCGAAAACAACGAAACCCCGACCGAGAAATGAAGATATACACCCGCACAGGCGACCGTGGCGCGACCTCGCTCGTAGGGGGCAAACGCGTCAGCAAAGCCTCGGAACGCCTCGAAGCCTACGGCACCATCGACGAACTCAACTCCCACATCGGACTGCTCAGAGCCGCTCCCGGACTCCCCACCGAGGCCGACCCGCTCCTGGAATATGTGCAGAACAAACTGTTCAACATCGGGGCATACCTCGCGACCGACAACAGCGCCGACCCGGAACTCACCCCCGCCGGACTCCCCGCCGAGGCTGCCGCCCGGCTCGAAGAAGCCATGGACCGCGCCGACGAGGAGCTCCCGCCCCTGCGCGCCTTCATACTCCCCGGAGGGTCGGAAGCCGGAGCGAGAGCCAACGTGGCCCGCGCCGTGTGCCGCCGCGCCGAGCGCCGCATCATCGCGCTCGCCCGCGAAGCCGCCGTGGCACCCGAGGTAACCGCCTTCGTCAACCGCCTCAGCGACTACCTCTTCACCCTCGGACGCCTCTGCAACCACCGCGCCGGCACCCCCGAGCCCGAGTGGCGCCAGGACCTCTGACCGCCGCCCCCGGGCTCCCGCCGACGACGCAGCCAGCGGCACCGGGAGAATCGCCGCTACCATCGGCACTTGTAGCGCGACCCGCATCGGCACGCTCACTGACTGGCGATAAAAAAATACCTGGCCGGATAATAAAACCCGCGCCCCGGCGTTATTGCTATAGCGCGCCGCGCCGCGGGATTCCGCCGCTGCCGTTAAACGTCACAATCTCAACTAATAAACCAAACAAAACCGATCATAATGTACTGGACACTTGAACTGGCCTCCAAACTTGAGGACGCTCCCTGGCCCGCCACCCGCGAAGAGCTCATCGACTACGCGCAGCGCTCCGGCGCCCCCCTCGAAGTAATCGAGAACCTCCAGGAAATCGAAGACGAGGGCGAAACCTACGAATCCATCGAAGACATCTGGCCCGACTACCCCTCCAAAGAGGACTTCTTCTTCAACGAAGAGGAATATTAATCACCACAGCGACATAAACAAAAGATAATCAATCGGATAAACAACGTATAGTTTGTTTTTCCGATTGATTTTTTGCGTTTTGGACAAGCAAATACAAACTTTCAATAGTGCAGACATTCCGAATGTTACAATTTGCCTCATCTCGCAAAATCGCATTTGTTTGTCTAAATGCGGTGATATTCGACCTTTGTGAGTATTGGCTTTCCCCTTGATTTTTATCCTCCTTTTTCCTCGGAATGTTTGTATCGTAAGATAGATTCCGCAAAGAATAAGAGTATTCTTATAATTATGCCATATGGTCTTATTCCATTTGCCAAGTATTGACGTGACGTGACAAATAAGTTTGGCTAACTGTAAAATCCATATAATTTTAAATGTCTCACATATCTATGATACATCACCTATGCCTGCTGGATAGTTTCAAAATGCGACACTAACTTTAATAGTCAGTGCCGCATAAGATAGTCACGTTTTAAACTGGTTCGATATCCTCAATAAAGGGCGCCAATTTGATTAGAGGAATTCCATCTATTGTGAGGTTTTCAACCAGGGACATAGGAGTTGGAAATACTGCTTTGCGTTCTGAAAATGTTTCATCAGAGAGTATCCCCTTTCCATCATTCAACAGATAGTATGTTTTCCCTTTATAGGAAAATTCCACATCATAGCCCATAACTACATAGTCGTAGAGCAGGACACCTTCACCTTTGGTCTTGTATCCTTCGTGATTCTCTCCGAAAAGAGATTTGTTGGGAGGGTACTTGCTGTTGAACGGATAGCCCATCAAGTCATAACCAACATAGGGTCTGGGGTCATTTTGAGATGTTACTTCACGGTTCATAATTCCTTACTTTATCAAGAAGAGATTGTTTGTATGCGTCAAGGTTGTATGCCACATTCTTTACCTCTCCTTTGTCGTTTATGTAATGAATTGGCTTACCATCCTTCCATGGGTGATAGTGAGGACCCAAATTCTCATGATCAGTGGTATGGATTTCCCATTCTTTTTTGCCATCGGGTCCATACTTGGCTATAGCCTTAACATCTTTGCCATCTTTATTGAAGACCGCGTAGATGCGATTAGGCGTATGGCTTTCTTCAGGAAGTTTTACGGAATCCTTTTTGTTTTTCTTTTGAACAATCTGAATGTCTCCGACACTTCCGGTTGTTTCCCATTTTCTGCCAAGCTCACTTTCGAGAGTTCCGTTAGCATGCGATCCGTTTGCGCCCATTGCGAAGATTTTTTTGGTTAATATTTTCGTAATAGACGCTTATGTCTTCCCTTTCGCCGGGGAGTTTGTCGCCATAGCGGATTATGAGTACCGGCTCAAGCACTCTCAACGCTTCTTCATAGCCCTTACGCCAGAGATATAAAGCGGCTGCGTTACCTTTGATCCCGTTACTGTTTATAGCAATAACAGACTTTTTGGGCAATCCTTTGAATGCGTATTCATAGGAAGCTGGGGTTGACCACGTAACATTGGGAATCATAATAATCCCCATTTTTTGGAAAAACGCGGTAAGCGCTTTGTTCCACCAGGAGTTGCTGAAACAGATGAAGGGGTTCATCCCTATTTTCTGTGAAAAATCGGGGCCTACGACGTACTTGAATTTTTTGAGCGGCTCAACATATCGTTGAGGGTTATGAAGAATCCTCGCAAAATTTTTGTCCGCCTCATAGAAAACTACAAGAACGTCAGATGTCTTTTTGTTTACAACGTTACTAAAGGGCAACGCGATGGAAGGTAAATCCACAGATTCTACTTTGTTGACCACTGGAATGGGGATGAGGTCAGCTGTGAAGCGAAGATCTGACAGGATATCTTGTTTGTTTAGTACAAGGTCCCCCGTACGATATCCGGGACTTCGTTTCTTCTTTTCTGGGGGTATATGAGTAAGAGGGATGAAAGAATTATCCTCACACGCATCCTCTAACATAAAAAGATTCGTCATTGAATTATCTTTTTAAGTTGTTGTTTACTGGCCATTTATAT
Organism: uncultured Muribaculaceae bacterium; assembly: GCA_910587075.1. Taxonomy (GTDB): domain Bacteria; phylum Bacteroidota; class Bacteroidia; order Bacteroidales; family Muribaculaceae; genus UBA7173. The sequence continues at coordinate 58,642 of CAJUKE010000017.1, forward strand.
GGCGATTATGATATATATATGAGGATTGCCTTGCGTGTTTAGATAATTATCATTATCTTTGCACACGCAATCCTTGTAATGGGATGGCACATGAACAACTTGCAAAACGTTCTACTGAGGCTCTACCTTTGCCGAGGTAGGGCTTCTTTTGTGCCTTGTGTTTAAATTACTATTTCAAGACACACCTCCTTTCTTGTTGCTGATATACCGACTTTCATCGGAAGTGAATCGATATATTCCGGTTTCGTGCGAAAGTCTACCAAGAACAATCCATTTATTAAGGTTGTTCTTGTGTGCCCACGCCGTATATTTATTTTGGATAACGAACGGATTCATGGTCACCATCGGAGCTATTTTCCAGCAATCTTCTGGAATAAGCCAGTTGGATGCAAAACTATCAGCTGCTGATTCTTGGGGATATTCAATTTCATCGCTGAAACTTTTAGTATCAATGTTTAATTGGTGCTCAGACTCGGTTGTGTGGCCTAAGAAAATATGACCCAATTCATGCATCACTGTAAAAGCGAGATTGTCGATTCGATTGTATCGACCTGTAATGACAATGTATGGAATCCCATCTTTTACAAAAGAGTAGCCATCAATTGACGCATGTTCAAGCTTTGACACCTTTGAAAGTACTATTCCGTACTTGCTGAAAAACAAGCGCAGTTTTTCGTAGGTGTCACCAGTGTTTTCATGAAGCAGTTTAACGGCCCCTCTACAAACATCCTCTTTTGAAGTCAAATTGAATTTTCCGGCAGGAGTCCAAGACAATGCTTCAGCTTGAGCTTTTACAACCCATGTCGCAATCATTCTTTCATTGAGTCCTGTCTTTGCCGATTTCCTAAAACACTTGTTGGCAAGGTGAGAAAATGACGCACCAAGGTCCTTTGGAAATTCTATCCCGTAAATTTCTTTTAATGCTTTTAGTTTTTCCGCACCAGAAGCCCTTCCTTTGATATGACCTCTCAGTAAAATTGATACGTTTACAATTTGGTCAATCTCGCGTAATATCGTATCCGTTTCCGCATTGCTGGCTGATCCAGATTCTAAACCTGCACCTACTATGTCATATGCCAGTTGCATGTCAAGAAGCATTCGCGAACTAATGCCTAGCAATTCTTCCGCAGATTCAGCAAAGGGGAGGGAAATCTTGCGACCGCCATTGAGTATTTCACTAAGATGGGAAGCAGAAATACCAATCGCTTTCGCAAATTCTTTTTGCGAAACCTTTCTTTCCTTAAGAGCCTCTTTGATTGAAGCCCCCGGAGGAGTCATTGGATGTGAAGGATTTGCTCCCATTATTATTGTTTGATTTTTCAGTTCCCAAATATTGGGAACTTTTCTGTGCGCAAAGGTAATAACAATTCCTTAAACCTCCAAATATTTTTTAACAAAACAATTCGCAACTGACAATTATAAGAATGCAACTGATTTTGAAAGCACTCAAAAGGTTGAATAACAGGTAGATTTGTTTGTCCGAAACTTTTCTTTATCAGTGTCTTTTTTGTTTGACCAAGTGACAAGCGTTGACACAGATTGACAAATATGTTTGGCTAACGGTCATCAAAAATCACTTAACTTATTGATTGTAGGGCTAAAGATTATACTTCAACGAAGAGGAACACCAACCCGCCTGACGGCAACCCAATAAAAGACATTCAATCGGACAAGCAACCCCGCGTTTGTTTGTCCGATTGCTTTCTTTGAGGACGACTTTCTTAATCATTCATCCGATTGTCCGCATATTCCGTCATCCATTCGCGAATGCGTTAGGTGTCAATCATCATCGTCGTCGTCATCGTCCACTATTTTGTAGAATTCGGCCTCGAACTCGATCTGGTGTTTGAAGAGGTCGCCACATAGCCCTTGCATACTGTCTAAAGTCGGATAGCGCTCCAGGAATAACAACTGCAGCATACGCCATGACTTGACTCCGAATTTCCCCAATACGCGCTCAAAGTTGGAGATTCTCAATGATGTCGTCATCCCCTCCTTCGTATATTTAAGTTGCAAACGGTTGCCGTCATAGCAGTCGTCAAGCTCCATCGTATATGGAAGCTTTCCTTTTAAGTCGAGGGAAGTTTTAAAAAATAGGTTGTGGTCAGACGCATTATTAAAATAATCCGCCTGACGCGCCATGTAGGTGTTCCACAACTCCCCGAGCACGTCGGCCCGCTCGCCGGGGAGCACGACTCCCGAATGGCCCCCGGTCCAGTCGAAGTCCGGAATCGCTCGTGACAGGGACTTTGAGTCGAGTATCGGATATGCGTCCGGGTTGACCATCACGTCAAAGTCCAAATCACAATATCTGGTTGGCCGGTCGCGCCAAGACCAGTCGTCGTCTTGATAGGGATCGGAGGTAATGGTGCCCCGCGCCACGATTCCGGTTTGGCCATAGCCAACTTTAAGCATATAAAATATGTCGCCTTTGCGCACTTGGTCATAATCCCAGACAGACCAGTTCATACCGGTAACATCATTGTTTGCCAAGGCACATTTCTCCAAGTCCTTGAGGAACCGTACCATCGTGTATGAGGAAAAGCCCGGATTCCATTTCAATATCACAACACTCATATTCAAATAACTTTGATTCGTTAATTAATGAAAGATACTTATAATTGGGCGATTAGCCCCTGAAACGCAAAGTTAATAAAATACCTCGGACCGCCCACACTTTTACCCAGCGAAGCCGCAAAAAAGTTGCCGCGAAGAAATACATCCTGCCAACCGCCCAAACTGCAGGTGAAGCCGATGTAGGTAACTGTTGAGATTCTTAGCAGGCCGTGACGCGTCAGTTGACGCGAACATTATCGCATCGGGAACGTTGGAATAAGTAGAAATTTATTAGCAATATGCGCGATTCGATTATAAAAGGCGCCGTCGCGGCGCTTTCGATATTATTCAGTATCATGAGTATGAATGGCAAGACTTCGTATCTCTTCCTGGCTCCGGGAGTCGAGGAAGTGGAGGCCACGGCTACTGTGGACGCCCTGCGCAGGGCTTCTATGGATGTGGTGACGGTGGCAGTGGGCGACAATCCCCAGGTAAAGGGCGCCACGGGGCAGATCCTCGTGGCCGACTCAATCATATCCCAGGTCAACACCACGGATGCCGACTGGCTTATCATTCCAGGCGGAGATCCGGGCGCGCAGAATCTGGCGGCCAACGGCGAATTAAGAAATATGATCCTGGAGCATGCGGGAAAGAACGGCCGCATAGCCTCAATATGCGCCGGGCCGGCCGTGGTACTCGCACCCCTTGGCGTGCTCAGAGGCAAGAAAGCCACCTGCTATCCCGGCCTCGGGGACGCCATCACCGCTAATGGCGGTGAATACGTCAGGCAAACCGTCGTGGTCGAGCCACGCCTGATAACATCCGAAGGTCCGGGCACCACCCTCCCCTTCGCCATAGCTATCATCCAAGCCACTAAGGGGCAGACAGCGGCCGACACCGTCGCCTCGGGTATGCTCGTCAACCACCACTGAGAACCGCACCTGACAGCAAATTTTGGACCCGTTGACAATTTGGGGTCAGTAGATTTTTCCGGTTGGTGAGGATGGTGGGTTAACCGTATAATG
>CAJUKE010000018.1 GCA_910587075.1 uncultured Muribaculaceae bacterium
TCAGTTTTTCATGGTATTAGATTTAAGGTAAGAAGATTATTCGTCGTGACGACGGGTAATTTTTTTTGCGCCAATCCGAAAATCAGGTTGCGCCGCTGACAAAAAAGCCTTAACTTTGCCCCCTGTAAAACACCCCCCGGCGGCTCAAAGCCACATAAAGGCTCACCCCGCCCCACATCAAGCCCTGATGGCGGAATTGGTAGACGCGACGGTCTCAAACACCGTTGGAGCAATCCTTACCGGTTCGATCCCGGTTCAGGGCACCCTCCCCTCCGAGGAGCCATAACGGCTCCTCGGAGGGACTTTTTTATGGTATAGATGACGCGGTTTGTTGTCGGCTTTAGGTTGTGTCTTTCGGCTGTTCTCGGGTGGTTATTGCGCGGGTTTGTGAAATTGGGTTAAAAGGACTATCTTTGCAGGGTACAAATTCTTAACCACTATATTTATGAAAAAATGCACAGCGGTGGTCATCGCCGCGATACTCGCGTTTACAAGTTTGACCGCCGGGGAGATAACGATTGACCGGGCGTTAGAGATAGGGCAAGAGTTCATGCGTTCCCTTCCGGCTGTATCCCGTACATCAACTGGCGCGGCCAAGCACGCGCTTACTGTCGGCTCCGAGGATGCCCGCATCTATGCGTTTAACTTCCAGGGAGGTGGATATGTGATTGTAGGCTCTGACGACCGTTTGCCAAGAATGGTACTCGGATATTCTGACAAAGGCCATATCGACGCGGATAACGTGGCTCCCCAGTTGAAAAATCTGCTCGAAGGCTATGCGGCTTCGATGCGGGCGCTGGGTGCCAACGCGCCGTTCGCAGTACCTGCTCCGAGTCGGGGTGTGAGCCAATTATTGACTACGACCTGGGGGCAGTACCATCCATACAATCTTATGACACCTACCCTGTCGGATGGTAATAACGCTGTGACAGGTTGCGTCAATACCGCTCAGGCCCAGGTTATGAATTACTATGAATGGCCCCAGAAGGGTCGTGGAGTCGTATCATACGAACTTGACGGGAAGTTACTCAGCGCCGACTTGGATAAGTCGGTTTATGACTGGGGCAATATGCTCGATTCATACTCGACTGCAAGCGGATATTCGGATGAGCAGGCTAAGGCTGTGGCGTTGCTAATGCGCGATTGCGGCTACGCCAACGAAACATCTTATAATGTACAAAGCGGAGCTGATGTTAACAAAGATGCCCTGATAAAGAATTTCGGATATGACAAGGGTATGAGGTCAATTATCCGTGAATCTTGCTCGTTAGAGGAGTACGAAACCTTTATGCGGCAGGAGATTGACGCTGGGCGCCCGATATTGGTCGCTGGCGGTTCGCAGGGTGGAGCCCATGAATTTATCTGCGATGGGTATGATGACAAAGGGTACTTCCATTATAATTTCGGCTGGGACGGCTTTGCGGATGGATATTATCTTAGTTCAGCAACTGGTTATGACTCATCTCCGTCGTTACTGATTGGTATTCAACCCGACAAAGGGGGTAATCCCCTTATAACAGCCGGAAGCCATGATGATTTTTATTGGGACGGAATCGAATTTCGGTGCAATCTAGAAATAGTATGCTGGATTGGTGAGTCTGTAGCGTTCCAATCGGCATTGGCTCTTCGAAATGTTGCTACTGGGAAAGTTGCATATTATAACGTGCTTAATACAATATCCTCCTCGGATCAGATTACAGATATGGTGATACCTGAGGATTTGCCTGATGGAGATTATGTGGCATATCCAGTTGTAAAACAGGAAGGTTATGACTGGATGACCTTTACATTTTTTGATGGTCGTCAGCGGCAGGTTGACCTCAAAGTGTCGGGAGGAGAATATTTCGCGGTAAACAATGGATTGACTGACAGACTCGATGAGGGCAAGGTTGAGGTTGATGGTGTTTTTTATATTCTTAATGACAATGGTACCGCGGAGGTTACATTTAAGAATGATAAGTTCGGCAGTTATTCCGGCAATGTCACAGTGCCGGCCTCTATTGTGTACGATGGTGTGAGTTTCAATGTCACAAGTATCGGGCAGAGTGCGTTCAAAGACAGTTCAATAGACAACCTGCTCATAGGGGAGAATGTGTCGTTAATCGGATCTGGTGCGTTCAGTTCCAGTAACGTTGGCAGCATTGAGTTCGTACCCTCATCCAGGCTGACTGATATAGATGGATGGGCATTCAATGCCGCGCATATTGGTGATTTGACTCTCCCCTACGGCTTGAAGTCGCTTGGTAGATGTGCTTTTCAATCAGCGTCGTTAAAGAGTGTCATACTTCCGTCAACGGTTAGCGTATTATATAATATGCCGTTTAATTATTGTCTAAATCTTACAGATGTTTACGTTTATTGGAAATCAAGGATGACTCTCGCCAATGTTCGGTATCTTGGATATGACCATATATTCAATGGTTGCGACTTGGCGAAAATTAACTTGCATATTCCACCGGGAAGCTCCAACGCTTACTCGCAAACGCAGTATTGGTGCGATTTAAACCTTGTTGAGGATGAGTCATGCTTGGTGTCAGATGTGGTTTCTGATTCAGAGGGAGAGGTTTTGGTTATCGACGGCCAACTCTCAGTATTAGGAAAAGACGCCGTTGTCTTTGATATTGCCGGCCGATGTGTCGCATCAATCATTCCGGATGGCGGCATAACATTGCCTAAAGGCATCTATATAGTTTCTTTCTCCGATGGGAAAAGAGTTAAAATATCAATTTGACGCTTTTATACATCGAATATAATCGGCGAGCGCTTCTGACTCATAGTCTGGAGCGCTCGCTGTTTCTGTTTGGTGAGAGGGGGAGTCAGGGCCAGAGGGCGTGGAAGTGGTGGACGGGGCCGTGGCCGCGGCCGATGCGGTAGCGGGCGCCGGCGGCGATGGCGGCGGCGATGTAGGCTTTGGCCGAGGCGGCTGCCCGGTCGAGGGGTTGGCCGAGGGCGAGGTAGGATGCCAGGGCCGAGGAGAGGGTGCAGCCTGTGCCGTGGGTGTTGCGGGTCGCGACACGGGGTGCGGTCAGCGGGGTCAGCGTCCCGGTTTCGGAGTTGTAGAAGTAGTCGGTTAGCAGCTCGGCGGAGTCAGCGACTTCGGTGTCGGCGAGGTGCCCCGCTTTGAGGAGTACCGAGGGGCCAAGCCGCGCCAGGTCGCGGGCGGCGTCGGGGAGTTGGTCGGCGTCGGTGATTTTGGCGCCGAGGAGGAGCTCGGCCTCGGGTATGTTGGGGGTGATGACACGGGCGCGGGGGAGCAGGATGCCGCGCAGGGTGCTGACGGCGTCGCTCTCAAGCAGAGGGTCGCCGGAGGTTGCCACCATCACCGGGTCGAGCACGATGTCGCGCACCGAGGGGTATTCGTCGAGCGTGCGGCGCACCGAGCGGATCAATTCCGAGGAGTGCAGCATCCCTATTTTCACGGCGTCGGTGCCTATGTCGTCGAGAATAGAGTGTATCTGCCCCACAACGAAGGGGGCCGGAACGGGGTGCACTCCCGTAACCCCGACGGTGTTCTCGTCGACCACGGCCACAATGGCCGAGGTGGCGAAGCACCCCAAGGCGGAGATAGTCTTGATGTCGGCCTGCACCCCGGCACCCCCCGAGGGGTCGCTCCCGGCAATGGTCATCACGCGTCTGTAGCTTTTTTCCATATTGGCAAGTGTCAGTATTTCAGCATTTCGTCCATGCGGTAGGCGCTTTCCCAGAACATCTGTTCGAAGCGGGTCGAGAGGAGGTAGGCGCGGGTCATCTCGCGGCGTATTTCGGGGGTTGTCGCGGCGGCGAGGGCGTCGCATATCTCGATGGCGCGGCGGGTCGAAGCCTCGAAGGCGGGGTCGCCGTAGGTCGCGATCCAGTGGTAGTATGGGTTATCCTCGGAAGCGTTGGCGAGGATGGCCTCGCCAACCTTCTGGTAAACCCAAAAGCAGGGGAGCAGCGCGGCGGCCTCTACTTCCACAGGGGCGAACCCGAGGGCTGTCTCGTGGTTCATATACAGGAGGTTGACGGCGGTAGGAGCGGCATCGGCGAGCCCCTCCGGGCCGAGGTAAGCCTGATGGAGCGCCCGCTCCACGGCCACCCCGTCGAGGGCGAATTTCAGGAAATCCTCAACCATCGCGGTGCGCGGCAGACGGGTCGCTACCCGTGCCAGCGACCGGGCGTAGTTGTTGATGTACATGGCGTCCTGGCGCAGGTAGAAGAGGAAGCGCTCGCGGCTGAGAGTCCCCTCGGCCAGCTCCCTGACGAAGGGGAGTTCGGTGATGGCTTTGTAGATCGGTTCGCCGAGTTGCCAGGCTTCGTCGCTCCAACTGTTGTTACTCATTGTTTGTCAAAGGTTAATGGTGTTGAATGTCATTGTTCCGAGGTCGATGGTCAGGAGCCGCCCGGCGAGCGTTCCCTCCATCGCGAGGAGGTATTTGAGGGCTTCGGCGGCTTCGATGGCCCCGACTACGCCGGGCACGGCGCCGAGCACCCCGGCTGCCGCCGCCGGACGATCAGCCAGCTCGTCGCGGTCGGGGTACAGGAGGTCGTAGCTTACCTCCGCCTCCGGCTCGAACAGCGCAACCTGCCCCGAGAAGGCCCCGATGGAGCCGTGGACCCACGGCTTCCGAAGCTCCCGGCAGGTGTCGCTTATGAGGTAGCGGGTGGCGAAATTGTCGCAGCAATCGACAACAATGTCGTACTGACTGACGATTTCCGCCGCGTTCTCCGGGGTGAGCCCCGAGGGGTAGGTCGCGAAGGCGACCTCGCTGTTGAGGGCCGCGAGGCGGCGGCGCGCAGCCTCGGTTTTAGGCATCCCGACACCACCCTCGGCGTAGAGGGTCTGGCGCTGGAGGTTCGAGAGGCTTACCCGGTCGGGGTCGCAGAGTCCCAGCCGCCCTACCCCGGCCCCGACGAGGTAGAGCCCGACGGGGCATCCGAGGCCTCCCAGGCCCACAATCAGCGCCGAGGCCCGCGCCAGGCGGCGCTGCCCCTCCTCCCCTATCTCGGGGAGCATAGTCTGCCGTGCGTATCGTTCGAAGTCCATAGGTCAGTCAAATACTTTGTCCCAGTCCTTCCAAACGGCCTCGTAGCCCCGGGCGCGCACCGCGGCGGCCACCTCGGCGGGGGTGCGCTCATCGCTAACGGCGAACTGCTCCAGCGACTGGGGAAAGGCGCGGTAGCCTCCCGGATCGGTTTTTGAGCCCGCTGAGAGCGAAGTCGCCCCGAGGGTGAGTATGTTGTCGCGGAAGTCGGGCCGCTCGCGTGTCGAGAATGAGAGGTCGACGTCGTGGTCGAAAATGCGGAAGGCGAACGTCAGTTGGGCCAGTTCGCGGTCGGTCATCACCACGTTGGGCTGGAAACCACCCTCGGCGGGGCGCATACGCGGAAAGTTCACGGCGAAGCGGGTGCGCCAGTAGCGTTTGCGCAGGTAGCCGAGGTGCAGAGCCATCATAGCCACGTCGGTGCGCCAGTCTTCGAGTCCGATCAGCACACCCATACCGATTTTGTGTACCCCGGCCTGCCCCATGCGGTCGAATCCGTTGACGCGCCATTCGAAGTCCGACTTCATTCCGGCGGGATGGTACACCTTGTAGCGCTCGCGGTGGTAGGTTTCCTGGAAGCACACCACCCCGTTGAGGCCCGAATGGGTGAGCCGCTCGTACTCTTCGGCCTTCAGTGGCATCACCTCGATGGTGAGGTTGGAGAAGTAGGGGCGGCAGACGCGCAGGGCCTGTTCGAGGTAATCGACACCCGCGGCGCGGGGATTCTCGCCCGTCACGAGCAGCAGGTTCTCGAACGGGCCTAACTCCTTGATAGCCTCGCATTCACCCTTGATCTGCTCGGGGGTGAGGATTACGCGGGGAAACTTGTTGTGGCGGTTGAAGCCGCAGTAAACGCAGGAGTTCGTGCATGAGTTAGTGATGTACATCGGAATGTACATCGACACCGTTTTGCCGAACCGCTCCTGGGTGTAACGGCGGCTGAGGGCGGCCATCTCCTCCAGCATCGGGGCCGCGGCGGGTGAAATGAGGGCCAGGAAATCCTCCCAGTCGGCCCTCGGCTTGGCGAGTGCCCGGCGCACGTCGGCCTCGGTTTTGGCGGCGATGCGGGCGGTGGTCTCCTCCCAGTCGTATTTCAGTAGTTCTTCGGAAAACATGGTCAGTCGAGAAACGAGGTTAACGGACTGCTTGCCACCGCCGTGCGCGACGCTCCGCCGAGCCCGGCCTCATAAGCCTCGCGTCCGGCCTCCACGGCCTTGGCGAAGGCGCGTGCCATGGCCACGGGGTCGCCCGCCACTGCTATGGCGGTGTTGACGAGCACCGCGTCGGCCCCCATCTCCATCGCGAGGGCGGCGTGCGAAGGCGCGCCCAGCCCGGCGTCGACCACCACGGGCACGCGGCTCTCCTCGATGATGATTTCAAGCAGGTCGCGCACCACGATTCCCTTGTTGGTGCCGATCGGGGCCCCGAGGGGCATCACGGCGGCGGTCCCGGCCTCTTCGAGGCGCTTGCAGAGCACCGGGTCGGCCTGGATATAGGGGAGCACCTTGAAGCCGAGCCGCGCCAGCTCCTCGGTGGCCTTGAGAGTCTCCACCGGGTCGGGGAGCAGGTACTTCGGGTCGGGGTGTATTTCGAGCTTTATGAAGTCGGTTTCAAACGCCTCGCGGGCGAGCTGCGCGGCGAGCACCGCCTCGCGGGCATCGCGCACGCCCGAGGTGTTGGGGAGCAGCTGTATGCCGGGGCGGAGTATATGGCGCAGCATATCGTCGGAGCCGCTGTCGGCGGTGTCGAGTCGTTTGAGGGCCACGGTTACCATCTCCGAGCCGGAGGCGGCGATCGCCTCCTCCATCACGGCGTTGGAGCTGAATTTGCCCGTGCCGGTGAACAGGCGGCTTGAGAATTCGCGGCCGCCGATTGTCAGTTTTTCCATATGGTGAGTATTTCTTTGGTTGTAAGTCTTTTGTCTGGGGCGTTCTGAATTATGCCGCTCACGGCCACGCCGTTAACCCCGGTGGCGCGCACCTCTCGGAGGTCGTCGGGGGTGATACCGCCGATGGCCACGATCGGTATGTCGCTCCCGGCGGCGCGGGTCGCGGCCACCACGTCGGCTATCCCCTCCGCGCCGAGCAGCGGGGCGAGCAGTTTCTTTGTGGTGGTGAAGCGGAAGGGGCCTACCCCGAGGTAGTCGGCTCCGGCCTTCGCGGCGGCGATGGCCTCGGAGGGGGTGTTGGCGGTAGCGCCGATAATCAGAGCCGGGCCGAGGAGGCTCCTCGCGTCGGCCAGGGGCATATCGTTCTTGCCGAGGTGCACGCCGTCGGCGTCTAACGGCCCCACGAGCCGCACGCGGTCGTCGAGGATGAACTTCGCCCGGTATTTGCGGCAGAGCCGCCCCACGGCGAGCGCCACGGAGGTGAATTCCTCGTCGGAGGCATCCTTCATGCGGAGCTGCACCCAGCGGCACCCTCCGCGGAGCGTCTCCTCCAGGCCGTCGACACGGTCGGTGATGAACTGAAGCATTGTTTCCCCGGGGTCAACGGCCGGTTGCCATGCCGCCGAGAGCATCGCGGCGCCCCCGAATCCGGCGCGGCCAAGCCGCCATAGCTCGCGCGGTATCACGCCGCCGAGAGCGAACAGGTCGGGCCCGAGCACTCCCGAGGCGGCCAGCTCCTCGGGGGAGAACTTCCCGGCGTAACCCGGCTTGGAGATCGAGTCGAACACTGGGCTGAGGAACATATAGTCGAGTTTGCCTCGGTTGGCGAGCACTTCCTCGACCGAATGGCAGCTCTGCGAGAGCATCCCCCGCCATCCCGAGATGGGTGACTGATGGCGCATATTCAGGTGCAGACCCCCCACCCCGAGCCGCGGGGCCAGGTGGAAGTGGTCGTGGAGCGAGAGGCGCTCGCGCAGATGGGCCGGAATGTCGTTTATAAGGGCCTCTACAGCGTCGGAGGGTGCTCCCGGCTTGCGGATATGCACTCGCCACCATCCGCGCTCAAGGAGCCGCGTGATGGCCTCTGCCTCGCCGGGGCGGATGTCGGTGCCCGTGATGGCCGCGAGGCGGAAATTCCCGGCGCTCATCCCCCGCATACTGCTGTGATCACTATCACGCGGTCGCCCTGGCTGAGCAGCGTGGTTTCCCATTCACTCTTGCGCACCACCTTGTCGTTTATGGCCACGGCGATGCCCGCCGTGGGCACGCCCCGCGACTTCAGCAACTCCCCTACCGACACCGCGGCGCCGGGGAGCTCGATTTCCGTATTGTTGAAAAAAATGTTCATAGCCTGAGGTTATTCGCGGGGGCCGCGGGCCCGAAACCGATAGCTATGAACTGCAAAAATGAGGCGCGCCGGGCGCGTAACAAAATCCTTTCGGCGGTACTGACCGCATCAAGTTCATAGGGTATGATCTCAGCCGCTGTGAAGCGCTCCGGCCCGAGGCCGGGAGGCGCGCGGCACCCCTTTTGTTATTAAGTTAACGAGGATAGGTTTTCGCCTTATCCTGTCGCGAATGTACTGAAAATCGCTCAAACGCCAAAAAAATTTCGTCCGATGGTCCAGGCGGCGATCGACGCGGCGAGGATGTAGAGGGCGGCGGGGGTGGTCAGCGCCTTGCGGAGGCGCCGGCTAGCGGGCTGCGTTATGGCGGCGAGGTAGAGCAGGTAGAAGGGTATGGCGGGGTTGGCGGCGAACGCCTCCAGGGGCTTGCCCCCGAGGAGTGCCATCAGGGCCGTCTGGCTCCCGCAGCCGGGGCATTTCCACCCCGTGAGCTCGCGGAAGAGGCAGCGCGGCATGAAGCCGGTCGCGGCGTGGACGCCGTACCACAACGCTATCAAGGCCGCGGCTCCGAGAAGGAATGCCGCGGCCTTGGCGTATCGGTTGCTTGAAAGCGCTTTCAAATCAGAACTGTTTCAACATATCGAACAGGCCCATATATACCATCTGGAACGGTATGTAGAGGAGCCCGAGCACTATGGCGGCGATAATCCAGGCCTGGGCGCGCGAGGAGTTGCGCGCGGCCTTCTGGTAGTCGCCGCGGTAGTAGGCGTTCTTGATGTTGGCGGCGTAGATTATGGCCACGATGCCGAGCGGCGTGCAGCAGCACACGGTGACGATTATGGCCCACACGAGGTACGTCGGCGGGCAGGGGGGAATCTGCCCCTGCGGCTGCTGCCCCGGGGCGTACTGCGGCTGTTGAGGAGCGCCGTAAGGGGGCTGCTGGCCGTAGTTAGGCTGTCCATAGGGCTGCTGCGGAGCGCCATAAGGGGGTTGGTGCCCGTAGGGAGGTTGCTGCTGCTGTTGCTGCTGGTACGCGCCGTAGCGGAATTCCTGGTCGGGCCGGGGCGCGCCGTAGGTAGGCTGCTGCTGCCCGTAAGGGGGAGCGGCGGCGGGTTCCTCAACGGGTGGCACGGGGGGGCACTGTTCAGCCTCGGACACAGGTTCCTCCACAACGAAAAGCTCCGCCAGGGCGGGGATGTCGCGGGCCGGGGTCCAGTCGGCAAGTCCGTCGTGCCATACGAGCCGGTCGGGGGTTAGCCCCTGCTCGCGGAGCTGCTCCGCGGTGAAAGGTCCGGCGTGGCGCTGGTCTATGATAATCCAGAAATCCATTTTCGGCGATTAGTTGTTTGAGTGTCCGCACCACCCAGTCGGGAGGCGCGGACACTAATTTGCGTTTTTAGAAGAATTTGGTCTCGGTGCCCCAGATGGCGGTCAGCAGGTTGTTGGCCAGGCCGGAGGCTCCGATGCGGAAATACTCGTTGGTGAGCCATTTCTCGCCCAGGACGCTCTTTACGATGCAGTAGTAGGATACGGCCTCCTCGGGGGTGCGCACACCGCCGGCGGGCTTGAAGCCGACCATGCGGCCGGTCTTGTCGTAGTAGTCCTTGATGCAGGAGCACATCACATAGGCGGCGTTGAGGTCGGCCCCGGGATACTCCTTGCCGGTCGACGTTTTGATGAAGTCGGCCCCGGAGTACATCGAGAGCACCGACGCTGCCTTGATGTTGGCGGCTGTCTTGAGGGCTCCTGCTTCGAGGATCACCTTGAGGCGGGCGTCGCGGCAAGCGGCCTTGATTTCGCCGATTTCGTCGGCCACGCTCTCGTAGTCGCCGTCGAGGAAGTCGCCGAGGTTGAGCACGATGTCGATTTCGTCGGCGCCACCTTCAACGGCCAGGGCGGTTTCGGCCACCTTGATTTCGGGGAAGGTCTGCGACGAGGGGAAGCCGCCGCTCACACAGGCGATGTCGACGCTCGACACTTCGAGCACGGCGCGGACCACCTGGGCGAAGTTGGGGTAGACGCAGATGGCGGCCACGTTCTTCATCTCGGGGTGTTCGGCGTCGAAGGCGTTTACGCGCTCGGCGAAGTCGGCCACCGAGGCGGGGGAGTCGGTCGAGCGGAGAGTGGTGAGGTCGATGCAGTTGAAGAGGAACTTGTAAACCTCCTCGTTCATATTCTGGGCGAGGTTTTCGGCGAGAATCTTCTCGACGGCCTCTTTAACCTGCTGGTCGTCAGCGATGGCCGCGCAGTCGGCGATCGCCTGGTTGTATTTGTCCATATCTTAAGTATCTTAAGTGTTGTTCTGTGGTTTCTTAGAGCTCCAGGTCGCCGTTGAGCACCTCGTGCCAGGGGAGACCCTGAACGGGGAGCTGCTCCATGAACGGGTCCGGGTCAAACTCTTCAACGTTGTGCACGCCCGGTTTGTTCCATTTGCCGGTGAGGAACATCATGGCTCCGATCATCGCGGGAACGCCGGTGGTGTAGCTCACGGCCTGCATACCCGTCTCCTCGTAGGCGGCGTGGTGCGAGCAGTTGTTGTAGATGTAGTAGGTAAGGGGTTTCCCCTCATTGTCCTTGCCGGAGATGCGGCAGCCGATCGAGGTCTCGCCGGTGTAGTTCTCGCCCAGGTCCTGGGGATTGGGGAGCACCGCCTTGAGGAACTGCAGGGGCACGATTTTCTGGCCGTTGTACTCCACCTCGTCGATGCGGGCCATGCCGATATTCTGAATCACGCGCAGGTGGGTGAGGTATTCCTGGCCGAAAGTCATCCAGAAACGGGCGCGCTTGATGGTCGGGAAGTTGAGCACCAGCGACTCCAGCTCCTCATGGTACATAAGGTAGCTGTCGCGGGGCCCGATCGCGGGGTAGGTCAGCTTCTTGTGGATTTCCAGCGGCCCGGTGGTAACCCACTGGCCGTCCTGGTAGAAGCGCCCCTTCTGGGTGATTTCGCGGATGTTGATTTCGGGGTTGAAGTTGGTGGCGAACGCCTTGCCGTGGTTGCCGCCGTTGCAGTCAACGATGTCGAGTGTCTCCATATCGGAGAAATAGTGCTTCGCGGCGTAGGCGGTGAACACGCCCGACACGCCCGGGTCGAAGCCGCAGCCGAGGATAGCCGTCAGGCCGGCCTTCTCGAAGCGCTCGCGGTAGGCCCACTGCCAGGAGTATTCGAAATGGGCCTCGTCGCGGGGCTCGTAGTTGGCCGTGTCGAGGTAGTTGACGCCGCATTCGAGGCAGGCGTCCATGATCGTGAGGTCCTGGTAGGGGAGCGCCAGGTTGATCACCAGCTGGGGCTTGTGGGCGCGGAAAAGCTCGCAGAGCTGCTCCACGGAGTCGGCGTCGACGCTGGCGGTCTCGATCACCGGCAGCTTCCTGCCCTCCTTGAGGGCGGCTTTCTCGATGGCGCTTTTCACGGCGTCGCATTTCGAGCGGGTGCGCGAGGCGATTACGATTTCCGAGAACACCCCGGCGTTTTGCGCGCACTTGTGGGCGCAGACTGTACCGACGCCCCCGGCGCCGATGATGATCACTTTTGCCATTTCTTTTTCTTTATCCTAAGTAATTTCTTGTCTTAAGTATCGGGTAGACCTGTTCTTTGCGAACAGTCCGGCGCGGTGGCGCGCCGCTTGAAATGCAAAAGTAATAAATCCCCGACAAACTTCGCAACAAAACCCCGGAAAATCCCTCCGCGCCACCTCGCCCCTCAGGAAAATCCCCCCGCCCCATCGCCTCCGCGCCCTCCCTTTCGGCCAACTTTGGTAATGAAAACGCGCCAACTTTGGTAACGAAAACCGGCCAACTTTGGTAATGGGGAATATTTTCGCTATATTCGCGTCACAGAATCAAATAATTATGAATAACAACTATCGACCTCGCCTGATCGATGCCGAGCTGTCGTCAAGGCTGAAAAGTATCGGTGCGATACTCATCGAAGGGGCTAAGTGGTGCGGCAAGTCAACTACCGCGGCGCACCACAGCGCGAGCGCCGTTTATATGGATAATCCGCAACGGCGCGAGCAATATCTTTTGTTTGCCGAAGAGAACCCCGATATGATTCTTGACGGCCCCACGCCGAGACTGATAGATGAATGGCAAATCGCTCCTAAGTTATGGGACGCGGTCAGGTTCAAGGTTGACCATCGCCCGGGAATGGGGCAGTTTATCCTTACGGGCTCAGCCAAACCTGCCGACAGGGCGCGTATATCGCATTCCGGCACAGGCCGATTCTCCTGGCTGCGCATGCGTCCGATGTCGCTCTTTGAGTCAGGCGATTCCTCGGGTAAAGTCAGCATAGCGCGCTTGTTTTCAGATTCTGACGCCAGTGTGGCCTGTGAGTCGGATAGCGATCTCGCCCGCATAGCCTTTTTAGTTTGCCGCGGCGGGTGGCCTATTGTGGCGGATTTGCCCGAAGATGTCGCTTTGCGCCCGGCGGTCGATTACTATGATGCCGTGGTGAATGTGGATATTCGGGAGATCGACGGGGTTTACCGCAGTGTTGACCGGGCAAAGAGACTGATGCGTTCGTATGCCAGGTTCCAAGGTACTCAGACCCCGATAAGTCAGATTGTTGATGATGTCAATGGTTCTGATTCGGGATATATCGACGATAAGACGGCGCGAAACTATATCGAGGCGCTCCGTATGATGTTCGTGATTGAAGATATGCCGGCCTGGAATCCCAACCTCAAATCGAAAACAGCGATTCGCACTACAGAAACGAGGTATTTCGTTGACCCGTCAATCGCGGTAGCGGCTTTAGGCATAGGGCCGGGTGACCTTTTGAACGATTTGAAAGCGTTCGGACTGTTGTTCGAGACTCTATGCGTGCGCGACCTCAGGGTTTACGCGCAGCCGCTCGGAGGCACGGTATACCACTATCGCGACAAGAACGGACTGGAATGCGACGCCGTAATTCATCTGCCAAACGGCAGTTACGGCCTGGTTGAAGTAAAACTCGGGGGTGAAAAACAGATAGAGACGGGAGCCTCGACTTTGTTGAAGCTCGCCGAAAAGATTGATTTCGGTAAAATGAAATCACCCTCATTCCTGATGGTTCTCACCGCCGTGGGCAGCTTTGCTTACCGCCGTCCCGACGGCGTCCTCGTGGTCCCGATCACCACACTTGGCGCCTGACCGAATGCGATGAGTGGGACGTGCGCGCGGTTAGTCGGCCCAGGTAATGTAGTGATGTGATACTCCCGACGGGTTCCAGCTCTGGATGACGTGGCAAGGGAGGCCGTTTGTCATATTTTCCCAATTGAATTTGTATGTCACCTCTCCATTGGTATTGGTATATGACGATTCAATTTCATCCCAAAGGTTCTTGACCATACTGTCGCCATAATACCCTTCTTCAACGAGCACGGGATCAATATGGTACAGAAAGGAGTATGGACTCATAACAGATGATCCGGTGTCAGCAGGGTAGCCCATACACATCATCAGAGATTCGCAAGCTATATCGGTATAATGAATTTTAAAGGTAGAAGTGATTGAGCCGGTGGTTTCTGAGGTGCGGGTTATTTTCGTTATGTTGCCGTCGGTCCATTCCAAATCATAGCGCTCAGAACCTACGTTTTCTATGGCGATCAGTCGATTCTTCGAATCATATCTGCATTTGCCGGCTATTCGACCGTTTTTCAGATTATATTTTCGTTCTATTCCTGTGGCGGACGATTGAGTCGAGCCAGTTGTTATTTGTATGTTGTCGGTGTTATATTCATAATAATAAACACGGCTGTGCAGGGCATTATAGCTTATTAAACGGTTCTTGTTATCGTATGTTAGTTTAGAAAACGGCATCTGAGTTTCACCATTGTTGCCATATTTGTATTCCATTTGTAAAAGCTTGTGCTTTACGGAGTGGTCAAGCTTTCCTGAGGAAGTGTTGTCTGTGGATTCCGCGGGTTCGTCGTCGTTTCCACAGGCGGCAAACACAAAGGCTGTTAATAGGATGGCTGAATAATAGCTGATAGAGCGTATGATTTTTGAGAGATGTGACATATTGGTTTATTCTTATCGATTCCGGGTTAGGGGGTTAGAGGCGTTCTTTGAGGAGGCCGTGGCGGTAGGCGTAGAGGAGCTGGGTGAGTTCGTCGATCTGCGACTGGAGTTCGGCGCCTTTGTCGGTGTCGCGGACGCGCTGGCGGTGGTTCGATAGCTCGACAATCTGGGTGGTGCCGACGATGTCGGTGCCGAGCCTGATGGCCTCCTCGGCGGTGGTGAAAGGTTCGTGCTCAACGAGTTGCAGGCCGCGGCTGTGGTATACGAGTGTGAACCCGGCGATGCCGGTGGTGCGGTGGTAGGCTTTTGCGAAGCCGCCGTCGATCACGAGCAGTTTGCCGTTGGCGCGCACGGGGTTCTCCCCCTTGCCGACGCGCACGGGGACGTGGCCGTTGATTATGTGGCGGTGCTCGCCGGTTACGCCGAAGGCGTCGAGCACGCGGTCGCACACGGCCTCGTCGTTGCGCAGTGTGTAGTAGGCGCCCTTCTCCTCGACGTGGGTCTCCTTGTCGGCTATGAAGTAGCGCTCGAAGGTTGCCATCCGCGATTTGTCGAACAGCGGTGAGTCGGGTCCGCACCAGAGATACCAGAAGTAGTCGGTCGCGAACTCCTTGTCGTCGGCGGGGGTGTCGTCGTTGAAGGCCGAGCGCATGGTCATGCCTATGCGGTGGAGCAGCTCGCGCCCCGAGTAGCGCCCCTTGCCGAGGTCTACCTCCTTGAGGGAGCCGTCGGGGTTGAGGGGCACGGAGGCGTGGAAGAGGAGGTTGGAGTTGACTATGGTGTACATGCACCCGTGGGAGAACATACACCCGACGTGGCGGCGGAGCTTGTCGCTCACCAGGAATGAGTGGCGCAGGCGGTCTACCAGGTTGCGCTCCTCCTCGGTGAGGCGGTATGGGTCGGCGGGGTCGATGGTCGGGAAGTTGGAGTCGAGCAGGGGGTATTCCTTCCCGTCGAGGGTGATGGTGCCCTTATGTCGGTCGATGTGTTGGAGCAGCCGGCGGTCGTCCATACGCCATTCGGGGCGCTTCGCGATCATTGCTCCTTCGAGCTTGAACTGTATGATGGCTATGGCCTTGTGCATCCTGGCCAGGAGCATGCGGGTCTTGTCGTCGACCTGCTTGTCGCCCTCGGGGAGGAGCACCTGGAACCGCTCGCAGGGGTCGTCGCCGTAGGCCTCCATAGCGAGGGTTGCCAGGGGCACGAGGTTTATGCCGTAGCCGTCCTCCAGGGTGGCCATGTTGCCGTAGCGGAGCGAGAGGCGGAGCACGTTGGCTATGCAGCAGTCGTTGCCCGCGGCGGCCCCGATCCAGAGGGCGTCGTGGTTGCCCCACTGCATATCGAAGCGGTCGTACTCGCAGAGCATATCCATGATTCGGTGCGCGCCGGGGCCGCGGTCGAACACGTCGCCCAGGATGTGGAGCTGGTCGATGCTCAGGCGCTGGATCACGTTGGATATGGCGGCGATGAACTCGTCGGCCTGTCCGGTGGAGATTATCGTCTCGATGATGCGCGAGAAGTAGGCCTGTTTGTCGTAGTCGGTGTGTTCCTCGTGGAGCAGCTCCTCGATTATGTATGCGAACTCCTTTGGGAGGGCCTTGCGCACCTTCGAGCGGGTGTATTTCGATGATACCGAGCGGCATACCTTCACCAGGCGGTGGAGCGTCTCGACGTAGAAGTCCGTCAGGTCGGGTTCCTGTTCCTTGATGAACTCCAGCTTGCGCTCGGGGTAGTATATCAGGGAGCAGAGCTCGCGAATCTCCTCGCCCGAGAGCTGGAACTCGAAAATCTCCCTCACCTTGCGGCGAATGTTGCCCGAGGCGTTGCGCAGTATGTGGCGGAAGGCCTGGTATTCGCCGTGGAGGTCGGCCACGAAATGCTCCGTTCCCTTGGGGAGGTTGAGAATAGCCTCCAGGTTGATAATCTCGGTTGACGCGGCGCTTACCGAGGGGAAACTCTGCGAGAGGAGTTCCAGTACCCGGCGGTCGGCGAGGTTGTTGCTCTTATCCATAATACGGTTGGGTGTGACTACATACGCGAAAGTAACAAATTTCCGCGGTGATTGGCAAAATCTCTTATGGAATTTTCGTAAATTTGCCCATTATGAAAACTCATCAGGAAAGCGACGGAGCCGCTGTCGGGCGCTGGCTTGGCGGCATACCCTACGAGGTGGCATTTTGGTGGAGCTACTACGGTTCGCGCCGCCGCCGGCGCGACCTTTTCAGTTGGTCGGGCTACGGCAAGGAGTGCGCCCTCGACTCGTTTGATGTCCAGGGCTACATATCGTCGCTGCCGTCGGAGTCGCCGGTGGTTGTCGACCTTGGGTGCGCCCTCAGTTACGCGATGGGGAACGTTTTCCCTTCGAAGCCCTTGGCGAGGGTCGACTTCGTGGATCCCCTGGCTCCCTTCTACAACCGAATACTCAGCCGCTACGGGATAGACCGCCCGGCGATACGCTTCGGCATGATCGAGAACCTCTCGGCCTGTTACCGCCCCGACAGTGTCGACCTCATACACGTTCGCAACGCCCTTGACCATTGCGCCGACCCTATGCGGGGCATCATCGAGTCACTGGCCTGTCTGCGCCCCGGCGGCGTGCTCTACCTCAACCACTTCCGCGACGAGGCTATGCGCGAGGGGTACCGCGGCTTCCACCAGTGGAACATCAATCTGGGCGAGCGGGGTGAGCTGCTTCTATGGAATCGCGGGGAGCGTATCGATGTGGCCTCGCGCCTGGGGGGCTGCGCCTCGGTTGAGACCTCCGTCTCCCCCGAGGGGCGCGTAGTGGCCGTGATACGCAAGCTCGGCGCGCTCCCCTTGGCGCTCCACGACCCCGCCGAGTCGGCCCTGCGGGCCTCGCGTATGCTGATGGCCACCGTGGAGCACTTCCACACCCTCCCCCGCAGCGCCTCCTACCAGTTCTCGCGCCTCTACACCACCATCGGCCACCGCCTGATGCGCCTCCTCCCCTACTCCCTGATGAACCGCCTGAAGTCCCTTTTAGGGAAATCATAAAGGCAAGCTGCCCTGGGGCGGCTCATTTGACCCGTCCGACGGATAAAATTTGCGGGTTAGCGGAGTGGGATCAGGGTGCCGGGGAAGGTGGTGGCGCTGCCGGAGGTGAGTTCGGTAGCGCGGAGCCGCAGGTTGGTCGCGGCGGGGAACGGCGCGGCGAAGGTTACGGTCTGCGGTATGGGGTTGTTCTGTATGTTTGAGAACTCGCCGGTGGGGCCTTCGACGGCGCGCCAGGTGAGGCCGTTGTCGGTCGATACCTCGGCGGTGTAGCGGAATACGGCGGCGCTATCGGCCGGGGGCGTGTAAGTGAACCCTTTGAGTGTCATCGGCTCGGAGAAGCTGAGGGTGCGCGTGGTGCCGTCTGTGGCGGCGGTCACCCCGGCGGGGAGTTCGAGCGAGGAGGCGTCCGCTGATGCTTCGGCGGGCATCTCCACCCACAGGCCGCGCATCTCGGCGACGCGGGGCTCGCGGCGGGCGCTCTCCACGTTGAGGCGCAGCGAGTCAACCTCCGCGGGGTCGAACATCAGTATCCTTTTCAGTCCGATGGTGGTGCCGGAGGCGAGTGGTTTCCACTCCCCGCCGGTCAGCCCCTCTATGGTGAACCGCTCGACGCGCTGCCCTTGCGAAATATCCTCCCCGACCACAGCGCAGTTGACGCGCTTGGGGTACGGGAGGTTGATGGCCTCACCCCCCGTCTCCTCGGGGAAGTTGGTCGAGAGCCACTGGCCGAACTCCCTGAGGCGCAGCGAGTCGGCGGGGGCTATAAGGCCGCGGCGGTCGGGGGGCACATTGAGCAGAAGCACCGAGTTGCGCCCTACCGACTGGATGTAAATCTCGGCCAGGTGGCGCAGCGACTTGGGCTGCTGGTCGTCGTGGTAGAACCATCCGGGGCGAATCGACACATCGACCTCTGAGGGCCACCACACAACCTTGTCGGCCTTTTCAAGCATCTCGCGGCTCCCGAGGTCGGGGGCTTTCGGGTTCTTAAGGCCGAGGCGGGCGTTCTGGTCATCCTTGTAGCTTTCGGGAAGCATCACGGTTGAGCTCCATTCGGTTTCGCGCCCCACCCCTTTCTCGTTGCCTACCCAGCGCACGTCGTCACCCATGATGGCGGTCACGGCCCCGGGCTGGAGGCGGGCTATCACTTCGCGGAATCGGTCGAGGTCGTACTCCTGTTTCTTACCGTTTGGTCCCTCGCCGCAAGCGCCGTCGAACCATACCTCGTCGATCTTCCCATAATTGGTGAGGAGCTCGGTGAGCTGCCCGACGAACATATCGTTGTAGGCGGGTGAGTCGCCGTAGCAGGGGGCGTTGCGGTCCCACGGTGAGAGGTACACGCCGAGCTTCATGCCATACTCGTCGCACGCCTCGCGGAGGAGCCTCATCACGTCACCCTTGCCGTCGAGCCAGGGTGACGATTTCACTGAGTGGGAGGTAGTGGCCGTGGGCCACAGGCAGAAGCCGTCGTGGTGCTTGGCGGTGAGAATCACCAGCTTCACCCCAGCGTCGCGGAGCGAGCGCACCCACTGGTGCGCGTCGAGCTCCGAGGGGTTGAACACCGCGGGGTCCTCCTTCCCGTCGCCCCATTCGCGGTCGGTGAAGGTGTTGACTCCGAAGTGGAGAAACGCCGTGAGGCCCAGTTTCTGCCAGGCGAGTTGGGCGGGAGTGGGGACCACCCCCGCGGCCATAGCCGCCTTCTCCTCTACCGAGGCCCCTGCGGGGAAAGTCACTTCCTTGACGTAGAGCCGCTCTTCGGCGCCGGCCGCGAGCGATGCCGCGGCCAGGGCCGCGCAGATCAAAGCCTTGTTGAGCATCGGGCGGGGTTATTTGAGGGTTATTTCGTCGAGGAACATATGGGCCGGTTTTCCGGCGCCGCGGTGCCAGGCGGGGAGCGAGCGGGTCGAGCGCACCGTGAGGCGCACGCGGTCAACCTTCACCGGGGCTTTGAAGCTGATGTCGTGGCGGCTGATGCCTACGCGGGGCTCGTCCTTCCCCCTTTCGGCGATTTCCCCCTCGGCGAGGGTTTTCCACTCCCCGTCGGGGCCGAGCGCGCCCTCAACCTTGTAGCCGCGGGCGTCGGCCACCCAGTCGCCCATATTCACGCAGTTGTTGAACGAGAGGCCGCTCACTGTGGCAGGCTGCTGGAGCGTGAGGGTTATCACAGGGTCCTGGTTGTTGAAGCCCACCCATCGGCCTGTTTTGTAGCCCGAGTTGCCGGTGAGGCCGTCGGTGAGGGTCTGGGCCCCGTCGTAGGCGTAGTTTCGTGCGAAAGGCGCGTCGATTTCCACCTTGGCGAAGGTCGCGGGGTTCGCGTTGATGCTGTCGGTGGTGATTCTCCCCGGCTTACCCTGCACTTTGGCCTGGGTGCGGAGCACCTGCGTGCGACTCAGCTCGAAGGGCCATTCGTAGGGGCGCGAGGTCGCGCCAGGGGTGCCGTCGGCGTTGAAAGGGTCGGAGCCGTCGAGGGTGAAGCGGATTTCGGAGCCCCCCATCGAGGTTAGTGTGACGATGAGGGCGGCGTTCTCGACGCTCGGGGTAAATTTTGCTGTCACATCGGCCAGGTGGCGGGCATAGTTGTAACCGAAACGGTCGTAGACGCGCCACATGGCGGGCATGCGGTTGAGGAAGCTCCCGTAGTCCTTGCGGTCGAGGGGTGTCCACCCCACCTCGCTGAGGGCCGACATACGGGGCAGCTCCATATATTCCACATAGTCGAAGTCCTTGATGAACTCGGTCCAGAGGTTGGCCTGGGGGCCGAGCACGAGCGATGCCTCCTCGGGGGTCATGCCCTGGGTGGGGTCGAAGCTGTAGGCCCGGTCAACGGGGTTGAAGCCGCCGAGGGCTTCCGGCTCGCGGTCGGTGTCCTGGCTCTGGTAGTAGTCGAAGTAGAAGTAAGTGTTGGGCGAGAGGATTACCGGGTGCCCCTTCTTGACCCCCTGGGTGGCCCCGTCGATACCGCGCCACGACATAATGACGGTGCTCTGCGGGATGTCACCTTCGAGAATCTCGTCCCAGCCGATCATCTTGCGGCCGCGGTCGCCTATGGTCTTGGCGGCGTGCGAGGTAATGAATCCCTGGAGGCGCTGTTCGGCGGTGAAACGGTCGGTGGGCGTGATACCCTGTTCCTTGATGCGCGCCTGGCACTTGGGGCACTCCTTCCAGCGGGTTTTGGGAGCCTCGTCGCCCCCGATGTGGATATATTCCGAGGGGAAGATGTCCATGATTTCGTTGAGCACGTCGTCGATGAACACCAGCGTGGAGTCGTTGCCGGCGCAGAGGATGTCGTCGGAGACACCCCAGCGCCCCCACACTGCGTACGGGCCCCCGGTGCATCCCAAGTGGGGGTAGGCCGTCAGGGCGGCGAGCATATGGCCGGGGAGGTCGATTTCGGGTATCACGTTGATATGGCGCTTGGCTGCGTAGTCAACGATGTCGCGGGCCTGCTCCTGGGTGAAGTAGCCGCTCACGGGAATGTGGTCGTACTTGTCGGTGTGCCCTATGATAGTGCTGTCGCGGCGCGAGCCTATTTCGGTGAGCAGCGGGTATTTCTTGATTTCGATGCGCCACCCCTGGTCCTCAGAGATATGCCAGTGGAAGGTGTTGAGGTTGTGGAGGGCCATCATGTCGATGAAGCGCTTCACCTCGTCGGGGGTGAAGAAGTGTCGGCAGATGTCGAACATCGCGCCGCGGTAGGCGAAACGGGGCGCGTCGGCCACTGTGCCCGAGGGGATTATCACCGGCTCCCCGACGGGAGCGGCGAGGGCGGCCTTGCGCAGGGTCTGTATGCCGTAGAAGAGTCCGGCGGGCGAGGCTCCGTTGATGGTGATCTCCTCCGGGGTCGACACAATGGTGTATGCCTCGGGATTCTTGTCGGGTAGGTCGGCCCGGAGTATGATGGTGCCGGAGGATTTGGCGGCGGGTATGGCCGCGAGGTATTCGCGGAGGAGTCCCGCCTCGTTTTCGAGTCCGGGCGCGGCTTTGAGTATGGCGGCGGGGCTGAGGGTGAACCCTTCGGCGGTGGCCGACTCGGCCACTTCGCGGGGCTGGGGGATGACCTGGAGGGAGGTGTTCGGGGTGGCGGCTCCGGCGGCGAGCGAGGCCGACGCGAGCACCGCCAGGGCGAGATACTTGAGTTTCACGGTCTGTTTACGGTATATAGTTGGCTAATTAACCGCAAAGATAACGATAGTTTTTTGAAATTCGCGTAAATTCGCAACCGTGTTTTCCTTATTCCGAATTCAAGATACAGCCATGAGACTATCCAGAGCAGTTTTTTCGCGCCTCGCGGCGCTCGTGTTAACCTTTTCGGCCACCGCGGGAGCGGAAGCCGCGGCCCCTATCGAGACCCGGGTGCCGGAGCGCCCCGCGGGGCAGACCGATATGGTGGCGTTTGCCGCCGAGCCGATCGACACCGTGCGCGTGGGCTTCATAGGCCTGGGTATGCGCGGCCCGAGCGCCGTGCAGCGCTTCACCCATATACCCGGCGCCAAAGTGGTGGCGCTCTGCGATATAGACTCCGCCGGGGTTGAGCGCTCGCAGCGCTTCCTCGACCAGGCTGGGCTACCCCGCGCAGCCGCCTACTGGGGCAACGACTCGGTGTGGAAGCGGCTGGTGGAGCGCCCCGACATCGACCTGGTGTATATCGCGACCGACTGGAAGAGCCACGCTCCCATGGCCCTCTACGCGATGGAGCATGGCAAGCACGCGGCAGTGGAGGTGCCCGGGGCCATGACCCTCGATGAGATATGGGCGCTGATCGACACCTCGGAGCGCACCCGCCGCCACTGTATGATGCTTGAGAACTGCGTTTACGACTTCTTCGAGATGAACACCCTCAATATGGCCCGGCAGGGGCTCTTCGGCGAGGTGCTGCACACCGAGGGAGCCTACATCCACAACCTCCGCGACTTCTGGGGGCGCTATTGGAACAACTGGCGCCTCGACTACAACCGCGAGCACCGGGGCGACGTTTACCCCACCCACGGCATGGGTCCCGCCTGCCAGCTCCTCGACATCCACCGCGGCGACCGAATGGTGACCCTGGTGGCGATGGATACGAAGCCCGCCGTAGGTCCCGCCGACTGGGAGCGCCTCAAGGGAGAACGGCCCGACACGTTTCTCAACGGCGACCACACAATGACGATGATCCGCACCGCCAATGGCAAGACCATCCATATACAGCACGACGTGGTGACCCCCCGCCCCTACAACCGTATGTACCAGCTCACCGGCACCAAGGGGTTCGCCAACAAATACCCCGTCGAGGGGTACTCCTTCGAGCCGGAGCAGCTCCCCGCCGGGGCGGTGCCCGACCACGAGGACCTCAACGCCCACGGCTTCCTCTCCCCCGAGCAGCAGAAGGCGCTTGTCGAGCGTTACACCCACCCGATTATCAAGGAGGTGGGCGAGGTTGCCAGGAAGGTCGGCGGCCACGGCGGCATGGACTACATCATGGACTACCGCCTCATATACTGCCTGCGCAACGGGCTCCCGCTCGATATGGATGTCTACGACCTGGCGGAATGGTGCTCGCTGGCCCCGCTGACGGCGCTGTCGATCGAGAACGGGTCGGCCCCGGTGGCGGTGCCCGACTTCACCCGCGGCGCCTGGCGCAAGCTCACCGGCTACCGCCATTACTTCAAGGAGTGAGCCCGGGGGCGAGGTCGGAACATTTCGGCCTCGCCGCGTGTTAGCATTTGACCACCCGCCCCGGGGCGTTTTTGAAAAAAGCGCGGGGTGGAGGGGGATTATTAACATTGTTTTTGTAATTTTGCCCCCGAATTGAAAAAACACCCCTACACCTTATTATAGGGACTTCCGGGCGATCCACCCCGGAAGGGGCCGGAACACCCGGGGCGCCGACGGGGGCGCCCTACCCCGCCGCGGTTTCCGGCCGTTGTATGAAATGTAATAATAGCCAACGTATTATGTTGAAGAATCTCGTGATTGTCGAGTCGCCCGCCAAGGCGAAAACCATAGGGAAGTTTCTGGGTCCCGATTTCAAGGTGATGTCGAGCTACGGCCACATCCGCGACCTCCAGAAGAAGAATTTCACAGTAGGGGCCGACAAAGGTTTCGAGCCGGTCTACGAGATTCCCGACGATAAGAAGGCCCTGGTGGCCGAACTCAAAAAGAACGCTAAGGAGGCACAGACCGTGTGGCTGGCTTCCGATGAAGACCGCGAGGGAGAGGCTATCGCCTGGCATCTCTACGAGGTGCTCGGCCTGAAGCCCGACAACACGCGGCGCATCGTATTCCACGAAATCACCAAGGAGGCGATCCTCGCCGCCATCGAGCACCCCCGCGACATCGACCTCAACCTGGTGGACGCCCAGCAGGCGCGCCGTCTGCTCGACCGCATAGTGGGTTTCGAGCTCAGCCCGGTGCTCTGGCGCAAGATACGCCCGTCGCTCTCGGCGGGGCGCGTGCAGTCGGTCGCCGTGCGCCTCATCGTGGAGCGCGAGAACGAAATCAAGAACTTCAAACAGGAGGAGAGCTACCGCGTGGTGGCCGAGTTCCGCACCGCGGAGGGCGCTACCGTGCGCGCCGAGCTCTCGCGCCGCTTCGCCACTGAGGCCGAGGCCGCCGAGTTCCTCAGGGCCTGCGCCGGTACCGACTTCACCGTAGGGAGCGTCAACGTGCGCCCCGTGAAGAAGGCTCCCGCCCCACCCTTCACCACCTCGACCCTCCAACAGGAGGCCGCGCGCAAGCTCGGCTTCACCGTGTCGCAGACGATGATGATCGCCCAGCGCCTCTACGAGGCCGGACACATCACCTATATGCGTACCGACTCGCTCAACCTCTCGACTCTCGCCATCGGGGCTATGCGCAAGGAGATCGCCGCCACCCTGGGCGAGAAATATTTCAAGGAACGCCACTACCATACGTCGTCGAAAGGCGCCCAGGAGGCCCACGAGGCCATACGCCCCACCTACGCCTCGAACCACACCATCGACGGCACGCCCCAGGAAAAGCGCCTCTACGGCCTGATATGGAAGCGCGCCATAGCGTCGCAGATGGCCGACGCCGAAATCGAGAAGACCACCGTCGACATCCTCCCCGCCTCGCGGACCGAGCACTTCACCGCCTCCGGCGAGGTAATCAAGTTCGACGGCTTCCTGAAGGTGTACATGGAGGGGTCCGACAAGGAGGAGGGCGCCGACCAGCTCGAAGGTATCCTCCCGGCCATGGCCGAGGGTGAGAAGCTCTCGCTGGCCGACCTCACCGCCATGCAGCGCTTCACCCAGACCCCGCCCCGCTACACCGAGGCGTCGCTCGTGAAGAAACTCGAAGAGCTGGGCATAGGCCGACCCTCGACCTACGCCCCCACGATCTCCACCATCCAGCAGCGCGAATACGTCGAGAAGGGTGAGAAGGAGGGGGTTGCCCGCGAATTTACCGTGCTCACGCTTGGCAAGGATGGTTCCGTGGCCTCACGCGTCAAAACCGAGACGGTAGGCTCCGAAAAGGGGAAACTCATCCCGACCGACATAGGCGAAATCGTGAACACCTACCTCACGGAATATTTCCCCAACATCCTCGACTATAACTTCACCGCCCAAATCGAGGAGAAGTTCGACAAAATAGCCGACGGCAACCTCCCTTGGCACAAGGAGATAGCCGACTTCTACGAAGGGTTCCACCCCGGAGTGGAGAGCGCCCTCAACACCCGCCTGGAACACAAGGTGGGCGAGCGCGTGCTCGGCTCCGACCCCGCGACCGGAAAGCCCGTGACCGTGAAAATCGGACGCTTCGGCCCGATGGTGCAGCTCGGCGACAGCGAGGGTGAGGAGAAACCCGAGTTCGCCTCCCTGCTCAAAGGGCAGAGCGTCAACACCATAACCCTTGAGGAGGCGCTAAAGCTCTTCGCCTTCCCCCGCCACATTGGCGAGTTCGAGGGTAAGGAGGTAACCGTGGCCATCGGGCGCTTCGGCCCCTATGTGAAGCACGACGGCAAGTTCGTGTCGATACCCAAGGATATGTCACCCTCGCTCATCACCCTCGACGAGGCATCACAGCTCATTGCCGAGAAGCGCCAGGCCGAGGCCAACCGCCTGGTGAAGACTTTCGACGAGGAGCCGGAGATCCAGATTCTCAACGGCCGCTACGGCATCTACATCGCCAAGGGGAAAACCAACTATAAGATTCCCAAAACCATCGAGAATCCCGCAGAGCTCACACTCGAAGAGTGCCGCGCCATCATCGAGGAGCAGGACGCCAAACCCAAACGTGCAACCGCGACACGCCGCCGCAAGTAAACGACTTAAATGAAACGATATACAGCGAAACCGGGCGCCGAGAAGCGCCCATTCCGCCCCGACTCGATACTCACTTTCTCCCCCGAGGCCGCCACGCCCCTGCTGGAGTACCTTTTTCAGGCCATGCCCGACCGCAAGCGCACCAGCGTCAAGGAGCTGCTCAAATACGGCCAGGTGATGGTGAACGGCGAGGTACAGAGGCAGTTTGACCTCCCCCTGGAGGCCGGTGCGCAGGTGATGGTTAACCTCACCCGCCCGTTCGTCACCTTCTACGACCGCCGTCTGAAGCTCGTATACGAGGACGACGACATCATCGTCGTCAACAAGGGGTACGGCCTCCTCTCGATGGGTAATGACAAAATCAAGGAGGGCACCGCCTACTCCATCCTCCGCAAGTATCTCAAAACCAAAGACCCCCGCAACAAGCTCTTCATCGTGCACCGCCTCGACCAGCATACCTCGGGGCTGATGCTTTTCGCGAAGAGCGAGCAGGCCAAGAACACCATGCAGCACAACTGGAACAACATGGTGCTCAAGCGCCAGTACGTCTGCGTGGTAGAGGGGAAGCTCGAACCCGCCGAGGGTGAGGTGAAAAGCTACCTCGCCGAGAACTCGCAGCACATCGTTTATTCCACCGACAACCCCGACCTGGGGCAGCTCGCGTATACCCGCTACCAGGCCCTGAAACAGGCTAACGGCTACACCCTCGTCGAGGTAGAGCTTGAAACCGGGCGCAAAAACCAGATACGAGTGCATATGAAGGACCTCGGCCACCCCATCGCGGGCGACCGCAAGTACGGGGCCAAGACCTCCCCTATCCACCGCCTCTGCCTCCACGCCCGCACGCTCCGCTTCGTACACCCCTCGACCCGGAAGCTGATGGACTTCTCCACCCCGGTGCCCGCCGCGTTCACCAAGTGCGTGACCCGCGGCTGACGCCTTTGTCAACAAACACTTTATAGAAATCAATCATACCAAACGATATGGCACTTTTCGATCAAATCTCTGACGATATCAAGAAGGCGATGCTGGCCCGCGACGCCGCCCGCCTCGAAGCTCTCCGCGGCATCAAGAAGGAATTCCTGGAGGCCAAGACCGCCAAGGGTTCCGACGGCACCCTCACCGATGAGCGCGCCACACAGATTCTCGCTAAAATGGTGAAGCAGCGCCGCGAGAGCGCTCAGATTTACACCGAGCAGAACCGCCCGGAGCTCGCCGAGGCCGAACTGGCCCAGGCCGCCGTAATCGAGGAATATATGCCCCGCCAGCTCAGCCAGGAGGAGCTTGAGGCCCGTCTGCGCGAAATCATAGCCCAGGTGGGCGCCACCTCGCCCCGCGATATGGGCAAAGTGATGGGCGTTGCCTCCAAGGCCCTCGCCGGCGCCGCCGACGGCCGCGCCATCTCCGCCACCGTTAAAGCCCTTCTCCAGTAATTCAACAGATTATGTTAACACTCCAGCAAATAAAATCTAACCCCGCCGAGGTGGTCGAGCGCCTCGCTATCAAGGGATTCGACGGCAAGGAACCCATCGACCGGGTTCTCGCCCTCGACGAGCAGCGCCGTCAGCTGCAACTCGACAACGACAACAAGGCAGCCGAACTCAACCGCATCGCCGCCTCGATCGGCGCCCTGATGAAGCAGGGTAAGCGCGACGAGGCCGAGGAGGCCAAGAAGGAGGTCGCGGCCCTCAAGGAGGCTCAGCGCGAAATCGCTGCCAAGCTCGCCGAAACCGAGCAGGCGCAGCACGAGCTGCTGGTGACCATCCCCAACCTCCCCTGCCCGATGGTGCCCAAGGGCACTTCCGCGGCCGACAACGTGGTTGAAAAGACCGGTGGCCCGATGCCCGACCTTCCCGAGGACGCTCTCCCCCACTGGGACCTCGCCAAGAAGTACAACCTCATCGACTTCGACCTCGGCGTGAAAATCACCGGCGCCGGATTCCCCGTGTACGTCGGCAAGGGAGCACGCCTCCAGCGCGCACTCATCCAGTTCTTCCTCGACCAGGCCAACGAGGCCGGGTACACCGAGATAGAGCCCCCCTACGTCGTAAACGAGGCTTCGGCCTACGGTACCGGCCAGCTCCCCGACAAGGAGGCACAGATGTACCACTGCGAGCTCGACAACCTCTACCTCATCCCCACCGCCGAGGTGCCCGTGACCAACATCTACCGCGACGTGATTCTCTCCGAGGACTCGCTCCCGAAGAAGAACTGCGCCTATTCGGCATGCTTCCGCCGCGAGGCAGGCAGCTACGGCAAGGATGTGCGCGGCCTTAACCGCCTCCACCAGTTCGACAAGGTGGAAATCGTGCGCGTCGAGCGCCCCGAGGACTCCTACGCCGCCCTTGAGGAGATGAAGGACCACGTTCAGGGCCTCCTGGAGAAGCTCGGCCTCCCCTGGCATATCCTGCGCCTCTGCGGCGGCGATATGAGCTTCACATCGGCCATCACGTTCGACTTCGAGGTGTGGTCGGCAGCCCAGAAGCGCTGGCTTGAGGTTTCGTCGGTTTCCAACTTCGAGACCTACCAGGCCAACCGCCTGAAGTGCCGCTACCGCGGTGCCGACAAGAAGACCCGCCTCTGCCACACCCTCAACGGCTCGGCCCTGGCGCTCCCCCGCATCGTGGCAGCCCTGCTGGAGAACAACCAGACCCCCGAGGGTATCGTTGTTCCCGAATGCCTCCGCAAATACACCGGCTTCGACATAATCAACTGATCCCGAGCCGCCAAAACGCAAAAAAAGGAGCCTCATCGAGGCTCCTTTTTTATTTCTTGGAGGGTGGAAAAGCCGACTTAGGAGGGGCAAGCTTGCTCCGTCGGACGAGTCGGACCTTTCGGACAAGTCGGACTTTTCGGACGATGGCGTATCAAAGTCGGACCCGTCCGACCCGTCCGAAAGGTCCGACCCGTCCGACGGAGCCAGTTCCTCAGGCTCCCCAAGGGCGTTATTTCTTGTAAATCAGGGCGGAGGCTTGCGAGGCGATCCCCTCGCCGCGGCCTGTGAAGCCGAGGCGCTCGGTGGTGGTGGCCTTTACCGATACGGCGTCAGGCTCCAGGGCGAGGTCGGCGGCTATGTTGGCCCGCATCTGGGGGATGTGGGGCGCCATTTTCGGCGCCTGGGCTATGATGGTCACGTCGACGTTGCCCACCTCGTAGCCCTCGGCGCGGAGCAGACGGGCGGTCTCGCGGAGCAGAACCCGCGAATCGGCCCCCTCAAAGCGCGGGTCGGTGTCGGGGAAGTGTTTCCCTATGTCGCCCAACGCCGCGGCCCCGAGAAGGGCGTCGCAGAGGGCGTGGAGCGCCACGTCGGCGTCGCTGTGGCCGAGGAGTCCGACGGGGTGGGGTATATCCACCCCGCATATCACGCAGCGCCGCCCCTCGGCGAAACGGTGCACGTCGAATCCGTTGCCTATCCTGATATTCATAAAGCCAGATGGTTAGCGGCGTCCGCCGAATAGGTCGCGGAGCCCGTCCATATCGAATGTGAGGGTGAAGCGGAGTGTCTGGTCGAGAGGGGAGGTCTGCGCGGTGGCGAGCATATAGGAGGCATCGAGGCGCACCACGTTGAGCGAGAATCCGGCACCGAAGCCGAAGTACTGGCGGTTACCCTTGTATTCGCTCTCGTGGTAGTATCCGGCGCGGAGGAAGAACTGCTGGTTGTAGCTGTATTCGGCTCCGATCGAGTAGTTTATCTCGCGGAACTCCTCCTTGGCGCCACCCGGGGCGTCGGTAAACGACTTGAATATGCCGGTGATGGGCGACATCGCTTCCCAGTCGTCGTAGGCTTCCTGCCAGGCCTTGGTGTCCTC
The DNA here is from genome assembly GCA_910587075.1 of uncultured Muribaculaceae bacterium. GTDB lineage: Bacteria > Bacteroidota > Bacteroidia > Bacteroidales > Muribaculaceae > UBA7173. The sequence goes on from CAJUKE010000018.1 coordinate 29,337, forward strand.
CTGGCCGTCGGCATCGAGATAGTCGCTCTGGCGCGGCATCGCGGGCACCAACAGCTTGTTGAGGTCGAGCGACAGGGCCAGGGTGTGATAGTCGGCGAGGGGGAACATGAACGTGGTGCCGATTTTGAGGTTGGTGGGGAGGAACGCCGGGCGGTCGCCGTTGTCATACGACACTTTGGAGCCGATGTTTGAGATGTTCCAGCCCCAGGACCACTGGCACTCGTTCTGGCCGATGATGGGGTAGGTGGTGAAGTACCCGGCGATGTCGGCGGCGAAGGCCGAGGCGCCCGTCACCTGGCTTCCGGCCTCCGAGGGGCTGAAGCCCAGGGCCGAGTAGATGTAGCGGAACACGACGCCCATGGAGAACTTCTCCGAAAGCTTGCGCGAGTAGCCCACGTCGAATGCCATCTCGTAGGGGTTGACGCTGTTCGACACGCCGTCGATACCCGTCGCGTTTACCTCGCCCAGCGAGAAATAGCGCAGCGAGGCCGATATGGCCTGGTTGTCGCCGCTGCCGAGCTTCCAGTATCCGGCCAGGTTGGCCAGGAAGATGTCGTTGACCAGCTTGCGCAGCCAGGGAGTATAGCTCAGGGAGACACCCCCTTGCGAGTAGGCGAAGGCGTATTTCGAGGGGTTCCAGAACTGCGAGTTGACGTCGGGGTCGGTGGCCGCTCCGAGGTCGCCCAGCGAGGCGCCGCGGGCGTCGGGGGCGATGGAGAGCGATGTCACGCCGGTCTGGATCGGGTTGAACTCGTTCTTGATGTCCTCGGCGGCAGAGGCTCCGAACGCGCCCAACGCGATGAGCGCGGCGGCGACACCGGCCCTGGGGCCTTCGAACGCGTATTTTATGAGATTGGTTTTCATCAGTGAAATCAGGAGAGAGGGTTATTGGACACTCACAATAGAATAACTCCCGATTTACCGATTTATTGTGCGGGGGTGCTCCGCGTCAGCGCTTTTGGGCGCGGTCCGAAGAAATTTCGAGCGGTTTCTCAGAGCCGTTCGAGCCGTCCGAGCAGCTCCAGCACGCGGTCGCGCTCCATGACGCGCTCCTCTTCGAGCCGGGCCGCGAACTCGCCCACGATCGAGGCCACGGCGGGGTGGGAGAGTACCTGGGTGAAATAGCTGAAAATCTTGTCGGCCACGCTCCTTACCTCGGCCTCCTCCAGGCCGCACGACTCGCTACCCTGGCGGGCGAGGGTGTCGATGATCAGTTCGCGCACGTCGGCTCGCAGGGGCTCGCGGCGCCCTATGTAGTAGCGGCTGGCGGCGTTGGCCACCAGCATCCCTGCCTCGGTCTGGAACACCTCCACGTCGCGGGTCCACACGGCCTTGGCCGAAGCCCTCTGGTTGCGCTGGAGGTAGAAGTCGGGGGTCAGCTCGACCCCTTCGCCGACAGGCGCGTCGAGCGAGAGCCGGCTTATGTATCGTGCGTTTTCCCACATCACCAGGCTGGCGGCCATGCCTCCGAGTCCCAGCGCGCGGTCCTTGTCGTCGTTATATTTCAGTGTCATGGCGCGAAATTACGGAAAAATAGCGTTAATAAATGTAAAATAAGCCTTGCCCGGTTAAACCCCGGCCCCCTTCAGTCAGTCAAAGAGGCAGAAATAATAAAGCAATAGCCACCTCGAAGCGGAGCCGCAACCACCTGCGGCTCCGCTTTGGTTTTACGGCGGTTCAGAAACTGACAATGAAAAAATTTTTAAACAGTTTCTCAGGTGCGCTCAGAATGAGTCGAACGCCAGGGGGAGGGTGCTCTTGACCGATTCGAGGACGTAGATTTTGTCGCGCCCGGCAAGTAGCACCTCCACCGGGGCCCCGGCGAGGGTCTCGTACTCCAGCAGCGCCTGGCGGCACGCCCCGCAGGGGGCGGCGGGCTCGTCGACGAACTCCCCGTCGGTGCCGCGGGCGGCGATGGCGATTTTCAGGAACTTGGCCTCGGGGTAGCGGGCGTGGGCGTAGTAGCATGCCGAGCGCTCGGCGCAGGTGCCCGAGGGGTAGGCGGCGTTCTCCTGGTTGGCGCCGGTGATCACCTCGCCGTTGCTCAGGAGTATGGCGGCCCCGACGCGGAAGCGCGAGTAGGGGGCGTAGCTGCGGAATGTGGCCTGGCGGGCCTGTTCTACGAGTTCTGCGTCGGCGGGCGATAGCTCGTCGTAGGCGAGCTGACGAATCTTGACTGTTATGTCGCGGTTGGTCATATATCTTGATGTTTGTGTTATCGCTTTTGTTCTGTAAAGTTACGGCTATTAGCCGAAAAAAGCCGAAAAACGGCTGAAATTTTTTGCCGTTTGGCCGTAAATCACTAATTTTGCCGCTTGACGGCCTAACCCACAGCAGTAACGGCCGTGAGACACGATTATAACAATAACAACCATAAAAAGACAATGTCGAAACAGAACCCCGTAACCGAGCAGACCGGGCTTGAGGAAGTCAACGACAACCTCACCAAGATGACTCAGAAAATGCAGGACAACAAGAAGATGATCGCCATCTGGAGCTGCGTGGTAGTGGCCGTGGTAGTGCTCATCCTCGCCTACGTTTACTTCTTCCGCAACCCCCGTATCATGAAGGCTGACGAGGCCATCGGCAACGCCGACCTCGAACTGGCTCTCGGCAACGACTCAACCGCCCTGGCCCAGTACAAGGTGCTCGCTGACGACGGCGCGTATGACGCCGGCAACCGCGCAGCCCTCCAGGCCGCTATAATCCTCTACAAGCAGGGCAAATACGAGGAGGCTATCAAGTATGTCGACGAATACTCCGCCCAGGAGAACATCATCGGCCCCGCCGCGTACTCGCTCAAGGGCGACTGCTATGTGAACCTCGACACCCCTGACTACGCCAAAGCCGCCGACGCCTTCAAGAAGGCCGTCAGCGAGAGCGACGAGAACCCCGCCTACACCCCCTTCTTCATGATGAAGCTCGCCCGCGTGTACGCCGCGCAGAAGAATTATGCCGAGGAGGCCAAGGTCTACGAGGAAATCCTCGCCGAATACCCCCTCTACGGTTCGGCCCACAACCTCGACGTAGAGAAGCTCCTCGACCGCGCCAAACTCCGCGCCGAGGGCAAGTAAGAAGCGTAAAGCTAATCAGTTAGCCGTCATTTATTCAACCTGATAACCATGAAGTCGCGCCGCGTTCCGGCGCGGCTTCTTTCACAATAGTAACCTTACATAACACTTATGTCAACCAACACTATTGACCGTCCGAAGAAAGTAACCACCGCCACCGTGCGCAAAATGAAGGCCGAAGGGCAGAAAATCGCCATGCTCACGGCCTACGACTACACTACCGCCATGCTCGTCGACGAGGGTGGCGTCGACATGATCCTCGTGGGCGACTCCGCCACGAACGTCATGGCCGGCAACGAGACGACCCTCCCGATGACCCTCGACGAGATGATATACCATACCCGCTGTGTGGTGCGCGGCGTGAACCGCGCCATGGTGATCGCCGATATGCCTTTCGGCTCCTACCAGGTGAACGCCGACCAGGGCGTTGCCAACGCTATCCGCGTCATGAAGGAGAGCGGCGCCCAGGGTGTGAAGATGGAGGGTGGCCGCGAAATCTGCGACACCATACGCCGCATCACCGCCGCCGGAATCCCCGTTTGCGGCCACCTTGGGCTCACTCCCCAGTCGGTCAACCAGTTCGGCGGCTACGGCGTGCGCGCCAAGGAGGAGGCCGAGGCCCAGCGCCTCATCGACGACGCCAAGGCCCTCGAAGAGGCCGGATGCTTCGCCATGGTAATTGAGAAGGTGCCCGCCGCCATCGCCGAGAAGGCCGCCAAGGCGGTGTCGATACCCATCATTGGCATCGGTGCCGGAGCCGGGGTCGACGGCCAGGTGCTCGTGGTCACCGATATGCTCGGAATGAACACCGGGTTCCGTCCCAAATTCCTCCGCCTCTACGCCGACCTCGCCCCGGTAATCACCTCGGCGATAGAGCAGTACTGCGCCGACGTCCGCGAAGGCACCTTCCCCTCGCCCGCCGAGCAGTACTAATCATCCCCATTTGTAGGTACCCCAAAAATCATCCCATTTGGAGGTAACCCGAATCCCTGCCATCAAATGTGAAGCCCAGGGTCGGAGACCCTGCACATTATTAACCCCATCATGAGCCGCGAAAGCGGCTCATGATGGGGATTTTTGGTCTTGCGAAACATTCAAGGTCGGAGATCTTGCACCGGTGTATGTTGTGCAAGGTCTCCGACCTTGGTAATCAGTTGGGTTCGACAGGTTCGAGGGTGAAGCCCAAGGCGCGGAGGGCGTCCCAGTAGCCGGGGTAGGATTTGGCCACGGTCTCGGCGCCGCTGATGGTGATGCCGGGGATGTAGGCCGCGACGGGTGCCAGTGCCATCGCCATGCGGTGGTCTCCCCGGGCGTCGAACACCGGGAGCTCGGCGATAGGATGGCGTCGGCCGTCCCATTCCAGCCCGAAGTCGCGCACGCGCTCTATGGTGGTGCCGGTCTTTTCCAACTCCTCGACAAGCGCCAACAGGCGGTCGCACTCCTTGATGCCGAGGCTCTGCAGACCCGTGACGCGGAACGGGATGCCGAGCATCGCGGCGGTGACCACCAGAGCCGGGGCCAGGTCGGGCGTGTCGCTTAAATCAGCGTCAAAGCGCCCGAAAAGGTCGGGGGTAGGCTGGAGGTCAACCGTGTTGTCAAAATCCTCTGACGGGGCTGTAATCACCCCCAAACGCTCGAAATACTCCGCCGCGCGGCGGTCCCCCTGCCGGGAGTCGGCCCGGAGCCCTTTCAGGGTGAGCCATCCGGCGGTGAGGGCGGTGATTTCGTAGAAGAACGCCGCGGCGCTCCAGTCACCCTCGGCGGAGTCGTTGTTCAGGGGGAAATAGCTCCCCGGTTCAACGCTGATGGTGAGCGGCGTGCGGTCGATGGTCGCGCCGCGGTCCTCCATCATGCCGAGGGTAAGGAGTATGTAGGGTAGGGATACCGGCTCGCCGTCGAGGTCGAGCGTCAGCCCCTCCTCCATGGTCGGTGCCACCATCAGTAGCGCCGACACGAATTGCGAGGAGACGGTAGCGTCGACGGTCACCCGCCCACCTTTGAGCCGTTTGCCTCTGATTTTCAGTGGTGGAAATCCCTCCGCGGCGGCGTATTCCACATCGGCCCCGCAGGCGCGGAGCGCGTCGACGAGCTGTCCGATGGGGCGCTGGCGCATACGTTCGTCGCCGTCGAGCAGTATGTCGGTTCCCGGGGTCGCGGCGTAGTAGGCAGCGAGGAAACGCATCGCGGTGCCCGCGCCGCCGATGTTGACCGCGCCTGCGGGGCCGCTTGCCAGCGCGTCGGCCAAGGCGCGGGTGTCGGTGCAGTTGGCAAGCCCGGCGGGGCCGGGCGCGCCCGGGGTAAGCGCCGCGAGCACCAGCGCGCGGTTCGATATGCTTTTTGAGAGGGGGAGCTCAACGGTCCCCTCCTCGATCAGTTCCTCGGGAGGAAATACGCGGTAATCCATTGCGTTTTAGTATGTTGTTTTGCGTTTATCGGGTCACTAACTCGCCTACCACCGCTTCGAGGCGCTCCAGGGCGCCGCGGAGGCAGCGGCGTGGCGTCGCGATGTTCACGCGCATGAAGCCGTGACCCTCCGGGCCGAACATCTCGCCGTCGTTAAGGGCGAGTCCGGCGCGGTTAACCACCAGGTCGACAAGCTCCTCGTGGCTCAGGTCGAGTTCCGAGAAGTCCATCCAAATGAGGAAGGAAGCCTCCGGCTCCACCATCTTCACGCTCGGCAGTCGCTCTTCGAGAAACGCCTTTGTGAAGCGGATGTTATCCTCGATGTAAGCCACCGCGGCGGCGAGCCACGCCTCCCCATGGGTGTAGGCGGCCTCGGTGCCGATGGTGGCGGTGAATGTGGGCGCGTCAAACTCGTTGGCGGCGAGCCATTTGAAGAACGGGCGGCGGAGCTCCTCGTTCTTAACCACGCACCAGGAGCTTACAAGTCCGGGTATGTTGAATGTCTTGGAGGGGGCGCCGAACGTCACGGCCACGGCCTCGGCGTCGTCGCCCGCCATTGCGAACGGTATGTGGGGTCGCCCGCCGAGCATCAGGTCGCCGTGAATTTCGTCCGATACCACCGTGACCCCGGCGGCGCGGCATATGCGGCCTACCTCGGCCAGCGTCTCGCGGCTCCATTGCAGCCCGATCGGGTTGTGGGGGTTGCAGAGTATCATCATCGAGGGGCGCTCGCGGCTTATGACCTCGCGGAGTCCGTCCAAATCCATCTCGTAGCCACCCTCGGGGGTGCGTCGGAGAGGGTTGGGGGCCACCACGCGGCCGTTCCCCTCGATCACCATCTTGAAGGGGTGGTACACCGGGGGCTGGATCACCACCCGGTCGCCGGGACGCGAGAAGAAGTTGATGGCGAAGGCTATCCCTTTCACCACTCCCGGAACGTAGGTAATCTCCTCGCGGCCAACCTCGAAGCCGTGGCGGCGGCTGAGCCACGAGGTGATTGACCGCCAGTAGCTTTCCGGCGGTATGGAGTAGCCGTAGATCGGGTGCTCGAAGCGCCGTTGCAGGGCGCGGGTGATTTCCGGGCACACGGGGAAGTCCATGTCGGCGATCCATAGGGGCAGGAGATCGCGGCGACCGAACATGGCGTCGAGTTCCTCGAATTTGGCGCAACCGCTTCCCCGGCGGTCAATTTCCTGGTCGAAGTCGTAGGTTTTCATGGTGGTATAGGTTTGAGAGGTGCGGTGTGTCAGGCGTAGGATGAGGTGGGGGCTTACTCGAAGCGCCAGGTGATCGTGCCGGAGGCTTCGGGCGAGCCTTCGAGCACCGAGAAGCGGCTCTCGCGGGATGCGGCCACGCAGAGCTGGCGCATGCGGGTGTCGGCTGCTGCCGCTCCCGAGGAGCGCGAGGGGTCGTAGGTGGCCGAGGTGACGCGTCCCTGCGAGTTGACGCGCACGCGTATGGCGATGGTGCCGGTTTTGGTCGATTTCACGCTCCCCCAGTGCTCGGCGGTGCGCCCCCTGAGTCCGTTGCCGGGCTTTCCGGCGAAAGCTCCGGCGGCGGTGTTGCCGTCGGCCTGGCCGGGAGTACCTTTCCCCTTGCCTCCGAACGCTTTGGCGGTGGCGGCTTCGGCCTCTTTCTGAGCCTTTTGGCGGGCGGCGGCCTCCTGGCGTTTCTTCTCGGCTTCGAGCTGCTCCTTGGTGGGGCCTTTCGGTTTGGCCTGCTCCTTGGCGGGGGTGGGCTTGGTGGATGTCAGGGTGGGGGATGGGTCGGCCTTCGCGCCGGCGTCGGCGGCGTCGGGGCCGGGCGAGGGCTCCGGCGCGGTTTCGGCCTGCGATGGAGCGGCCTCTGTGGGTTCGGGCGAGGGTAGGGGGATGTCGCCGGTGCGCACGAAGTCGCCGGCGGCGTAGAGGTCCTCAAGCTCCTGGAGCTCGACGGCCCCCTCGTCGGCGGGGGGCCATTTGTCGACCCCCTTGGGCGGGAAGCGCAACACTGTAAGCAGCAGCGCCGTGATCACGAAGGCGTGAAACAGCGCGGCCACTACCACTGCTATTATTTTCTCACGGGAGCGCATTGGTGTTGACGGGCTTGGTTGCCAGAATCATTTTGGCGTTTTGGCGGGCGCCGGCGTTGAGCACCTCGACGATGCGTCCGTAGCGCACCTCCTCGTCGGCGTAGAGGGCTATGAAGCCGGTGGTGTCCTGTTCCTGGGCGAGCTGGAGGAACACCGGGAGGTTCTGCAGTGTCATAGGCTGCGGCTCCTCGTCGGCGGTGGCGGCGAAGATGGAGTCGTTGGCGGCGATGTACACGCGGGTCGACGGCTTCAGGGCGCTCTGCTCGTGGCTCTGCGGGAGGTTTACCTCGATGCCCGAGGGGAACACGAAGGTGGAGGTGACCATGAAGAATATGAGCAGGAGGAATATGACGTCGGTCATCGACGCCATCGAGAATTCCGCCATCATACGGTTGGGACGTTTCAGCATAGGTCAGGCAGGCTCGTTGAGCAGGTCCATAAATTCCATCGACTTCTGTTCCAGAAGGTTCATCACCGAGTTGACCCGGGCCACGAGGTAGTTGTAGGCGAAGAGCGCGATAACGCCCACCACGAGGCCGGCCACGGTGGTAACCAGGGCGGTGTAGATGCCCGACGAGAAGGTGGCGATGTTGGCCGAGTTACCCGCCGAGGCGATGTCGTAGAAGGCCTGCACCATGCCGATCACCGTGCCGAGGAACCCGAGCATCGGCGCTCCGGCGGCGGTGGTGGCCAGCCAGGGGAGCCCTTTCGAGAGGGTCGCCACCTCGATGTTGCCGGTGTTCTCCACGGCGGCGAGGATGTCGTTGACGGGGCGCCCTATGCGGCTCAGGCCTCGGTCGATGAGGCGGGCGTAGGGTGAGCCGTTCTTCTTGCAGAGGTTGTGGGCGCTCTCAAGCTCCCCCTCGTGCACATAGTCGCGGATGCGGCGCATGAAGGTCGCGTCCTCGCGGCTGGCCCGGTTGATCACCAGGGCGCGCTCCACGAAGATGTAGACGCATACCAGCGACAGCAGGGCGATGGGTATCATCAGCGGGCCTCCGCGGAGGCAGAGGTCCCAGAGCGAGAGTTCCTGGGTAGCGGTGGCCGCGGCCTGTGCCGCGGCGGGGGTGCCGGTGAGGGCGGCGTCGATAAGTAGCATGGCGTAATGAGGTTGGGCGGCGTTGATGGAGCGCCGTTATTCGTTGGTTAATTGTTCTTTATACTGCCGTATGGTCTCCTCGATGCCGAGGTAGAGGGCGTCGCAGATGAGCGCGTGGCCTATCGACACCTCGTCGAGCCGCGGCATGGAGCGGCGGAAATAGGCGAGGTTCTCCAGCGAGAGGTCATGCCCGGCGTTGAGCCCGAGCCCCGCCTCGATCGCGGCCTTGGCGGCGGCCACGAAGGGGGCCACGGCTTCCTTGCGGTCGGCGGCGTAGCCGTCGGCGTAAGGTTTGGTGTAGAGCTCCACGCGGTCGGCCCCGGCCTGGGCGGCCAGGCGGGCCTGTTCCGGGTCGGCGTCGATGAACACCGACACCCGTATACCCCTCTCCTTCAGGCGGCCGATCACGCCGCGGAGGAAGTCGAGGTTGGCTTTAACGTCCCATCCGGCCGACGATGTCAGGGCGCCGGGAGCGTCGGGCACCAGCGTCACCTGGTCGGGGAGCACTTCGAGCGCCAGGTTGAGGAACACCTCGTCGGGGTACCCCTCCATGTTGAACTCGCGCCCGAGCAGGGGGCGGATCTCCCTGACGTCGGCGCGGCGTATGTGGCGCTCGTCGGGGCGGGGGTGAACCGTTATGCCGTCGGCGCCGAAACGCTCGCAGTCGAGAGCGAAGCGGGCCACGTCGGGGTTATTCTCCCCGCGGGCGTTGCGCAGGGTCGCCACCTTGTTGATGTTAACGCTGAGGTTTGTCTTCATCTTCAATAGTCAGCAGTCAATAGTCAGCAGTCAGCCAAATTAATCATTTTTGGCATCCTTTTTGTTTTAATATAAAGAGCCCCCGGCGGCCGCGTTGCGGTTTAGGCGAAAAATCGCTATCTTCGCGCCGTTGCCGCGCCGGGTGGCGCCAGAGTCCGTTACGGAGCACAAAATTACTTAGAAAAATCCAAAACAAAAAGCATTTGGCAGCTAATAACAGCATATTGACCAAATTTATGGCGGGGCAGCTTTCGAGGCTCGAACGCCTGGAGGCGCTCCTCGCCCCCGACAACGGGGCGGCAGAGCTCCTCGTGGCCGTGGCGCCGGGCGACTACAGCGCCTCGCTTATAGCCCGCGCCGTCGAGGACTGCGACTCGCAGCTGCTGGCCCTCACGGTCACCCCGATGCGCGACTCGCTGGGGCGGCTGGTGGTGATGCTCCGGGTTGAATCCTCCTCCGGCTCGGCGGTGGCCCGCTCCCTGGAGCGCCACGGCTACGAGGTGATCCACACCCTCTTCCCCGAGGACGACCTCTCCCGCACCCGCGCCATGGAGCGCGCCAACGAGCTCCTCCGCTACCTCTCCGTCTAAGCTCCAGCCCCCTCCCTCCCCGCCTGAGCTCCCGCCCTCTCGCCCGCTCTTCCCCTCTCCCCGTCCCCTCCTTTCCCCTCTTTGTCGTTCCGTGTGAGGGCGAAGCCCGAAGTCCCCTCCTTCCCCCCTCTGGTGCGCGAGGCGGAAGCCGAGCGAAAGCAGCGCGCCCCTTAACCCTCACCCCTTTCACCTTTCACCCCCTCACCCCCCTCCCTTCCTTGGAAAAATGAGAATCGCTATCAACGGAAACAAGCGCCAGGACGGCCACCTCGACCAGATCGCCCGCCTGGTTGACTCCTTTGTCGCCGCCGACCACGAAGTGGTGGTGGCCCGCCCGTTTCTCGACTACCTCGCCGACCGCCTCGGCCCCCGCTTCCAGATCGGCCTGATACCCATGGAGCTGTCGCAGAAGCCCTGCGCCGACCTCGCGGTGAGCATCGGGGGTGACGGCGCGTTCCTCAAAACCGCCCGCTGGGTGGCCGACGGCGGCGAGCCCGTCGCCGGAATCAACACCGGCCACCTCGGCTTCCTCTCGGCCTTCACATTCGACCGCCCCGAAGAGATACGCTCCTGCCTGCTCCAGGGGCGCTTCGATACCGACGAGCGCACCCTGATGGAGGTTTCCTGGAGCAGCTCACTCCCCGGCGAGACCCCGCGCCCCGAAACCCTTACGGCCCTCAACGAGGTGGCAATCACCAGGTCCGACACCGCGTCTATGGCCCGCCTCCCGACCCGCGTCGACGGCCGCGATTCCCTCACATACTCCGGCGACGGCCTCATAATATCCACCCCCACCGGCTCCACGGCCTACAACCTCTCGGTAGGCGGACCGATCCTCGACCCGCGGTTGGGGGGCTTCGTGCTCTCCCCCATTGCGGCCCACTCGCTCAACATACGTCCCGTGGTGGTCAGCGACTCCTCGGTGATCGAGGTGGTGTGCGAGGGTAGGGCCGCAACGCTCCGAGTCGCGGTCGATGGCAAGGCGTTCCCCGTGCCGACCGGCACCCGCGTGACCGTCCGTAAGGCCCCCTACAAACTCCGCATCGTGCAGAATCCGGGGCACTGCTTCTCCGACACATTGCTCAACAAACTCGGGCTCGGAGGGCTTGTCTGACAATGGTTCTCGGCGAGCTTACCCATGAGAAGCTGGGCCGGGTGGTGGTAACCATCCGGCGCAACTCCACCCACGCCTCGGCTCGATGGCGCGGCGGGGTGGTGCGCCTCAACGTGCCCGCCGGAATCCGCGGCTCGCGCATCGCGCCGATACTCGACGAGCTGGCTCCGCGGCTCCTCGCCACCCGCCCCGAAGTGGCCTACCACGAGGGACAGGTGCTCTCCTTCCCCGGGCTGAGGATAGAGATCGGGCGCCAGCGCCTGGTGCCCGGCAAGGTGATAGGGCGCGCCTCCCTCCCGATGTCCTCCGTCGGGGTGGGGGTCGGGCTCAACTTCGACCTCGAAAGCACCACCGCCGCCATCAGCGATATGCTCCTGCGCATAGCCCGGAAACTCGCCCCTGAAGTGCTCCTCCCCCAGGCCCGCGCCTGCGCCGAGAGGGTGGGGCGCCGCCCCCAGGCCTGGACCATCTCGACCGGCCACCGCGTGCTCGGCACCTGCGACTCCCGGGGCACCATCGCCCTGAGCTATGTGCTGGTGTTCCTCCCCGAGGAGCTCCGCGAGTACGTCATATGCCACGAGCTGGCGCACCTCTCCGAGCTTAACCACTCCCCACGCTTCCACGCCCTGCTCGACGCGTATCTCGATGGCAGGGAGGGAGTTCTGACCGAGCGCCTCCGCGGCTACCGATGGCCGGTTTATCGCCGTTAGCGTGTTTTTGGCAACACTATGGCTACACTTCGGTCGCGTTGTGTTACAAAATGTGACGCACGCGAAACTTGGTTAAATTCCCGACACAATGCCGCTACAATACAGTTTTTGCTGACCGCCTATGTCGATTAGAGCGGTACCTTTGAACCGTTGAAACTCTTCGCCGGGTTGCCGCGACAATTACCAGTCAAGTCTTTCCTCCACTCCGCCGGCTATCTGTTTCCCTATCGAATCACATTATGCCGCTTCCGGGCGGCGCGGCCGTCCTTCGGCCTAATAATAGACCAATGAGCATCAACGGAGCTAATTCCATCAAATATTCCGAGGCTGAGGGCCCCAGCGGGCGCATCCTCGTCGTTGACCCCGACGAGGCCGTCGTGGAGATGGTGCGCGCCCATTTCGCCCTTAACGGATTCGCCGTCGACTCCTGCGACACAAGCGACGCCCTCTACAACGCCGAGCTTGATGAGTACCGCCTCTTCATCATCGACCTCGGCATCGACGACAACGGCGGACTGAGCGTGATCTCGCAAATCAAGCAGTCCGACAACACCTGCGACATCCCCGTAATCGCGTGCTCCACCCGTATGTCACCCACCACCATCATCAACGCCCTCAACAACGGCGCTGACGACTACCTCCTCAAGCCCTTCTCCCTCCGCGAGCTCCTCGCCCGCGCCAACTCCCTCCTCCGCCGCCTCGGCTAATCCCCCGCCGCTCCCCCCCAACAAACATATCACCTCCCGCCGGTTTGGTGGGCGAATGGCTCGGCCTCCACAAGCCGGGCCATCGTTATGTCGCCCCGCCCGGCGGTGGCGTGGCGCAGGCCGTCGGCGATGATGTAGACCATCGGGGTGCCGTCGGGGAGGGGGAAGCGGAAGGCGCGGTGGCGCGCGGTGGTAGCGAAGCCGTCGCTGAAGCGGTACTCTATTGTTAGCCAGGCTTCGGAGTACCCTCCGGCCGAGTATCCCCTTTCGAAGGCTTCGGGGATGCTGTCGGTGAGGAGGTGGCGCCCGTATTCGAGCAATCGGGCGTTACCGGCTATGCGGCGGGCTTTCCGGGCGCTGAAATCCTTGATTTCGGAGGGCACGGCTATGTAGACTTTCCCCTCGGGGGCGTTGAGATTCAGCGGGCCGTAGGACACGCTGAGGTTCCCCTCGTCGTTGGCCATACGCGCCAGCGAGAGGCGGGGGAGGTCGGGGGCGTTCAGGCGGTCGACGTACGCCGTGCCGGTAGGGGAGGCGTGGAGCGCCGCCACCACCGCGGCGTCGTTTTCGGCCACCACCCGCTGCCATTTCGCGACGTATAGGGCCACGCCGCACGCCGCCGCTGTGAGCGCGGCGCCCACCGCGAGGTTGGCCACCGAGGGTAAGCGCCGCAAGGGTTCGCGCGCCCATATCATAGTGAGTCCTATTGCGGCGCACCCGGGGAGCCAACCCTGCCGCGGTTCGAGTCCGAAAGGGAGGAAGAGCGCTAAGGAGAACACCCACAGGAGAGCTAACAATGGCGCTCCCGGGGTGGTGAATCTTCCCCTCGCGCCTTTGTTCAAGATCGCCGCTATTGCTACTAATGGCGCGAGGAACAGGGCCGTGGCGTATTTCGCCATCGCGGCGAGACTGGCGGCGAGGTTCGCGCCCCCTAACGACCCGGCGGCGCGGCTCCATTCGGCGGGGGCCGTCACCGGCACCAACGCGCCCAGGAGGAGCGCCGCACCCATTGCCCAGCAGCGCCCCGGGAGTCTTAGCTTCAGCCCGAAGAGCGCGTAGCACCCCGCCGCGGCGAGCAGGGGTAGGGCGAACCCGTCGTGGTTGGCCCCGGCGAGGAATCCCGCAAGGCACACAATGGCGGTCTCGCCCCATCCTCGGGGCTTTTCGAGCGCCCGGCAGACCCCGAAGATGAACCCGAATGAGAGCGCCGACGACAATATATAGTTGAGTGCGTAGTCGAATACCACCATGTTGTCGCGGAAGGGGAGGATGAAGAATCCGGCCAACGCCGCGCACCCGTAAAGTAGGGTGTCGGCAGGGGAGGGGCGACCGCTCCCCCGGGCGATCAGCACGAGGAAGAGCGGCGTCGCGGCGAGCGACAATCCCGCTATCGCGCCCCTCAGTAAGGCGCCCCCGTAGAGGGTCGCGAGGGGAGAGATGATGTTGGCCAGGCGTCCGTTGTCGACCTCGCGCTGGCACTGGATGTAGTCAATCAGTCCCCGGAGGGAGAACGCGTCGCTCCCGCCGTTGAAGTGGCGCAGCATTTCGCGGAAAGCCACATCCTCCTTCATCACCGGGGCGCAGGCCCATATCGCGGCCGCGCACACGGCGAAGAGCGCCGCCGCGCCGAAAAGCCACAGGTTCCATCGGTCCGTATTCTTCATATTCCGCGAAAATAGCGATTTTATCCGGCTGGGCGCGACCATCTGCCCAAAAATCACTAATTTTGCCTGTTAAAACAGCTAATTACAGATACATCATATTTACAGATATGGATAAAATCAAGGAGCGGTTAGCCGCGGCGGTGAAGAATCCGCAATTCTGGGGTTTTTTAGTGTCGATGGCGGTAGCCGCCATACTGGCCATAGCATTTTTCTATCCCGACGCGTCGATGGGTAACCAGTTGCGCCAGCACGATATGCAGCAGGGCGCCGCCATCTCCCACGAGGTGAAGACTTTCGCCGAGGCAAACGGTGGCGAGGAGCCCCGATGGACCAACGCCCTCTTCTCCGGGATGCCTACCTTCCAGATTTCGCCCAACTACCCTTCCGACGACCTTTTCTCCTGGATCACGAAGGTCTACGGGCTTGGGCTCCCCGCTCCGTCCAATCTGCTGTTCATGATGATGTTCGGCTTCCTGATCCTGATGGCCTGCATGCGCGTGCGCTGGTACTACGGGCTGATCGGGGCGGTGGCCTGGTGCTTCTCGACCTATTTCATCATCATCATAGGCGCGGGACATATATGGAAGTTCGTCACCCTGGCCTACATACCCCCGACGATCGGCGGCATAATACTCGCCTACCGCGGGCGCTACCTGGCGGGTTCAGCCATCGCCGCCCTGTTCGCCATGATGCAGATCGCGAGCAACCATGTGCAGATGAGCTACTACTTCCTGTTCGTGATTCTCGCGCTGTCGGCTGCCTACCTCGCCGCTGCCATCAAGGAGAAGCAGGGGCGCCGCTGGCTCGCCGCCACCGGGTCGCTCGCCGTGGCCGCTGTGTTGGCCGTCGGAGCCAATATGCCCAACCTCTACAACACCTATAAGTACTCCAAGGAGAGTATGCGCGGGGCGCATTCCGAGCTTACCGCCGACCCCTCGAAGGCTGCGGAGAAGACCGCCGGACTCGACCGCGACTACATCACCCAGTACTCCTACGGCAAGGCCGAGACCTTCTCGCTGCTGATACCGAACATCAAGGGGGGCGCATCGGCCAAGCCCGTCGCCGGGCAGATGGTGGCCACCTCGGTGATGGATCTCCCCGGGGCCGACGAGGCCGCGACCCGCATCGGCCTCAACGAGGCCGAGCGGCAGTATGTCGCCGGATACGTCGGGCAGTATTTCGGCGAGCCGGAGGGCACCAACGGCCCGGTGTATGTCGGGGCTATTATCTTCACCCTGTTCGTGCTCGGGTGCTTCATAGTGCGCGGCCCGGTGAAATGGGCGCTCTTAGGGGCCACCATCCTGTCGGTGCTCCTGGCGCTTGGGCGCAACCTGCAGTGGTTCACCGACCTGTTCATCGACTATGTCCCTATGTACTCCCGCTTCCGCACCGTCGAGAGCATACTCGTTATAGCGGAGTTCACCATACCCCTGCTCGCCATCCTGGCCCTGCAGAAGCTGCTCTCCACCCCCGACGCTTTCGCGAAATACCGCCGGGCCATCTACGGCTCATTCGGCGCCGCCGCGTTCCTCTGCCTCGTGGGGTGGCTCTTCCCGCAGGTCTACGGCCCCGCCATCAGCGAGGGTGACCAGCAGCTTTCCGATATGATCGGCTACCAGCTTCAGCAGGGTGGTTATCCCGCCGACGCCATAGCTATGTTCTCGATCGACAATCCCGCCATCGCGTCGGTGGTCGAGAACCTGCGCTACTCGATGGTGAAGGCCGACTCGCTTCGCTCGCTCCTGTTCATACTGCTCGCGTTCGGGGCCGTGGCGCTCACCCTGACCAATAAGGTCAAGCCATGGATGGGGGTTGCGATGGTGGCGCTCCTGGTGGGTGCCGACCTCTACACGGTCAACAAGCGCTACCTCTCGCACGAGAGCTTCTGCACCCCCGAACTGTCGGCTACCGACCCGTTCCCCCTCTCTCAGAACGACCGGCAGATACTCGCCGACACCACTCAGAACTTCCGCGTGATGGATATTCCGGGCTTCTACCAGGCGGCGCCATCCTACCACCACAGGACCATCGGTGGCTACCACGCCGCGAAGCTCACCCGCTACCAGGACCTCATTGACCGCCACCTCGGCAACTTCTCCCGCGGCGCCGCCACGGAGGCCGATATGCGCGTGCTCGATATGCTCAATGCCCGCTACATCATCACCCCCGACGGGCAGCTCGCCTTCAACGACCAAGCGCTCGGCAATGCCTGGTTTGTCGACTCCGTGGCCTATGTTGGAGGCGCCGACGCGGAGATGGACGCCCTCTCGACTATCGACCCCGCGGTTACCGCAGCGGCCGATGCGAAATTCCGCCAGGTGCTCGGCCAGTCGGCCCCCGCGGCACCCGGCGACACCATCTACGAGACCACCTACGCGCCCGACCGCCTGACGTACGTCTCGCGCTCCTCCGCGCCCCGCGTCGCGGTGTTCTCCGAGGTGTATTTCCCCTGGGGATGGGAGGCTGAAATCGACGGCAAACCCGCCGAGCTCGGCCGCGTCGACTATCTGCTGAGAGCGCTGAAGATACCCGCCGGCGAGCACCGCGTGGTCATGCGTTTCGCCCCGAAATCCGTCTCGACCACGGTCACCGCGGCCCGGGTTTGCGTGTCGCTCATCTACCTGCTCGCGCTCGCCGCTCTTGCCTACTGGCTCCTCGGCGCGGCTCCAAAGGATATCAAGAATAAGAAATGAACTACTGGCTTGAGGGGATACTGAAATGGCCGGCCCGGGCGCGACACGCGTTCGGGTTCGGCCTGCACTCACCCTTCGCTTTCAAGCTGGTCACCTCCACCCTCCGCGACACCGACAGCGGCTATTATGCCTACGATGATCTCGGGGAGCTTGCCAGCCGCCATGGCCGCTCCGAGCGCGAGGCACGGGCGCTCTACCGCCTTCTGCTCGCCTTGCGGGTCGAGGGGTTCCGCCCCGCCGTGGCCGACGATTCCCTCTTTCTCGCGGAGATTGCGTCTATGGCTTTCCCGGGTGCGGAAGTGGCCGCACCCGGTTATGACGCGGAGGCTGTCAGAGGCCATTTGGAGGGGGCTCCCGCCCTGTTTCTGCTTGCCGGAATAAACCGCTCCGGCCGGGCCCGCGAACTGCGCCGCGCCCTCCTTGCCGACCACCGCGGAGCCATGCTTTTCGACGGCTGGCACACCCTCCTTGCCGTGTCGCGCCGCGGCCTCCCCGCGCAGCGCTTTGCGACCCTCTTCCCCCGCTGACCCCTCCCGTGCGGGCTGCCGTTTGTGTGGACGCTTTAAAAAGCGTCCCTACTGCCGTGCCTCCTTCACCCTTCACCTCCTTTCTCATTCCACTTTAAAGATGCGCCCGCTGCCCGACATTGACCGCCTCAGAGAGTTTTATTCGGCCTTTCTGCGATTGCAGAAAGGGCTCTCGCCGTTGACGGTCGAGGGGTACGGGTTCGACCTCGACAAGCTCCTCCGCTACCTCGACGATGAGGGGCTGGGGCTGCTTGACGTGACTTACGACCATCTCCAGAGCTTCCTGGCCGACCTCCACGATTTGGGAATCTCCTCCGCCTCGCAGTCGCGCATTATATCGGGAATAAAGAGCTTCTTCCATTTCCTGAAGATGGAATCGTTTATCGAGGAGGACCCGACGTTTCTGCTCCAGACACCCCGCCGGGGGCGCAAGCTGCCCGAGGTGCTGACCGTCGAGGAGATTGATTCGATGATCGATTCAATCGACCTCGACGACCCGTTGGGGCGGCGCAACCGCGCCATCATCGAAACGATGTACGGGTGCGGGCTCCGCGTGAGCGAGCTGGTGGACCTCCAGCTCTCGCAACTGTTTTTGGAGGAGGGTTACATCACCGTCCGGGGCAAAGGGGAGAAGGAGCGCGTGGTGCCGGTGTCGCCGCTCGCCTCGCGGCTGGTCACCGAGTATGTAGCGACCGACCGCGGCGACGTCGAGCCGAAGCCCGGCGACGAGAACACCGTTTTCCTCAACCGCCGTGGCAAGCGGCTCACCCGGCAGATGGTGTTCATCATAATCCGCGACCTCGCGGCGCTCGCCGGAATACGCAAGACGATCTCGCCCCACACGCTCCGCCACTCTTTCGCGACCCATCTGCTCGAAGGCGGGGCGAATCTCCGCGCCATCCAGCAGATGCTCGGCCACGAGTCGATCGCGACCACCGAAATCTATCTTCACCTCGACCGCACCGCGCTCCGCACCCAGATTCTCCAACATCACCCGCGCAATATGCGGTAGGGTAGGGGAGGGGCTTGGCGGTGCCGCTCTTTCGGGCGTTTTCCTTGAAAAAATGACGGGCGGATGGCCGCTCTTTTCTGAAAATCGCGGCCATTTCGGCTTAAAATGGCGCTTTGGGGGACTTAATGTGTTGCATTTCAGACATTAGCGGCTGAAAATTCGGTGTATCCTGTTTTCTTGTGAAAAAATCGTCGCTGAGCGATTTCGGGCTTCGGCGGCGAGTTTTGCGCCCGATTGACATTAAGGAAAAATTTTTATACCTTTGTAGGTATTTTTCGATTCTGCAATGGCTACGAATTTCCAATGGATCACACAGGGGCGAGCCGAGATGCCGCCGCTGAATTTCCAGCTCATTGAGCGATGGGTGCGCGAGGTGGCCGCCGGCCGCGGGCGCATCCTCGGACCGCTGACGTATATCTTCTGCGACGACGAGCGCATCCTCGAAGTGAACCGCCAGTTTCTCAACCACGACTACTACACCGACATCATCACCTTCGACGACTGCCGGGGGAAACTTCTCCGGGGTGATATGTTCATTTCGCTCGACACCGTGGAGACCAACGCGGCCATCCAGGGGGCTACATACCGCCAGGAGCTGCTGAGGGTGATTATCCACGGCGTGCTTCACCTCTGCGGCATCAACGATAAGGGCCCGGGTGAGCGTGAAATTATGGAAGCTACTGAGAATCAGTCTATTGAGCTGTTGACTTCGCTATGCTCGGAGCTCAATGAAGAACCCTTCACCACTCCCGGCGATACCCGAGTCTCGGAAGAGAAATTTATGGAACGGGGCGAGAAAGAGGCTTCAGCCGAGGTGCGCCGCACCGCGAGAGAGGCCGACAAGGAGGTTTGGCGGACCGCCTCCGAAGCCGACCGCGATTTAAAGGATACTGAAAAGCATTTTTGAACCGATGACATTTGACTATGACGTTATAGTGGTCGGGGCTGGGCACGCTGGCTGCGAGGCGGCCCACGCCGCCGCGAGGCTCGGCGCCTCGACGCTCCTGATCACGATGGACCTCAACAAAATCGCCCAGATGAGCTGCAACCCCGCCGTTGGGGGCATCGCGAAGGGGCAGATTGTGAGGGAGATCGACGCGCTCGGGGGCATGATGGGTATCGTCACCGACCGCACCGCCATCCAGTTCCGTCTGCTGAACCGCTCGAAGGGTCCCGCGATGTGGAGCCCGCGCGCGCAGAGCGACCGCATGCGCTTCTCCGAAATGTGGCGCCACATCCTTGAGAATACCGAGGGGCTTTACCTCTGGCAGGACTCCGTTGTGTCGCTCGTTTTCGATGAGGATAACAAGCGCGTGGCGGGTGTCAGAACCGCTCTCGGCGTCGAATTCAGGGCTAAGGCAGTGGTGCTCACCAACGGCACCTTCCTCAACGGACTGATGCATATCGGGCGCACGAAGATACCGGGTGGCCGCTGCTCCGAACCCGCCTCGTCGGGTATCACCGAGCAGCTACGCGCGATGGGGTTCGCCACCGACCGTATGAAGACCGGCACCCCCGTGCGCATCGACGGTCGCTCGGTGAAATGGGAGCTCACCGCGCCCCAGGAACTGGAGGAGGATTTCCACAAGTTCTCCTATCTCCCCTCGGCGCGGCGCGAGCTGAAACAACGCCGCTGCTTCACTGTCTACACCAACGAGCGCACCCACGAGGTGCTCCGCCGGGGCCTCTCTGACTCGCCCCTCTACAACGGGCAGATCCAGAGTATCGGCCCCCGCTACTGCCCCTCGATCGAGACCAAGATCGTCACCTTCGCCGACAAGACGGAGCACCAGCTCTTCCTTGAGCCGGAGGGGGAGGAGACACAGGAATTCTACCTCAACGGCTTCTCATCGTCGCTCCCGATCGACATACAGCTCGAAGCGCTGAAGACCATACCCGCGTTTGCCGACGTGCGCGTTTACCGCCCCGGCTACGCCATCGAATACGACTTTTTCGACCCCACTCAGTTGCTCCACACGCTGGAGACGAAGCTCGTCGGCGGTCTCTTTTTCGCCGGACAGATCAACGGTACCACCGGCTACGAGGAGGCGGCGGGGCAGGGGCTCGTGGCGGGTGCCAACGCCGCCCTCCGCGCCCTCGGACGCGGCGAGGAGTTGCGCCTTTCGCGCGACGAGGCTTACATCGGGGTGCTGATTGATGACCTCGTTACGAAGGGGGTCGACGAGCCTTACCGTATGTTCACCTCCCGGGCCGAATACCGCATACTGTTGCGCCAGGATGATGCCGACGCGCGCCTTACCCCTAAGGCTGCGGCCCTCGGACTCGCCACCCCCGAACGGCTCGCGCTACTGCGCTCGAAACTGGAGCAGCGCGACTCGCTTATAGGGTTTATAAAGACCCACAGCGTGAAGGCCGCGGTGATGAACCCGCTGCTCGAACAGCTCAACGCCGAGCTCGGAATCGCCGGGACTGAGATGGCCGTGATGCCACTCCGCGAGGGGTGCAAACTGGAGGCTCTCGTGCTCCGGCCCCAGCTTTCGATAAAGCTGCTGGCCCGCGTTTACGAGCCACTCCGCGCCGAGCTGGAACGCGTGGAGGAGTGCCGCCGCGACGAGATTATCGAGTCTGCGGAAGTGCTAATCAAGTATGACGGATACATCAAGCGAGAGCGCATGACCGCCGAGAAACTGCAGCGCCTCGACGGCATACGCATCCGCGGCAAGTTTGACTACGCCTCGCTAACCGCGCTCTCGACCGAGGCCCGTCAGAAGCTCGAACGCGTCGACCCCGAGACCATCGGACAGGCGTCGAGAATACCCGGCGTCTCACCCGCCGACATCAACATACTGCTCCTGTTGAGCGGGCGTTGAACGGGGCGGTTGTTCCACGTGGAACACACCCAACCGCCGCGACCTTAGCGCTTTGCGCTGCGAGGCTCCCCCGCGGAGTCGGCGGCCTCAACCAACCGAAACAACTAAATTCTTAAGATATGGAATACATCAAATCGAAAATCCGCGACGTCTACGACTTCCCCAAGAAGGGTATCGTTTTCAAAGACCTCACCACGGTGTTCAAGGACCCCCGCGCCCTCCACATCATCGGCTGGGACCTCAGCCAGCTCTACCGCGACAAAGGTGTCACCAAGGTGGTGGGCATCGAGAGCCGCGGCTTCATCGGCGGCTCCATCCTGGCCTTCGAACTCGGGGCCGGATTCGTGCCCGTGCGCAAGCCCGGCAAGCTCCCCGCCGACACCCTCACCGCCTCCTACGATAAGGAGTACGGCAAGGATGTGATCGAGATCCACCGCGACGCCATCACCGAGGACGACATCGTGGTGATCCACGACGACGTCCTCGCAACCGGCGGCACCATGGCCGCCGCAGTAGAGCTGGTCAAGCGCATGAACCCCCGCAAGATTTACGTCAACTTCATCATCGAGCTCTCCGCCCTCGAAGGGCGCAAGCTCCTCCCCGCCGACGTCGAAGTCACCTCCCTGATCAAGTACTGAGGCCCCCGGCGATGCCCGGCTCCCCCGGGCCCCTGGCCAGCCAATTAGCCGAATCCAATTTGCCGGCTCAAATTAGCCGAATCAAATCCACCTCCCAAGGTCGGAGACCTTGCACAACACGCCCCCTGTGCAAGATCTCCGACCTTGATGTTTTTCGATTGCCATAATCCCCCCACCAACCGCCGCCTGCGGCGGCTTATAGTGGGGCTTCCAATGTTCAAGGTCTCCGACCTTGGGGGTGCGGTTTGCCCTCGATTATAGTTAACATTGGGGTTAACATAGATTAACAGAAGCGGGGTCTCCAAATGTGAAATTTTGTATAATTTTGCAGGTCAATTCAGATGGCGGGGTTTGCCTCCGGCATCCGAATCAGAACTTTAACCCACACGCCGGACCGCGACAACAACGCCCCAGCGCCCGCGGCGGCTTCCACGGCAACGTCAACCTCCATCGCTACCGCCAAGCCCCGCCGCGCCCGCCCTCCCGAGGCGGCCGCCCCCCGGTCGTTACGACGAACTTCAACCAAACTATCCAACTACTTAATCAACTCTCTTATGAGGAAAATCTTTACACTAATGCTGTCGCTGCTGGCGATCGCCATCTCCGCCGCAGCCCAAACCCCCGATGTCGTCCTGGAGTTCACGGGCGCTGCAAATGATGGAAATGAGATAAACGATAAGCAAACTTTCATTTCCAATATGCAAGCTGGTTCGGACTTTGTCGCCGGATTAAATAGCTATTCAAAGGTGTACCCTGCAAAAAGCAACTGGGGTCTGAAAGTCGGAACAGGAAGCGCATTTGGCAAGGTTGTTCTTGATGTTGCTGAGAGCTATCAGCGCGAAGTTGAGAAAATCGTTGTCTCTGCGAAATCTTACAATGCGAGTCGATCCTATCTTCAGATTAATGGTCAAAAGACTGCTCAGATCGTCGCTGGCGGAGCTAATGTTGCTTTCGAAGACTATACTCTGACTGGTTTTACAGGCGTTATGACAACTCTTTCAATCGAAACTGTTGATGTGAAAAAGGCAATTGTCATCAAATCCATCTCGATTTACTTCAAGGATGGAGGAATCGTCGATCCTGGCAAAGAAACAGTGGCCACTCCCGAAATCACCTGCGTTGACAATGTAGTGACTATTTCTTGCGCGACCGAAGGTGCGGCTATCACCTACACTATCGACGGCGGCGAGGCTATCGACTACGCCGAGCCCTTCGAAATCACCAAGACCTGCACTATCGAAGCTACCGCTTCCATGGAAGAAATGAACCCCGCTACCGCTTCCGTAGTTTGCAAATTTAAGCGCGTCGGCGCTCTAGAAATCGACGGAGTAGAATACGCTGAGGATGCGATTGAAATGCTCTGGAATGTTGTCGGTGTCGATGGTGAAAATGCTGCAACCGCCCAACTCAATAAGTCCCTTCTTACAAATGGCGCTGCCGGAACTTGGACCGCAGTGCATGAAAAGTGCTATGCCAAGACTGATGGTGGAACAGCGCACCTCGGTTCGGGTAGCTCTACTTTCAAGGGCGGTACAATCACTCTGACTGGTTCAGAACTTCCAGCTGATGCTTATATTACTTCCGTATCCGTAAGTGGGCGCGCTGCATCCAAAGCAACTATGACCTGGGGAGTTTCTGTCAATGGCATTGCCGCAAGCAATACAGTGGTATTTGATTCGGCGGATGATGTTACAAAGACTATTGACGAAGTCGAATTATTAGGCAATGAGCTTGTGCTGACTTTGAACGATGCAACCGCTAACAAGGCGTTCTATCTGTCGGGTATCTCGGTTAGCTATATGGTTCCCGCGGAGCCGGAGGCACCGGTGATGCTGGACAAGCCGGAGATTAAGCATGGCACCAAGGTGGTATGGACGGTTAAGTACGGCAAGCTGCACTACCGCGTGGAGCACGCCGGGGCCAAGAGCGTCATGGCGCGCGGCACTGACGTTACCGAGGACTGGACCGAGGCCACAGAGAACGGCGGCAAGCAGTTCACCTACGAGTATGCCTCGGGTGCCAACCACAATGTGTATGTCAAGAACGTGGTCAACGGTAAGGAGGCCTACGGCGAGGCGTTCAACATCAACGAGACCGGCGGTCTGACCGGCATCGAGTCTGTCAGCGCCGAGGGTGCCGAGGGCGTGCGCGAGCTCTACAACCTGCAGGGTGTGCGCGTCAGCGAGGCCGAGGCCGCTGCCGGGGTGTACATCGAGCGTCGCGGCGGCAAGGTAGCCAAGGTGGTTATCCGCTAAGCGCCGAGTCGACATCTAATGAATCTGGGGAGCCGGGCAAAATGCCCGGTTCCTCTTTTTTTAGCTTAATTTTAGGAAATTTGGGGCGCGGGTTTGTTATATGATAGGAATAATGGCTAACTTTGTTCTCCTCCGCCGCGGGCGCGATATGCCGCCGCGGGTGCGAGTTTGCTTGTAAATTACTGAATATTAATTAAATAAAACGATACTATTATGGAAAAGATTGTTCCCGGAAAATATGTTGAGATGGGCTATGACCTGTACCGCGTGGATGCCGACGGCACCGAAACGCTTGTTCACCAGACCGATACTGAGGATCCCGAGAAGGTGGTGTTCGGCGTTACGCGCGGCATGATCGAACCCCTTGAGAAGGCTATCGAGGGTTTGGAGAAAGGGGGCGAGTTTGACGTGCGCGTCGCCGCCGCCGAGGCTTTCGGGCCTTACGACCCCGAGCAGGTAGCCGAGCTCGACCGCGAGATTTTCCTTGTCGACGGCAAGTTTGACGAGGAGGTGATCAAGCCGGGCGCCGTGCTCCCGATGATGACCGCCGACGGGTTCCGCATCAGCGGCCTGGTGAAGGAGGTCACTCCGAAGCATGTGAAGCTCGACTTCAACCACCCCCTGGCCGGTAAGGACGTGCGCTTCAAGGGTCGCATCCTCGAAGTGCGCGACGCTACTGCCGAGGAGCTGCATCCCGCCGGTGGCTGCGGCTGCGGCGGCCACTGCGGCGACGGCGATTGCGGCGACTCGTGCGGCTGCGGCGACACCTGCCACTGCGACTAACGCGCTCCGTGCCCATAGCGCCCCGTCGCAAAGTGGCGGGGCGCCCCACTGACAAACCGAACTGTATTTATGAGAAAGTTACTGATAGCCGTGGCCGCTGGTGCCGCGGTGGCGGGAATTGCCGCCGCCGGCGCCACGCGGAGCCCCAAGGGGGAGATTTCGCGGAACCTGGATATTTTCGCCTCGGTCTACAAGGCGTTGCAGACTAACTACGTCGACACCGTCGACGCCGAGAAGTCGATCAACACCGCGATCGCGGCGATGCTCGACGAGATCGACCCCTACACCGAGTATTTCCCCGAGAAAGAGCAGGAGGAGCTCCTGACCATCTCGACCGGGGAGTACGGCGGCATAGGGTCGTACATCCAGCAGCGCGACTCCTTCACCATAATCTCCGAGCCGCGCGAGGGCTCGCCCGCCCAGCGCGGGGGGCTCCGTCCGGGCGACAAGATTCTGATGATCGACGGCGACACGGTGAAGGGTATCGGCAGCGACAAGGTGTCGAAGCGCCTCAAGGGGCAGGCCGGCACGGAGGTGAAGGTTACCGTGGTGCGCCCCTACGCGGGGAGCGACTCGGTGAAGACTTTCACCCTCACCCGCGAGAAAATCGAGGTCGACCCGGTGCCGTACTACGGCGTGCAGCGGGGCGACATCGGCTATATCCAGCTTGTGACTTTCAACGAAAAGACCTACGACAAGACCCGCGAGGCGCTGTTGGCGCTCAAGGCCGACCCCAGGGTGAAGTCGATCGTGCTCGACCTCCGGGGCAACGGGGGCGGGCTACTCGAAAGCGCCGTGAAGGTGGCGAGCCTCTTCGTGCCTAAGGGCACGGAGGTGGTGCGCACCCGCGGCCGGGGGCTGCTCAACGAGAAAATCTACAAGACCACCACCAAGCCGGTCGACACGGAGATTCCGCTGGCGGTGCTCGTCAACGGTTCGTCGGCCTCGGCCGCCGAGATCGTGAGCGGCGCGCTCCAGGACCTCGACCGCGCGGTGATTGTCGGCGAGCGCTCGTTCGGCAAGGGGCTGGTGCAGTCGACCTCGCAGATTCCCTACAACGGGCTGCTGAAGGTGACGATCGCCAAGTACTACATTCCCTCGGGCCGACTGATCCAGGCCATCGACTACTCGCGGAGAAACCCCGACGGGAGCGTGGCCCGCATACCCGACTCGCTTACCACTGTGTGGCACACCCGCGCTGGGCGCGAGGTGCGCGACGGGGGTGGCATAACCCCCGACATCAAGGTGGAGTACCCCGAGGGGAACCGCCTCGTGTATAATATCGTGCGCGACAACTGGAGCTTCGACTTCGCGACGCGTTACGCGACGCGCCACGATTCGATACCCTCGCCGGAGGAGTTCGAGGTGACCGACACGATTTTCAACGAGTTCAAGAAGTTCATCGACCCCGACCGGTTCGAGTACGACCGTATGTGCGAGATCGTTATGGAGCAGCTTGAGAAGGCTGTGAAGACCGAGGGTTACCTCAACGACCGGGTGCAGGCCCAGCTCGACACGCTGAAGGCCTCGCTGCGCCACGACCTCGACCATGACCTCGACCTCAACCGCGAGTGGATAAGCCGCTACCTGGCGGGCGACATCCTGCAGCGCTACTATTACAGCCGCGGCGCGACCGTCGAGGCCCTCAAGCATGACCCGGACCTGGATTCCGCGGCCCTGGTGCTGAAGAACCCCGCGCGCTACCGCGCGCTCCTCTCCCCGCCGAAGTAACTCCCGGGACGATTGCCCGCACCGCGATAATAAACTGCCAAGGTCGGAGACCTTGGACATTATTAACCCCACTATTAGCGGCGTAGCCGCGGTTGGTGGGGGAAGGTGCCCCGAAAATAAATCAAGGTCGGAGACCTTGCACAGGTTTGTGTTGTGCAAGATCTCCGACCTTGCTTTGTCAGAGTGCCCATACACACCCCGCCAACCGCCGCCTGTGGCGGCTAATGGCGGGGCTCCCAATGTGCAAGGTCTCCGACCTTGGAGGATTAGGGATAGGGGCCGGAGGGGCGGAGAGGATGACGGGAGGCGGGGACTTCGGGCTTCGCCCTCACACGGAACGACAAGGCGGGAGGGATAGGCCTGGATAGGGGCCGGAGGGTAGGCCGCGGCGGGGATGAGGGCGGGGGTTGAGGGGGGCGCGGGGGCGGGTTTGCGCGGGTTTGGATGGAAAAGTTTGCGGATTTGGATGGAAAAACGTATCTTTGCGCGCTAATATGCTTATATTGACGAAATAATATAAAAATCAAAATAAACCGTTTGTCATTAGATGTCAACACTTGAATCAATCCGCCAACGGCCCGTCCTGATTATCTCGATCCTGGGCGTGGCACTGTTGCTGTTCATCCTGACGGCCGTCGACCGTCCGCAGGAGCTTTTCTCCGACAACCACACAGTCGTGAAAGTCGACGGTCAGAAGATCGACTACATGGAATACCAGCGCCGCGTCGAGGAGCAGCAGGAACAGCTGCGCCAGCAGGGCTACACCAACCTTGACGCCGCCCAGGTACAGCAGTATACCCTCCAGCAGATGGTCAACGAAACCCTGATGAACCAGGAAATCGAGCGCCTCGGCCTGAAGGTTACCGACAAGGAGCTCACCTCGGCCCTCCTCGGCGAAACTCCCCACCCCTACGTCGCCCAGATGCTCCAGCAGATGGGTGTCCCCTCGGCGCAGATGCTCTACGACTTTGCCTACAACCCCTCGAAGAACGGCGTTGACGCCCAGCAGGCCCAGCAGCTCCAGTCGATGTGGAAGGCTCTGGAGAGCGACACCGAGAAGCTGCTCCTCCAGCAGAAGTTCATGAGCATGTTCACCGGCGCCCTCACCGCCAACAAGCTCGACGCCCAGGCCTCCTACGAGGACAACGCGTCGACCTCCACCATCGCCTACGCCAAGGCTGACTTCGGCCAGCTCAAGGACGAGGACTTCCCCGTGAGCGACAGCGAGATCAACTCGCTCTACAACCAGGAGAAGAACCGCTACCGCATCCTGGAGCCCCAGACGGTGCTGAGCTACATCACCGTTGACATCGCTCCCTCCGAGGCCGACCGCCTCGCCGCCGAGAAGGATGTTGAGGCCGCAGTGGCCGCCCTGAAGGCCCAGGAGGGCACCGAGGGTGTCGCCGCCGACTCGAAGTTCTATGTGAACCGCGTCAGCGCCACCGCCGCCAAGCTCGCCACCAACCTGCGCAACAACCTTGAGAAGCTCCAGGCCGACACCGTGAGCGTGATTTCGACCTACGACAACCGCTACACCATCGGCAAGTTCCTCAGCTCCACCACCGCCGTCGACTCCGTGCTGCTCGACATCGCCTACCTCAACGAGGGAGTTTCGGCCGACAGCATCGTAGCCACCCTCAACAGTGGCGTGAAGGCCGACAGCCTCGCCGCCATCGCCCAGAAGAACGACAGCGTGTGGGTTTCGATGACCGAGCCCTCGATGACCATCCTCCGCGACGAGATCTCGCAGGCCGAGGCCGGCCGATTCTTCGCTCCCAAGAGCGCCGGAGCCAACCCCAACATGGCTATCCGCGTTCGCTCGAAGAAGGCCCCTGTTACCGTTTACGACATCGCCGAGATCACCTACGACGTGATCCCCAGCAACGCTACCGTGAGCAAGCTTAACGACGACCTGCGCAAGTATCTCGCCGAGAACACCAACGCCAAGGCCTTCGAGGAGAACGCCACTAAGGCCGGCTACAGCGCTCTGACCGCCGTGGTTACCCCTTCGAGCCTCTCCGTAAACGGTCTTGCCGAGAGCCGCAACGCCGCCAAGTGGGCCATTGACGCTAAGAAGGACCAGGTGTCGGGCGTGTTCAAGGACGATAAGGACAGCCGCCTGATGGCCGCAGCCGTCAAGGACGTGTACACCGGCGACTTCGTGCCCGCCTCTAACCCCGAGGTGCGCGCTTACCTCACCAACAAGATCCGCAACCAGAAGAAGGCCGAGAGCCTCGTGGCCAAGTTCCAGGGCAAGGGTAAGACCGTTGCCGAGTACGCTACCGTGATGGGTGTCAAGGCCGACACCACCCAGGTTACTTTCGGCCAGGGCTACATCCGCAACTTCGGCATGAACGAGGCCGCTCTACAGGCCAACGTGGCCGTAGCCAAGCAGGGCGAGGTTTGCGGCCCGATCGCTCTCAACAACTCGGTGGTTGTGTTCGACGTGGTTTCGGTTGCCAACCAGGGCCGCGCGTTCAACTATGAGAACGACGCCATGGTGTTCAACCAGCGCGAGGGTGTGCAGACCTTCCAGAACCAGCTCTTCAATGTGCTTCTCGGCAATAAGAAGATCGAGAATCGCATACAGAAGTTTTATAGCGAACGCTGAAGCGCCGCTTCAGCGTTAGGCGACGCGTGATAGCGGCACGGATGGTTCGTCGCCGGAGCCTCTCGGCCTCGGTCACGACCGCCAGGTCGCTCCCATCGGCACTCGGACTCCGGCTCCTGCCATCCGCACCACTCTGACGCGCCGCCCCATCCGGGCGAACCGCTGCCGTCATCCGGCCGCATCACCGCCCCATCCGGGCGGAAGCCTCTGAATACAAGGTCGGAGACCTTGCACAAATATCTGCTGTGCAAGGTCTCCGACCTTGGGTTTTTAAATGATTAAAGTTTTGACTAATGGATAATATGATTGATGAAATAGGTGGCGGGGGTGCCCGCGAGGGGATGGAGAAGAGGGATATGCTGGGGATGGAGAAGGTGTTCGGGCACGGGTATTTCCTGACTCCGGCGGAGTGTAACCCGCAGGGGAGGATGCCGATCACGCTGCTGATTAACCGATTGATCGAGGTGGCGACGCTCCATGCTAACCAGCTTGGCATCGGGTTCGCGTCGCTGGTCGACCGGGGTGAGACGTGGGTGCTGTCGCGCGTGGCGGTGGAGATGCGCCGCTACCCGCGGTGGAATGAGCATTACCGGGTGCTGACGTGGGTGTGCTCCATCAACCGCCTTTTCTCGGAGCGTGACTTCGAGATTCTCGACGGCGAGGGGGAGGTGCTGGGCCACGCGCGCACGGTGTGGGCGGTGATGAACACCAACACGCGCCAGGTGGCCGATATAAGCCGCATGGAGTGGGTGCGCGAGCTTATCCCTGATAAGGAGTGCCCGGTGGCGAAACCGAGCCGTCTGCGGCCTCTGACGGCGTTTGAGAGCTCGCCCTACCGTTTTACTTACTGCGACCTGGACTTCAACCGCCACGTCAATTCGTCGCGCTATATCGAGCTTCTGCTGAACCAGTGGGGGCTGGAGTTTCACGACCACCACCGGCTGACGCGCTTCGAAATCGCCTACCTGCGGGAGGCGGTCTACGGGGAGACGGTGGAGGTGCGCATGCAGCGCGCAGGGGAGACGTATCTGGCGGAGCTGGCGCACGAGGGGGAGGGACTCTGTCGCTCGCTCCTCCGTTTTTGCGACGCGTGATAGCGGCGCCCCTGGTTCGTCGCCGGAGCCTCTCGGCCTCTTGGCGGCGCGTGATAGCGGCACGGCTGGTTCGTCGCCGGAGCCTCTCGGCCTCGGTCACGACCCTTAGGTCGCTCCCATCGGCACTCGGACTCCGGCTCCTGCCATCCGCACCACTCTGACGCGCCGCCAGCCATCCGGGCGGAAGGCTGGCGAAGGCGACGCGTGATATTTGAAATTGTGAATTGGGGCTTTGCCAATTTTCAAGGTCGGAGACCTTGCATTTGGTTAGCCCCACCATTAGCGGCGTAGTGAAGTGCACCCCAAAAGTTAGACACAAAACTTTTGGGGTGCCTTATGTACAGAC
>CAJUKE010000019.1 GCA_910587075.1 uncultured Muribaculaceae bacterium
ATCCCGACGAATAATCTTCTTACCTTAAATCTAATACCATGAAAAACTGATGCATAGGTATGAATTATATGTTTTACAACATAGTTTCGGGCAGAAAATCTTCTTTGATTTCACATATTTTAATATTTAGCAAGCGACTATTGCCCACAATTAACATTATGCAACACTTTGCCGGACAGAGTTGCGGGGGAGCGAGTTTTTTTGTAATTTTGTGGTGTATATGAGATATTGAAAAAGCGATTCGACAAAACGCCGGAGCGATGAAAAAAGACGACGCCCGAACGATGAGAAAAGATGCTGAAACGATGAGAAAAGACACAGGAGCGATAAGAAAATACGCACATGCCATACTGATGGGGGCCGCCGCTATTACCGCGGTTCCGGCCTCCACAGCGCAAAACACAACGAATACTTACGGGCAGACCTCCCTTGATGAGGAGGAGACTCCGAGGGCCTGGATCGGCGTGACGGTCGGCTATCACGGGTCGCATCTGCGCTACTCCGACCTCGACAAGGGGGTGTTCCCCGACAACAAATGGCTCGGATCGGGCCTGTTTTCGGTATTTTTCGAGTACGACTTCCTCGACGAGCACCAGTTGGCCGTAAGACCCGAAATAACATTCCTCAACCGCGGAGGGACGCTCTCGAACAGCCGCTCCGGCCTGACCTTCGACAAGGGTGACGGCGTGGCCGCGCCCGTGGGCGAAATCCGATACAAGCTGTTCAGCCACTACATCGACATCAGGGTGCCGGTCGCTTACCAGTTTCTCGACCGCGAGTCGAAGTTCCGCCCCTACGTCTACGCCGCCCCGATCGTAGGGTTTTCGACCGGGGGGCACGCGTCGCTCCGCGCGTATGACGCGTCGGGCGCTTACGGCGGCTACAAGGTTAACCTCAACACCGCCAATATGAAACACGCCGAGCTCGGGCTGGGCCTCGGCTTCGGCGCCAAATGCCTGTTCTCGATAGGTGGACGCCCCTTTTTCGCCGGGCTTGAGGCCGGATACGAGTTCGGGCTCACCGACACCTTCGGTGCGAAGGAGAAAAACGGCGAGGCATACATCGTGAACGACCCCGAGAATCCCGCGTCGGGCAAGCGCGCCAAAGGTTGGCGCCATCTCGACGGCCTCGAAATCAAAGCCACGATAGGAATGTCGCTCGGCGCCCTCTCGAAAAAGAAGGAGGAGGTAGTGCCCGTGGTGGTCACCCCGCTTCCCGAGCCGGAGCCGGAGCCCGAACCGAAACCCGTAAGGGAGCCGGAACCGGCCCCCGTGGTCGAGACCCGCGAGGAACTTCCCGCCCCCGCCCGCGAGCACGGCTGCTACACGCTCGACGAAATAATATCCATGATGGCCCGCGGCGAACGCGTCGAGGGGAAAACAATCTGCTCGATTTCCGACATCAACTTCGCGTTCGGCAAGAGCGAGATCAACCCCGCGTCGTTCGCCTACCTCGACAAACTCGCACGCTTCATATCGCGCACCAACACCCGGGTGGAGGTTAAGGGGCATACCGACAACATCGGCTCCGCCGAGGTTAACAACCGCCTGTCGGAGGATCGCGCCCAGGCGGTGGTGACCTACCTCGTGGGGCGCGGCGTCAGCCCCGCCAAGCTCACCTATTCCTACTACGGGATGAGCCGCCCAATCACCACCAACGAGACCCCCGAAGGGCGCGAGCTCAACCGCCGCGTCGAGTTCGAGATCCTTAACTATTGAACCATATGAACGGAAGTAAGATAAACGGCATAAAGATACTGGCGATGGCCGCCGCTATCGGCTGCGGAGCCACCCTGACCTCCTGTCTGGAGGACGATGTCAACACCATACTTATCGACCCCGACGACCGCGCCCAGAGCGGAGGGGGGCGCCCCGGCGGCGGCAACGACGACGGCAGCGGCAAGCCCGGCACCGGGACCATCGTGAGCTACGACCTGCGCTTCTTCATGGCGGAGCTGAAGGACCGCGCCACCGGGGAATGGCCGCGCCTGCTCGGCACCGGGAACAGCGCCCGCAACGCCTGGGTGGAAATCGACGGCAAAGACGCCAAGGTGGAATTCATCAATCCTGACGACGAGGGAGCCGAGCCGCTCAAAGCCGACATAGCCCTGCTGGTCGACAACTCCGAGTCGATGGAGGAGGAGAACGACGCCATAGCCGCCGGACTGGGCGCCTGGGTGCGCCAACTCGAAGCGGGAGGAATCGACGCCCGCTACGCCGCCGTGGGTCACTCCGAGGAGGGCACCATCAACGGCGCCACCGACTTTTCGACCGCCGAGAACCTCGAAATATTCTTCAACTACAAGCACGGCTCGGACCGCACAGCGCATTTCGGAGGCACCGGGAGCGACCGCCTCGAAGAGGCAGCCGCCCGCTATCCGCGGCTCAACACTGAGTGCTGCATGCTGGCCCTGCGGTTCGCCGACGCGGAACTGAGTTTCCGCGAGGGTGCCGAGCGCGTCTACATCAACTTCACCGACGAGCCCAACCAGCCTTACGGCAACCACGACTACTCCATAGACTGGCTCACCGACCACTGGCACTCGGCAATGGGCGAGGTCCACACCGTATACTCCGCCCCCGAGCCCCAGCCGAGCGAATACACCGCGCTCTACAGCGAACCGTCGAGAAGCCTCTCGGACCGCACCGGAGGCACAGTAACCTACACCGACGAGCGATTCTCGAACGTGAGCTTGGCCGACCTCGAATTCTGCGAGTCGCTGACCCACGGCTACATAGCCCGGCTGAAAAACGTAGCGCCTTACGTTGACGGCAAGCGCCACAGAGTGGTGATACGCGTAAACGACGCTGACGGCCGTGCGCACAGCAAAGCCATCGGAGTCATATTCAAGAAGCAATGACAGTTTCATTAATAATACTCGGGGCGCTGCTGTTAGTGGGTGGCGTACTCTACGCCTTCCATCGGCGCGACATCAAGCGCGGCACCGCCCAGGCTCCCACACTCGGGCAGGTGCAGGACCCACCCCTGCCGACCGACCCCGCCGACGAGGAAGTGTGCTGCGGAATGCACATCACCTGCGAGCGCGACTCGCTGCTCGCAGGAGTGAGCGAGCGGGCCGAGTATTTCGACGACGAAGAGCTCGACGCCTACGCCGGGCGCGATCCGGAGAGCTACACCCCCGAGGAGACCGAGCAGTTCCGCGAGGTGCTGCTGACCCTGCTGCCCGACGACATAGCCCCCTGGGCGCGGAGCATCCAGCTCCGAGGTATCACCCTGCCGCCCGAAGTGCGGGAGGAGCTTCTGATGATCGTGTCGGAGGAACGCGCCAAAAGAGAATCGCAAGAGAAATAAAACCGGGATGCTTGACTTTCTGACATACAGCTTTTTCCAGAACGCCGTAATCGGGGTCGCCATAATCTCGATCGCGGCGGCGATGATCGGCACCTACATAATGGCGCGGCGCCTGGTTGCGATTTCCGGGGGCATAACGCATGCGTGCTTCGGCGGTCTCGGCTTAGGTTACTACCTCGGCATCAGCCCGATAGCCACGGCGGCGATATTCGCCATCGGTTCGGCCCTCGGGGTCGAATGGCTGTCGGATCGGCATAAAGTGCGCGAGGACTCCGCGATAGCCGTCGTCTGGTCGGTAGGAATGGCCGTAGGGGTGCTATTAGTGTTCATGACTCCCGGCTTCGTGCCCGAGCTCAATAGCTTCCTCTTCGGCAACATACTGACCATCAACCGCGGCGACCTAACAGCGTTCGCGCTCTACACCATAGCGCTCGGCGCGCTGTTCGCCTGGAAGTTCCGCGAGATCGTGGCGTGCGCCTTCGACGCCGACTTCGCAAGAGTGAGCGGACTGCCGGTGAAGCGCGTGAATATGGCCATGACGGTGATGGTCGCGTTGTGCATCGTACTGACCATAAGGCTCGTGGGCATAATGCTGCTGATGTCGATGATTTCTCTGCCGCAGATGACAGCCGAGATATTCGTGAAGCGGTTCAAGGGTATAATGATTTTATCAGCCATCATATCGCTGGCGTGCGGACTGGCCGGGCTGGCATTGGCGACACAGATCGACGCGCCCTGTTCGGCGCTGATCGTGGCGGTGATGTGCGGCGCGTATTTCGCATGCCGCGCGGCCAAAGGGATGGTCCGCAAAAGAGCCAAAGGGGGTGAGGCATGAAACACCGCAAAGGGATTGCGCTGCTGCTGACGGCGCTTCTGTTAGCCGGAGGAGCGTTCGCAGGGCTGTTTCTCTACGGGAGGTACTTCGGCGAGGCACCCCGCCCGTCGGAGGAGGCGTTCCCGGTGAGGGGTGTGGACCTCTCGGCCCACAACGGCGCGGTAGACTTCGACGTGCTCGGCGGCCAGGGGATAGCGTTCGCCTATCTGAAAGCCACGGAGGGTACCGATTTCATAGACCGCTACTTTATAGACAACGCCCGGCGCGCGCTGCGGAGCGGGCTCCCGTGCGGGGCGTACCACTTTTTCCGCTTCGACACCGACGGGGAACTTCAGGCTCTGAACTTCAACGACGCGCTGCGCGGGAGGGATTTCGCGCTTCCCCCGGCGATTGACATCGAGGAGTGGGGGAACCCCGACGGCCACGCGACGGCCAGCATCGTGGAGCGGCTTCGCAAGATGATTCAGACTTTGGAACGGCTCGGGCACTCCCCGGTACTCTACACCAACAAGGATGGATATTACCGCTTCGTGAGGGGGAACTTCGACAACTACCCGCTATGGATATGCTCTTTCACCGACCCGCCGCTCGACGGGGCGCGGTCGAGCTGGATGATTTGGCAGTACAGCCACCGGGGACGCCTGGAAGGGGTCGAGGGGACAATTGACCTCGATGTTTTCGCGGGGAGCGAGGAGGAGTTCGAGCGGTTTTTGGCTACGAAATAAGGGACCCGAGGGCTTTGCCCTCGGCACGGAACGACAAGGCAGGAAAAGGGTTGAAGAGTGAAGGGTGAAAAGTGAAGGGCCTTCGGGGGGGAGAGGCGGGCCCGGAGGGAAGAGCTATGAGGGGGGAAATCAGAAGGTGACGTGGAGGCCGATGCGGAGGCCGGAACGGGAGGAGGCAGGGAGGCCGCGGCGCTGGGTGACGCGCCAAACGTAGTCAACGCGGAGGATGCGGAAGATGTTGTCGATGCCGACGGCGACTTCCATATACGGCGCGCCTTCGAGCATCTTAGCCTGGGCGTGGTCGGGGAACGCGAATAGCTCGGGATGGAGCCAGGGACGGTTGTTGCGCGAGAGGTGCCCCCACCATCCGCGGAAGGAGAATACCTCGCGCCACTTGAGTTTCTTTAGCAGGGGGATGTAGTTGAAGATCGCGCCGCGCGCCTGGTAGGTTATGAACCATTCTGCGTAGGTGTCGGCGACGAACTCCATGGGGTCCATCAGGGTGAAGGTCTGCGATTGTATGATATATGACTGGCTGGAGTTGGCCAACGGAAGATTGGGATACGGGGCGCGGCTCCAGAGGTGCCCCACCCCGACTTTCGCGTCGATGAAGCCGAAAGCGGAGAGCCATATGCGCCGCGATACGGAGAACTCGGTGCGGTTGATCGTGAAGCGGCTTCCGAAAAGCCCTTTAGGGGCATAGAGCTGGTTGAGTTCGAGCACGATGCGGTCGTTGCCGATATTCAGTCGGCCTTTAGGCCGTTCGAGGAACTTCTCGCCGGGAGCGTAACGGATGCCGAACGAGAAGCAAGCCTCATCGTAATGGTTGATCGAGGAGCCGTCGCCCATACGGAACGGAACCCATGGTGAAGTTTCCTGGCGTTCGAGGTTGAACCCGGCTCGGAACGAGAGATGGTTGTCGAGTTCGAGGGTGTAGTCGAGCCGCGTCTGGCGGCGGTAGGTCATAAGTTTGTTACCCCCTCGGCCGAACGAGTTGAAGAAATTATCCTGGTTGCCGTTGACGAGGTTGGCGCCGAGTCGGTCGAGGTCGTATTTCTCCGAAACCTTTATGGAATGGATCGGGAACTCCTTGGGGTGCTGGCGCTTACGGTTGAATGAATACTCAATTTCGGCGCCATACTTGAAGCGGCGGTCGTCGATGCCATAGGCCACATACCCCTGGAAGAAGAGATGCGGATTGAGGGCCGCGGTAGTCATGCCGCCGAAACGCGGGCGCCACCCTTCGAGCGAGTTATGGCTTATGAAAGTATTAATCGGGCCTATGTCGAACTTGGAGTCGCGGCCCGTCGGGACGTAGCCCTGGAAGAGCCTGTTGACGAGCTTCTCGCCCCAATAGAACAGAGGCCAGCGGCGGAACGTCTCCATCATCGAGCCTACCCGGCTCTCGCCGCGGGAAGCCTCGACAAGCCGCGAAGTCTCCCAAAAATCGTCGGGGCGACCGTAGACCATCGGGTCGGAATACTCCGTGCCGAGGCGGTCGAGAATCTCGTCGCGCTCGGTGGTGCCGAAAGAGAAATCATCGTAGGCGGCTACCCTGCGGGCGAACACACTCGGAGTGCCCGGCATAACCGACATTTCGACATAGAAATCGTCGAGCGTCTTGAGGCGGGAGCCGTCGGGGGCCTTGTCGAAGTTCTGCGAAATCTGCAGGAAGTCGATAAAATTGAGGTTAATCGAGGGTGGCACGTTCATGCGCACATTCCTGACGAACATCGTAGAATCGTCCTCGACAAGGAGCCGGCCCGTGAAACCGAAAGTCGCAGGGTTGTGTGGAGCGAAGCTGAGTTCGACGCAACGGGTGCTGTCGGGGAGGAAAATCGTGTCGGTGAGGTAGAATTTGTAGAAATCGGGCGCGATGGATGACAGCGGGCTTACAAAACGGTTTCGCAGAATCGCGACATCGTTCTGATACAGGTCGATTTCGCGGAAAGCGTCGTCGAGGAGCGTTTGCAGCGAAGCCGCGTCGAACGCCTCGTCGATGCCCTGCTGGCGCACCCCGAGGCGGTACTCCCTCTCGGCCTCCGGCTCCTTGCGGTAGAGCACCTCGGAGAGCTTCTCCTTGACGGCCATAGGCACAATGGTCTTTCCGGTGATGTCGGAGGTGTCGACGTGCTCGCGGATGAAGTCGAAGCGCCCCTTTTTCTTCTTTTCGCCCGGCGAAGGGGGCGGGAGGGAGATGTTGTTGAGGCCGTAGGATATTTTCTCGTACTTGCGGTAGTTGAAGCGCGGGTTGCGGCGCGGGTCGGTTAGCGGTCCCGCCTTCCTGAGCCTTTCGGCAAAGGCCACAGCCGGATTGTTTTTCTTGGAATACTTTTCCTTGCCGCGGCGCACCACCACCTCGTCGAGGCGATGGCCTGATGGAGATAGAGCCACTTTCACCTTGCCGTGCGACGGGCCGACGGGCACGGAAGCCCGGTCGTAGCCCATCACGGAAAACTCCAGCACGGCGTCGGGGGAGTCGATGTCGAGCGACACGCGGCCATGGTCGTCGGTGAGGGCGCCGTGGTTAGTGCCGGAAATGTACACCGCCACGAACGGCACCCCCTCGCCGGTGACGGAGTCGGTGACCGCCACCGCCACCCTGCGCGCGAACGCCGGAGACGCGGCGAAAAGCAACGTCATGAGCGCCACACAGAGTCGCGGGAGCGAAATAATATGCCGTAAACTGGGAATTAACACTATCTTTTTTTAACTTCGCGAAGTTAGCTATATTGTTTTAATCAGACAACAACGAGTCGCAACCATGTCGAAAGAGACGGAATACAAGTTCCTTGTGAAGGATGACTCCTACAAGAGAATGGCCACCGCGAGCCACGAGATTTCGCAAGGATACATATCGCGTCGCCCCGAGGGGACAGTGCGCGTGAGAGTGCTCGACCGGGAGGGGTTCCTCACCGTGAAGGGAGCCAACCGAGGCGCGACCCGCGACGAATGGGAGTATCCGATACCGATAGATGACGCCAGGGAGATGCTCTCGCGGGTCTGCCAGGAGGGCGTGATCGAAAAGACGCGCTGGATAGTGCCCTACGGCGGGTTGACGTGGGAAGTAGACGAGTTCCACGGGCGCCGGGCCGGGCTTGTTGTAGCCGAAGTAGAGTTGCCGAGCCCCGACACGCCGCTCCCGGCGGGGGGTATTCCGGCTTTCGCCGGAGAGAACGTTACGGGCGACCCTCAATATTATAACTCAAATCTTTAACTAAAGTTCTATAAAAGACTCCCCGCCTATCCCCTCGCCGCCAAGGCGGCTCGCACCAGGAACAGAACCCATTCGGTGCGGAACGAGCGGAGGCTTTGGTTGATGAAAAAATAAACAAAGGAATAACCAAAATACAGGATATATGAAATTGAAGAGAAGAGGGGCTATGGCCCTCGCCGGACTGTTGCTGTTAGGAACGGCGGCAATCGGAGCGCCAAATAGCGCGGCTGCTATGACAGGGAAAGCTGTCGCGGCCGGGAAAGCGGCTAAGAGCATCGTGGTGAACCATGCGGACGGGGGCAAGAGCCTGATCGCGATGGCTGACGGGCTCAAAACCTCATTCGCCAGGGGCGTTATGACAATCAGCAGCGAGAAAGGCGCGCTGGAGTTTCCGCTCAGCGAGGTGCGGTCATGGCTTTTCTCCGACCAGGAGGGGGATATATGGTCTGGCATCGAGGAGGCCGCGGATGACGCGGCAATCATAAACTGGGATGCTGACGGACTGAGGCTGGAAAATATTCCGTCAGGCACCCAGGTGCTGCTCACGGGAAGCGACGGCAGAACCGCGCTCACGGCGACCGCCACCGAAGGAGGAGCGTGTGTGATTAAAACTGACGGACTGAAAGCGGGCGTGTACCTGCTCACCATCGGCAACAGGACTTACAAAATAATAACGGGGAGATGAAGACCATGAAAACCAACAGCTACAAGAGAGGGGTATCGCGTTTCAAACAAGGGTTATTAGCCGTGACGGCGCTCTTAGCCGCATTGACGGCCAGCGCCGACGGGGAACACGGGGTGCTCGACATTTACCGCAACGACAATGGGTTCAACCATTACCGACTCTCGGACGTCGAGGAGATTAGCTACGAGAAGGGTAGCGGCGGGGAATACGCCACGATGATGGTGAAGGACGCGAAAGTAAAGACCGCTATCGCGCTTTCGGCGATCGACAGCTGCCGGGTGAGCGCCACTACCCTGCCCGACATATATATAAATCTCACGGATTACCCTGACATCGACGACCTGTTCAAGGGGAACGGTTTCACAAAAACGACAATCTATCAGGCGACGATGCGCCTCGACGGCAACGGGACGTACGACGACATCGCGGAGCAGACCGTGGAGTTCCGCGGCCGCGGCAACTCGACCTGGCGCTTCGCCAAGACCCCCTACCGCTTCAAGATGGCCAAAAAGGCCCAGGTGTGCGGGTTGCCTAAAGCGAAGACATTCGCCCTGATCGCGAACTACATCGACCCGACGCACATCAGAAACACGATAGCGTTCTGGACGGCCCGCGAGCTGGGTCTGCCCTACACCAACCACTCGGTACACTGCAACGTGTACCTCAACGGGCGCTACAAGGGGCTATATATGATGACTGAGAAGATAGGCATCGGCGCGGGCTCGGTCGATATAGACGAGAACACCGGCATGATGTTCGAACTCGACACCAATTACGACGAGGATTTCCAGTTCCGCCACGACATAGGCGCGAGCCAGGGGCTCCCCGTGATGGTGAAGGACCCGGACCTCACCGAAATCAAACCCGACCCTGCAGAACGCGAGGCTTACTGGCAGGCGTGGCAGGCCGATTTCGGGGAGATGGCCGACGCGGTGATGGCCGGAGGCGCCATAGAAGATTACATAGACCTTTGGGAGACGGCCCGGTATATATTGGTGTACAACCTCGCGTGCAACCGTGAGGTCAACCATCCGAAGAGCGTGAACCTGTTCAAGGAGGGGCTTGGGAGCGAGTACAAGTACCGATTCGGCCCGGTATGGGACTTCGACTGGTCGACAGGCTTCCGCGCCGCGGGGCCGACGATGAACACTTATAACCGCGTGCTCGCGTCAAGCGACGATTCGACGCCCGGCGCACCATTTATGCGAGCGCTCGTAAGCAACAAGGCGTTTATGGAGGCCTACCGCGAGGCCTGGGCGCAGTTCAAGAGCGAGGTGTACCCCAGGCTGATGGAGTATATCGACGGGTACGCCGCGGAAATAGAACCGTCGGCCAAGCGCGACGGCGTGCTTTGGCCGGACGCCTGGGCCAACAACGAGGCTTGGGCGCAGTCGAGCTTCGACACGGCCAAGCATATCGGCAACCTGAAGACGTGGCTTGCCAACAGGGTGAAGTGGCTCGACAACCACGCCCGACTCGGCCTCTATTGACGAAATGAGTTTTTTAAAAAGCGACTCGGCCCCTCCGGATAACCGGAGGGGCCGAGTGTTTTTATCGCGAACCGGCTGATGCCGGGCGGAAGGGGCTATCAGATGCCGAGGTCCTTCTTGAGGAGCTCGATCTTGGCCTTGGCGGCGGCGTCGGCGGCATGGTAGTCGGCGGCAGTCTCCATCTTACCGCGTACTTCCATGTAGAACTTGATCTTGGGCTCGGTGCCGGAGGGGCGTACGGAAACTTTCGAGCCATCCTCGGTGAAGTACTGGAGCACGTTGGAGGTGGTGGGGAAGTCCATCTTGGTGAC
Source organism: uncultured Muribaculaceae bacterium (assembly GCA_910587075.1). GTDB lineage: Bacteria > Bacteroidota > Bacteroidia > Bacteroidales > Muribaculaceae > UBA7173. The sequence continues at coordinate 10,576 of CAJUKE010000019.1, forward strand.
CTTGCCGTCGCGGAGGTCGGTCATATTGAGGTCGGCGTAGTCCTTGACGACAACGACGGGGCTTCCGGCGAGCTGCTTGGGAGGATTGGCGCGGAAGTTCTTCATCATGGCCTGGATTTCCTCGGCGCCGGTCTTGCCGGGACGCACCACGGAAACGCCGGTTTCGAGCGAGAAGCCGTACTTCACATAGATGTCCTTGAGCATTTCCATGAAGGTCATGCCCTTGTCCTTGGCCCAAGCGAGGCACTCGGCCATAAGGGAGATGGCGGAAACGGAGTCCTTGTCGCGGGCGAAGGTTTCGGCCAGGAAGCCGTAGCTCTCCTCGCCGCCACCGAGGTAGCGGGCGGTGCCTTCGAGCTCGCGGATCACGGAGGCAATCCACTTGAAGCCGGTGTAGCAGTCGTACATACGGATGTTGTTGGCGTCGGCCACGGACTTGATGGTCTCGGTGGTTACGATGGTCTTGACGATGTACTCCTTGCCTGTGAGGCGACCCAGCTCGGCGTTGCGGGTCATAAGGTAGTTGAGGAGGATAAGGCAGATCTGGTTGCCGTTGATGAGGACGTACTGGCCGTCGGAGTCGCGGACAACGCATCCGATGCGGTCGGCGTCGGGGTCGGAAGCGACAACGAGGTCGGCGTCGACTTCCTTGGCCTTCGCAACCGCCATGGCCATAGCGGAGGCGTTCTCGGGGTTGGGAGAGTCAACGGTGGGGAAGTTTCCGTCGGGGATATCCTGTTCGGGGACGTGGATAATGTTGGTGAAGCCGTAGTTCTTGAGCGAGTCGGGGACGAGCTTCACGCCGGTGCCGTGAATCGGGGTGTAGACGATCTTGAGGTCGGCGTGGCGGGCGATCACGTCGGGGCTGAGCGAAAGGCCCTTGATGGCGTCGAGGAAAGCCTTGTCGACATCGGGACCGACAATCTGGATGAGTTCGGGGTTGCCCTTGAACTTGATTTCGCCAACGTTCTTGATGCGGTTCACATGGTCGATGATATTGACATCGTGCGGGGCGATGATCTGCGCGCCGTCGGCCCAGTAAGCCTTGTAACCGTTGTATTCCTTGGGGTTGTGGGAAGCGGTGATGTTCACGCCGCTCTGGCACCCGAAGTGGCGGATGGCGAAGGAGAGTTCGGGAGTGGGGCGGAAGCTGTCGAAGAGGTACACCTTGATGCCGTTGGCGGAGAAGATGTTGGCAACGATTTCAGCGAACTTGCGGGAATTGTTGCGCACGTCGTGCCCGACTGCCACGGAAATCTGGGGCATATCGGGGAAGGCCTCCTTGAGGTAGTTGGCGAGGCCCTGAGTGGCGGCGCCGACGGTGTATATGTTCATGCGGTTGGTGCCGGCACCCATGATGCCGCGGAGACCGCCTGTACCGAATTCGAGGTCGCGGTAGAAGGCCTCGATGAGGGGCGTGGGGTCCTCGGCTTCGAGCATTTGCTTGACTTCAGCGCGGGTGGCCTCGTCGTAATCGGCGGTGAGCCAGCCCATAGCGCGTTCCTTGACTGTTTCGAGCAGTTCTTTGTTTTCCATATAGTTTTATGTTGGTATTTGATGTAAGTCTGTCGCCAGAATTAAGTGTCTCAAATAAATTATGTTCACAAAGATAACACCTCCGCGGCGGTCTGGCAAATAAAAACTTGATTTTTTAAGTTAAATCGCGGAAAATTGGGAACGCGAGGGGCCCGCGCGCTGATTTTGCAAAAAAGTCTTGCATTTGAGCGCGGAAAGCGCTAATTTTGCCTAATGCGTCGCGCCCGGGCGAAAGGGCCTACACCGAGGGCCCATACCCAAGCAGCGCGACGCGCCTAAACAAAAACAGAACCGATTCATCGATAAAACACCAATATCCAATTTAATGAAGAGATTTTACACCACGCTCGCGGCAGCCGCCCTGCTATGCGCCGCGGCCAACGCCCAGGATGGGAGGTTCACCCTGACACCGGCCGACGGCCCGCTGACCCGCCCGGCCGTCACCTACACCTCAAGCCGCGCCGCCAAAGCCCCGGCAAGCGCAACCTGGGAAGCCGCGGGCACAGGTATGTGGAAAGAGGGCTTTCTCGACAAAATCCTGCCGGACGTGATGGTGGGGAGCGCCTGGGAGGTTGAATTCGAGGAGGCCAAGGAGTATCCTGGCTATTACCGCCTCCTCCCCTACGCGAGCGGCACCCCGGTGGCCGAAGCCACCGGCACGGCCGACAACGAGAACTATGTGTACGTCAACGCCACCAACCCCGGGAAGGTGTACATCGAGGATTTCTTCGCCTTCGGTTATGTGTTGATTACGCATCTCGTGCCGGAAAACGAATGGAACAAGTACTCGCTCTACGGCCAGGAGAAGGAGGGCGTCATAACCTTCCCCACCAACTCGTTCGCCTTCGCGACATACGACACCGCCGAATACACATTCTGCAACACCGCGGGCTACTTCCAGATAGCCCTCCCCGGGGCCGAGCTCCGCGACTACACCCTGGAAATCGACATACCCGTATGCGCCGAGAACAATGAGATGCCAATATCAATCACCGCCGGGGAGGATGTGGCCGAGGTAAAACTTATGACGAGCTTCGGCTATTTCCGCAACAGCGACAGCAACGACAACAAGGTGGCGCAATACGGCTCCGTGATCGACAAGGATAAAGGCTTCGTAACCCTGGAGCTCAGGGACGACGCTCCGAAGGGGGTGTACACCACCATCGCCGTCGGGCTTGACGCGGATGGGGGCATCGTGGCATCGCGCTGCGCCTACTCGCACGTTCTCGACGACAACGACGCCGACTGGGAGAGCTGCGGCTCGGCCACCCTGGTGGAGGCCATCCTGACCACCGTCTACGAGACGGCCCCCCAGGTGATACTCAACTGCGCAGCCGAGCAGAGCGTTTCCCAGCCCGGAAGATACCGCCTCGTGAACCCCTACGCCGGGCACACCTGGTCGCTGGCCTACGACGATTTCCTGATCAACCACGAGCACAACCACTATATCTACATCAACGCCACCGATCCCTACAAAGTATACGTCGAGGCAGCGCCGCTGGGCATCAACTCCGACGGCGAGGCTATGCTCTACTCCCTCGCCGGGCACTATGTGGACAGCAACGACATAGCCACCGCCGAGCAGAACGGGTGCTTCGGGCGCCTGATCGAGGATGACGGCGAGCTGATCATAAGCATGCCCGACGGAGGCCTGATGTTCGCCGAGGCCAATTACGACCACGGCGCGTACCACCAGGTTGGCTCCAACTTCATGGCCGTGATCACCCCTGCCACCGACGCCATAGAGCAGGTTGGCACCGACAGCTCCGACGCCCCCGCCGAATACTACAACCTGCAGGGGATACGCGTGGCCCACCCCCGCGCCGGCGAACTCGTGATCGAGCGCCGCGACGGCAAGGTGACCAAGCGCGTCATCCGATAACAGAAGGGAACCCAACAACACTAACATAAAACCGAAAAGATGTACAGCGACCCGAAAGAGTGCCTCTACTGCACCAACAACGACACCCTCCGCGACCTCATGATCGAGATAGCCCCGCTTGAGGTGTCGCGCGTATTCCTTTTTAAAGAACAGACCTACCGCGGGCGATGCCTCGTGGCCTATAACAAGCACGTCAACGACCTTTTCGAACTGACCGACGAGGAGCGCGACGCGTTCATGAAGGACGTGACCCGCGTGACCCGCGCGATGGACAAAGTGTTCCACCCCGAGAAAATCAACTACGGGGCCTACAGCGACAAACTGTCGCACCTCCACTTCCACCTCGCACCGAAATACGTCGGCGGTCCCGACTACGGTGGCACGTTCCGCATGAACCCCGGCGAAGTCTATCTGACCGACGCCGAGTATGCCGAGATGGTCGAGGCCATCCGCGCCGCCCTCTAAGCATCTGTTCAAAATTCATTTCACCCGCAGGGCGCACCGCGCAAGTGCCCCCGGGCAAAGCGAAAAGCGCCGAATAGCGCGCCGCGGCTACGGTTAAAAATATTTTTGACCGTAGCCGCTTTTTTTAAGTGAGGTTAACCGATGAAATGCGGGGGAAAATTCGTAACTTCGCGGCTTGACAAACATTATAATTCCAGCCACGACACAAATGAGCGACACAAAAGAAATCAAAAGAGCCCTGATTTCTGTCTTCCACAAGGACGGCCTCGACGAAATCCTCAGACTCCTTAACGAAAACGGCGTAGAATTTATCTCCACCGGAGGAACCAAGACATTTATCGAGCAGCTCGGCTATCCCTGCGCGGCAGTCGAGGACCTCACCGGCTATCCGTCGATACTCGGCGGCCGTGTGAAGACGCTTCATCCCAAGGTGTTCGGCGGCATTCTCGCCCGCCGCGAGAATGAACAGGACCGGCTCCAGACCCAGCAATACGAAATACCGGAAATCGACCTGGTGATCGTCGACCTCTACCCCTTCTCGGAGACGGTGGCGTCCGGCGCCTCGCAGGCCGACATCATAGAGAAAATCGACATAGGCGGCATATCGCTGATCCGCGGCGCCGCCAAGAACTTCAACGACGTGGTGATCGTGGCATCCAAGACGCAGTACGAGCCCCTGCGCCGCATCCTCGCCGAGAACGGCGCGAAGACCACACTGGCCGAGCGCCTTTTCTTCGCCAAGGAGGCTTTCGCAGTAAGCTCCGGCTACGATTCGGCCATCTTCAGCTACTTCGACTCCTTGGCCGAGCACCCCACCGCCCTGCGCCTTGCCATCGACGGCGAGAAGACGATGCGCTACGGCGAGAACCCCCACCAGAAGGGTTACTTCTTCGGACGCTTCGACCAGATGTTCGAACAGGTGCACGGGAAGGAGATTTCCTACAACAACCTGCTTGACATCGACGCCGCCGTGAGCCTGATCGCCGAATTCACCGACACCACTTTCGCGGTGCTCAAGCACAACAACCCCTGCGGCGTGGCCTCGCGCCCGACCGTGAAGGAGGCCTGGACCGACGCCCTCGCCGGCGACCCCGTATCGGCCTTCGGCGGCGTGCTGGTGACCAACGCCACCATCGACGGGGAGACCGCCGTAGAAATCAACAAGATTTTCTTCGAAGTGATCATCGCCCCGGCCTACGAGCCCGAGGCCCTCGGCATACTCCAGCAGAAGAAGAACCGCATCATCCTCATACAGAAGGAACCCCTGGCCGCCACCCGCCAGTTCCGCTCGATCCTCAACGGCGCCCTCGTGCAGGAGCGCGACACCAAAATCGAGACGGCCGACGACCTCCGCCAGGTGACAGCCAAGCCTATCGACCCGGCCCAGATCGACGACCTCCTGTTCGCCAACAAGCTGGTGAAGCACTGCAAGAGCAACGCCATCGTGCTTGCCAAGAACCGCCAGCTCTGCGCCGCCGGCGTGGGTCAGACCTCGCGCGTCGACTCACTGCGCCAGGCCATCGACAAGGCCCGCTCGTTCGAGTTCGACCTCAACGGCGCCGTGATGGCCTCCGACGCGTTCTTCCCCTTCGCCGACTGCGTCGAGATAGCCCACAACGCCGGTGTCGACGCCGTAATCCAGCCCGGCGGCTCCATCCGCGACAACGAGTCGATCGAATACTGCGACGCCAACGGCGTGGCAATGGTTATGACCGGCTTCCGCCATTTCAGACATTAACAGCCTTCGCCAAACAGGCGAAAACATCCCATCAGAAACAAAAAATGAGATTATTTTCTCTCACAAAAGAAATAGCCATCGACCTGGGCACGGCCAACACCGTGATCATCCATAACGACAAAATCGTTATCGACGAGCCCTCGATCGTGGCCCTCGACCGCCGCACCGACAAGCTGATCGCCGTCGGTATCGAGGCGCAGCGTATGTACGGCAAGGAGCCGGAAGGAATCCGCACCGTGCGCCCCCTTCGCAAAGGCGTGATCGCCGACTTCAACGCCGCCGAGCTCATGATCCGCGGCCTGGTGAAGAAGGCATCGGCCAAGAGCAACTGGTTCTCCCCCTCGCTCCGCATGGTGGTGGGCATCCCCTCCGGCTCGACCGAGGTTGAGATCCGCGCCGTGCGCGACTCGTCGGAGCACGCCAACGGCCGCGACGTATATATGATCTACGAGCCTATGGCAGCGGCCCTCGGTATCGGGCTCGACGTCGTAGCCCCCGAAGGGAACATGATCGTCGACATAGGCGGCGGCACAACGGAAATCGCCGTAATCTCGCTCGGCGGCATCGTAAGCAACAAGAGCATACAGATCGCTGGCGACGACCTCACCGAGGACATCATGAACCATATGCGCAAGGCCCACAACGTGAAGGTAGGCGAGCGCACCGCCGAGGAGATCAAGAAGCACGTCGGGTCGGCCCTCACCGAGCTTGAGAACCCGCCCGAGGACTTCGTGGTGCACGGCCCGAACATGATGACCGCCCTCCCGCTCGAAATCCCCGTGTCGTATCAGGAAATCTCGCACTGCATCGAGAAATCCATCTCGAAAATCGAGACGGCGGTGCTCGGCGCCCTGGAGCAGACCCCTCCCGAACTGTACGCCGACATCGTGAAGAACGGCATCTGGCTGGCCGGCGGCGGCGCCCTGCTCCGCGGCCTCGACAAGCGCCTTACCGACAAAATCGGCATCACGTTCCACGTTGCCGAAGACCCCTTGCTGGCCGTGGCCAAGGGTACCGGGGTGGCGCTCAAAAACATCCAGAACTTCTCGTTCCTGATCCGCTAACCCCGCAGCCCACATCGCCGAGTGAGAAATCTGTTGGACTTCATCGTCAGGTTCAGCTCCTGGTTCGTGTTCGCGTTCTACGTGATCGCGAGCTGCTGGCTGCTGTTTGACCGCAACCCCTACCAGCACCACGTCTGGCTGACCTCGGCCGGCTCCGTGGCGGCGGGGGTTTACGATGTGTCGAACAACGTGACGGGCTATTTCAGCCTGCGCTCGATCAACGAGGACCTCCAGCGGCGTCAGGCCGACCTGGAGGCCGAGGTGGCGTCGCTCCGCACCCAGTTGCGGAGCGCCCGCGAGGCGCTTGAACAGGACTCCCTGGCGAGGGTCGACTCCCTGGCCCAGTTCCGCTTCATCGTGGCCACGGCCATCAGCAACTCCGTCACACGCCCCTACAACTACATAACCCTCGACAAGGGTGAGGCCGAAGGGCTCGAACCCGAGATGGGGGTGATGGACCAGAACGGGGTCGTGGGGGTGGTGAATGTCACCGGAAAGCACCATGCGCGGGTCATCTCGCTGCTGAACCCCAACTTCCGCCTGTCGTGCAAGCTGCGCGGCAGCGACGCGTTCGGCTCCCTGGTGTGGGACGGGAAATCGCCCCGCGAGGCGCTCCTCGAAGAGCTTCCGAAACATACCCGCTTCCATAAGGGTGACACCATAATCACCTCCGGCTATTCGGCCATGTTCCCCGAGGGGATACCCGTCGGTACAATCATGGGGTCGGCCCGCGGGGAGGACGACAACTTCTTCACCCTCCGCATACGGCTCCTGACCGACTTCACCGCCCTGTCGACCGTCAAGGTAATCTCGAACCGCGATATGCTCGAAATCAAGGAAGTGGAGACCGACGAGACCGGCAACCGCCCGGGACTGGGAATGTGATACTCCCCCCGAAAACCGACTAAGCGGCGGTTAAAATCCAACCGCTACTTAACCTTTCAAAGCTTGACAAGCTCTTAATGGCTAAAGAGATACTGAAATACATATTGTGGTTCGCGGCGCTGGTGGCGGCGCAGGTTATGCTGTTCAACAACCTGTGCCTGTTCAACGTCGCGATTCCGCTGGTATTCATCTATTTCATAATCAAGCTGCCGGTGACGCTCGGTGTCAACTGGGTTATGACCCTCTCGTTCCTCTTGGGGCTGACAATCGACATCTTCTCGAACACGCAGGGCATGAACGCCCTGGCGTGCACGATACTGGGCGCGCTCCGTATGCCGGTGCTCCACCTGTATTTCCCCCGCGACGACGAGCTCAGCAACCCGTCGCCTTCGAGCCGCACGCTCGGCCCGGCGGTGTTCATGAAGTACCTTGCCACCTGCGTCGTGCTGTACTGCGCCCTGTTCTTCCTCATTGAGTCGTTCACATTCTTCAACTTCGGGCTCACGCTGATGAGGATCGCCGCGTCGTCGGCTCTCACGTTCGTAATAATCCTGGCGGTCGACACCATACCCGGCTCGCGCCGCTGAGGAGCGCGGGGCGCGACCCCGCAGCCAAAACATCCCCCCTACTCTCCCGACTTCCCCATACCCGATGCGCAAGGACTATAGATTAGAAAAAAGGAAATACGTTGTCGGCGGCTTCCTGTTAGTGGTCGCCCTGGCCTACCTTCTGCGCCTTTTCACCCTCCAGATTGCCGACGAGCGATACAAGGACCGCGCCGACTCGAACGCGTTCCTGAAGAAAACCGTCTACCCGTCGCGCGGACTGATCTACGACCGCAACGACTCGCTGGTGGTGTTCAACCAGCCGGCCTACGACGTGATGATGATACCGCGCGACATCCGCGACTTCGACACGCTCGACTTCTGCAATACCCTCCAGATTTCAATCGAGGCGTTCCGCGAGCGCGTCAGGCAGATGAAGAGCTCCCCCAACTACTCGGCCTACACGCCGCAGACCCTCATAACGCACCTCTCGGCCCAGGACTACGGGCGACTCCAGGAAAAGCTGTACCGCTATCCGGGCTTCTTCATACAGAAGAGGATTCTGAGGCAGTACAACTACTCCGCGGCGGCCAACGTGCTGGGCAACATCCGCGAGGTGTCGCAGACCGACATCGAGCGCGACCCCTACTACGAGCGCGGCGACTACTGCGGCGACTTAGGGGTAGAGAAGAGCTACGACGCCGTGCTCCGCGGCATCAAGGGCAAAGAAATACTGATTCGCGACGCCCGAGGACGCATCCGCGGGCGCTACGAGGACGGGGCCCACGACATAGCCCCTGTTTCGGGCCGCGACCTGAGGCTGAGCCTCGACATAGAGCTGCAGCAATATGCCGAGAGCCTGATGGTCAACAAAATCGGTGCCGTGGTGGCCATCGAGCCGCAGACCGGCGAGATACTCGCGATGGTGTCGAGTCCCACCTACGACCCCAATATGCTCGTGGGGCGCCAGCGAGGCAAGAACTACGGCGCGCTGGTAAATGACTACCGCAAGCCCCTCTACGACCGCGCCCTCCAGGGTAACTACCCCCCCGGCTCGACCTTCAAACCCACCCAGGGGCTGATTTTCCTCCAGGAGGGCATCATAAACCTCGCTACCCCCTACCCCTGCTACCACGGCTATATCAATGGTGGACTGAAGGTTGGGTGCCACTCCCACGGCTCACCCATCACACTGAAACCGGCGCTGCAGACATCGTGCAACGCGTTTTTCTGCTGGGGCTTCAAGGCGATGATCGACCGGCGGTCGAAGTACGGCACATCGGCCGACGCGTTCGAGGTATGGAAAAACCACCTTGTGTCGCTCGGCTACGGCTACAAGCTCGGGGTGGACCTCCCGAGCGAGAGCCGCGGCTTCATACCCAACTCCAAGACCTACAACAAATACTACGGCAAGGGGCACTGGAGCGCCAACACGATCATCTCCGTTTCTATCGGCCAGGGGGAAATCCTCGCCACGCCGCTGCAGATAGCCAACCTCTGCGCGACGGTGGCTAACCGCGGATGGTTCATCACCCCGCACGCCGTGAAGGAAATCAAGGACACCGTGATCGACGAGCAATACCGCGCAAAGCGCTTCCCGACCATCGACCAGCACTACTTCGAGGATATCGCCGAGGGGATGCGCATGGCCGTGACCGGGGGCACCTGCCGCCTGGCCAACCTGCCCGACATCGAGGTATGCGGCAAGACGGGCACGGCGCAGAACCCCCACGGCCGCGACCACTCGGCCTTCATAGGCTTCGCGCCCTACAAGGACCCGAAGATCGCCGTGTGCGTCTACGTCGAGAACGCCGGCTTCGGCGCGACGTTCGGGGTGCCTATCGGCTCGCTCGTGATCGAGCGCTACCTCAAGGGGAAAATCGACCCCTCGCGAAAGTACATCGAGGAGCGAATGCTCTCGTCGAACACCATAATATATAGCGGAGTCAAAAAGCACTGACCTCTGATTCATGAGACAATCATACCGCACAAACAGCAGCGGCGAGTCGCTCGCCCGGCATATCGACTGGCTCACGGTCGCCCTCTACTTCATCCTCGTGCTGGCGGGGGTGGTGAGCATCTACGCCGCGAGCTACGACTACGACAACGCGAGCATATTCTCGTTCAGCGAGTTCTCGGGCAAGCAGCTCACCTGGATAGGGCTGGCGGCTCTGCTTGGAGGCGCGCTGCTCACGATCGACTCCAGGATATTCGAAACGTATGCCTACCCGATATATTTCGCGGTGCTGGCGCTGCTGCTGGTCACAATCTTCATAGCGCCCGACATCAAGGGTTCGCGGTCGTGGCTGGTGCTGGGGCCCATGAGTCTGCAACCGGCCGAGTTCGGCAAGTTCGCGACGGCGTTGGCCCTGGCCAAACTGTTCAGTTCCTACAGCTTCAACCTCAACGCCAAGCCGTCGAACTACGTCAAGGCGCTGGCCATAATCTTCGTGCCCATCGTGCTGATTCTCGCGCAGAAGGAGACGGGGTCGGCGCTTGTGTACCTCTCGCTCTTCTTCGTGCTCTACCGCGAGGGTATGAGCGGGCTCGTGCTCGGGGCGGCGGCGCTGGCGGTGGTGATCTTCGTGGTGTCGCTGAAATTCACCGAGAGCGTCATCCTGGGCATACCCGCGGGTCAGTTCTGGGTGTTCGTGATGCTTATGCTTATCATGGTCGCGATGCTCGCGTTCTATGTCAAGCGCGTAATCGTGGCCCGAAACGTGTTCCTGTGGTTCGCCGGAACCGCCATCCTTGAGGGGGTGCTCTCCATATGGGACCTCGCCCCCAACGGCTACATCTACTTCCTGTCGGTGATCGGGGTGGCGGTGGGCTACTGCCTGTTCGAGATGCTCCGCGCGCAGAGCCACAAAATAGTGATCACGCTGCTCACGGTGTGCCTCTCCGTAGGGTTCCTCTTCTCGGTAAACATGGTGTTCGACCATATGATGCCCCACCAGCAGAAACGCATCCTGGTTGCGTTCGGCGTGATTGACGACCCCCGCGGCGACGGCTACAACGTTAACCAGTCGAAAATCGCCATCGGCTCCGGGGGCATTACCGGCAAGGGGTTCCTCAAAGGCACGCAGACAAAGCTCAAATATGTGCCCGAGCAGCATACCGACTTCATATTCTGCACCATCGGCGAGGAGGAGGGGTTCCTCGGCACCGCCGGGGTGATAACGCTCTTCCTGATCCTCATACTTCGGGTGATTTCCATAGCCGAGCGGCAGCCGACAACCTTCGGGCGCGTCTACGCCTACTGCGTGGCCTCGTATCTGATATTCCACTTCTGCATCAACATAGGCATGGTCATAGGGCTGTGCCCGGTGATCGGCATCCCCCTCCCCTTCTTCAGCTACGGGGGGTCGTCGCTGTGGGGTTTCACCATTCTGTTGTTCATATTGCTGCGCATCGACGCCTCGCGCCGCTCGCGCCTAACCCAGTGACGCGCCATGGATGAGAAAAAGCCCAAAGTGTCGGTGATAGTGCTCACCTACAACCAGGAGGACACCATCGGGGAGGCCCTCGACTCCATTCTGGCACAGGAGACCCCGTTTGACTTCGAAATCGTGGTTTCCGACGACTGTTCCTACGACAGCACCGCGCGGATATGCCGCGACTACGCCGACTTCTACCCCGACCGAGTGCGCTTCCGCCAGACGCCCCGCAACCTCGGGCTGGTGGCCAACTACTACGACACCCTGCGCCTGTGCCGGGGGGAATATATAGCCGACCTCGCCGGGGACGACCGATGGACCGACCCTATGAAGCTCTTCAAGGAGGCCGAACTGCTCGACCGACACCCCGAGGTGGCGCTGGTCCACACGGGCTGGCACTGGCTCGACGGCGCGACCGGGCGCCGCGAACCGGGCAACCCCGACGTCGCCTCCGACCCAGCGCTCCGCCCCGTCATCCCCGCTGGCGAACTCGTCGGCGAGCTGCTGAAGCGGCAGGGGAAACCGCTGGTGCATTCGTGCACGGCGATGTACCGCCGCGTGACGGCGGAGCGCACCATAGCCCGACACCCCGGACTTTTCGAAGGTGACGACCTCCCGTGCGAGGACCTCCAGCTTATGTGCGCCCTGGTGGCTGAGGGCGCAGTGGCCTATCTGCCCGAAAGCACCCTCGACTACCGCCGCGGCGGCGACACGGTGAGCGGCAACCGCGACCTATCGAAGAGTTTCGACTTCACCCTGGCCACCCTGCGGCTTAGGCTCCGCATAGCGGAGGCGCTCGGCGTAGGCCGCGAAGCGTTCCGCGAGGGCCTCGACTCGATGCTGGGGTACCTTTTCGGAATATCATTCATCGAAAACTACCACGCCCGCCGCGACAAGCTCCTCGCCATATGCCGCGAGGAGGGTCTCGACGTGCCGCTCAAGGAGCGTCTGCTGCTTAAAATCCAAGGATTCGCGCCTCTCCGGGCCCCGTTGGCGGCGCTGCGCCGCGCCTCACTGCGGCAAAAATAAGAGGCATCCAATTGACTTTTTCCGACGGTTAATCTTCGGCTGAAGCAGCGACTGTTGACGGCGGCACCGAGCCATAGAACACGAGCGCTCGACCCCCGAGCGCCGGGTGGCGGAACTTGTAGGGCCAAAATGTCGCGGAACGGGTCACGCCCGCCGAATCGGTAAGCTGTAGCTCAACCACCGCCGAGCGCTGGGCTCCGCAGAGGAAGCCCGGCTCTGAGAACGGGGCCACGGTGTCGGTGCCGAGCAGATAGCCTTCGCTGATGAAAAGAGTGTCGGCGGTCGGTATCTCCGATAGCGAGGCGAGCGCCGAGGGTACAACGGCGGTCATACGAGGGGAGTCGGGATGCGAGAGGGCGTTGGCGCACGCCATCTGGAAGGCCGATTGCCATATGCCTGTCGCGGGTATGCGGAGCGCGGTGAGGGGCTCGTCGGCGGTGGTCAGCAGGTTGCGGAACACCGTGCCGTAGTCCGAGCTTCGGGCTTCGGAAAGTATCTCCTCATTCTCGATCCACAGACGGCGCTGAAACGAAATGGCGCTGACCATCACCACCGCCGCGACGCACAACGCCCCGCAAACCACAGCGCGAACCGCGCCGCGCGGGAGGCTTACTCCCGCGTCGCGCCAGAGGCGGAACAGCGCCACCGAAGAGAACACCCCTGCCTGCCATCCATAGCGCCCCGAGGGGTCGAGCATTATGCTCATCAGGGTGGAGAAAAGCGCCATAAATGAGCATCCGAGGAATATATTGTCGGCAAAGAGCCTGGCGGCGAAAGCTTTGGCACGGGGAGAGCGCCAAACTATGACTCCTATGGTGGCGGCAGCAAGAACCCATGCGAGCGGCTCGATGGCCAACGACACTAATAGGTTGTACGCCAGAGAATTGCGACCGAGTTCGCCCGACGCTCGCTGCCACTCGCCGGGGGAGGCGAGCACGGCGACAGTGCCAAGCGCGAGCGAGACCCCCATAATCCATCGCGAGCGGGTCAGGCACACGCGGCGCGTAATGACGAGCGCTCCGACGGCGGCAAGCATGCAGAGAGCGCTACCGTCGTGGAGCCACGCTCCTAAGAAACCGCACAATGCGCCCGCCGCGACAGGGCGCCACCCCGGCTTTCCATTACAGAACAGATAGAGGAACGGCAACAGCAGCGCGCTGGTGAACAGGTAATTGAGCGCGTAGTCCCAAAACATCAGCCGGTCGCGCCAAGGCCACGCCGCGAGCGACAACGCGAACATCAGCGCGACCACCCTCCAGGAGGCACGGCCCCCACCCGACACCATCCTCGCGGCAATAAGGAATATCCAGGCCGCGCAGAGCCCGATAAGGAGCGCCCTGCCCCACGCCGGAAGGAGCCACGCCCCGAGCGGAGCGAGAATATTGGCCAGACGGCCATTGTTCTCGGCATACATCAGCGCCGCGTGGTCAAGCCACGCCGCGGGAGTGAACGCGGCGGGGTCGGCCGAGCGGTCGGCCGCCTGGGCCATGAACACCAGGTCGTCCTGCATGAGCGGGGTCCAGAACGCCAGCATGGCGAACGCCGCGGCAACCGCCGCGAGAAGTATCGGAAGAGCCGCGCCGCGGTGGCGCGCCGGGAATTGTGCCATAAAATATACAGACAACGCGGGACGCGGCCGCGAAGCATCGACCGAAGCCTCGAAACCGTCCGCAAAGTTTTGTGATATAAGGGGATGCGAATCCGACGCGAATTTACACTAAATCGCTGAATATTTTGTTAATCTCGGGGCGATTTCGTATCTTTGTGGCGATTTTTGCGCGCGAGCCGCGGGCAAAGGTCGCGTAAAGTGTGTTTGGTTGCCGCGTTGTTGGCGGCAATGTCTTGATAAACAAAACTTTGAACAATGATCAACATTACCTTCCCCGATTCATCGGTGAAACAGTTCGAGGCTGGCGTAACGCCCCTCGACATCGCTAAATCGCTCTCACCCCAGCTCGCCCGCGACGTGCTTGCCGCTTCTGTCAACGACCAGGAGTGGGACCTCACGCGCCCCATCGGCGAGGACGCAACCATAAAGCTCTTCAAATGGGACGACCCCGAAGGGAAACACGCCTTCTGGCACAGCTCGGCCCACCTCCTGGCCGAGGCCCTGCAGGAGCTCTTCCCCGGTGTGAAGTTCGGCATCGGCCCCGCGGTCGAGAACGGCTTCTACTACGACATCGACCCCAACGGCCACAACATCACCGCGGCCGACTTCCCCGCCATCGAGGCCAAGATGCTCGAACTCGCCCGCCGCGACGAGGAAATCAAGCGCGCCGACATCTCCAAGGCCGACGCTCTGAAATTCTTCGGCGACAAGAACGAGGAATACAAGTGCGAGCTCATCTCGGAACTTGAGGACGGCCACATCACCACCTACACCCAGGGCGAGTTCACCGACCTCTGCCGCGGCCCGCACCTCCCCTCCACCGGCGCCATCAAGGCATGCAAGGTTATGAGCCTCGCCGGAGCCTACTGGCGCGGCGACGAGAAGCGCAACCAGCTGGTGCGCGTCTACGGCGTAACCTTCCCCAAGAAGAAGATGCTCGACGAGTACCTCCAGCTCCTTGAGGAAGCCAAGAAGCGCGACCACCGCAAGCTCGGCAAGGAGATGGAACTCTTCGCCTTCTCGACCAACGTCGGCGCCGGCCTCCCCCTCTGGCTCCCCAAAGGCGCCGCCCTCCGCGACCGCCTGGAGCAGTTCCTCCGCAAGATACAGAAAAAGTACGGCTACAAGCAGGTAATCACCCCGCACATCGGCAACAAGCTCCTCTACGTCACCTCCGGCCACTACGCCAAGTACGGCAAGGACTCCTTCCAGCCCATCCACACCCCGCAGGAAGGCGAGGAGTACATGCTCAAGCCGATGAACTGCCCCCACCACTGCGAGATATTCAAATCGTCGCCCCGCTCCTACCGCGACCTGCCCCTGCGCCTGGCCGAGTTCGGCACGGTGTACCGCTACGAGCAGACCGGCGAGCTCCACGGCCTGACCCGCGTGCGCGGCTTCACGCAGGACGACGCCCACATCTTCTGCGCCCCCGAGCAGATCAAAGACGAGTTCCTCAAGGTGATGGATATCATCTTCTACATCTTCAAGGCTCTGAAATTTGACAACTACGAGGCACAGATATCGCTGCGCGACCCCGCCCACAAGGAAAAATACATCGGCAGCGACGAAAACTGGCACCTGGCCGAGCAAGCCATCATCGAGGCCTGCGAGGAAAAAGGCCTGAAAGCCCGCAAAGAGCTGGGCGAGGCCGCCTTCTACGGCCCCAAGCTCGACTTCATGGTCAAAGACGCCATCGGCCGCCGCTGGCAGCTCGGCACCATCCAGGTCGACTACAACCTGCCCGAGCGCTTCCAGCTCGAATACACCGGCGCCGACAACCAGAAGCACCGCCCGGTGATGATACACCGCGCCCCCTTCGGCTCGCTGGAGCGCTTCGTGGCTGTGCTGCTTGAGCACACCGCCGGCAAGTTCCCCCTCTGGCTCTCGCCCGAGCAGGCCATCATCCTGCCCATTTCCGAGAAGTACAACGACTACGCCCGCGAGGTGCAGCGCCAGCTCGAAGAGGCAGACGTGCGCGTCAGCGTCGACGACCGCAACGAGAAAATCGGCCGCAAAATCCGCGACAACGAGCTGCGCCGCGTGCCCTATATGCTCGTTGTAGGTGAAAAAGAGGCTGAAAATGGCGAAGTTTCGGTAAGAAAACAGGGCGAAGGCGACAAAGGTACGATGAAAATCGCTAACTTCGCGGAAGAAATCGCCCGCCTGGTTGCCGAGCTCAAATAAAAGACCCGCGCGGAGCTACCCCTCCGCCAACGAGCCCAAGGCCTCGAAACCGAAGGCGATTCAATAGAAACCACTAACCTATTTAATGGATAACAAACCCATGCACCAGTCCGGGGCCCAGCGCTCCGGCAACCAGGGCGGCCAGCGCCCGCAGGGGAGCGGCGCTCCCCACCAGCACCATAACAACGGAGGCGCCCCGCGGCCGCAGGGCGCTCCCGGCCAGCGCCCCGCGGGAGGAAGCTCCCGCCCGGGCGGCTTCTCAGGACCCCGTCCCGGAGGCGCCCCGCGTCCCGGAGGCTTCGGCGGTCCGCGCCCCGGCGGCTTCTCAGGACCCCGCCCGGCGGGTCCCCGCATGGTCCAGGGACCGCGCATGCCCCGCAAGGAGGAGCCCTACAACGTTAACGACCGCATCCGCGCCAAAGAGGTGCGCATCGTGGGCGACAACGTCGAGAACGGCATCTACTCCATAACCGAGGCGCTCCGCATGGCCGACGAGCTGGAACTCGACCTGGTCGAAATCTCCCCCACCGCCCAGCCCCCTGTGTGCAAAATCCTTGACTACTCCAAGTTCCTCTACCAGCAGAAAAAGCGCCAGAAGGAGCAGAAAGCCAAGGCCACGAAGGTAGTGGTTAAGGAAATCCGATTCGGACCGCAGACCGACGACCACGACTACAACTTCAAGCTCAAGCACGCCCAGAGCTTCCTCCAGGAAGGATCGAAGGTGAAAGCCTATGTGTTCTTCAAAGGACGCTCGATCCTGTTCAAGGAGCAGGGCGAGGTGCTCCTCCTCCGATTCGCCTCCGACCTGGAGGAATACGGCAAGGTAGAGCAGATGCCGGTGCTCGAAGGCAAGCGCATGATCATCATGCTCTCGCCCAAGAAGAAAGCCTGAGCCTGACCGCCCACAGAGAAAGACATTCCCGGCCGCGAGTCGGCCACGGACTTTAATAATCAATATTTTAATAAACAAAATGCCAAAGATTAAGACTAATTCCGGTGCCAAAAAGAGGTTCGCCCTTACCGGAACAGGAAAGATCAAGAGAAAGCACGCTTTCAAGAGCCACATTCTCACCAAAAAGACCAAGAAGCAGAAGCGCAACCTGACCCACTTCGGCACGGTTAACCGCGTCGACGCAGGCAACGTAAAAGCCCTCCTCGGCCTTAAGTAAGCGAGAACACCGCTCACGCGGAGCAAGCTTCCGGCTTGACACAACAGGCTCCCTCTCCACAACCCGTTCAACAAAATTTTTCTAACCGAGTGACTCAGCACAAAGAGTCGGGCGCGAATCCCGGCCGCTGACATTCAAAAAACGAACAACAATGCCAAGATCAGTAAACCACGTCGCTTCACGCGCTCGTCGTAAGAAAATCCTGAAACTCACCCGCGGCTACTTTGGCTGCCGCCGTAACGTATGGACCGTTGCCAAGAACACTTGGGAAAAAGGTCTGACTTACGCCTACCGCGACCGCAAGAACAAGAAGCGCAACTTCCGCGCCCTTTGGATCCAGCGTATCAACGCCGCCGCCCGCATGGAGGACCTTTCGTACTCCAAGCTCATGGGCCTGATCCACAAGGCTGGTATCGAGATCAACCGCAAGGTCCTGGCCGACCTCGCCCTCAACAACCCCGCCGCTTTCAAGGCGATTGTCGACAAGGTGAAAAACGCCTAAGGCTATCCAAGCCTGAGAACAAAGAGGCTCCCGGCATTATGCCGGGAGCCTCTTATTCTTTTACCCATTTATCTCGGGCTTCGCCCTCGCACCGAACGGCAAGCTGGCTTTCTTCCCGGCGGTCCGCTTCAGGAGCAGCCCGGCGGTTCGCTTCAGTCAGCTTGCCGTTCGGTGCGAGGGCGAAGCCCGAGAGCGAGGCCAAGAGCCGAGGCGTTACTCGGCGGTGAAGGCGAAGCGGATGCGGCGGCGGTAAGTGTCGCCGGGGAGGAGGAGCTGGGTTGGGAAGTTGGGGTGGTTGGGGGCGTCGGGGCATCCCTGGCACTCGATGGCCACACCGGCGTAATCGTGGTAGGTTACGCCACCTTTGCCCTGCGGGCACCCTTCAAGCCAGTTGCCGCTGTAAACCTGGGCGGCGGGCTGGTCGGTGCTCACGGTGAGGGTGCGGCCCGACTGGGGGTCGCGGAGTATGGCGGCCTCTCGGAGGGTGCCGTCGTAGTCGTCGACCATCCAGCAGTTGTCGTACCCCTTGCCGAAGCGGAGCGCCTCGAAGTCCTCGCGAATGTCGCGCCCTACGGCTTTGCCGAGGGTGAAGTCCATCGGGGTCTCGGCCACGGGAGCGATCTCGCCGAGGGGGATGAGGGTGTCATCAGTTGGGAGCCAGCGGGAGCAACGGAGTGTGAGCTGCTGCTCCAGGGCGCGCTCCGACCCGGTTTCGTGTCCGCCGAGGTTGAAGTACGAGTGGTTGGTGAGGTTCACCACGGTAGGAGCGTCGGTCACGGCCTCCATATCGATGTCGAGAACATCGTCGTTGGTCCAGGTGTACGATACTTTCGCGTCGAGGTTGCCCGGGTATCCGGCATCGCCGTCGGGGCTGTGGAGCGTGAACACCACCTTGTTGTCACCCTCGACAGCCGCGTTCCATACGCGGTTCTGGTAGCCGTCGGGGCCGCCGTGGAGATGGTTGGGGCCGTTGTTGACCGGGAGATGGTAGGTTTTGCCGTCGATAGTGAGGCGTCCGGCGGCGATACGGTTGGCATAACGGCCGGGGGTCTTGCCGGCGCAGGGGCCGTCGGCTATATAATCCTCCGCGCGATCGTAGCCGATCACCACGTCGGCGAGTTTCCCCTCCTTGTCGGGCACCCGGATAGCCACGATTCCGGCACCGAGAGCCGACACAACGGCCTGCGAGCCGCGGTCGTTGGTAAGGGTGAATAGCTTGACGTCGCCGAGGACGGTCTGCTGGGTAGAAGTTTCGATTTTCATGATAAAAGCGTCTGTTGGGTTGCTGGGAAAAGCTCGGGCATAGCTGCCGAGCCGATACAGCAATCGGTTATGAGTTGAGTTTCCCACAAATTTAAGGAGAATCGCCGAGAACGCCAAAAATTTGCCTGATTAACGCCCGAGTTTTAAATTCTCTTCAACTTCTTTAAACCGAATAAGGATTGACCGACCGCACTCCGGCGACTTAACGCAGCTATTGAATGACATTTTGCTCGGATATTTAAAATAATTTCGACATTATGCGCATAATTTAAGAATAAATATTACCTTTGCGTCAGAACCAATTCTGATACTCATCAAATCAATCGATATGAAGAATTACGCGTTAATGAACACACTGGCCTTCGCGGCGGCCCTCGGCGGCGCCTTCGAAGCGCAAGCCCTGATTCCCGACGAAAGCGGGCCGGAACCTACCGTGGTATTCCAGGAAGACTTCTCCCTGATACCCGCCATAGAGCCTTGGACCGGCTCGCGGAAAGCAGCCTTCAACCAGGACGAGACCATGAAGCCGGAGTTTTTCCAGGCCCCCGGATGGAAGGGGTGGTACATCACCTACGGCATGGAGGCAGGTATGGTTCACTTCGAAACCGATCAGGACGCCTACATCCAGACCCCGCCGATCGAACTTTCGGCCGATGGCGGCAAGGTGACCGTGACGTTTGAGTACCGCCGGATGTCGTGGGCCGGACAGACCACCACGACTGACAACTTCTACGTCCAGCTCCGCGACCGCGCCAACGGTATGGACAAGGGTATCACCGGCATATTCGCCAACGGCGTGCAGGTGACGACCGAATGGAAGGAGTACAGCGTGACACTCGCCGGTGGCACCCCCGACTGCTCGGTGCGCTTCTGGAACGGCAGTTACGGCGGCGACCTCCGCAACGTGAAAGTCAAGCAGGTACGTCCGATGCTCGACGTGCCCGTGGCCGACTCGTTCACCAACTTCACCGGCACCGGGTTCACGGCCATCTGGCGAGCCGTCGATGGTGCTGACCACTACCTCCTGAGTGTGTTCACACTCGATGAGAACGATGAGCGCGACTACCATATGCTCGACGAGCGGGTCGACGGCACCACTTACGACGTAGACGGCCTCGACCCCGCCAAGACATACCACTACACGGTGAAGGCCCGCGGCGGCGAACTGACCTCCGGGGAGTCGGCCCCCGTGCGCTGCTTCGGAGTGCCCCGCCCCGAAATCAGGTCCATCACCGACGTAACCACCGATGGGTTCAGAGTAACCTGGGACGCTCCCTACAACGCCAACACCTACCAGCTCGAAACCTTCGTGAGGCACACCGCCCCAACCGATGGCCGCTACTATCTGCTCGACGAGGATTTCCTCTCGACCCCCGCGCAGAACGCCCAGCCCGACTCCCCGCAGCGAGGGAAAGCGGCGGAGTGGCTTGACGACTACCTATCGCGCTCCAACTGGTACGCCAAGCGCCCGGCATATGCCGCCGACTGCATAGGGCTCGACAACACCTACGCCTCGATGGGTGAATACGGCGAGCTCGACGGCCCGACCATGGACCTCAGCGCCGATGGCGGCAAAGTCACTATCGAGATGCGCGTCAGGGCCAAAAACGCCGCGTCGCTGAGCCTCTATATGATGAACGCCCGCGAGAAAGTCAACGAGTTCACAAGCGACGTGATCGCGTCGCGCATAGAGCTGTGGGACGCCGACAGCCACCTCGACCCGCTGACCGAGGAGTGGACAGACCGCGTGTTCACCCTCACCGGGGGTAACGCCGAATCATACATCGCCATCCAGGCCTACGGCTACGGCGCGCTGGTGCAAATCGACCGGCTCGCCATCTCCCAGGAACTGAAAGCCGGGGAGAGCGTGCGCGTGCCCTACCGCTCGGTTGTCACCGGGGCGTGCGAAGCCTATATCGCCACCAACGGCGAGGGGTTCAGCAACACCGCCGACGAGTTTGAGTGCGAGCTCATGGGCGCCTACATCCCCAACCCCGGCCAGGATGAGCAGACCGTGACTTCGCCCTGGAGCGGCATCGAGTCGGTGCGCCTCCCCGAAAAGAGTTCCGGCATCTGCGCCGCCACCCCCAACGGCTCCATAACCATAGCCACATCGGGGTGCCGCATAGTCGCCACCAACCCGGCTAGGGGCGCGATTTCCGTATATACAGCCTCCGGCACACTCGTGGCAAGCGGCGACTCCGAGTCGTTCGCCACCCCCGCCCTACCCTCCGGCATATACCTCGTGGCCACCCCAGAGGGCACCACAAAGGTAGCTCTGTAGGCTCAGAAGCCATTCCGTTGACATATTTTAACATTATGCGAATGGAATCGGCTTACCAAATTTTGTATATTCGCGACGCAAGCCAGCCTCGACGCTCGCCCGGCTGGCGGGGAGATTACATCACCTCGGCAATTCAGCGACCCGCAAGGCGCTGAAAGTGATTTGACGGCTCTTCTTCCCGGCGGGAAACCGCCAAACGAACATATACTGCAACCCGTCTTGCAGAAACCGTAAGCGCCCGTTCCCCATAGGAGAATGGACCATTGGTTTCACACGCCGGGAACATCATAGGAAACAACAAACAAGAGCTCCGGCGAACCATTCCGCCGGAGCTCTAACATTATAAAGTTCATAACAAATGAAGGGTTTAAAACCATTATTATCACTGACTTTAGCCGCCTCGGGCGCGCTCGCGGCGGGAGCCTACACCGAATGGAACGACGGGCAGGGGCTCACCTACCACCTCTTCTCCAACGGTGAGGCGGCGCTTTACAGCGTCGCAGCAAACACGCGGGAAGTGACCATCCCCGCCAGCATCACGGTCGACGGGACCGAATACCCCGTGACCGAATGGGAGGAGTGCGACCTTAGCCGGGTCGAGAAACTCGTAATCGAGATGCCCCTGACCGAAATCCCGGCCAATCGCTTCTACAACCACAAGAACCTCAAGAGCGTAACCCTCCCCGCGACGCTTACCGCAATAGGCGATTACGCCTTTTACAACACCCGGATAAGCTCCGTCGAGTTCCCCAAGGCGCTGACCTCGATAGGGAGCTACGCCTTCGCCAACAGCTCGCTCAACTTCCTGAATGTTCCCGCCGAGGTAACGGCGGTCGGCAGCCACGCGTTCTCCGGGACCCCTGTTGAAATGGTGTCGTACAACGCCGCGAGCGCCGCGATAACGCCCGACCTCTTCGAGGGGTGCGCCAACCTGCGTGTGCTCTATCTCGGCGAAAACGTGACGAGCGTCGGCAAAGGGGAAATCACCTACAAAGAGGGGAACGGATGGCAGTGGCAAAACTATCTCGAATGCGAGGAAGCGTTCAAGGACTCCCCGCTGACCGACGTGTATATCGATAACACCACACCCCCGGCATGGTACATGGACTGGGAATTGGAGTCCCAATATATTTTCAGCGGGGCGATAATGACCGCCACCGATAAGGCCATCACACTGCATATACCGGCGTCGGCCGCTGAACAATACCGCTCATACGCCTTTGACCTTGGCAGCATTTACCAGACACAGCCGCCGTATGACTACAACCGAAACCTGAAGCTCACACCTTACAGCCCCTCGGCCCAAAACGCCCGGTTCAAGCGTATCGAAGGACTCGAAGGTGGCATTATCGCGCCGAAAACAATAACAATCGCCGGCCCGAACGTGATAACGACCACCACCCCTAGGCAGCTCACCGCCGAATTCCTCCCGGCCAACACCAACTTGCGCCAGCTCATCTGGAGCTCCGACAACACCTCGATCGCCACAGTCGACGAGAACGGACGCGTGACGGGTATCGAGGTCGGCACGGCGAACATCTATGCCGAGTCGCCTTTCAGCGGGGCCAAGTCGGAGCCGTTCCGCGTGACCGTGGCGAGCATTTCGCCCACCGACTTCACCCTCGACCGCTACGCCGACCCGCTGGTAATCGGCATCGGCGGGGAGTACACACTCACCCCGGCCTACAAGCCCGAAATCTGTTCCGAAGGGCTGCTTTTCTCATCGTCGGACACAGACATAGCCACGGTCGACGCCAACGGCACCGTGAAGGCCATACGACGCGGCAACTGCGTGATTACCGGCACCGCGATCTTCGGCGGCGAGACCCGCACGCTCGAAGTGACCGTGGTTCCGACCGCTACGGAACTCGTT
The DNA here is from genome assembly GCA_910587075.1 of uncultured Muribaculaceae bacterium. Taxonomy (GTDB): domain Bacteria; phylum Bacteroidota; class Bacteroidia; order Bacteroidales; family Muribaculaceae; genus UBA7173. Next base: position 34,044 of record CAJUKE010000019.1, read on the forward strand.
ATCAACCCTATCGAAGGGAAACTCACCGCCGCCGGAGCGCCGATACAACTGAGTGCCGAAGTGCGCCCCGAAACCTCATCGAGGGAGGTTGTTATGTGGTCGGTTGACGGCGATGCGGACAGCTTCACCATCAGCCGCGACGGGCTCCTCACCCCGCTGAAGCATGGCTACGGCTACGGCGTGGCCCGCACGCCCGACGGCCTTGAGGCCAGGGTGTGGGTTGACGTGGATTACGCTCCAGCCGAGAGAATCATCGTGCCGGAGAGCGTCACGCTCGACCACCTCGAAATCGCGAAAATAGAAACATCGGTCGAACCGACCCTCGCCGACCAAACGGTGGTACTCACATCCGACAACCCGAGTATAGTCCAAGTAAATTACAACGGCGACATTATCGGCCTCGCGGCCGGGGAGGCAACCATCACCGCCACCGACGCTTCAGGCAACGTCACCGCCTCGATGAAAGTCACAGTCAACCCCTGCGGGGAGTATGCCGTCAACCTCTCGGCCACGGAGATGCGCTTCGACTCCGACCTCAACAACATCTTTGGTGAACAACCTAACGCGAGCGTATGCCCCAAGCCCGGACTACCGCTCCACAGTTCTATGGACGAAAGTGAAATAGGCAGCAGCCTCAAATATGGGTACCACCTGAGCGTACTCGGCACGGAACCCGCCGAATACGGCGAAAAACTCGCGGCGGCGGCAAGCTCGTACTTCTTCCCCGGCTATAGCGAGGTCGGTTTCTCAGCGACCATCGGCGAGGTACTGCGCTATTGGAGCATCTCCGACGACAGCGTCGCCCGGATTTACCCCATCATAACAAACTTCTACGACTACTACCACGGCACCATTTATTACGCCCCGTATGCCAAAGAGATAGCCGTGATACCGGTCGGCAAAGGCTCGGCTACCATAACCTACGATCCGGAGGACGGCTCGGGCGTGACGGCCACCTGCCTCATCACCGTAGGCTCCACGGTTGGACTCGATGACACCGGCGCCGAAGCCGGACTCACCATAGCGACCCGCGGAGGCCGCATCCTCGCGACCAACCCCTCGCGGAAAGAGATCGCCGTGTACACCACTTCCGGCACCCTCGTGGCCCGCGGCGACTCCGAATCGTTCGCCACCCCCGCCCTCACCCCCGGCATCTACCTCGTAGCCACCCCCGAGGGGACCACTAAGGTAGCGCTTTAAACCTCCCTACATAATGCGAACGGGCCGGTTCCTGTCTGGAACCGGCCCGTTCGCATTATAGTGGCTTATCAGTGGCGCGAGAGGGAGGCGAGGCGGAGCATATATGCCGAGCGGAGCGAATTGTATTCGAGCAGCGCCTCGCGGAAGAAGTTGACTTCGCGGAGGTAATCGAGGAGCGAGAGCTCCCCGCCGTCGAACGCCAGGCGCAGAAGCCGGAGGTTGTCGGCGTTCTCTACCGCGGGGCCCATATCGGCGAGCTGGTCCTTAAGTGAGAGCGCGGCCACATAGTCGGCTTTCAGTCCGGCCACCAGCTCGTTCTCAAGCTGCTTCGCGGTATTCTCCGCGGCCATAATCCGCGACTTGGCGGCGGCGTTGGCGTGACCCCGCGAGTAGATCGGGAGCCCGATGCCGAGCGAAAGGCCGTTAAAATGCGTGCCGTCCTCAAAGGCGTGGTGATAGCCGAGGGCGAACGACGGATAGCGCCCCGCACGAGTCACATCGGCTTCGGCCCGGGCCAGTTTGTCCTCACCGGCGATAATCTTCGCGTGGGCGCAGTTCATCGCCTCGGTGAGATACTCCTCGTAGGGTTCGAGCTTCCACAAGGGGTATTCCGCGAAAGAGTCCGCCGCCGGGCGCTCCTCCTCGGGCACGGCGTTGAACGTCTCGACCATCAGGCGGTCAACCTCCGCGCGGGCGGCATTGGCTGCGGCACGGGCACGGGCGGCCTCCACGGCGAGCTTGTTCACGTCGAGAATCGTGGCCTCACCCTTCTCCCAGGCCCGCTTGTATTTGGCCTGGAGCTCGTCCATCGAAGCGGAAATCTCTTCGAGAGTGGCGGCGTCCTTGTTGGCGGCTATCAATTGTATTATCGAGCAACGGGCCTCGTAGCGGGCCTCGTGGAGCAGCTCGTCGAATTTCGCACCGTTGAGCTCGGCGGTGGCGTCGGCCACCCTCCCGCGGGCCTTGTAGGCCCCGGGCCAGTCGAAACCCTGGGTAAGCCCCACGCTCCAACGGTTCTTACCGCCCCCCTGCGGAAAGAGGAGTTCCCCCTCTACTTCGGGGTCGGCGAGCATATTCGCAGCCTTGGCCTCCGACACCTCGGCGGCGAGGTTGGCCAGCTCGGCGTGCAGCCCGCTGTCGTGTTTTACTACCAACCCCACGACCGCCTCCATATCATCGGCAGCGAACGCCGGAGCGGCGACTATGGCTGCGCATATCGTAACAGGAATCAAAAATTTCATTACTTTTTTACTTGATTTTTTCTCTTCGCGATTATACGGTAAAGGACCGGAACCACGAAAATGTTCAAGGTTGTGGATGAGAGGAGACCGCCGAGGATCACCACCGCCAACGGGCTCTGAATCTCGTTGCCCGGCACCTGTGAGCGGAGGGCGAGCGGAATGAGCGCCAACGCCGAGGTGAGCGCCGTCATAATGATAGGAGTGAGGCGGTCGGCCGACCCGAGGGCTATGCGCTTCTCCAGTGCGATACCTTCGGCCTCAAGCTGGTTGTAGCGCGATATGAGGAGCATGCCGTTGCGCGTCGCGATGCCGAGGAGCGAAATGAAACCGATTATGGCGGGGATGTTGAGCTCGCCACCGGTGATCACGAGAATCAGCACGCCGCCGATCATCGCGAGCGGCATATTCACCAGTATCACCATCGACTCGCGGAAATCGCGGAACTCGCCGTAGAGGAGCATGAATATTATCAGCAGCGCCAGAAGCGAAGTGAGGCCCAGGGTGCGCGATGCCGCGGCCTCGCTCTCGAACTGGCCACCGTAGGTCACGAAGTAACCCTCGGGCATCTCCACCTGCTCGGCCACCTTGCGCGAAAGCTCGTTGACGGCGCCGCGGAGGTCGCGGCCATCGACATTGGCCGACACCACCAGGCGGCGGCTCACGTTCTCGCGGTTGATAGTGTTCGGCCCGGAAGCGGAGCGGATGTCGGCCACATACGACAGCGGAATCTTGCCCTCGTTGGAGTCAATCATCATCGAGGCGATGCGGTCGCGCGAGGCGCGGGAAGCGTCGTCAAACTTTACGGTCACGTCGTAGGGGAGCCCCTCCTCGTAGACCTGCGACACGGCCTCGCCGGCCAGCGCCACGTTGACAAAACGGGTGAACTCGCTCATCGTTATGCCGTAGCGGGCGAGCATCCCCCTGCGGGGCACTATGTCGAGCTGCGGGCGCTCAGTCTGCTGCTCGATGTTCACGTCGGTCATACCCGGCACCTCCTTGGCTATTTCGCGTATGCGGCGCCCGATGGCGTAGAGGTTGTTAAGGTCGTCGCCGAAAATCTTCACGGCGATCTGCGCCTCGGTGCCGGAGAGCATAGCGTCCATACGGTGGGAGATCGGCTGGCCTATCTCGACCATAATGCCGGGAATCTCCGTCAGGCGGGCGCGTATGTCGCGCACCATCGCTCCGCGCGAGCGGTCCTTGAGTTCGTAGGGCACCTCCATTTCCGAGGAGTTCACCCCCTGCGAGTGCTCGTCGAGCTCGGCGCGGCCGGTCTTGCGGGCCACAGTGCGTACCTCCGGCACCTCCAGGAGAATCTCCTCGGCCAGACGACCTATGCGGTCGCTCTCCTCAAGTGAGATACCCGGGAGCGCGGCCAGGTTGATGGTCATCGAGCCCTCGTTGAACGGGGGGAGGAAGCCGCGCCCGAGCGTGAAGAAGAGGCCGAGCGACACCAGGAACAGGACACCCGTGGAGACGAGCACCACCTTGCCGTGGGCCAGGCACCAGGCAAGGCCGCGGGAATAATGCTTCTTAAGCCAGGCGGTGAGGCGGGGTTCCTTGTCGAGGGCGCCGAGCGCCTTGTCGGAACCGAGCAGGTAGGAGCAGAGCACGGGGGTGAGCGTAAGGGCGACAACCGTGGATGCCGCGAGCGCAACTATGAAGGATACGCCGAGAGGTATGAGCATACGCCCCTCCATGCCGTGGAGGAAGAAGAGGGGCATGAAGCTCGCCACGATAATCAGCGAGGAGTTGAAGATGGGCATTCTGACCTCCTTCGACGCCTCGAACACCACCGACACCGTCGAGCGGCGCTCCGCCGCGGGGAGCGCGCGGTTGGCCCTGAGACGTTTGTACACATTCTCCACATCGACGATGGCGTCATCGACCAGCGAACCGATGGCGATGGCTATACCGCCGAGACTCATAGTGTTGATGCTCACACCCATAAGGTGCAGTATTATCACCGCCACGAGAATCGACATTGGCAGGGCCACGAGCGACACCAGCGTCGTGCGCAGATTCATCAGGAAGAAGAAGAGCACTATAATCACCATCAGCGCCCCTTCGAGCAGCGACTCCTGGAGGTTGGAGATAGAGTTGGCTATGAAGTCGCTCTGGCGGAAGAGGTCGGTTGTGACCTCCACACCCGCGGGGAGCGCCGAGCGGAGCTGCTCCAGCTCATTGTCGACGCGCTCGGTAAGCTCGATCGTGCCCACGGCGGGTTGCTTGGTCACGGTGAGGAGCACGGCGGGCTTGGTGCGCACCGACGCGGTGCCGATTTTCGGAGCCTTGCTCCCGGTGGTCACCGTAGCGATGTCGGCAAGGGTCACCACCCCGTTCTGGTCGGAACGCACCACCGAGGCGGCGAGTTCCGCCACATCGGCGGTGTTTACGGTACCTTTAATTATATACTCGTTGCCGTACTCGTAGAGCACGCCACCGGCGGCGTTGCGGTTAACGTCGGTAGCGGCGGCGAGGGCCTCGTCGAGCGTCACGCCGTGGCGGCGCATCTTGTCGGGCGAGAGTAGCACCTGGTATTCGCGCACGTCGCCACCGATCACCGACACCTGCGACACGCCGCCGAGGGCGAGCAGTCGAGGTCGGATCACGCGGTCGGCCAGAGTGCGGAGCCTCTCCTGCGACACCGAGTCGGATGTGAGACCGATAATCATGATCTCGCCCATGATCGACGACTGCGGACCGAGCACCGGAGCGTCAACCCCGGGGGGGAGCTGCGACTCCAGTCCGTCGAGATGCTCTGAGATAATCTGGCGCGCGCGGTAAATTTCTGTGTCCCAGTCGAACTCCACCGACACCACCGAGAAACCGGGAGCCGAGGATGAGCGCACGCGTCGCACGCCCGTAGCGCCGTTCACGGCGGTCTCGATCGGGAAGGTCACCAACTGCTCTACCTCCTCCGGAGCGAGTCCCGGGGCCTCGGTCATAACGACGACGGTAGGCGCGTTGAGGTCGGGGAATATGTCGACCTCGGTGCGAGCGAGGGCCACGCATCCCGCCGCGAGAATCAGCCCGGCAAGCACCAGGGTTATCACTCTGTTGTAGAGCGACAGCTTTATAATCTTGTTAAGCATGGCTCGCGGGGATTAATGTGAGTGGGTATGGCCCTCGGGTTTCACATCGGAGGTCTCGGCGAGGCGCACGAAAGTGACACCGTCGGCCACGAAACGCTCGCCGGCGCGGAGCCCCGAGAGAATCTCGACGCGGTGGCCGTCGGAGCTGCCGATGGTCACGGGCTGCTTGCGGTAAGCCCCGGGATGGGCCTCGACGTAGACAAACATCTGCCCCTGCTGCTCGCTCAGCGCCGAGAGGGGCACCGTGAGGGCGCTCCCCTTTTCGGCACCGCGGAGGTAAACCTCGCAGAATGCGCCGCTAACCACGGAGCCGTCGCTGTCGAAATCGAAATAAAGGGGGATATAGCCACCGTTGGCGGCGGCATAGGGGTCGCCGCTAACCCTGCGGCCGTTGAGCTTGTCAAGGTCGATGGTCTCGGAGGAATAGGAGGGACGGAACGACGCGCCGGTGACGCGGGCGGCAGAGGCCGCCTTACCCTCGGGGAGGTCGGCGCGGAGGGTCAGGCGCTTCGAGCCGGAAATCTCGGCAATCGGCTGGCCAGCCTCGACATACTGCCCCTGCCCCACGAGCAGGTTGGTGATGATGCCAGAGGTAGCGGCGGTGGCGGCGCTTCCGGCGCCGGAACGGCCACCTGCGGCCACGCGTGCCTCGTCGTAGCGCTGGCGGGCGGCGTTGTAGTCGCGGGTCGACACAATCCCCTCCTCGTGGAGCGGGGTGAGGCGGTCGAGTTCGCGGCGCGCGGCTTCGAGCGCCACGCGGGCGCCCTCGTTGGGGTCACCCCCCGACATACCCTGGGCCGACACCGTGGCCACGGTAGCGCCCTTCGACACCTTGGCCCCCGGCGCGATACCGGCGGCGAGGCGCACGATGCCCGCCGAGCGGGCGGCCACGACCGAAGTCTCCGACGGCGAGGGCACAATCTGCCCCGACGCCACTATAACCTCCGAAAAGGGGGTCTCGGCGGCTTCGGCAACCTTGACGCCGAAGCGCTCCCCTTTTTCGGGAGCGAGGACGATCTCTCCGTCGTGAGCCTCCTCGGCTGATTCGTGACTATGGCCCGGTTCCTCGGCCTCGTGGTCGTGGTTCTCGGCCTCGTGGTCGTGGCCGTGGTCATGATGGTGTGCCAGCTCGTCGCGCCCCGAATCGGAGCGACAGCTACCCAGCGGCATTGCGGCGATAAGAGCCGCGGCGATGTAGGCGTAACTCAGTTTCATAACGCGAAGTTACCGCGAACGACCGAGCGCGCCAAAATTTCCCATAATTGTGCAAGGCCTCCGCGTCAGAGTGTCTCCTCGCCCGGAAGCTTTTTCAAATTCGGCAGAAGGCAGGCCACAAGGCCGAGCAGAGGGGTATAGGCGCAGAAATTGTAGACCGCGTCGATGCCGTACACATCGGCGAAGTCGCCAAGGATGGCTGACGCCACACCCGCCACGCCGAAAGCGAAACCGAAGAAGAGCCCCGACACGAGGCCGAGCTTGTTGGGGAGCAGCTCCTGGGAGTAAAGTAGGATGGCGGGGAAGGCCGAGGAGAGCATGAAGCCCACACAGAAACTGAGCACCACGGTGAGCGCCAGCCCGCAATGAGGCATGAGCAGACTGAAGGGCGCCGTGCCGAGAATCGAGGCCCAAATCACAGGCTTGCGGCCATAGCGGTCGCCGATCGGCCCGCCGACGAGGGTTCCGAGGGCTGTCGACACCAGGAACACGAACAGGAACACCTGCGACATCTTGATCGTCACGCCGAACCGCTCAATCAGGTAGAAGGTGTAATAGTTGGTGAGGCACGCCATATAGATGTACTTCGAGAAGATGAGCACCATGAGCACGCTGATCACGAAAAGGGTGCGCCCGGACGAGAGCGGGCGGCGTATGTGTCCCACGGCGCCAACGGCACCCGAGCCGTTGGTTTTGAGATAGCCGCCATACCAGGAGCACACGCGACGCATGGCGTAGAACGCCATCGCGGAAACAAACAGGAACCAGGCGACGTAATGGCGACCGTTGGGGGCCACAATCAGGGCAACCAGCAGCGGTCCGATCGAACCGCCGAAGTTACCGCCAACCTGGAAAATCGACTGGGCCAGACCGCGGCGCCCGTGGCTCGCGAGGGAGGTGATACGGGATGCCTCGGGGTGGAGCGTCGACGAGCCGACACCCACAAGAAACACCGCCGCGAGCACCATCAGCAGCGACGAGGAGTAGGCGAAAAGTATGATGCCGAGTGTCGAGAACACCATACCCATAGGGAGGCTCCCCACGAACGGACGGCGGTCGAAAGCGAGCCCTACCACAGGCTGGAACACCGAGGCGGCAATCTGATATACAAGCGTTATAAGGCCGATTTCGCCGAACGAGAGGGAGAGGTCCTCCTTCAGCATCGGGTAGACAGCCGACACTACCGACTGGAGCAAATCATTGAAGCAGTGCACGGCGCACAGCGCCATAAGCACCGGGAAAGTAGACTCTCGCGCTACCTCCCTGAGTTTCCGGGCAATCGAAGTCATAGCTTACAAACTAATAGCAATCTTTTTCCTTGTAATAAACTTTTCCGACCGCGAAGTTAGCCATTTCCCCCCATCCCCGCAAACCGCCCAGCCGAGCCCACCGCCAAGTAGAAAAAAAGCAGCCGCGCCCAGGGAGGCGCGGCTACCATATGGGGTTAAGCCTATGTTTGATTAGTCGATCTGGATCACGAGGTAGTTGGACTTGTTCCAGAAAGCGGTGGCGTCGGTGATTTTGAGAATCTTCTGACCAGCGGCATCCTCCACGATCTCGTAGGAGTTCTCAGGCTGCTGGGTCATCACTTTGCCCTTCTTGGAGTGCAGGGGAATCGAGGTGAGTGTGCGCTTGTCGGCCTTGAGGAAGGCGTTGAGCTGGAAGTCCTCGGGGAGCACCTTGGTCTTGCGGAGGAAGCCCCCTTCGATGATCTTGGCCTCCTTGAGCTCCTTGTTGGACCCTACGACGTAGTAGCAGGTGTTGAGCTCGTTGGTGAGCTTGGTAGCCTCTTCCTGGGCGAGGTCCTTGGCCTCGGTAACATCCTTCACGGCGGTGTTGAGCGAGTCAGTGGCCGCGGTGAGGCGCTCGATGTTGATGTTGGCCTGGGCGAGTTCGCCGCGGAGCCCCTCGATGGTGCCTTCCTGGTCGGCGATCTGCTTTTTCAGCGTCTCGATGGTGCGCTGGAGGGTCTTGTTGTTGCCGTCGGAGGCGTTGAGTTTCTTTTCAAGTTCGGCCAGACGGTCGCGGCGCTGCTGGAGGGTCTGCTGGATAGCCATCATATCGTCGCGGATCTGCTGGCGGCGGTCCTTCGATTCAGCGGTGAGGTCGCCGGTCGACGAGAGTATGTTCTCCAGTTGCTTGATCTGGGCCATGCCCTCGGAAATATCGTTGACGAGCATCAGGAGTGAGTCCTGGTTGGCCATGGCCACTTTGAGGGAGTCGGCGGTGGTAGGATAGTTGTCGGCACCTTCCTGGGCGTTCTTCTTGGAGTCGCAAGCGGCCACTCCGAATACGAGGGCGGCGAGCACGGTGTATGTAAGCGTCTTCATAATAAATGGATAGTAATGTTCTGAATCAGTGTTAAAGTTGTGATTGTCTCAGTCGTCGTTTTCGTTTGTACGGTATTTGTTTTTATGGACTTTCGGGCCGTCGGCCTTGTCGGTCTTGCCCGATACAACAATAACGATTTCCCCTTTGGGATTGTTCACGGAAAAATATTCGGCCAGTTCGGCGAGGGTTCCGTTGTGGGTGGTGTTGTGGAGTTTGGATATTTCGCGCGACACTGAGGCGGGGCGCTCGGGGCCGCATGCCGCGGCAAGCTCCGAGAGGGTTTTGGCCAGACGCAGCGGCGACTCGTATATTATAAAGGTGCGGGGCTCGACGGCCAGGGAGGCGAGCCGTGAGGCACGCCCCTTTTTCGGAGGGAGGAACCCCTCGAAGGTGAAGCGGTCGCACGGGAGGCCGGAGTTGACGAGCGCCGGCACGAAGGCCGTCGGGCCGGGGAGCGTCTCGACCTCGATGCCGTTCTCGCGACAGGCGCGCACCAGCAGAAAACCGGGGTCGGAGATGGCGGGGGTGCCCGCGTCGGATACCAGCGCTATGGTCTCGCCCCCTTTGAGCCGTTCGAGGAACGGGGCGGTCGCGGCGTGCTCGTTGAATTTATGGTAGGCCTGCATCGGGGTGTTTATGCCGAAATGCTTGCTGACAACCGACGAGGTACGGGTGTCCTCGGCCAGAATCAGCGAAGCCTCGCGCAGGGTTTCGATGGCGCGGGGCGCCATATCGGCCAGATTGCCCACCGGGGTGGGCACCACATAAAGTTTTCCGCTCATAAGTTTCAGATTTCAAAAAGCCCGCTTATCACCGCGAGGAATTCCTTGGCCTCGGGGCGCTTGGGGTCGAGGGCGTAGTTGTTTATGAGTATCTCGCGGGCCTCGGGCGCCGAGGAGCACGCGCCCACATCCTCCAAGGCGCGGTCAAACAGCACCTGCGAACCCTGGAAGAGCTCGCGCCTGAAGAGGAACAGGTCGTTGAGGGAGAACAAACGGCGGAGTTCGGCGGCCACGAGGCCCTGCTCGGAAGCCGCGGGAGCTTGGGGGGAAGCGGGCTCAGGCTGGGGAAGCTCGGGTTTAGGCTGGGTAAGCTCGGGTTCGGGCTGGGAAAGCTCGGGTTCGGGCTGGGAAAGCTCGGCTATCGCCTCGCCACAGTCGCGGGCGGCCTCAAGCTCAGGTTCAGGCTCCGGCTCCGGGGCGGGTTGCGGCTCGGGAGTCGGCTCGGGGAGGTCGGGGAGAGTGGAGGCGAGTTCGGCCAGGCGTATGATGTCGAGCTTGGTCTTGGGGAGGAGGCCGTCGCTCTCGTTGTCCTTGGCAACAAGGAGCTGTTCCGCTATTTCAGCGGCGAGGTTGATCATCTCGGTCAATACCATTGGGGCGTATATTTGGTTTGTCAACTATATCTGAATAAAGGGGTCAGGGGAAGGTTTTCAGGAGGAAGCTCTGGATTGCTTTCCGCACCTCGGCCGCGGGGCAGAAATAGCCGTTGACCATAACCACAACGGCGTGGGTCGGGCGGTTGTTCGCGTCGAGCTTGTAGCCCGCGTAGCAGAGCACCCCCATCATGCTGCCGCTCTTCAAGGCGAGCTTCCCTTCGAGGCGGGTGCCGCGGAGGAGCTTCTTCACAGTGCCGTCGCGCCCGGCCAGTGGGAAGAGCGCGGCGTAGCGGGCGCCGTCGGAGCGCCGGGCCATCGCGGCGAGCAGGCGGGCGAGGAACCGGGGGGAGAAACGGTCGTTGCGCGAGAGGCCGCTGCCGTCGAACAGCCCTACCCGCGAGGTTTCCAGTCCGAGCTTACCGAGGAGCTCCTTCTCGCGGGCGAGCGCGCCCTTCAGGGTCGAGCCCGGGGCGAGCGCCCGCAGCATGGCCTCGGCGAAGAGGTTGTCGCTGCGCACCATCATACGGGAAAGAATCTCCTCGTAGTCGGCCGACTTATGCGAGGTGATCGGCCAGAGTTCGGCAACCGGGGGGAGGTCGTCGGCCCCCCACCCCACGGTGATTCCCGCGGGAGCGAGCTTACCCTCGACCTCGGCGGCGAACGCCTCGGGAGGATCGGGGAGCGCGAGGTCGGTGCCCCGGGTGTTGCCGTTATAGTTCAACGCGTAGAGACCCGCCCCGTAGCTCCATTCGGCGTCGCCGATCTCCCAACGGGAGTTCGGCCCGGGCGATGAGAGGTATGAGCAGTCGGGCAGAATCGAGCCGGTGATTTCACGCACTCCCATACGGCTGAGCGCGGCGGCAATGCTGTCAGCCAGGCCGTCGCCGCGGGTGAAGGAGCGCAGCCCCGTGGTAGGGTCCCCCTTGCCGACGATAACCACCGACCCGTCGAGCACGCCGTCGCTTACCGATCCCGAGACGTAGGCCGGGGTTTCGAACCGCGAGTCGGCCAGTCCGGCGGCGAACACCGCCGCGGCTGTGACGCATTTGGTGATTGATGCCGGAGTGAGGGCAACGTCGGGGTTGAGAGCCACCGTCTCGCGCCCCGAAGCGAGGTCGCGCACTACGATGCCTACCTGCGCCGCCTCGCGCGACGTGAACGAGAGGTCGGCGGCCGGGGCCGACACCACGCAGACGAGCGCCGCCACGGCGAGCGCGAAGCCCCTCAACAGCGCCGCGCTGCCGATATATGATTTGCGAAACTTTTCCATAAACATTTAAACAACGAAATTAGCAAAAGCGTCGCCGATAGCCAAAGGAAGATGCCGAAAAATGGCGTTTGCCACCCTTTTTGCGTCAAAACTCTTCGGTTATGAACTTTTTTTAGTAACTTCGCACGAATTTTTACACAATAGGTTATGGGAAGCAAAACCCGCGACAAACTTATCGAGGTGGCACGGCAGCTCTTCGCCCGCAAAGGGGTGGAGAACACCACTATGCTCGACATAGCGAACGCCTCGGACAAGGGACGGCGCACCATATACACCTATTTCAAAAACAAAAAGGAGATACACCAGGCGGTAATCGAGCGCGAGAGCGAGCAACTGGTGAGCCGCGAGCGGAGCATCATAAGCAGCGACACCCCCGCGGCCCAGCGCATCTCGGAGCTGCTCCACGCGAGGGCCGACATCGTGGCCGGCCAGGCCACCGGCTGGCAGATTCCCGACTCCATCCCCGACCTACTGAAACTCGACTTCCGGCGCTCCGGCCGAACCAAACGCCTGGCGGCGCTGAAGGAGATGCAGATCGTGAGGGAGATACTCGACGAAGGGGTGCGGTCGGGCGAGTTCGACCGGGAGCAGGCCAAGCGGGCCGAGAGCCTCGTGGTGGTGCTCCTGCTCGGCATCGAGAACCCCCTCCACCGGCAGGCCCTTGAAAACCTCGGGCTCGACCGGCAGCGCGTGCAGGACCAGACGATAGAGTTCGTGGTCGAGGCCCTGCGGCGCCCCAGCGAAAAGTAAACATCAAACATCACATTTCATAAAACATTCCCTATGAAACTTCTCGAAGGAAAGACAGCCCTCATCACCGGCGCCGCCCGCGGCATCGGCAAGGAAATCGCCCTGCGCTTCGCCGCCGAAGGGGCCAACATAGCGTTCACCGACCTCGTGATCGACGAGAACGGCAAGAAAACCGAAGAAGAAATCATCGCCTTAGGCGTCAAGGCCAAAGGCTACGCCTCCAACGCCGCCGACTTCGCACAGACCGAGGAAGTGGTGAAGGAAATCCACAAGGACTTCGGCTCGATCGACATCCTGGTCAACAACGCCGGTATCACCAAGGACGGCCTGATGATGCGCATGACTGAGGCCCAGTGGGACGCCGTGATCGCCGTCAACCTCAAAGGCGCGTTCAACTTCATCCACGCCGTGCTCCCCATCATGCTCCGCCAGAAGCACGGTTCGATCATCAACATGGCATCCGTGGTGGGCGTTCACGGCAACGCCGGCCAGTCGAACTACGCCGCTTCCAAGGCCGGCATGATCGCCCTGGCCAAGAGCATCGCCCAGGAGGTAGGATCGCGCAACATCCGCGCCAACGCCATCGCCCCGGGCTTCATCGACACCGCCATGACCGCCGCCCTCCCCGAGGATATCCGCAAGGACTGGATCCAGAAAATCCCCCTGCGCCGCGGCGGCACAGTCGACGACATCGCCAACGTGGCCACCTTCCTGGCTTCCGACATGTCGAGCTACGTCACCGGCCAGGTTATCCAGGTCGACGGCGGCATGAACATGTAATCCGCTCCAAAAAGAGATTTATCGCGACCGCGGCACAGGCGACAGCCCCTGCCGCGGTCTTTCGTTTTCCCCGATGCGACGATAAACGCCACGAGATTAGTAGAATTGGCGGAAAATCGCTAATTTCGCGATAATTAATACCTGAACAGCATTTTTAACCTAATCTGATTCCTATCATTCACGCGATGAAAAAGTATTTGCTTAGCGTCGCTCTCGTTGCCTCGATGGGCCTCCAGGCCCTCGGCGCCCCCCAGTCGGAGTACCTCACCCGAGGTGTGGTAGCCGTGAAGGTCGACAACGGAGTGTTCGTATCGTGGCGCTCGCTTGTTAGCGACGACGCCGCGACGACGTTCGACGTGTACCGCGACGGGGTGAAAATCAACGACGCCCCTATTTCCAAAGTGACTAACTTCACCGACGCCGCCGGAACCGCCGGCGCGACCTACGAGGTGCGCGCCAACGCCGGAGGCACGACGTTTGACAGCGGCAGCTGCGCCGCCTGGGCCGAGCCTTACCTCAAGGTGCACCTCGACCGCCCCAACAGCGGCAAGGTAGGCCCGGTGGGGAACGCCAGCTTCCACGAGTTCACCCCCGACGACGTATCGGTGGGCGATGTCGACGGCGACGGCGTTTACGAGCTATTCGTGAAATGGATGCCCACCGACGCCAAGGACAGCGCGTCGAAAGGTCTCACCGGCCCCACGATCATCGACTGCTACAAGCTCGACGGCACCCGGCTCTGGCGCGTAAACTTAGGCCACAACATCCGCTCGGGCAACCACTACACCCAGTTCATGGTGTACGACTTCGACGGCGACGGCTCGGCCGAGATGATATGCAAGACCGCTCCCGGCACCAAGGACGGCCTGGGCAACTGGGTTCTCTTGGGCGACGACAAAGAGACCGACGACTACCGTATGTTTGAGGACAACCCCTCGAAAATCTACGGCCATGTGCGCGGCGGCTCGGAATACCTGACAGTGTTCAGCGGCAAGACCGGCGAAGCCCTCAGCACCATACCCTACAAGCCCGCCTACGACTACGTCGATACCAGCATCTGGGGCGACAACTATTGCAACCGCTCGGACCGCTACCTGGCCGGAGTGGCATACCTCGACGGCGAGCGCCCCTCGGCCATCTTCGCCCGCGGATACTACCGCTGCGCTTTCGTGTGGGCCGTGAACTACCGCGACGGCAAGCTTGAAGAGGTGTGGTTCCACGAGTCGAAAGTCAAAGGCAAGGGACTCTGGGGCGAAGGCGCCCACTCGCTGACCGTGGGGGACGTTGACTTCGACGGCAAGGACGAAATCATCTACGGCGCCGGAGCGCTCGACCACGACGGCACCCTCCTCTATCGCACCAACCCGAAGACCGACTACGAGGGGCACGGCGACGCACTCCACCTGGCAAAGATGCTCCCCGACCGCGAAGGGCTGCAAGTGTTCATGCCACACGAGGAGACCGAATCGGGCTATCCCTTTGACACCGAGATGCGCGATGCCCGCACCGGCGAAATCCTTTTCTTTAAAAAGCAGTCGGGCAAGGATATAGGCCGCGGCCTGGCCGCCAACGTGTCGCCCAACTTCCCCGGTTACGAATACTGGGCCGCGAGCGACGCGTCGGTCTACAGCTACGGCAAGGCGATTGCCGACAACCGCCCCCCGATCAACTTCCGAATCTACTGGGACGGCGACCTGCTCGACGAGCTGCTCGACGGCACCACCATCAGCAAGCCCGAACCCGACTTCTCGAAAATCAACACACTGGTGAATTTCAACCAGTGGAGCAACGCCGCGTCGTGCAACGGCACCAAAGCCACCCCCAACCTCTCGGCCGACCTCTTCGGCGACTGGCGCGAGGAGGTGATACTCCACGACGGCTCCACCAACAGCGACCTGCTGATTTTTACCACCACAATCCCCACCGAGTACAAGCTCGACTGCCTGATGCAGGACCACCAGTACCGCATGGCTATCGCCTGGCAGAACACGGCCTACAACCAGCCGCCCCACCTGAGCTACTCGCCCGAGGACCGCTACGAGACCCGCGCCGCGCTGATGCTCAGCGAGGGCGCCTCCGCCCAGCTTGTCAACTTCGGCGACCCCATCGAAGCCGTGAAGGTAAAGGCTCTCCGCGCCACCGGCATCACCGCCACCAACGTACCCGAAGGACTCAGCTGGGAGTTTGACGCCGCTACCCTCACCGGTACCCTCAGCGGCACCCCCGCCGAGGCCGGAAACTTCGAGATAAACCTCGCGACCACCGGAGCCACCGACGACAAGAACGCGTCGATGACAATCAAGGTAAAGGTAGCCAAATCGGTAAAGCTCACCCCGCTCGCCTACTACTCGTTTGACGAGGTCGGCGAGCAGATTCGCAACCACGTCAACGGCTTCGCCACCCTCGCCACCGGCACCGCCCCCACCATCGCAGAGGGCGTGAAAGGTGGCGCGCTCACCCTCGACGGCACCGCCTACTACACCCAGCAGAGCTACCCCGAGATGCAGCTTGGCGAACGCGACTTCTCAATTGAGTTCTGGATGAAATCGGCCGACGACGCCGCTTACATTCTCCATAAAGGCTCCATCGCCAAGGATGCCGCAACCGGCACCTCGGGCAACTGGGTGGGCCTCGAACTGAAGAACGGCGTGCTCTATTTCGCCATCGACGACGATGTGACCAAAAGCCAGGCCTACGTCAAGGAGGCCGACAAGTGGATGAACGATGAGTGGCACCACATTGTGATGGTGCGCGACCACTTCAACCATACGCTCTATCTCTACGTCGACGGCAAGCAGGTGGCCTCCGGGGCCGACAACACCGGGGCCATCGCCGACAACAACGAGCCCCTCGTGATCGGCAACGTCAACGTGAACTTCAACAACACCTACAAAGGTCTGCTCGACGAGCTCACCATCTTCGACGGGGCCATGACTCCCGAAAAGGTGGCTGAACGCTACGCCACCACCGGCAAGGACCTCGCCTACTTCCCCCTTGACGAGGTGGGCGCGACTACCCCCAACCTCGTTTACGGTCAGGCCGCTGCCGGTGCTTCGCAGCCCGTCGCCGCCACCGGCGTTAAGGGCGGTGCCGCCGAGTTCGGCAACGGCTCATGCTACACCCAGGAGGCTTACGACGCTATCCAGCTCGGCAATTCGAGCTTCACCGCGCATATGTGGATGAACTCCAAGGACGACGATGCCTACATCTTCTTCAAGGGTAGCCACTCGGCCAACGCCTCAACCGGCACCACCGGCCATTGGATCGGCCTGGAACGCCGCAACGGCTACCTCTGCTTCTCGATCGACGACAATGTGACCAAAACCGACTGCAAACTCTCCGACGCCAGCGCGGCTTTCGATGGGAAATGGCACCACATAGCCTGCGTGCGCGACGTCGAGCAGGAGATGACGCTCCTCTACATAGACGGCAAGGAAGCAGCCCGCGCCACCGGCGTGAAAACCGACGCGATCAACGACAATAACGAACCCCTCATGCTTGGTATCAGCGACGAGACCACCCGCCCCTACGAGGGTATGCTCGACGAGTTCGTGATCGCCCCCGGGGCTATGTCGGCCGAGGACGTGATGGCGGCCTACAAGGCTCTGGCCGAGTCCGGCATCACCGAGGCGGTGGCCGACGGCGCCGCTGTGATAAGCTGCATGGTGGTTAACGCCTACACCGGCGCCATCGTGAGCGAGGGCCGCGGCGACTGCGTTGCCGAACTCATCGAGCGCCTCGCCCCCGGCATCTATGCCGTGGCCATCGAAACCGCCAACGGCACCGAAATCTACAAGTACCTCAAGCGCTGACCCCACCAATAGCGCAAACCTTAACAAGGGGCCTCGGAATTTCCGGGGCCTCTTTTTTCGCCCTTGCTTCGCTGGGAGAGGGCCGGCTTCCGGGAGCTCCGCCCCCGACACGGAACGACAGGCTTGGGTAAAAGGAATGAGGGAAGGGTGAAGAGGGCATGGTAAAAGGAAGCGAGGCCGGAACCCAGATGGGTAGCGGCCTCGCTCTGTAGGTGCCACATCAAAGGATGCGATGAAACTCCGAATGACAGGTTTTGAGGTCTCGTAGTCCTTTGTAATCCGCCTGGCTCCCCGAAGGGACGCTCCCTCAGAGAGGGATGGGGCCCGCCATCGTACATACGAGGTTGTCTCGGCATTTCATATATTTTTGATGAGTTTCCCAATCAACTTTGGTGTGGCGTATATCTTTGGGAAAGGGAAGCCGTGTCGGCGGCTCTCCAGCCCCCTCTCTCGGAGGTCTCTTTGTTTCTATAACGCAAATTTAGGCGTTATCGTTTAAATATGCAATAGGGCCGTTGATTTTTTTCGCCAAAAACAGGTGTGCGGTTTAGGCCACTACTGTCGGCCCGGGTGGACTCAGAGGCGGTTTGAGCGGTAGTAGGCGAGGATGCGGCAGCGCAGCAGGTATTCGTAACGGGCCTGGATTGAAGCCACTTCGGTGCGGAAGAGGTTGTTTTTGGCCTGCTCGAACTCCGCGGGAGTGGAACGGCCGAGGTTGTACTTCTCGCGGGTGGCCTCGAAGGAGAGTCTCATTTTTTCAAGCGTCTCCCCGGAGGCGAGGTATCGCTCGCGGGCGCCTTCGGCCTGGTAGTAGGCGAGCTGGATCTCCTTGTAGAGTTCCGACTCGCGGCGGTCGAGCTCCAGCTCGGCCTGCAGCTTCGACAGGCGCGCCCGGCGGATGGAGTTGCGGGTGGAGAAGGCGTCGAAAATCGGCACAGTCAGGCGGAAGCCGAGGTAGGTCGCGTAATTATGACGCATCTGCGCGCCGAAGCTCTCGTTGGGGAAACCACCGATTTTATAGTAGCTCGACCCTATGCCGGCATTGAAATCAATCCGCGGTATGTAGCCCGTCTTCGCGAGCGAGATGTTATCGTTGGCGGCGTTGATACCCTGCCGGGCCGCAAGGAGCGAATTGTTGACGCCAAGCGCGTCGGCATACACAAGTTCGGGCGCGGGAATCACCGGGTCGGCATCGGAGAGGGGCGTGATGTCGAACCCGTCGGCCGAGGGGAGCTGGAGGAGGTTGGCGAGCTGCACGAGCGCCGTGCGCGTATCGTTGCGGGCCGTGACAAGTTGCAGCTTGTCCTGGGCGTGCTGCGCCTGA
The DNA here is from genome assembly GCA_910587075.1 of uncultured Muribaculaceae bacterium. Classification (GTDB taxonomy): domain Bacteria; phylum Bacteroidota; class Bacteroidia; order Bacteroidales; family Muribaculaceae; genus UBA7173. Next base: position 52,440 of record CAJUKE010000019.1, read on the forward strand.
GCGTCGTAGAGGTCGGCCTCAGGCACCTTCCCCTGCTCGACGAGAGCCTGCTGGCGCCCCACCTCGTAGGCTGTGTATTCTACCTGCGACGCGGCGCTCTGCTCGACCTCCTTGGAGTAGAGCACCTGGAGGTACTGAGCCACGACGTTGAGCGTGATGTCGTCCTTCGCGGCGGCGGTCTCCAGCAGAGTCTGGGCGAGCGACGACTCCGACGCCTTGACGCGCCTCACGGTGGAGAGCCCCTGGAACAAAGGCAGGTTTAGCCCCGCGCTCCACTGGAAATTGGAAGTGTTGCGGTCGGCATAAGTGTTGGAGGCGGTGAGACCGCGGCCGAAATTCCAAGTCTGCGAAGCCCCGGCATCGACCGTGGGGAGCACCCTGTCGCGGGCCTCGGTGAGGGTGAGCCGCCCGGCCTCGGTCTCAAGTTCGCGGGCCTTGACGGTGAGGTTGTGGCTCACGGCGTAATCGACACAGCGCTCCAGGCTCCAGGGTGCGTCCTGCGCCCCGGCAACCAAGGCCGGGAGCACGGCTAAGGAAAGAAACATCCGGCGCATGGTCATTCCTCCTCCTTCTTGTTGCCGCGCAGACGCGAATCCTTGTCAACACCGCCATCCTTGATTTCGACCACAAGGCCGTCGGACACGCCGGTCTTGACCGCCCGGCGCTCGAACTCGTAAGGCTCCTTGGCCTCATCGCCCTTGAGAATGTACACGAAAGCGCTGTCGGCGCTGTATTCAATGACACGTTCGGGTATTGTGGTAACATTCTCGGCCTTCTCAAGAATCACCGTCGCGTTGGCCGAATATCCGGCGCGGAGTTTGGCTGCGTTCGCGGGGTCGAGCGCGGCCTTCACCTCGAAGGTGTTAGTGCCGTTCTCCTCGGTGGCGATCGGGGCTATTTTCTCAATCACCGCGGGATAGTCCGAACCGCTGACGGCCCCGACCGAGATGCGGACCGACATACCCTCGCTGAGCAGGTCTACCTCAGTCTCATCGACCTTACCCTTGAAAATAAGGTCGGTCATATCGGCGACCTTGGCGATGGTGGTGCCGTCGTTGAACGTGTTGGCCTGAATCACCGAGGAGCCGACCTTCACCGGCACTTCGAGCACGAGACCGGTGACGGTGGAGCGCACGAGGGTGTTGGAGTTCTGCGCGTTGGCCGAAGAAACGCCGTCGCGCACGATGGTGAGCTGGTCGCGGGCCTGTTCGAGTTCCTTTACGGCGCGCTCGTAGGCGGCGCGGTCGGCCTCGAATCGCTCGCGGCTCTCGTATTTCTTCTCATAGAGGGTCTTGGTGCGCTCAAAAGTGAGCTTCGCCTCCTCCAGGGAGATGCGGGCCACCTCCACGCGGTTCTCGGCCGAAGAGAGCTGGGTCTGCTCGGGGATGACGCGGATTTTGGCGATAATGTCGCCATCCTTCACCAGGTCGCCGGCCTCGACGAGAATCTCGCTTATGATACCCGAGATCTGCGGCTTGATTTCGATTTCGTCGCGCGGCTCGATTTTGCCGGTAAGCACCGTTGTGCGCTCGACATTGCCGACCTCCGGGGTCACCAGTTCATAGCTTGTTTTCTTATCCCTGGAATTATAGTACAGATAGACAAACGTGCCTATGAACACCAGGCCGACGAGCGACCAAAGGATAATTTTAAAAACTTTCTTCATATAGCGTAGTTGTTGTTATTTATCGTTCATGGCCTCGACGGGCTTGATACGCATGGCCTTGATGGCCGGGATGAGTCCGGCGAGGGTGCCGAGCACGGCGAAAGTGACGAATATCGCGAGCGCCTGGCCGAGGTTCATCTGGAAGCGCGGAGTGGAGATTTCGTTGGCGGTGAGAGTCTGGGCGACGGCGAGCACAATTGTGGCGAAACTGATGCCGGCGATTCCGGCCACAGCCGTGAGCGCCACACCCTCGGAAAGAATCTGCGCGATGATGTCGCGCGGCTTGGCGCCGATGGCGCGTCGGATGCCGATTTCCTGGGTACGTTCCTTCACAATCACCCACATAATGTTGCCGATACCTATCACTCCGGCGAGGAGGGTGCTCATACCTATAAACAGCGCCAGCAACGACAGCCCGACAAACATCGTGTCGACCTTTGAAAACTCCTCGGAGACATTCATAAACCACATCGCGCCCTTGTCGGACGGAGCTATGTCATGCAGGCGGTAAAGCGTCTGGCGTATCTTGGGGGCGAGGTCGGTAAGGTTGGCGCCGCGCTCGCCGACGATGAGCAGCGCGCCCACGTTGTCGCCCACGTTGTAGGCCCGGCGGTAGGTGCTGGCGGGGAGAATCCCCTGCTCGTCGATCAGCGACCCGTTTAGGCGCATCTCGTTATTTTGTCCGGCGATACCTATCACCGTGTATGATATACCATTGATTTCAACCATCTTCCCTACTGCCGAGGCATAATTGGGAAAAATCTCGGCGGCGAGTTTCTTGCCGATTACCGCGACCTTGCGCTCGTGTATGATATCGGTGGAGTTGATGAAACGCCCCTCGTAGATTACCGGCTCCATCATATTCACGAACTCCGGCTCCACCCCCATTATATCTGCCGAGTAGGAGTATTTGCCGTTGCGGTAGCTCACGGAGCGCCCCCCGAGGAAGGGGGTCACGGTGCTTAACTCGGGGAATGACTGGCGGAGGATTTCAAGGTCGCGGGCACGGAACTCCCACTCGCGCCCCTTGGCGTGCCCTTTGTAAGGCTCGCTCGTCCATCCCGGCGACATAAAGGCCGAGTTCGTGGCGAACCCCTGGAAGTTGCGGCGCAGCATATCCTCTGCACCACGGGCACCCCCCATCAGGAGGGCCAGCATAGTCACCCCCCAAAAAATGCCGAAGCCGGTGAGGAAGGTGCGCGTCTTGTTGCGGGCCAGTGTGGAGCCGATTTCCTTCCAGTTTTCAATGTCGAACAGCGATACTTTCATCTGATAAGGGCATTATTCGTCGCGCAGAGCCTCGACAGGTTTCACTTTCAGCGCCTTCAGCGCCGGAAAAAAGCCGGCTATCGCACCGGCGACAATCAGCACGGCGGTCACCTCGAAAGCGATGGCGAGGCTTACCGTCGGATTTCTCATAAACGGCTGGTCGGCCAGTGCCGTAGCTATCAACTGGGCCACGACGGTGCCCAGCACGATGCCGATATAGCCGAAGAGGGTCGTGATAGCCACACCCTCGGCTATAACCTGGGTGACTATTCGCGCGGGGCGCGCGCCGATGGCGCGGCGTATGCCGATTTCGTGGGTGCGCTCCTTGACTGACACAAACATAATGTTGCTGATGCCGACCACGCCGCTCAACAGGGTCATAAGCCCGAGAACCCACACCCCCACGTTGAGGATGTTCATACCGTTCTCCATCTGAAGCGAGTTGACGAATTTGTTGAACACCCACAGCGAGCTGTCGTCGTCGGGGTCGAACTCGTGGGTCGCGGCGAGAGTCTGGCGCACCCCTTTCTCGACATCGCGCCCCCGCTGCTCGTCGCCGACATTGTCGGAAAGGAGCACGCTGAGGCCGCCAGTCTCATCCTTCTTTTCCTGCATCATCTTGGCGGTGGTGTACGGGATGAGTTTGTTGCGGCTCCAATGCCCTTTGTAGACACCGATCACCAGGAACGAAAGGCCGTTGCACCGCACGCGGCTCCCCACGGCCCCCTTGCCGTCGGGAGGGAAGAGCTGCGCGGCGTACTCGGTCGGGAGCACCATCACCTTGGCGAGCCGCTCGATGTCGCGGTCGCTGATGGAGCGCCCTTCGAGCAGCTTGTGCCCCTCGCGTTCAAGATAGCTGGGGTACACCCCGGTATATCCGCCGTCGATATGGCGGGTGGCGGTCGAGATAGCAGGCGATTGCCCGTAGACCTCCGAGGTAACCTCCACGATATCGGCGGGCTGGGCATCCTCGATAGCCTCCATATCGTCGTCGCGGAGCTTTATGCGCCGTCCCTCCTTGTATCCGTGGTAGGCTTTGGAGGTGCGGCCGCCCCAAACGGAAATCTGCTTGGCGCTGCTCCCCATAACATCCTCGCGGAAAGAGTTGGTGAGCCCGCGGGCCATACTCAGGAGCACGATTAGCATAAACACGCCCCAGGCCACGGAGAACCCCGTGAGGGCGGTGCGCAGCTTGTTGTGGCGCAGAGTCTGAAGTATTTCGCTTACAAGGTCGAACATAATTATGTACTAAGTCAGAGTTATGAGATATGAAGTAAATTTGTGGAATATAACTCATCAGAGTCTCATCAACGCATTAATTCATATCATAAACCCGCATATCATCAGAGGGCTACTTTGTTAGGTTCGACAATCGGGGCTCCGGGCTGGAGAATGCGTCCGTCGGAGATGCGGATCACTCGGTCGGTCTGCTCCCCCACCCCGGGATCGTGGGTCACGATGGCGATAGTCTTCCCCTGCTCGCGGTTCAGCTCCCGGAAAAGCTGCATCACCTCGGCCGAGGTTTTAGAGTCGAGGGCGCCGGTAGGCTCGTCGGCGAGAATCACCGCCGGGTCGGTAATCATTGCCCTGGCGATGGCCACACGCTGCTTCTGACCGCCGGAAAGCTCGCCGGGGAGATGGTGGGCGCGGTCGGCGAGCCCCATACGTTCGAGCTGCTCCATTGCCAGTGCGTTGCGCTTGCGGCGCGACACCCCGCGGTAAAACAGCGGCAGGGCCACGTTTTCGAGGGCGTTCTTGTAATTAATGAGGTTGAACGATTGGAACACGAAGCCGATGAGTTTGTTACGATAGTCGGCGGCCTTGTTCTCACTGAGATTCCGAATGAGGGTGCCGTCGAGGATATACTCGCCGGAGTCGTAATTGTCGAGAATACCCAGGATGTTGAGCAGCGTGGATTTGCCGGAACCGGAGGCCCCCATGATCGACACGAGCTCGCCGCGCCGTATCTCAAGGTTAATATCCTTGAGCACATGCAGGGGCACAGCCCCGGGGTATGTCTTGTTGATGTTTGTGAGTTTGAGCATCTGTGGTAGGCTTGAGTGACGCTAAGAAACTGCTTGAAAATTTCTAAAGCCGGCAGCTATTTCAACCGCCATTCGAATCATAGACGCGGCGGCAGCGCGTGAGGTTGCACGCCGCGGAAAAAAACACGCGAACGACGCCGCGCCCGGGAGTTGAATCTCCGGCGCGGCGTCGCTTAAGCGGTTTGATGGAAGCGCCCGCTCAACGGCCCGACTCGGCCACGAGCGCGCCCACGCGACGGGCGTAGAGCCGCTCGGCGAGCAGTTGCTCCATGGTGAGGTGCATGCGGTAACGCCAATAGTAGGGGCAGATAGCTGGTTCGTTGATCTGCTCGTCGGCGGGATTCTCGCGGCGCAGCTGTCCGTCGATCGACAGCCAGTCCTGCAACGGGAGTATGCAGAGCATCGCGGGCGACTTCAGGTTGGAGTCGACTATCTTCTCGCAAACCCACGGCTCGGCGAAATAAGGAGCCTCACCCTGCTCGCCAAGGATATGGTTGTAGAAGCTCTGGGTCTTGGCGCGGTCGGCCTCCCACCATGCGCGTATCCCCCCCATGTCGTGGGTCGAGGTGGTGCACACGGTGTAGTAAGGATATGTGGCCGGATTACCGAACTCCTCGCGGGGGTTCTTGGGCATGCGCTGGATGTCGAGCGTGAGAATTTCGAGGGCGCCCATCACGGCGGGCACACAGTCGGGTATCATGCCGAGGTCCTCGGCGCAGGTGAGCATATCGGTAGCATCGATCACCGGGGGGAGCTTCCACATAGCCTTGCCATACCAGAAATCGTTGTGGCGGTGGTAGAAGAAGTCGTTGTAGAGGCGGTCGAAGCACCAGCGCTGGTAGTCGGTGAGCGAGCGGTAAACGTAGGTGAACTGAGCCGAGATGCGCGGATGGTACTTACCCTCCTCCCTCGGATCCTCGATGAAGAGCACCTGGTCGACAAGCCCCATGAGCGCGTCGGAGAGGCGGCGGTTCTTTTCTGTAGGCTCCTGGGCGCCGAAGTAGTCGGCAATCTCGCGCTGTGTACCGAAGCCGTCGCGGAGGTGGAAGTGGCCGTAGCCGTCATCGACCAGGAAACGCTCGCGGGCCTCGTCGGTGAACTCGCCGAAGAAGTCGCGGAGCATATAGTCGCGGATGAACGGCACGGTATGCTCCTCCGGCTCGATCCAGAAATCATAGCTGTCGCGGAGCTCGTCGGCAGTGAAGGGGAGCGCGGGGTTGAAGATACCGAGCAGGCCGTGGAGCTGGCTCATGGGTATCTCCCAAATGCGGAAGAACCCGAGCACATGGTCGATGCGGTAAACGTCGAAGTACTCGGCCATCTTGCGGAAGCGGGCCTTCCACCAGGCGAAGCCGTCGCGGGCCATCTCCTCCCAGTTGTAGGTCGGGAAGCCCCAGTTCTGGCCGAGCACCGAGAAATCGT
>CAJUKE010000020.1:0-17270 GCA_910587075.1 uncultured Muribaculaceae bacterium
CTTCGGGCTTCGCCCTCACACGGAACGACAAGGCGGGGAGGGACAGCTTCGCGATGGGAAGCCGCTCGCTTAGGCTCGCTCCACCCGACGGCTTCGCGCGGGGAAGCTCGGCTTTCGCCTCGCCACTGTGGCGAGGCGAAAACAGGGGGAAGGGGAGAGGGGCGATTTGGGAAGATTGGGAATAATGGGCGATTTGGGAAGATTGGGAGAGAGGGAGCTTGGAGGGGAGGGCGATTTGGGGGAGGGTTAGCGGCGGGAGGCGAAGAAGGAGGTCATGAGGGAGGCGCAGTCGGGGGCGAGGAGGCCGGTGATGACTTCGCAGCGGGGATGGAAGGGGGAGCGGCTGACTTGGACGGAGTAGCCGCGCTTGGGGTCGGGGGCGCCGATGACGATGCGGCGGATCTGGGCCCAGGCGATGGCTCCGGCACACATCAGGCAGGGTTCGACGGTGACGTAGAGGGTGCAGTCGGTGAGGTATTTGCCTCCGAGGGTTCCTGCGGCGGCTGTGATGGCCTGGATTTCGGCGTGGGCTGTGACGTCGTTGAGGGTTTCGGTGAGGTTGTGTCCGCGGCCGACGATTTGGTTTTTGCAGACGATGATGGCTCCGACGGGTACTTCGCCGAGGGTGGCGGCGCGGCGTGCCTCGTCGAGGGCGAGGCGCATGTATTTTATATCTTGTTCGTTGGCGGGCATAGGGTTGCGGGGTTTACGGGGAGGGCGAGGCCTTCGCGGGCGATGATTACGCGGGGGAAGATGGCGGAGGCTTCGGCGAGGTGGCGGTCTTCGCTGTTGTAGGCTTTGGAGAAGTGGCCGAGGAGGAGGGTGCCGACGTCGGCGTCGCGGGCTATGAGGGCTGCCTGTGAGGCGGTTGAGTGGAAGCGGTCGGCGGCTTTGGAGATGTTGTCGTCGGCGTATGTGGCTTCGTGGTAGAGGAGAGTCACGCCGCGGACGGAGTCGGCGAGGGATGGGAAGTAGAGGGTGTCGGAGCAGTAGGCGTAGGAGGCGGCTGGGTCGGGGGGGAGTGTGAGGAGGTGGTTGGGGATGATGGTGCCGTCGGGTTTGGTGAAGTCGGCGCCTTGCTTTATGGCGAGGCGGAGGTAGGGGGGTATGCCGTGGAAGTTGGCGACGTCGCCGCGGAGGTGGCGCAGTTTTGGTTTCTCGTCGAAGCGGAAGCCGACGCATGGTACGCGGTGGCGTAGGGGGAAGGTTGTGACGGTGAGGGAGTCGGTTTCTTTTATGGTCTGGCCTCCGCGGGGTGATATTTCGTTGAAGCGGAGGTCGTAGGTGAGTCGGGGGGCGAAGAAGTCGACGAGCTGGCGGAAGAGGGCGGCTCCTTCGGGGAAGGTGTGGATGGTGAGGGTTCCTCCGGTCTGCTGGAGGGAGAGGGTTGAGAGGAGGCCGGGGAGGCCGAGGCAGTGGTCGCCGTGGAGGTGTGAGATGAAGATGTCGGAGAGGCGGTTCATATGGAGTCCGGCGCGGCGCATCGAGAGCTGGGCGCCTTCGCCGCAGTCGATCATCATGAGTCGGCCGCGGTATTCGATAACCTGGCAGGCGGGGAGGTGGCGGAGGGAGGGGGTGGCTGATCCGCAACCGAGTATGTGGAGGGTCATTTGGTCCATAGGGGCGGAGGGTTATTTTCCGGTGAGGATGCCTCGGAGGATGGAGAGTTTGTTGAGGGCCTGGAGGGGGGACAGGTTGTCGATGTCGAGGCCGAGGAGCTCGTCGCGGATTTGGGCCAGGACGGGGTCGTCGAGCTGGAAGAAGGACATTTGGTAGCCTTCGGGAGAGGGGGAGGGCTGGGATCCGAGGGCTTTGCCCTCGGCACGGGACGACAAGGTGGAGGGGGAGCTTTGGGAAGATTGGGAGATTTGGGAGGATTGGGGGGATTGGGAGCTTTGGGCGGCGGCGGCTTCGAGGTGGTGGAGGATGTGGGTGGCGCGGTCGAGGATGGGACGGGGCATGCCGGCGAGGCGGGCGACGTGGATGCCGAAGCTGTGCTCGGAACCGCCGGGGGTGAGTTTGCGCATGAAGACTACCTTGCCGTCGATTTCCTTGACGGAGACGTTGAAGTTGCGCACGGAGGGGTAGGAGGCTTCGAGTTCGTTGAGCTCGTGGTAGTGGGTGGCGAAGAGGGTTTTGGGTCGCTCGGGTGAGTCGGCGAGGTGCTCGACGATGGCGCGGGCGATGGAGATGCCGTCGTAGGTCGAGGTTCCGCGGCCGAGCTCGTCGAAGAGGATGAGGGAGCGGGCGCTCATATTGTTGAGGATGGAGGCAGCTTCGTTCATTTCGACCATGAAGGTTGACTCGCCGAGGGAGATGTTGTCGGAAGCTCCGACGCGGGTGAATATTTTGTCGACGACGCCGACGCGGGCTGAGTCGGCTGCGACGAATGAGCCGATCTGGGCGAGGAGTACGTTGAGGGCGACGGAGCGGAGGAGGGCCGATTTGCCGGCCATGTTGGGGCCGGTAATCATCATTATCTGGGTGGTGTCGTTGGAGAGGAGGATGTCGTTGGCGATGTAGGGGGTGCCGATGGGGAGCTGGCGCTCGATGACGGGGTGCCGGGCGGCGCGGAGGTCGAGGGTGAGGGAGTCGTCGACGATGGGGCGGTTGTAGTGGTTCTCGGCTGCGACGCGGGTTAGGGAGATGTGGCAGTCGAGGCGGGCGAGAACGCGTGCGTCGAGCTGGATGGCGGCGACGTACTCGGCGAGGTGGTTTACGAGCTCGGTGTAGAGGCGGGACTCGATGATTGCGACGCGCTCTTCGGCGGTGAGGATTTTTTCCTCGTATTCCTTGAGTTCCTGGGTGATGTATCGCTCGGCATTGACGAGGGTCTGCTTGCGGGTCCAGGAGGGGGGTACTTTGTCCTTGTGGGTGTTTGTGACTTCGATGAAGTAGCCGAATACGTTGTTGTAGCCGACTTTGAGGGATGTGATGCCTGTGGCCTCGCTTTCGCGGCGCTGAATGGCGAGGAGGGTTTCCTTGCCGTGGGCTGAGATGTCGCGGAGCTCGTCGAGCTCGGGGTCGACGCCGGGTTTTATGACGGCGGCGCCGCGGTTGAGGGCGTTGGGGGCGTCGTCGGTGATGGTGTCGGCGATGCGTTTGGCGAGGGCGGGGCAAGGGTTGAGCTGCTCGGCCATCATGCGTAGGGGCTCGGAGCCGGTGGCTTCGAGTTCGCGTTTGACGTCGGCGGCGGCTTCGAGCGAGCGTCGTATCTGGAGCACTTCGCGGGGAGTGACGCGGCCGACGGAGACTTTGGAGATGAGGCGTTCGAGGTCGCCGACCTGTTCGAGGAGGGTGCGGAGGTTTTCGCGGCTTTCGGGGAAGCGGAAGAAGTGGTCGACGGCGTCGAGGCGGCGGTTGATGGCGGCGGGGTCCTTGAGGGGGAATGATACCCATCGGCGGAGCATGCGTGCGCCCATTGGGCTGACGGTGCGGTCGATGATGTCGAGGAGGCTTTTGCCGTCGTCGGAGAGGGGCTGGAGGAGTTCGAGGTTGCGGGCTGTGAAGCGGTCGAGGCGCACGAACTGCTCCTCCTCGATGCGGGCCAGGCGGGTGATGTGGCCTGTGCGGTCGTGCTTGGTGATGTCGAGGTAGTGGAGGATTGCTCCGGCGGCGGTGATTGCGGCGGGCATTTTGCCGAGCCCGAAGCCTTTGAGGGATGTGGTCTGGAACTGCTTGAGGAGTCGGTCGTTGGCGGCCTGGTCGGTGAAGATCCAGTCGTCGAGCTCGAAGGCGAGGTAGCGGGCCTGGAAGGATTCTTCGAGGCGGGGCTTGCGTCCGCGCTCGACGAGGATTTCCTTGGGGGCGAAGTTGGAGAGGAGTTTCTCGATGTAGGGCGCGGGGCCTTCTCCGGCGAGGAATTCGCCGGTTGAGATGTCGAGGAAGGCGACTCCGAGGGTGTCGCGGGTGAAGTGTATGGCCGCGAGGAAGTTGTTCTCGCGGTGGGAGAGGACGTTGTCGTTGAGGGCCACGCCGGGGGTGACGAGCTCGGTGATGCCTCGCTTGACGAGTTTGTTCTTGACGGTTTTGGGGTCTTCGAGCTGCTCGCAGATGGCGACACGCTTGCCGGCTCGGATGAGGCGGGGGAGGTAGGTGTCGAGGGCGTGGTGGGGGAAGCCTGCGAGCTCGATTGAGGATGCGGAGCCGTTGGCTCGGCGGGTTAGGGTTATGCCGAGGATCTCGGAGGCGGTGATGGCGTCGTCGCAGAAGGTTTCGTAGAAATCGCCGACGCGAAACAGAAGCACCGCGTCGGGGTGCTTCTGTTTCATTTCGGCATATTGCTTCATTAACGGGGTCTCGGCGACTTTTTTTGCCATTTTTGGGAAGGGGGTGAAAGGGGTTATGGGTGAAGAGGCGCTTTGGCGCCCCGGCGGCAAGCCGCCGGCACTTATACAAAAGCCATGCGGGGCGGAGAAGAGGGGAGCCGCGCTTGCTTTGCTCGGCTTTCGCCTCGCCACAGTGGCGAGGCGAAAGAGGGGGGGAGCCGAGGGGAGGGGGGTTAGTCGGCGGTTACGCGCTCAAGCCAGCGGACCATGCCGAACATTATGCCCATGGAGATTAGGCAGACGGCGAGGAATACGGCCCAGGCGACCCAGATGGGGTATTTGTTGTAGATGAGGGGGCCGATCCAGAGCATGAGGTTGCCGACGGCGGTGGCTCCGAGCCAGAGGCCCTGGCAGAGGCCCTGGAGGTGCTTGGGGGCTACCTTGGATACGAATGAGAGGCCGAGGGGGGAGATGAAGAGCTCGGCGACGGTCATGAAGAAGTAGTAGAGGATGAGTACCCACCAGCCGGCTTTGGCGACGGCGACGCCGGAGGCTTCAAGGGCGCGGTATTCGGTGCCGGAGGGGTAGCCTTCGCCGATGGAGAAGAGGGTGAGGAAGAGGTAGGCGATGCCGGCGAGGCCCATGCCGATGGCGATTTTGCGGGGTGTGGAGATTTCTTTGCCTTTCTTGGCGAGTGAGCCGAAGATGAACATGATCACGGGGGTGAGCACGATGACGAAGAAGGGGTTGACGGCCTGCCAGATTTCGGGTGCGATGGCGGAGGTGTCGACGAAGTCGCGTGCGAAGAGCGACATGGAGGTGCCGTTCTGGTGGAAGGAGAACCAGAAGAAGATGGCTATGCCGAGCACCGCGAAGAGGGCGTACATACGCTGCTTGATTTCCTTGGCCATGCGGGCTTTCTCCTCGGTGGTGTAGGTGACGGTCTGGGCGGCTTCCTTCTTGGGGGGATTGGGGAGGCCGTTCTTGGTGCAGACGAAGATGGTGAGGGAGATGAGCATGGCGGCCACGGATGCGATGAAGGAGTAGTGGACGCCGGTGTTGAACACGTTGAGGTACTGGGTGCAGAATTCCTGGAGGTTCTGTCCGGCGGCGGAGCCGACGGAGGTTGCCATGGCCATGAGCTCGTTGATGTTCTGGAGGTTCTCGGAGTCGGTGACTGAGAGGAACTGGTGGCACATGGCGGGGAACTGGGCGTTATACACCATGCCGTTGACGTCGAGCCACCAGGAGCGGAGCATTGGGGCGACGAAGGGCGCGATGAGGCCGCCGATGTTGATGAAGACGTAGAAGATCTGGAAGCCGGAGTCGCGCTGGGCGGCGTAGCGGGGGTTGTCGTAGAGCTGGCCCACGATAGCCTGGAGGTTGCCTTTGAAGAGGCCGTTGCCGAAGGCGATGAAGAAGAGCGCGACGCAGGTGAGAGTCAGGAGCCAGGCGGTGTTCTCGGGTGTCGCGAGGACGGGCACTGAGAGGACGACGTAGCCGAGGGTCATGATGCAGAGGCCCTGGATGATGGTGCGCTTGTAGTTCTGGGTCTTGTCGGCGATGTAGCCTCCGACGAGGCTCAGGACGTAGATTCCGGCGTAGAAGAAAGAGTAGATGAGGGTGCTTGTCTCTTCGGAGAGTCCGAACTTGGAGCAGAGGAAGAGTACGAGCACGGCGTTCATGATGTAGTAGCCGAAACGCTCGCCCATGTTGCTCAGAGCGGCGGGGATGAGGCCCTTGGGATGGCTTGCGAACATTGGATTATGGGTTTAAGGGGGTTAGGGATTCGGGGGAGGGGCTTACGCGCCCGGCAGCAAGCTGCCGGCACTTGGACAAAAGCCATGCGGGGAGGAGAGAGGGTGGGGAAGGCGGGGACTTCGGGCTTCGCCCTCACACGGAACGACAAGGCGGGGGAGGGGCTTCGCGGCCTTCGCTCGGCTTCCGCCTCGCGCACCTCGCGGGTGGAAGGCGGGGAGAGGGGCGGGGGGGGGGGGGGGGGGGGGGGGGGGGGGGGGGCGGGGTCAGGATTTGGCGGAGTAGGCGAGGGCGTAGGCTTTGATTTGCTTGAGCATGGCCAGGAGGCCGTTGGAGCGGGTAGGGCTGAGGTGCTCGGAGAGGCCTATGCGGTCGATGAAGTAGAGGTCGGCGTCGAGGATCTCGCGGGGGGTGTGGCCGGAGAGGACGTCGACGAGCATCGAGATTATGCCTTTGACGATGAGGGCGTCGGAATCGGCGGAGAATTCGAGCTTTCCGTCGGGGGTGAGCTCGGCGTTGAGCCAAACGCGGCTCTGGCAACCTTCGATGAGGTTTTGGGGTGTGCGGTATTTCTCGTCGAGAGGTGGAAGCTGGTTGCCGAGGTCGATGATGTAGGCGTAGCGGTCCATCCAGTCGTCAAGGGGTTCGAGGTCGTCGATTATCTGGTCCTGTCGTTCGTTGATGGTCATTGGTTCTGTTCGTTATATATTACGTTGGCGACAACCTGGGCGACAACGCGGAGTGTTTCGCGGTCGATGTTGGCGAGGTTGTCGTCCATGGTGTGCCAGGTCGGGTTGAAAGAGCCGGTCTGGGGGTTAATGGATTCGATGATGTCGGCGCAGGGGATTCCGGCGCGGTTTATGTGGATGTGGTCGTCGATGACGGAGCCTCCGGGTGAGTTGGGGAATCGGTCGGCGAATCCGGCGGCCGCAGCGGCGGCCCATATCTTGTCAACGACGGGTCGCGCGAGGCGGTCGGAGAAGTATTCGCGGTGGAACCGGGCGTCGCTACCCCCTACCATGTCGAGGAGTATGGCGAAGCGGGGTCGGTCGGCGGCGGTGTAGGGGAGGTCCTTGACCCATTCCTGTGTGCCGAGGCACCAGGTGAGTTCCGACTGGCCGCCGTCGCTTACGCCGGAATCTTCGGCATCGACGAAGAGGAGGTCGACGCCGAGGCCGTCGGGGCGCTCGTTGCCGAGCAGGCGCGCGATTTCGAGGAGGACGGCGGCGCCGGAGGCTCCGTCGTTGGCCCCGTCAATGGGTTTGCGGTGGTTTGCGGGGTCGGGGTCCTCGTCGGCCCAGGGACGGGAGTCGTAGTGGGCCAGGAGGAGCACGCGGCGTTTGGCATCGGGGTTGAAGCGGCCGAGGATGTTGCGGGCGGGGGCCTTGGAGCCGTCGGCGAAGGTTACGGTGGCTACCTGGGTGACGACGGTGTCGGCGCCGAAGGCGCGGAGGCGGTCCTCAAAGAGGGTGGCGCAGCGCTCGGCGGCGGGGGTGCCGGGTACGCGTGGCCCGAGGGCTACCTGGGCGGCGACGTAGGAGTGGAGGGAGTCGGCGTCGGGCGCGGGAACGGCGGCTGACGGGCGCGCCGGGGTCGCTTCCGAGGCGCTTGCCTCGGAGGTTTTGGAGCCGCCGCAGCCCGCGAGGGCGATGAGGAGCGGCGCTATGGCGCAGAGGAGTTTTCCCATAATCGACAAAGTTAATTAATTATCGCGGAAAAGCCAAACGGGAGGCGCTGCCGCGCCCCGGCGGCAAGCCGCCGGCACGGGGGACAAAAGCCTGCGGGGGGAGGGGCTTCGCTTCCTTCGCTCGGCTTCCGCCTCGCGCACCTCGCGGGTGGAGGGCGGGGACTTCGGGCTTCGCCCTCACACGGAACGACAAGGCGGGGAAGCGATGGGAAGTGCGGGGGGAGGGGGGAAGCTCGGCTTTCGCCTCGCCACAGTGGCGAGGCGAGAGCCGGGGAAGGGAGGGGATCAGGGGAGGAGGACGCGGCGGGTGTGGTCGCGGACGGTGACGAGGAGGAGGCCGGTGCCGGTCGCGGAGCGGGGGAGGGCGGTGGTGCCGGCGGGGAGGGTGCCGGAGAAGCGGAGGGTGCCGTCGAGGGAGTAGATGGTGAAGTGGTTGTCGGCGGGGGCCTCGTTTTCAATCAGGAGCTCGCCGCCGCGGGTGTAGGCGTCCCAGGTGTGGTACTCGGCGGCGGGGTCCTCAAGGCGCTCTTCGAGCGAAGAGGGCTGGAAGTCGGTGAGGGCGAGGTCGTCGATCATGCATCGGCCCCCGGCCACGGCTTCGAGCTTCACGCGGCAGCGGTTTCCGGCGATGTTGGCGGGCACGCGGTATTCCTGATAGGTGTTGGCGTCGGTCTGGTGGAGCACGTCGACGCGTCCGGCCTCGCGCCAGGAGGCGCCGCCGTCGTCGCTGACTGATACCACGAAGGTGACGTTGTTGGTGTCGCTGCCCCATACTCTGCCCCAGAAGATCACGGAGCCTATGCCGCGGGGTTTGTCGTCGAGCATCGCGAGGTAGCGGGTGTTGTTGGCCTTGTTGAATCGCGCGGCGAACGAGCCGGAGTGGCTGGGGTCGGAAGCGGTACCGAGGTATACCCCCTCGGCATCCCAAAGGGCGGCGTTGCCCTGGTAGGTGGTGTGGCCGTAGGTCGAGGCGGAGGGTTTTGCCTCGAAGTCCTCGACGAAGGTTGCCGCGGCGGCGGATATGAGGCCGCTGACGGTGACGTTGTCGTCGCGGAAGCCGTCGGCGGTGATGAGAATCGTGGAGGTGAAATCACCCTCGTTGTTGCCGAAGAGGCGGAGGTAGAAGCGGTCCTCGCCCGGGGCGAGGGTCACGGAGGCGCCCCAGTCGGCCTTGTCCTTGCTGAGCTGGAAGGGGGCGGCTACGGAGAAGGTGACATTGCCGGGGATGTTCTCGATGTCGGCCAGGAGTTCGGCGGGCTCGGAGGGGGTTCCGGGGGTTGAGCGGAAGTACCATTCGCCGTCGAAGAGGATGCCCACTGAGGGGGTGGGCGCGGGAGTTGTCACGGCGACCTTGTCGGAAACGAGGGTCGGGGACGCGATCCAGATGGAGTAGGCCGTTTCGGGTTCGAGGCCGGAGATTTCGGCGGCTTCATCGGCGGCGTTGACCTGGCGGGGGTAGCCCTGGACGGGGTTGCCGGAGTCAGCGCGGACGATGTGGAGGGTATAGGCGGTGCCGGGGATGTCGATGTCGCTCCATGCCACGGCGATGGAGTTTTCGGTGAGTTCGGTGACGCGGGGCGCGGGGAGGCCGTCGACGGCCGAGCCGGAGAGGGCTACGGAGGTGGCGGTGTCGCCGGAGCGGAGAGTCAGAGTGCCGGTGAAGGCACCCGCGGCGGCGGGGTTGAGGGTCACGGTGACGAAGGCGCCGCTGTTGGCGTTGTCGGCGGTGATGTAGGCCGGGTTGGCCGAGAAGCCGTTGCCGCTGACCGTAACGGCGACATTCTCCTTGAGAGCCGCGCCGCGGACCTCGACTGAGGCCGAGCGGGGAACGCCGGCTCCTGTCACGCCCAAGTCGAGGGTGGCACCGGTCGCGGGGAGGATGAACGCGGGTTCGTTTCCGGCACCCTCATGCCAGGGGAGTCCCTGCTTGTCGCCCCAGATGTATTCGGCCATCTCGGGGTTGTCGATGAAGGGGTTGCGGTTGTTCTGATGCTTCTGCACGGCGTCGTTGCGCGAGCGTTCCTTCTCGCTCACGGGGTCCTGGCGGTGCCATTTGAGTAGAAGGTTTATAGCCCAGGTTGAGTAGGCGGGGTAGCTGTTCCCGGCGAGCATCGGGGAGCTCCAGGTGGAAATTTTGGAGTTGTAGGCCGCGGCCATATAGAAATATGAGCGTGCGAAGTCACCCTTGTACTCGTCGACCGGCTCGAACACCTTTCCGCTGTAGCCGGGGAAGGTGGAGGTGCCGAGTTTGCCGAGAGCCTTCACCGAGCCGTTGGCAGGCTCGGTCTCGCCGTTGGCGCACTCGCCGTAGGGGAAGTTAGAGCGCTGGCCGTTAACCTTGCCGTCGGTGGGGTATATGTGGAAAGCGTCGGACACCATCGGCGATTTGTCGTCGAACCAGCTTTTTGGGAAAGAGTGCTCGCGGTTGTAGCAGTCGCCCACATATTTGTAGTTGCCGCACTGCGCGGTGCCGAATTTCCAGCGCTTTGTGGAGTACATATCCCAGATGGTGCCATCCTCGGGGCGCACGTCGGAGGTTTTGTACACATTCCAGAGCCCGTCGTATCCGACGTTCTTGTGGGTTCCAACTACCGCTTCGAGTTGCTGCAGGAGGGCGCGGCCCGATTTTCCTTCACAGGAAGCGTAGTAGCCTTGGGGAGCATCGGCCGAGGCGCTGAGCGCCGCGGCCGATACCATCGCGATAGAGATAACGCGTAAGTTCTTCATCGGTAGTTTTTATGCTTATAATAATTGACCGGTAAGGGGATTATTTTTCAGTGAGGACCACGATCGGGGTCGAGGCGGCGGCGTAGCGGAGTCCGCTGTGGAGGTAGGCTGTCGCGGTGTAAACGCCGTCGGGCACGCGCTGTCCGTCGGAGCCGTTGAGGTCCCATCGGAAGGGGAAAGAGGCGGCGGGGTGGTGGGCCACGGTGTTGCCGTCGAGGTCGGTGACCACCAGTCGGCACTCCGGGGTGTCGGCGAAGTCATGATCGAGGTCGATGTCGGCCCCCTCGACGGCGGTGGTCTGGCGGGTTGAGAGGATGGCCTTTGCCGGGGCGCTCACCACGGTGAAGCTCACCGAGCGGGAGGCTTCGCCCCCGGCGTTGCCGCGGGCGGTGAGCGTCAGGCGGTGGGGGCCGTCGACCAGGCCGCTGACGGGGAGTGCCAGCGTAGCCTCGCCGTTGGCGTCGGAAGAGAGCCACGCGGCCGCTCCGGCGATGTTTTTGGAGTCGTCGAGATTAACCGTCAGCGATTTGCCGAAGAGCGAGCTGACACCGATCACGCCCGAGGGGTCGGAAATCGAGGCGCGGAGAGTGAAGTCGGGACCGGTGACCTGGCCCGAAACGAAGTCGGGGGAGTCGATGTACAGCTCCGAGATCACCGGGGGCTGCGGCTCGGGGAGGAGGTTGGGGTCGGTGTCGATGACCTTCAGGCGGTCGAAGGCGCCGTTGGCGTGCTCAAACCCATTGTCGCTCATCGCGTAGAGCGAGACGGTGTTTGAGCCTCCGGGGCGTGCCGGGATTGGTAGGGTGGCCTCGGTCGCGAACTTGCCGTTCCTCACCGGGGCCTTGATGTTGAGAATCGGGTATTGGTCGGTCGCGATGGTGAGGGGGATGGGGCGGTTGCTCACATCCTTCACTTCGCGTGGAGAGTCGTACACCATAATAATAGCCTCACCGGAGAAGGAGGGGTCAACCTCGCCGTCGGCTCCGAGAATCTCACCTTCGAGCGTTATGGGGCGCAGGGGTTCGACCTCGATGGTGGCGGAAGCGGCGGGAGTGCCGTTGACAGCTGCGAGGCGCGCCGAGTGGGTCGGGGCGTAGGTCGGAATCTCGGGGTCACCCACGAAGGTGTAGGAGCGGGTGTTGAGAATCAGGGCCGAGTCTATGGCGAGCACCGTGGTCGAGCCGGGGTTGGCGGCGTCGAACTCCTCCTGTTTGATTCGGTTGCGCTCGGCCTGGAGGTCGGCGTTGGAGTTGACGGCCTGTCGGAAAATCTCGCCGAGGGTAGTGTTTGGCTCGGCTGAGAAGTATTTGCGGGTTACGGCCTCCACGATGTCGAAGTTATAGTTCATATACACCTCGCGCTGCGCACCGATGACGCCGATTGAGCCGCCGTTCTTGTTGATGAACATCCAGGCACCCACGCAGTCGGGCGAGAGGTCGATGGAGAGGGGGGAGCAGGTGCCGAGCACCGTGAGGGGTGGCACGGGGTAGAATGTGTTTTTGGCCAGCGCCGAGTTCCAGAGGCCGTTCACGCCGAAGCCGCCCGACGAGCCGTGGCCGAAGTAGGCCATGAAGCAAGTTCCCTCCTGGAGGGTGGCGGCCACGAAGTCCTGGTAGTGCGTCGGGCCGTTGTTGGTGTGGGGGTAGAGGTCGTCGTACGCCTTGTAGAGCATCGTGGATGGCTTCTCCTGGTCGACGATTTTCGCGAGCGACTCGGCCTGGGTTACGAAGTTGTTATCGTTGTCGGAGTCGGCCATCAGCATGGCGCGGTTTGTGGAGCCGGTCGATGGGGGATTGGTGAGGTAGCGCTCGATTTTGTCGACCATGTCGTTGGCCTGCTCGGCGTTCTGCGCCGGGAGTCGCCCCACGGCGATGTCCATCTTGGGCCAAACGGCGTTGTCAATCGAGAAGTCGTCGGAGAGGATGCCGTAGAAAATGTCGGAGGAGTAGCTGAGCGAGTGGTTGCCGCCGATCGAGAGGTGGGGGCACTCGTAGATGGGAACGTAGCGGTCGCGCCACCCCAGCTCGCGGATGGCGAGCCCTCGGTTGTCGGACGAGGCGTAGCCCATGAGCAGGATCGAGCGGAACTTTGCGGGGCCGCGGTCGAGGAGCATGCGGGCGAAGCGGCGTATGGCCTCGTGGGAGCGGGTGCCGGAGGCAAATTCGTTGAACACGTCGTCCTGGCATACGGCTACCGCGTCGGTGCCGCGGAGCGAGCGGTGTATTTCGGCCAGGCGCTCGGCCTGGGGCATGAACTCGCGGGCGGCCACGATGAGCATTTCCGGGGCCTGCATCGCGTGGAGGTTGGAGTTGGCCACCTCGCCGGCGAACTCAACCTTGTTGAGGGTCAGCGCGGGGTCGAACACGATGAACGCCGGCGCGGTGCCGTCGGGGGCGGAGCCGACGCGGCCGAGTGTCACGGCGTCGGGTGCTCCCGGCTCGGAAGAGGAGGCGCCTCGGAGGAGGCTTTTGGGCGCGACGGGGTCGGTGACATCCCACACGGCGAGGGTTTCGGAAGCCCCTTCGAGGGGGAGCTGCTGGGCGGGGTCGGTGAGCGATGTGAAGGTCACCATCTGCTGGGCCACGGGCCGCGAGAAGTCGGATGAGCGGAGATAGGTGAGGGCGAAGTAGTCGACCGCGCCGTACTGGAGCTCGGAAGTCACGGCCTCGGGGTTGCTCCCGGCGTAGAGCTTGAGGGAGTATACTTCATCGTTGGTCTGGCGGGCGTTCTCCATGCCGAAGAACTGGAGCTCGCGGTAGTTCTGGAGCACCTGGTCGGCGACCCTCGACTTTGTGGCCACTGTGGTACCCGAGGGGAGGCGCCAGTTGACGGTCACAACCGAGAGCGACTTCGTGGCCATTGCCCCGGCGAAGTGGATGCCGCGGTTATAGTCCTGGCTGATAGAGGTTCCGGCGTATCGGTATCCGGGGAGGGTGATGTCGAAGGTCTGCGGGCCGGTCTCCTTGAGGTCGTCGCCGAAGAAGCGCGCCCCGAGGTTGCCGTAGCGCCCCTTGTCGAACGAGCGGAAGGTGAAGCCCCAGGTGGTGTTGGCCAGCGAGGGGGCGGCTGACGCGTCGGCTCGCGCCACGGTCGCGGGGCGTGCCGGTTCGAGGGTCTCGGTGAGGAAGTAAGAGCCGGTTTCGGAGTAGTAATTTCGCACGAGCGACGGCTTCCATCGGCCTCGTCCGGCGGAGAGGTTCTCGCGCCAGGGGCGGAAGCGCGCCCCGGCCTCGCCGTAGAAGATGAGTTTGCCGTTCACCACCTCGGAGGGGACGGGGGCGATGGCGTCGGGGATCGCGTCGTCGAACTGCTGTCGCCCGAGCATCGCGCCGCCGAAGCCACACACGGCAACTTTCGAGGGGTCGTCGAAGCCCATTGCCGCGAGTTCCTCGGCGGTGATCTCCTGCATGCCGGTGTTTGTGACGTTGATTTTCACCCATCGGCCCGACGAGAGGGGTGTCGAGCGGGAGAAATAGGAGGGTGAGAGCGCGGGGGCGCCGAAGGAGGCGATGGCGGCGGCCGCGGCAAATATTATGGCGCGTAGAATATCAGACATTTTAAGCGGGTTTACTTTTTCCAAACTCTAAACGATTGGTCGGGGGCGTTTATTGCGCACGCGCGCTATTTGACGCGTGCGCGGAGTTGCGGCTTGCCGTCGGGGGGGCAGGCTCCGGGGGATAAAACCGAGGCGGCGATGTCGAGGCCGATGGCCGCGGGGAAGGCCGCGGGGAACATCGCGGGGATAATGAGGTCGCCGCTCTTCAGGGTTACGGAGCGGCTGATGAGCGCCAGGGTTTCAGCGGCGCGGAGGTCACTGAGGGTGAAGGGGATGGGTTCGGCGCCTTTCACGGCGAGGAGGGCTTCGGGGCCTTCGGGGAGGGGGGTGAAGAGGCCCGGGGTGATCGCACCGTCGAATATGGGGAGGAAGGAGGAGTGGGGGGAGGTGGAGGCTTCCGGCCCGCGGGGGCGGAGGATGGCGGCGAGGGAGAGGGCGTCGATGTAGCGGTGGGCGAAGCGGGGCTCGATCCATTTGCCGAGGCGGCTTACGCGGATCACCGGGGCCAGGCGCATCTCCCACCCCTCGCGGGCGAAGTCGGGGAGGAAGCAGGGGAACCCGGGGCGCACCAGCGCGGAGTCGGCTCCGAGGGTGAGGGGTAGCTGGTCGGGGCGGGGTGCCGCGTCGGCGGCGAGGGCGTCGTCCCAGGCGCCGTCCCACCGCTCCAGCGGGCGGTCGACTATGAGGATTTTCATTGGTTGGCGCTGTCCTCCATGCGGTTATACATAACGGCGAGGTGGGCGTAGATGGAGGTGTTTGTGAGGACTACGCCCTCCGGGGCGCTCAGGCGGAAGGGGGTGAAGTTCCAGAGGGCTTTCACTCCGGCTTCGGTGAGGAGGTCGGCGGCGCTCTGGGCGTGCTCGACTGGCACGGTGATGATGCCCACTGTCGCGCCTTCGCGGCGCACTACCGACGCGAGGTCGGCCAGGGGGTAGACGGGTATTCCGGCGCACTCCTTCCCGGCCAGGGCGGGGTTGGTGTCGAAGGCGGCCACGATGTTGAGCCCGTAGCGGTTGAGCCCGGAGTCCTGCATGAGGGCGCCTCCGAGGCTGCCCGCGCCAACGACCACTGCGCGGTGCGAGCGCCTGAACCCGAGGAACTCCTCAAGCTTGTGCTCCAGGAGGGGCACCTCGTAGCCGATGCGCGTTTTTCCCCTGATATTAAGGAATGAGAGGTCTTTGGCGATCTGCGAGGCGTCGACCTTAAGCTCGCGTGAGATCTGTGTGGAGCTGACGAACTCGTCGCCCCTCTCGCGGAGAAGGGTGACGTAAGCCAGATACCAGGGGAGCCTTCTCAGGGCCGGTTCCGGGATAAGGTCGCGTTGAACGTCAGGCATGGTCGGGTTTAGTACAAACTTGGTTGCGCGAAGTTACGAAAAAATCCTCAAATGGGGCGCGGCGGGGTGTTTTTCGGCGGAAAAGCGCCATAATAATGACGCGTGGAGCGGATTTTAACGATAGTTTGGCCTCAGATTCGCGAAAAAGTGGTATTTTTGCGGCTGCAAACCGCGGGGCGGCGCCAGCCTTCCCGCGCGGACTTGTTGACCACCTGACCCTGAAAGCAACACAATTATTTCACTATAAGTCAAGTTATGAGCAAAGAGAAAAAATTCTTGACGTGTGACGGTAACCAGGCCGCCGCGCATATCTCCTATATGTTCTCGGAGGTAGCGGCGATCTATCCCATCACACCTTCATCCACTATGGCCGAATATGTCGACGAATGGGCGGCAGCCGGCCGTAAGAACATCTTCGGCGAGACCGTACTGGTACAGGAGATGCAGTCCGAGGGTGGCGCTGCCGGCGCCGTTCACGGCTCGCTCCAGGCCGGGGCGCTGACGACGACCTACACCGCGTCGCAGGGTCTTCTGCTGATGATTCCCAACATGTACAAAATCGCCGGCGAGCAGCTCCCCTGCGTGTTCCACGTATCGGCCCGCACCCTGGCCAGCCACGCGCTGAGCATCTTCGGCGACCACCAGGACGTAATGTCGGTTCGCCAGACCGGCTTCGCCATGCTGGCCGAAGGCTCCGTGCAGGAGGTTATGGACCTGGCAGGCGTGGCACACCTGGCCACCATCAAGTCGTCGATCCCCTTCGTTAACTTCTTCGACGGCTTCCGCACCAGCCACGAAATCCAGAAAATCGAGATGCTGGAGACCGACGACCTCGCCCCGCTTCTCGACCGCGAGGCCCTGGCCAAGTTCCGCAGCCGCGGCCTTACCCCCCAGGCCCCCGTATCGCGCGGCATGGCTGAGAACGGCGACGTCTTCTTCCAGCACCGCGAGGCTTGCAACACCGCCTACGAGGCCGTTCCCGAAATCGTAGAGCAGTACATGGAGCAGATTTCGGCCATCACCGGCCGCAAGTACGGTCTGTTCAACTACTACGGCGCCGACGACGCAGAGCGCGTGATCATCGCCATGGGCTCCGTAACCGAGGCCGCCAAGGAAGCCATCGACTACATGGTAGCCAAGGGTGAGAAGGTCGGCCTGGTATCGGTACACCTGTACCGCCCCTTCTCGGCCAAGCACTTCCTCGCCGCCGTACCCGCTACCGCCAAGCGCATCGCCGTGCTCGACCGCACCAAGGAACCGGGCGCCAACGGCGAACCCCTGTACCTCGACGTTAAGGAATGCTTCTACGGCAAGGAGAACGCCCCCATGATCGTAGGCGGCCGCTACGGCCTGGCGTCGAAGGACACCACCCCCGCCCAGATCATCGGCGTGTTCGAGAACCTGGCCCTGCCGATGCCCAAGGACCACTTCACCGTGGGTATCGTTGACGACGTTACCTTCACCTCGCTCCCCCTCCCCGAGGAGATCGCCCTGGGCGACAAGTCGACCTTCGAGGCTAAGTTCTACGGCCTGGGTGCCGACGGCACCGTTGGCGCCAACAAGAACTCCGTGAAGATCATCGGCGACAACACCAACAAGTACTGCCAGGCTTACTTCGCCTACGACTCGAAGAAGTCGGGCGGCTACACCTGCTCGCACCTCCGCTTCGGCGATGTGCCCATCCGCTCGACCTACCTGGTGAACACCCCGAACTTCGTGGCCTGCCACGTTCAGGCATACCTCCACATGTACGACGTTACCCGCGGCCTCCGCGACAACGGCACATTCCTTCTCAACACTATCTGGGAAGGCGAGGAGCTTGCCAAGAACCTCCCCAACAAGGTCAAGAAATACTTCGCCGACCACAACATCTCGGTTTACTACATCAACGCTACCAAGATCGCTCAGGAAATCGGTCTGGGCAACCGCACCAACACC
>CAJUKE010000020.1:17280-58674 GCA_910587075.1 uncultured Muribaculaceae bacterium
TGAGCAGATGAAGAAATTCATCGTCAAGAGCTACGGCAAGAAGGGTCAGGACGTGGTTGACAAGAACTACGCCGCTGTTGACCGCGGCGGCGAGTACAAGAAGCTCGACGTTGACGCCGCCTGGAGCAACCTCACCGAGGAAGCCCCCGCGCCCAACAACGATCCCGCCTTCATCAACGAAATCGTTCGCCCCATCAACGCCCAGAACGGCGACCTGCTGAAGGTATCCGACTTCAAGGCCAACCCCGACGGCACCTGGCACAACGGCACCGCCGCTTACGAGAAGCGCGGCGTGGCAGCCTTCGTTCCCGAATGGATCGAGGAGAACTGCATCCAGTGCAACAAGTGCGCCTACGTCTGCCCCCACGCCACCATCCGTCCGTTCGTGCTGACCGACGCCGAGCTGGCCAACGCCCCCTTCGGCGAAGACCACACCAAGGCCGCCCTCGGTCCCCAGTTCAAGGGTATGCACTTCATCCAGTCGATCGACGTGCTCGACTGCCTCGGCTGCGGCAACTGCGTTGACGTATGCCCGGGCATGAAGGGTAACAAGGCACTGAAGATGATGCCTCTCGAAACCCAGCTCGACATGCAGAAGGAATGGGACTACTGCGTCAAGGAGGTAGCCTCGAAGCAGGAACTGGTCGACATCAAGGCCAACGTGAAGAACTCCCAGTTCGCCACCCCGCTGTTCGAATTCTCCGGCGCATGCTCCGGCTGCGGCGAAACCCCGTATGTGAAGCTGATCAGCCAGCTCTTCGGCGACCACGAAATGGTAGCCAACGCTACCGGCTGCTCGTCGATCTACTCGGGCTCGGTACCCTCGACCCCCTACACCACCAACTTCCGCGGCCACGGTCCCGCATGGGCCAACTCGCTGTTTGAGGACTTCGCTGAATTCGGCCTCGGCATGACGATCGCCAACGAGAAGATGACCGCCCGCGTGGCTGAGCTGATGAAGGCCGCCACCGAGTGCGACAAGTGCTGCGACGGCATCAAGGAGCAGGCACAGAAGTGGCTCGACAACCGCGACAACGCCGTTGCCACCCGCGAGGTCTACGAGACCATCGTACCCCTGTGCGAGGCTTGCGGCTGCGACGTATGCAACGGTCTGCTGGCCGTGAAGGGCCACATCGCGAAGCGTTCGCAGTGGATCATCGCCGGCGACGGCGCCGCCTACGACATAGGCTTCGGCGGTCTTGACCACGTTCTGGCTTCGGGCAAGAATGTCAACATCCTGGTGCTCGACACCGAGGTTTACTCCAACACCGGCGGTCAGGCCTCGAAGGCTACTCCGATCGGCGCCATCGCCAAGTTTGCCGCTGCCGGCAAGCGCGTGCGCAAGAAGGACCTCGGCCTTATCGCCACTACCTACGGCTACGTTTACGCCGCCCAGGTAGCTATGGGCGCCGACCAGGCCCAGACCCTCAAGGCTATCCGCGAGGCCGAGGCTTACGACGGCCCGTCGATCATCATCGCCTACAGCCCCTGTATCAACCACGGCCTCCGCGCCGGCATGGGTCACTCCCAGGCCGAGGAGCAGCGCGCCGTTGAATGCGGCTACTGGCACCTGTGGCGTTACAACCCCGTTCTCGAAGAGGAGGGCAAGAACCCGTTCAGCCTCGACTCGAAGGCTCCGAACTGGGACGGCTTCGCCGACTTCCTCAAGGGCGAGGTGCGCTACGCTTCGGTTATGAAGCAGTATCCCGCCGAGGCTGAGGAGCTGTTCGCAGCCGCCAAGGCCAACGCCCAGTGGCGCTACAACAACTACCTGCGCCTGAGCCAGGCACAGTGGGGTGTTGAGCCTCCCGCCGTTGTGAAGTAACGAACCTCTGACAACCAAAGCGCCGGGGCGGCGCCAACCGCCGCCCCAAGCGCTCTACCGATAAGCGAGCCGCGACTCCCGGAAGGGGGCCGCGGCTTCGCTTTTCTTATATATATGGCTTCGATGGGTTCGGTGTGGGGCGGGGTCACTGACGTAGGATACGCCAGGGGGCGGGGTAGAGGTTGTTGGCGCGGTTGCCGAGGTTCTTGACGAAGCCCAGGGGGAGGGGCGCGGCGCCGGGCGCGGGGCGGTGGGTGAGGAGGACGTAACCTTTGGGGGTGCCGGGAGGGAGGGTCAGGGCCTGCCGCCGCAGGTAGTCGAGGGCCTCGGGGGTCGCGACTTCGACCTCGGGGAAGGGGGCCGCGCATTCTTCGCTCGGCTTCCGCCTCGCGCACATTGCGAGAGATGGGGTGGGGAGGTAGTCGCGGCCTTTGGTTTCGGCCAGGGTGATGCCGGCGTGGATGATGTCGAGGTGGGGTGAGAGGGCGAGGTAGTCGGGGTGGATGGCGGCGGGGATGGCGGCGAGCTCCCCTTCGCGGTACTCGACAAGGCGGGCGCCCAGCGAGGCGGGTACGCGGCTTAGGAGCTCGGCCTCGGGGTGTTTGACGGCTGGGCGGGGCGCGCCTTTGGATTGCTTCTTGCCGCGGGGGGAGGGGGCGGGGAGCGGCGCGGGGGATGGGTCGGCGGCGCCGTTCTTGCGGAGGAGCGCGACGGTGTAGCCTTCGCCTTCGACGCGGCCGGGGAGGAAGCGTAGCGAGGGGTAGGGGGTAGGCTCGGGGGCCTCGGTGAGGATGCCCCAGGCGGGGTTCACCTCGATGGGGCAATAAGAGAAGGGGGGCTGGGAACCGGGGTGAAGCTCGGCTTTCGCCTCTCCACAGTCAGGGAGGCCGCTTTCTTCGCTCGGCTTCCGCCTCGCGCACTCTGATGAGGGGGCGAGGAGGGGGGCGGTGCGCGCTTCGTTTTCGGCGGTGTTGAAGGTGCAGGTGGAGTAGATGAGGTAGCCGCCGGGACGGAGGGCCGCGGCGGCGTTGGCCAGGATTTCTTCCTGAAGGGAGGCGCACTGGGCCACGAGTGTGGGGCTCCACTGCTCGCGGGCTTTGGGGTCCTTGCGCGACATCCCCTCGCCGGAGCAGGGGGCGTCGACCACGATGAGGTCGAAGTAGCCTGGGAGGCGGCGGAAGCGGGAGGTGTCGCCGCGGGTGACGATGCTCCAGGGGTAGCCCCACTTGATGATGTTCTCCTTGAGGATTTCGGCGCGGCGGAAGTCGTACTCGTTGCTCACCAGGAGGGAGCCGTCGGGGAGGAGGTCGGCCAGGGCGGTCGATTTGCCACCCGGGGCGGCGCAGAGGTCGAGCACGCGGGGCCGCGGCGGGAGGTCGGGGAGTATCTGGCGCAGAATTTCGGCCACGAACATCGACGAGGGGTCCTGGACGTAGTAGGCTCCCTGGTGCATCGCGGGGTCGAGGGTGAACTCGGGGCGGGTGTCGAGGAGGTAGGCGCGGGGGTGCCAGGGCACTGGTCGCGCCCCTTCGGGGGGCACGGCTCCGGGCTTGCGTGGGTTGAGGCGTATGCCTACCGAGGGGGGAGTGTTCTCCAGGTCGTCGGCCAGGCGTATGAAAGGGGGGAAGCCGCTGTCGGTGAGCGAGCGGCGGAATTCGGGGTTAAGCTGGTTCATTTCCGGGAGTTTCGGCGGGAGCCTCGGCGGGTTTCTTGGGTGCTTCGGGGTATGACACGCGGGCGTGGAACATCGTGCGGAGCCTCTGCTTGAAGGTGTCCTTGATGGTGCGTATGTCGCGGAACGAGAGGGGTGACTCGTTGTGGAGCCCGTCGGCCACCTGGGTGTCGATCATGCGGTCAACGAGGGCAGAGATCGCCTGGTCGGAGTGGTCGGTCATCGAGCGGGAGGCGGCCTCGACGGCGTCGGCCATCATGAGCAGCGACGCCTCCTTCGACTGCGGGTTGGGGCCGGGGTAGGTGAACGGTTCCGGGTCGATCTCCTCGCCGGGATGGTTCTTCTGCTCGGTGATGTAGAAGTATTTCGCCTTGCCGCGGCCGTGGTGCTGGGGTATGAGGTCCATGACCTTGCGGGGGAGTTTCGCCTTCTCGGCGCGGCGGAGCCCGTCGGCTATGTGGCCTATGATGATGCGGGCGCTCTGCACCGGGGTGAGGAGGTCGTGGGGGTTCATGCCGTGCTGGTTCTCGGTGAAGAACGCGGGGTTGTCGATTTTGCCTATGTCGTGGTATAGGGCTCCGGCTCGCACGAGCTGCACGTTGGCCCCGATGCGGTGGGCGGCCTCGGAGGCGAGGTTGCTGACGGCCATCGAGTGTTGGAAGGTACCGGGGCACTCGGTGGAGAGGGTGCGGAGCACCGGGTTGTTGATGTCGGAGAGCTCCACGAGGGTCACCACCGACACCATGCCGAAGAGTTTCTCATATATAAATATGAGTATGTAGGCGAAGGAGATTAGCACGGAGTTGACGGCGAAGTGGCCGATCAGGCGCCAGGAGAGGGAGCCTACGGTGCCGGTCGACATCAGCTCGACGGCGAGGTAGGAGCAGACATAGGCCGCGAAGGCCACCAGGGCCGAGCGGAGCAGCTCGGAGCGGCGGCTGAGTTCCTTCAGGGAGAAGAGCACGGCGGCTCCGGCCACCAGTTCGAGGAACACGAACTCCAGGGGGAAGGAGGCGGCGACGGCGCAGAGCAGCGTGGTGGCCACCAGGAGGAAGAAGGCGGTGCGGGTGTCGAAAAACACCATGACCACCAGCGGCAGTATGGCCAGGGGCACTATGTAGATGCCGGCGCTGAAGGTTTTCGACATAAGCACGCAGAAGAGGAAGAAGACCACCGGGAGGGTCATCAGGGCCAGCACGCGCTTGGGGTCGAGGAAGGTCTGGGGGTAGTAGAGGTAGAGGAACCCGTAGACGAGGCCGAACGTGAGCACCACATACAGCAGGTGGCCGAAGAAGGTGTTGAGCATCTTCGAGTGGGTGGCGCGGGTGGTTTTGTCGAGGGTGGCCTCGTAGGTTTTCAGTATCTGGTAGAGCTGGGGGCTGACGATCTCGCCCTGGTCG
Source organism: uncultured Muribaculaceae bacterium (assembly GCA_910587075.1). GTDB lineage: Bacteria > Bacteroidota > Bacteroidia > Bacteroidales > Muribaculaceae > UBA7173. The sequence continues at coordinate 22,178 of CAJUKE010000020.1, forward strand.
ATTATGCGCTCGCCCTGCTGGATCACGCCGATGCCGGCGAGTACCGGCTGGAGGAGCGACTCGCGGTAGCGCTCGGTGGCCTTGGCGTCGGGGGTGAGGTTCGGTTCGAGGAGCCGGGCCAGCTCAAGGGTCTGTATGGCGGGCCGGTCGGGGGAGTCGCGGAATAGAGAGTCTATGAGCGAGTAGGCGTCGCGCTGCGAGCGCATGCGGGCGGTGGCCACCGGGGTGTTGACGTTGTTGACGTTGATTTTCACCTCGGGGAGCTTGCCGTCGGCGATGTGGGCGGCGGTCGGGGGGTCGACGATGCCGTCGGCGTAGAGCGAGCGTATGGTCGCGGCGAGGCGCGAGCGGGTGTGGGCCGAGATGTGCCCGGCGCTCTCCACGGCGGCCTCGGCCCGGGTCTGCGGCGCCGGGTCGCGCTTGAATATCGGCACCATCTCGGCGTCGATGCTGTCGGTCATCGCGGCGATGGTCGCTGAGTCGCGGTAGACGGTGATGTCGAAGGGGGCGGTAAGGATGCTGTAGCTCCAGGGGCGCCCCTCCTCGTAGTGGAACTTGCTTGAGGAGTCGCGCGGCATGAAGTAGAGCACGATGGCGCAGGCGGCGATGAATGTCGCCGCCTGCCACAGGAGGTATTTCTTTACCTTTTTCATAAGTATCTGTTTACAGCAGGGTTAACGGATGCGGGCGGCGCTCTGCACGCCCTGTATGCGGCGCACCTTGGCGCAGAGGTCGTTGAGGCCGTCGGCGTCGGAGACGAGCAGCGAGAGGTCGCAGTGGAACACCTCTTTCTCGGTGCGTATGTCGAGGGCGCGTATGTCGAGGCTGAGGTGGGTTGAAATCAGCGATATAAGCTCGTGGAGTATGCCGTGGCGGTCGATACCCTCGATGCGTATGTGGGCCATGAAGCGGCCTCCGTTTACCTCCCAGCGGGTCGAGAGGATGCGGGGGCCGAAGCTGGCCTTGAGCATCGCGGCGCGGGGGCAGTCGAGGGTGTGCACGGTCACCTCGCCGTTGTCCTCGATGAATCCGAGCACGTCGTCGCCCGGCAGGGGGCAGCAGCAGTCGGAGAAGCGGAAGTTGGTGTTTCCGTCCTCGTCGTAGCGGAGTATGTAGGTTTCCTTGCGGTTGATTTCGGCGGGTTTGGGTGCCTCCTCCTCTTTCGGCTCCTCCTTGCCCCCCATGCCTATGAGCTTCAGGAGCAGGCGCTTGGTTTTGGAGCTTTCTTTTTTGAGAATCTTGACGACGTAGTCGTTGAGGATAATCTCCTCGTTGCCGAGCAGATAGTATAGCTCCTCGCGGTTGGCGGCCTTGAAGAGGCCCATGACCTTTGTGATGGCGATGTTGTCGTCCTTTATGCCGTTGTCGAGCAGAAACTTCTCGAAGGTGAGGCGCCCGGCGGTGATGGCGGGCTGGTGGAGCTTGCGGAGCACCTGGCGCAGGCGCGTCTTGCCCTTGGCGGTGGCGAGGAACTCGACCCACTCGGGCTTGGGCTGCTGCGACTGCGATGTGAGCACCTCCACCTGGTCGCCGGAGTTGAGTTTCTGGCTCAGGGGCACCAGTCGGTGGTTCACCTTGCCGGCGATGCAGTGCGAGCCGATCTGGGTGTGTAGGTTGAAGGCCACGTCGAGCACCGTGGAGTCCTTGGGGAGCGTCAGGAGCTCACCCTTGGGGGTGAACACCACGATTTCCGAGGCGAAGAGGTTGAGCTTCAGCGTGTCGAGGAAGTCGAGGGCGTTCGGCTCCGGGTCGTTGAGAATATCCTTGATGGTGTGGAGCCATACGTTGAGCTCGCTCTCCTCGTCGCCCTCGCCTACCTTGTATTTCCAGTGGGCGGCGAACCCCTTTTCGGCGATTTCGTCCATGCGGCGCGAGCGTATCTGCACCTCGATCCAGTTGCCGTCGGGGCCCATCACGGTGAGGTGGAGGGCCTGGTAGCCGTTGGCTTTCGGTATGGAGATCCAGTCGCGGGTGCGGTCGGGGTGGAGGCGGTAAATGTCGGTTATAGCCGAGTAAATCTGCCAGCAGAGTGATTTTTCCTGAGCCGGGTCGTCGCACTCGAAGATTATGCGCGCGGCGTAAAGGTCGTACACCTCCTCGAAGGGTATGTGCTTGGTCTGCATCTTGTTCCAGATGGAGTAGACCGACTTCACGCGTGCCTTGGCGGAGTATTTGAGCCCCATCTGGTCGAGGCGGCGGCGTATCGGGGCCGAGAAATCCTCGAACACGTCGGCCCTGGAGGCCTCCGAGGCCGCGATCTGCTCGGAGATGCGGCGGAAGGCGTCGGGGTGCTCGTACTTGAACGAGAGGTTCTCCAGCTCGGTTTTGATGGCGAATAGTCCCAGGCGGTGGGCCAGGGGGGCGTAGATGTAGAGCGTCTCCCCGGCGATTTTGTACTGCTTGTTGGGGGCCATCGAGCCGAGGGTGCGCATATTGTGGAGGCGGTCGGCCATCTTGATGAGCACCACGCGTATATCCTCCGACATCGTCAGGAGGAGCTTGCGGAAGTTCTCGGCCTGGGCCGACGCCTTGTCGCCGAAGATGCCGCCGGAGATTTTGGTGAGCCCGGCCACGATCTGGGCGATCTTCTTGCCGAAGTTCTGCTCGATGTCCTCGACGGTGTAGTCGGTGTCCTCGACCACGTCGTGGAGCAGCGCGGCGCAGATCGAGGTAGAGCCGAGGCCGATTTCCTGCGATGCGATTTTCGCGACGGCGATCGGGTGGAGAATGTATGGCTCGCCGGAGCGGCGCCTTATCCCCTTGTGGGCCTCCTTGGCGAAGTTGAAGGCGCGCTCGATTATTTCGACCTTCTTGCGGTGGTTCGACGCGAGGTAGCCGTCGAGCACTTCGCGGAAAGCGTCGTTTATTACGCGGTCTTCTTCGGGGGTAGTGAAAGAGGTTGCCATGGGAGGGGTGGTTGGGGATAGGGTTTAAAGAGGGGTCAGCGGGCCTTCACGAGGAAGATTTCGGTGGGGAAGTGGTCGGAGTAGCCGTTGAGGAACACTCCGGCCGAGAAGGTGCGGTGGGGCGAGCCGTCCTCGTTGCGGAGGAAATGGTAGTTGTTCACCTGGGCCTTCTGATAGTGGAGGGCGTTGGCTCCGGCGTTGTCCTTCAGGAGGGTGCCGCTCACGATAATCTGGTCGAAGAGGTTCCAGGAGCCGCGGTAGGCGAGGGTGCCGATACCCTTGTCAAGCAGGCTCCAGAAGGGGTTGTAGAAGCCGTGGGGCTTCACGCCCGAGGGGTTCTTGACGGCGCCGAGCACCTGGGCGCACGATTTGTCCTGGGGGTCGTCGTTGAGGTCGCCCATGATGATGACACCCTGGTTGGGGCGCACGCTCCAGAGGGAGTCGGCGATATGCTTGGAGAGGGCGGCGGCGCCTTCGCGGAGCCAGGATGAGCGCTCCTGACCCCCCAGGCGCGAGGGCCAGTGGTTCACGATCACCGACACGGTGTCGCCACCCATGATGCCGGTCACGACGGTCTGGTCGCGGGTGGGGCGCTGGTTCTCGCCCAGGTCGAGGGTGTGGTGGTTCACGGAGTGGAGGCGGAACTGGCGGGGGTTGTAGAGCGCGGCCACGTCGACGCCGCGGCGGTCGGGCGAGTCGTGGTGAACGATCTGGAGGTTCCAGGGCTTCTTGCCCATGTCGCGGAGACGGTTGTCGACGGCGCGGGTGAGGTCGACGAGTACCGAGCGGTTCTCAATCTCGCTCACGCCCAAGAACGCGGGGCCGTTGGGGGTAGTGGGGCCCGACATCTCGGCGATGCAGCGGGCGAGGTTCTCGATTTTCGACCAGTACTTCTGGCCGTGCCACTGGCGGGCGCCCTCGGGCGAGAATTCCAGGTCGTAGGAGCCGTTGGCGTTGATGGTGTCGAAGAGGTTCTCAAGGTTGTAGAATCCGACGCCGAACACCTGGTACTGGCGCCGTCCGCGGTCGTCGGCCTGTTTCTGGTCTTTGGGAGCCGCCCAGGCCGACACGGCCATCAGGGCTGCCATCGCGATAGAGAAGAAGCGTTTCATCTTATATGTTTTTTTGTTATTTTTCAAGGGTGTACATTTAAGGAGAGGGTCGCGGGCTTGATAAAATAGCCGTCGGTTGGCAAAAGTAGCAAAAATTTCTGGAAAAATCGCTACATTTGCCGTATAGGAAACCATACGAACCACCACATACCCATCATATATGAGGAAACAAGCGATTTTGCTGGCGGCGATAGCCGCTCTGGGGGCCAACGCGCAGGCTCCGTTATGGATGCGCGACGTCAAAATCTCGCCCGACGGGAGCACCATCGCGTTCGCCTACAAGGGTGACATCTGGAGCGTGCCCGCGACCGGCGGACAGGCCACTCGGCTGACCTCGCTCCCCTCCTACGAGGCGGTGCCCGTGTGGAGCCCCGACGGCAAGCGCATCGCCTTCTCGTCGGACCGCTTCGGCAACAACGACATATTCGTGATGGACGCCGCCGGAGGCGCCGCCACGCGCCTGACCTCCGACTCCGCGTCGGAGACCCCCGAGGCGTTCACCCCCGACGGCTCGGAGGTGCTCTATTCGGCCGCCATCCAGGCCCCGGCGGTGTCGGCGGCATTCCCTTCGGGGCGCATGCCCCAGCTCTGGGCGGCGCGGGCCGACGGCTCTGGGGCGCGCCGGCAGGTGCTGGCCACCCCGGCCCAGAAGCAGGCCTACCTGCCCGACGGCGGATTCCTCTACCAGGACCTCAAGGGGTTCGAGGATGAATGGCGCAAGCACCACACCTCGTCGGTGACCCGCGACCTCTGGCGCTACGACGCCAAAACCGGGCGCCACACCAACCTCACCTCCCGCGGGGGCGAGGACCGCGACCCGGTGTTCGACCCGGCCACCTCGACCGTATACTTCCTCAGCGAGCGCGACGGGGGCACGATGAACGTGTACCGCGCCCCGCTCGCCGACCTCTCGAAACCATCGGCGGTGACCTCCTTCAAGACCCACCCCGTGCGCTTCCTCAGCCGCGCCAACGACGGCACCCTCGCCTTCACCTACGACGGCGAAATCTACACCATTAAGAATGGAGGGGCCCCCGCGAAGCTCGCCGTGAGCATCGCCGCCGACGACGCCCCGGCTGTCGAGAAAATCGCGCTATCGCCCCGCGGGGCCGTACCCTCGCCCGACGGCAAGATGATGGCCTTCACCTCGCGCGGCGACGTGTTCGTGACCTCCGTCGAGTACCCCACCACACGCCAGGTGACCTCCACGCCCCAGGCCGAGCGCCATATCAGCTGGGGTGCCGACAACCGCTCGCTCTACTACACCTCGGAGCGCTCGGGCCGCAAGAACATTTACCGCGCCACGCTTGACCGCGAGGCCGACCCCGACTTCCCCAACGCCACCTCCATAAAGGAAGAGCCCCTCTTCGACGACGGCGCCGAGTACTCACACCCGCTGGTGTCGCCCGACGGCAAGAAGCTCGCCTTCGTGAAGAACCGCCGCGAGATATGGGTCAAGGAACTCCCCTCGGGGAAGGCCCGCAAGCTCACCTCCGGCGAGACTTACCCCGGCCGCGACGACGGCATGGTCATGACCTGGAGCCCCGACTCCCGCTGGATGGCCCTGGAGGTGACACCGAAGATGCACGACCCCTATTCCGACATCGCCCTGCTCAATATGGAGACCGGCGAGCTCACCAACATAACCCGCAGCGGCTACTTCGACGCCTCGCCCCGATTCACCCAGGACGGCAACGCGATACTCTTCTTCACTGACCGCTACGGCCTACGCGCCCACGCCTCGTGGGGCTCGCAGACCGACCTCATGATTGTGTTCCTCAACCGCGAGGCCCGCGACCGCTTCGACCTCGGCAAGGAGGACCTCGCCCTGCTGAAGGACGCCGAGAAGAAGGCCGAGAAAGCATCCAAGGCCGACGATGGCGACAAGAAGGGTAAGAAGGACAAAAAAGCCAAGAAGGAGGACTCCAAGGATGAGAAGGCTGACAAGGTAAAGCCCATCGTGGTCGAGCTTGACGGCATCGACACACGCGTGCGCCGCCTGACCCCCTACTCGGCCGACATCATCGACGCCATCGGCTCGGCCGACGGGGAGACCATATATTATGTGGTGTCGTTCGGCGACGACTACAGCCTCTACAAGCTCCCCGTGCGCGAGATGGAGCCTGAGAAGGTGGCCGCGCTCGGCGCCGCGCCCGCCGGGCTCTCGGCATCGGCCGACGGCAAGACCATCTTCGCCTGTGGCCGGGCAATGAAGAAGCTCGACGGCAGCAAGCTCACCGAAATCAAAACCTCCGGCCGCCACACCATCGACACCGCCAAGGAACGCGAGGCGATGTTCGACTATGTCGCCGTCGAGGAGGGTGAGCGTTTCTACCGCGAGGATATGCACGGAGTCGACTGGCCCGCGATGACCGCCGCCTACCGCCGCTTCCTCCCCCACATCAACAACAACTACGACTTCGCCGAAATGCTCTCCGAACTCCTCGGCGAGCTCAACGTGAGCCATACCGGCGGGCGCTACCGCCCCTCGCAGGGCACCAACGCCGACCGCACCGCGAACCTCGGCCTGCTCTACGACCTGACTTACTCGGGCGACGGGCTGAAGGTCGACGAGGTAATCGTCGGCGGTCCCTTCGACAAAGCCGCCTCGAAGATGGTGCCCGGGGCCGTGGTCACCTCGATCAACGGCGCCGCCGTCACCCCCTCGGCCGACCTGGCGGAGCTGCTCACCGACCTCTCTGGCCGCAAGACCCTCGTTGAGTTCACCCTCCCCTCGGGCGAGAAAGTGAGCGAGGTGGTGCGCCCCGTAAGCTCCGGCGTGATTTCCGACCTGATGTACAAGCGCTGGGTGCGCGCCCGCGCCGCCGATGTCGACCGCTGGTCGAACGGGCGCCTGGGCTACGTCCACATCGAGTCGATGGCCGACGAGTCGTTCCGCCCGATGTACGCCGACCTCTTCGGCAAGTACAACAACCGCGAGGGCGTGGTGGTCGACATCCGCTGGAACGGCGGTGGCCGCATGCACGAGGATATCGAGGCGCTCCTTACCGGGCAGAAATACCTCACCCAGGTAATCCGCGGCGAGGAGACCTGCGACATGCCCTCGCGCCGCTGGAACAAGCCCTCGATCATGGTAATGGCCGAGCCCTGCTACTCCAACGCCCACGGCACCCCCTGGGTGTACAAGCACCAGAAGATCGGCAAGCTGGTCGGCATGCCCGTCCCCGGCACCATGACCTCGGTCAACTGGGTGACCCTCCAGGACCCCACGCTCGTGTTCGGCATACCCGTGATCGGCTACCGCACCGCCGAGGGCACCTATCTTGAGAACTCGCAGCTCGAACCCGACGTTAAAGTGGTGAACACCCCCGAGGCGATAGCCGCCGGCGAGGACCTCCAGCTCCGCGCCGCCGTGGAGACCCTCCTCCGCGACATCGACTCCGCCAAGAAATCCGACAAATAAAACGAACTGAGCCAAACGGCGGCTCCGGCGGGGTAACCTACTGACACCCCTGCCGGAGCCGTCTGCTTTATCCGCCGGCCGCGCGGGCGGATTTGGCCGTTTGGGGTTTTTGGAGTAATTTTGCCATAGAAAGCAACGCGAGGTTTGACAATGAAGTTTTACTTACCCGACGACGGGCGTCCGAGGCCGGACGTCCACCCCGAAATAAAACGCACGGTGCTCGACCGCGACGACATCATGACGCTGGTGCCGAAGCTGCAGGGGCACCCCAGGCTCGTTGACCGCCTGATTCATTTCCTGGAGCTCGACAAGGTGAACGCCCTGCACGCCCACAACGCCGACACTCCGGGTCCGGCCTTCGTGCGCGGGGCGCTCGAAGACCTCCACATCAAGCTCCGCATCGACAACGAGCGGGTGCTCGACAATCTGCCCGAGGGGCCGTTCATCACCGTCAGCAACCACCATTTCGGCGCGCTCGACGGCATAATGCTTATAGATATAATCGGCTCGCGCCGCCCCGACTTCAAGGTGATGGTCAACATGACGCTGAACTACATCAACGCCATGCGCGAGAATTTCATAGCCGTCGACCCCATGGCGTCCGACGACCCTAAGAAGCGGGCCGTGTCGATGCAGGGTATCAAGGAAGTGATCAAGCGCGTGCGCGGTGGGCACCCCGTGGGGTTCTTCCCGGCGGGCGCCGTAGGGAAGGTCAACTGGCGGCTGCGCGTGCGCGACCGCGAGTGGCAACCCAACGTGCTGCGGCTCATCGAGCAGCTGAAGGTGCCGGTGATACCGATATTCTTCCACGGCACGCAGTCGTGGCTGTTCAACTTCTTGGGGGTAGTGTGCTGGCAGGCCCGCACGCTGATGATGCCCCACGAGGTGTTTAACAAGGTTGGCCGCGAGATGCGAATCACCGTCGGCGACCCGATTTCCGTCGATGAGCAGCTCCGCCACCAGGGGTCGCTCGAAGAGTTCGGCAAGTACCTCTACGACACCACCTACGCGCTGAGGGACAAGTATAAGAAATAAGAAAGCAACACCGTGGATCAGGAAAAGATACAGCAGGCTAAGGCGCGGTTCGGGATAGTGGGCAACTCTCCCGAGCTGCTGCGCGCCGTGGGGCGGGCGCTCCGCGTCGCGCCCATCGACCTGTCGGTGCTCGTAACCGGCGAGAGCGGCAGCGGCAAGGAGTTTTTTCCAAAAATCATCCACAACTATTCGCCCCGCAAGCACGCCAAATATATCGCTGTCAACTGCGGCGCGATACCCGAGGGTACGATCGACTCCGAGCTGTTCGGCCACGAGAAAGGGGCCTTTACCGGGGCCGTGGCCTCGCGCAAAGGGTACTTCGAGGAGGCCGACGGGGGCACGATCTTCCTCGACGAGGTGGCCGAGCTGCCGCTGACCACCCAGGCGCGCCTGCTCCGCGTGCTGGAGAGCGGCGAGTTCATGAAGGTCGGTTCGTCGCAGGTGCAGAAAACCAACATACGCGTCGTGGCCGCGACTAACGAGGATATGCGCCGCGCCGTGGCCGAGCGCCGCTTCCGCGAGGACCTATACTACCGCCTCTCGACGGTGCAGATCGCCGTGCCGCCTCTGCGCGACCGCGGCACCGACATACTGCTGCTGGCCCGGAAATTCGCCTCGGACTTCGCCGAGCGCTACCGCACGGCCCCCGTGGAGTTCAGCGAGGGCGCCCGCGAGGCGCTTCTGCGTTACCGCTGGCCGGGCAACGTTAGGCAGTTGAAGAACGTTGTCGAGCAGATGTCGGTATTCGAGGCTGGGGGCACCGTGGGGCGCGAGATGCTCGAATCATACCTCCCGCAGAGCGCCGGGAGCTACGCCCCGGTGCCGTTGGGGCGCGCCCGGGCCGAAGAGCGCCGCGAGGAGCGCGAGGAGGCCGGCGCCCGAAGCTACGCCTCGGAGCGCGAGATGATTCTGAACCTCATACTGCGGCTCCAGCGCGAGATCGAGGAGCTGCGCGAGGAGATACGCGGGCACCATCCGGCCCCGAAGACCGAGCCGCTGGCCATACCGCAGACCGCCCTGGTGAAGTACCGCCCGGCGGTGAGCGACCTGCGCTCCGGCGACGCTCCCGAGCCCCCGGCGGCTCCCGAGGCCATGACCCTCGAACAGACCGAGCGCGAAACCATCAGGCTCGCCCTCGAACGCAACCAGGGGCGCCGCAAGGCTACCGCCTCGGAGCTTAATATCTCGGAACGAACACTTTACAGAAAAATCAAAGAATACGGGCTGGAATGAGACTCTTTCACGAAATATCTCTGCCGCGGTCGCTCAGGGCGCTTCTGTTCGGCGCGATGCTGATGCTGGTGCCGCAGTCGTGCCGCATAAGCTACAAGCTCAACGGCGCGTCGATCGACTACTCGGTCTACAAGACAATCCACGTCGGGGAGTTCCCCATACGCGCCGCGCTGGTCTACAGCCCCTTGCAGCAGACGTTCGAGAACGAGCTGCTCGACTATATAACCCGCAACACGCGCCTCTCGACCGTCGACGGGGCCTCCGACCTGACCATGGAGGGGGAAATCACGGGCTATACCCTCACCCCCCAGGCCGTCACCGAGGACGCCTATGCCTCGAAAACGAGGCTCACGATCACAGTGCGCGTCAAGTACACCGACTCCAAGAAGGACTCCAACGACATTGACCAGAGCTTTTCGGCCTACCGCGACTTCGACGCCTCGCAGATGATCAACGACGTGCAGGACGAGCTTTGCCAGCAGATCGCCAAGGAGCTTGTGGAGCTGATTTTCAACGCCACCCTCGGCAACTGGTAATCTTAATGCTGTGATACTATGAGCTATATGGAAAATGCCGACGACCGTCAGCGGAAACTCGCCGGGATGCTCCGCGGCGAGGAGACCGACGGCGCCTTCGCGCAGGAGCTGCGAGGCCGTTACCCCTATTTCACGCTCCCCGACGCGCTGTTGCTGCGCCGCGCCCGCGAGGCCGGACTCCCGATGCCCGAGGGCGAGGAGCGCCAGCGCCTGTTGTCGCGGATAGCCCTGAACTCGTGCGACCCCGCTGCCGCGGAGCGCTTCATCACCGGCGACGAGGGCTCGGTCGAAGGGTTCTATCCCCCCGAGGGTGAGGCTTCGACGCCAACCACCGAGAGCGCCATCGACACCTTCCTCAACTCCTACGGCACGCGCTCCGACGAGGAGGACGCCCTGCTCGAACGGCTGATTTTCAACCCCGTGCCCGACTACTCGCAGGTGCTTGAGGCCGAGGAGGCCGCGGAGAGCGCCGAGGGCCAGGCTTCTGAGGCCTCATCCGAGGCTACCAGCCTTCCCAATCTTCCGAATCTTCCCAAAACTCCCATTATTCCCACTCCTCCCACCTCTCCCAAAACACCCCCTCCCGCCCAGGCAAAGGCTCCCGCTGACTCCCTTCTCAGCGAGTCGCTGGCGAAAATATTCATCAAAACCAAGCGCTACGACAAAGCCTATGAAATTCTTGAACGTTTAAGTTTGGAATTTCCCGAAAAAAGTCGTTACTTTGCAGACCAATTGCGGTTTCTGCGCAAGCTGATCCTCATCGAGGAGCACCGCCGGAAGCAGCAAGGAAACGCTCCCGTTTAATATTTTCAAGCCAACCGATTAAGCATTTTAAGGAATATACCTGAAATATGTACACTCTTATTATCATCCTGACTGTTATCGTTTCGATTCTCCTCATCATCGTCGTTCTCGTGCAGAAGTCGAAGGGGGGAGGCCTGTCGTCGACCTTCGCCGGCTCCAACCAGATCATGGGTGTGCGCCGCACCAACGACTTCATCGAAAAGGCAACCTGGACCCTGGCCGGCATAATCTGCCTGCTGTCGATTATCTCCGTGTTCGTGATGCCCCGCAACGTGATTCAGAGCGCGGCCCGCGTCAAGCCCGTTGAGGCTCCCGTGGTGAACACCGACTTCCAGACTCCGGCCGCTCCCGCACCCGTGGCAGCACCCGCCGCTGCCGAGGAGGCACCCGCTGCCGAAGCACCCGCCGAGGCTCCTGCCGCCGAAGCTCCCGCAGCCGAGTAAACACAGCCGCTGAAAAAATTTCTGTAACGCCATAATTTGAAGGGAGCGCCCGTATAGGTGCTCCCTTGACTGCGTTAAGGGGCATCCACACCCCCCTACCAAACCACAACCACAATGCTCCGAATACTCAAAAGAACGATAGCGGCGGTGCTGGCCGTCGCGATGCAACTGGTAGCCGCCCTGGTAGGGCTGGCGTCGTGCGGCTCGGAACCCGAGTTCCGCGTGCGCGGCGAGGTCGACGGCCTCGGCACCCAGAACCTGCGCGTCACGCTCTACCGCGGCGAGGCCGTGCAGCAGCAGTCGGCCCAGGCCATCGACGGCAAATTCAGCTTCGAAGCCAAGGCCGAGGAGCCGGTGGCGGGTGAGATTTACACCAACGCCGGGGTGCTGATGGCGCGCTTCATCGCCGACCGCGGAGACAACCTCAACCTGAAATTCTCGGCCACCGACCCGACCCTCTTCGAGGCCGAGGGGAACGGCGCGACCGAGGAGCTCGCCGAATTCGTTGCCGACAACTCCGAGGCCATAGTCGCCAACGACACCAAGGCGCTCAACGCCGCAGTGGAGAAGTTCGTTGGCAAGCACGCCAAATCGTTGGCTTCAACGCTCATAATATCAGCCTACTATACTCCAGAGGGTAACGAGAAGCGCCTTGGAGAGATGCTCGACCGCCTCGACAAGCGCGCCAAGCCTATGTGGCTCGTCGAGCCCTTGCTGCAACCCGTTATCGAGGGGGAGGCCGCCGACACGGCTGTCGTTGAGCCGACGCGTCTGCTCGGGGCAGCCGGAAAGGTGGCCACGCTGAACCCCGCCGGGACGAAGATGACGCTGATAGCGTTCACCGACGCGGCGAGCCGCGGCACCGACTCCGTCGCCGCACTGCTTGAAAAGCTGTCGGCCGAGCGGGTCGACGCCACCCTGCGCCTGGCCGAGGTGTCGTTCGACCCGGACACCGCCACCTGGCAGCGCTCGCTCCGCGACAAGCCCGCGCCCGGGCGCGTCAGGAGCTACTGGGCCATCGGGGGAGCCGCCACCCCCGGCATCGAGCGGCTCGCCGTTGGGCGCGTGCCCTACTTCGTGCTGGTCGATTCGGCGGGAAGCGTGATGCTCCGCACCCCCTCGGCCACGGCCACCGCCCGCAAGACGGGCGTGAAGCTCTGATTATCAGTTATTCATCACCTTAGCTATCCATGAAGAAATACCTACGCCTCTCTCTGCTTGTTTCCGCGATCGCGTGTGCCCCCCTCCTGGGTGGCGCGCAGGAATTTTCCAGCGCCAACATTATGGGGCAGTCAGAGAAGGTAGCCTCCTATTTCATAAGGAATTACCCCGACGTGGGGGCCAAAAGCTACGTCGGCGGCAAGGAGCGTAACAGCAAAATATGGACCCGCGGCGTGTTCTACGAGGGGCTGATGAACATCTACCGCGAGGATCCGCGGGAGGAGTGGCTCAAATACGCCCTCGACTGGGGCGAGTTCCACAAATGGGTCAGCAGCTCCAACACCGAGGCCAAGAAGCACAACGCCGACTACCAGTGCTGCGGCCAGACCTATCTCGAACTCTACAAGCTCGACCCGCGCCCCGAGCGGATGGAGCATATAAAGATGCGCATCGACGCGATGATCGCCTCGGAGCGCGTGAACTACTGGACCTGGGTCGACGCCATTCAGATGAGCATGCCCGTGATCGCCCTGTTGGGCGACATCACCGGCGACACCTCCTACTGGGAGTATATGTACGACGCGTATATGTACACCCGCGACGAGCAGGGGGGCTCGAAGAAGGGTGGGGGCGAGCCGCTCCTCAACGAGACCACCGGCCTTTGGTACCGCGACGCCGGGTTCGACCCTCCCTACCGCGACCTCACCGAGCCTGACAAGGACTGCTACTGGAGCCGCGGCAACGGTTGGGTGTATATGGCCCTGGCGAGGGTGCTCCAGTTCACTCCCGCCGACGAGCCGCACCGCGACCAATATATAAATGACTTCAAACTGATGAGCCGCGGGCTGCTCGAATGCCAGCGCCCCGACGGCTCATGGAACGTGAGCCTCGCCGCGCCTACCAATTTCGGCTCCGCGGGGAGCGAGGGGCCGGAGATTACCGGCACGTCGCTCTTCGTCGGCGGCATGGCCTGGGGCGTGCGCGAGGGGCTCCTCGACGCCGAGACATATATGCCGGCCATCGAGAAGGGGTGGGCGTCGATGGCGCGTGCCGTGCATCAGGACACCGGCTTCGTGGGGTATCTCCAGGGCACCGGCTCGAAGCCCGAGGATGGCGGCCCGATCACCTACGACTCGGTGCCCGACTTCGAGGATTTCGGCTACGGTTGCTGGCTCTGGGGCGCGGCCGAGGCCCACGCCCTCGCAACCTCGCTGGAGAACCCCTCGGGTGTTGAGAATGTGGCTGTCGACTGCGCGGAGAGCTCCTCCGCGATATACGACCTACAGGGGCGCCCCGTGGCGGAACCCCGGCCCGGCACACTGTACATCCGCGACCGCCGCGTGGCGCGTTTCTGACTTGTCAATAGTTTGTTTAGCAACCTCATAGCCCTCCAAAAAGTATGATTGTAAAGACCTATGCCGCCGCCCTCCAGGGGATCGACGCCATCCCCGTGACCATCGAGACCCTGCTCGACAGCGGGTTTATGCTCACGATGGTGGGGCTCCCCGACACGGCGGTCAAGGAGAGCGCCGAGCGAGTGTCGTCGGCCATCAACGTGAGCGGTTTCGGCTTCCCACGCAAGAAGGTGGTGATCAACCTCGCCCCGGCTGATGTGCGCAAGGAGGGTTCGGCCTACGACCTGCCGATCGCCGCGGGTATCGTCGCCGCCGACGGCAAGATCAAGCCCGACCATTTGGGTGAGTTCCTGATGATCGGGGAGCTGTCGCTCGACGGGTCGCTGCTCCCGGTAAAGGGGGTGCTCCCGATGGCCATCATGGCCCGCAAGCTGGGGTACCGGGGCATGATCGTGCCGAAAGCAAACGCGCTGGAGGCCGCGGTGGTCAACAACCTGGAGGTCTACGGCTGCTCGAATTTTGCGGAGGTGGCCGGGTTTCTCAATGATTCGGTGGCTCTGACCCCCACGGTGGTCAACACCCGCGAGGAGTTTTCCAAGGCTTACGCGTCGTTCCCCTACGACTTCGCCGACGTAAAGGGGCAGCAGGGGGTCAAGCGCGCCTTCGAGGTGGCTTGCGCCGGGGGGCACAACATACTGCTCGTGGGGCCTCCGGGGTCCGGCAAGTCGATGATGGCCAAGCGCCTGCCGTCGATACTCCCGCCGCTGTCGCTGGCCGAGGCGCTGGAAACAACCAAGATACACTCCGTGGCCGGGAAACTGAAAGGGGGCTCGATGCTGATGACCTCGCGGCCGTTCCGCTCGCCGCACCACACGATTTCGCCAGTGGCGCTCGTGGGGGGTGGCGCGAACCCCGTGCCGGGCGAGATTTCGCTGGCCCACAACGGGGTGCTTTTCCTCGACGAGTTCCCTGAATTTTCGCGGTCGGTACTGGAGGTTATGCGCCAGCCGCTGGAGGACCGCCATATAAACATATCGCGCGCGAAATACTCCATCGACTACCCCGCGGGCTTCATGCTCGTGGCCTCGATGAACCCCTGCCCCTGCGGCTACTATAACCACCCCACCAAGGAGTGTACCTGCTCGCAAACCCAGGTGCAGCGCTACCTGAGCCGCATTTCCGGGCCGCTGCTCGACCGCATCGACCTGCAGGTGGAGATTATGCCGGTGCCGTTCGCCGAGCTTCGCGAGCTGGAGCCGGGGGAGAGTTCGGAGTCGATACGCGAAAGGGTGGTGCGGGCACGCGCGGCGCAGGCCGCCCGCTTCGCCGACGACCCGGCGACCCACTGCAACGCGCAGATGAGCCCCGCGCAACTGGCCCGCTATGCCCGTCCGACCGACGAGGCTATGGCCATTCTCGAAAAGGCGATGGTGAAATACGATATGAGCGCCCGAGCCTACGACCGCATACTGAAGGTGGCCCGCACGGTGGCCGACCTCGACGGCGCGGCGGAGATAGGCCCGGCGCATATCCGCGAGGCCATCTCCTACCGCACCCTCGACCGCTCTACCTGGGGGTTGAAATAACGGCGAGGGCGGCGTCGCGGTCCAGCGAGAGCTGTGCGCGGAGCGCCTCGGTGGTCGCGAAGCGGCGTTCGGAGCGGAGGCGTTCTATAAAGTAAAGAGTGACCTCGGTGTCATATAGGTCGGTACCCTCTGGGAGGCCGATCAGATGCGCCTCTACCGAGATGGGCGCTCCGGGAGCGTCGACCGTCGGCCGGCGCCCGATGTTGACCATCGCGGGGTAAGTGCCATCCTTTGACTCGGCGCGGGCGGCGTAGACCCCGGGTGCCGGGATAAGGGCACCGGAGGAGATAGCGAGGTTGGCCGTCGGGAATCCGAGAGTGCGCCCCAGCGCTTTCCCCTTTATCACCCATCCTGTAATCGAGAAGGGCCGGCCGAGCATTTCCGCCGCGGCGGTAACGTCGCCATCGGCTATAAGAGAGCGTATTTTCGAGGAGCACACACCCTTCTCCGCGGGGAGTTCTCGGGCCTGTATGATGGCGATTCCAACCTTGTCGGCCAGCGCTTTATATTCATCGAAGTCGGATGGAGCGTCATGGCCGAAGCGGTTGTTGAACCCCATTAGGAGTGCCCTCACCCCGAAGCGGTCGCGGAGCATCGCCAGGAAGTCGGCGGCGGAGGTCTCGCGGAGCTCCCTGTCGAAATTCATCATCAGAATCTCGTCGCCTGAGAACCCTTCGGCCCCTATCGCCTTGGCCTTTTCGAAGGTGTGGTATATGAGCTTGGGGGCGCGTTCGGGGGCTATCACACTCAGGGGGTGGTTGGCGAAGGTGATCACCAACGGTTTCAGCGAGTGCTCGGCGGCGTGGAGCCGAAGCTGGCGCAGGAGGTAGCGGTGCCCTTCGTGGACGCCGTCGAACATCCCAACCACGGCTATGCGGCCCAATCCGGGTGTCGGGGGCATCAGTCCTACAGGCATCATTCCTTTATGGGTATGAGGTCGATGAAGCCGGAGTCCTGGGTGACGTGGGCGGTCTTGAAGCCGAGCTCGGAGGCGGCGCGGCAGTTGGCTGCCGAGTCGTCGAGGAAGAGGGTTTCGGCGGGTTCGAGGTTGAAGCGGCGGGCTGCCTCGAGGAATATCTCGGGGCGCGGCTTGCAGCACTTCACGTCGAAGGAGGTCACGCAGCCGTCGAAATAGTAGGGTAGGTCGTGGCCGTCCTTGTCGAACTCCCTCACGATGAACTGCTCCCACATTATGGGGTTGGTGTTGGAGAGCATGTATATCGGGTAGTGGCGGTGGAGCTGTTCGAGCTGGCGGAGGCGCTCCTCGGGTATGCCGATGAGGAAGCGGAGCAGCGCCCGGTCGATCTGCTCGTCGGTTACGGTCACGGGGATGAGCTTGCGTATCTCGTCGCGGAACTCGGCGGGGCTTATCGCCCCCTCTTCGAGCTTCAGGAAGGGGCCTTTCTGCGAGAAGTCGCCGAGAAACGCCTCGGGGTCGGGCATGCCGATGGCGCGGAACGCTTCGACGCAACGCTCGCGGCGGATGTCCATGATCACGCCGCCGAGGTCAAACAAAAGGGCTTTTATCATAAGGTAGTCGTATGCGGTTATTTTTTCTTCTGGATAAGGGTGAGGCCGTCGCGCAGGGGGAGGATCACCGTCAGGAGCGAGGGGTCGGCGCCCACGGCATCGTTGAAGCGGCGTATTCCGGCGGTTTGCGGGTCGGGCTTGGCCTGCGGGTCGGCCACCTTGCCGTCCCAAAGGGTGTTGTCGGCAAGGATGAAGCCTCCAGGGGCCACGAGTGGTAGCACCGCGCGGAAGGTTTCGAGGTAGCGGCGCTTGTCGGCGTCCATAAACACCAGTTGGAAACTCTCCGGGGGGAACGAGGGGAGGAGCCGCTCGGCGTCGGCTATATGGAGGTTGATTTTCGCCCCGAGGGGCTCGGCGGCGAAGAGGCGGCGCAGCCGGGGTTCCATCTCGTCGTCGATCTCGATGGTGTCGAGGGTCGAGCCCTCGGGGAGCCCCTCGGCGATGCAGAGGGCCGAATATCCGGCGTAGGTGCCTATTTCGAGGGCGCGGGCGGGGGCCACCATCGACGTGAGGAGCGTCAG
Organism: uncultured Muribaculaceae bacterium; assembly: GCA_910587075.1. Taxonomy (GTDB): domain Bacteria; phylum Bacteroidota; class Bacteroidia; order Bacteroidales; family Muribaculaceae; genus UBA7173. Next base: position 39,824 of record CAJUKE010000020.1, read on the forward strand.
GAGGCGCCCCTGCAGGTGGCCGGAGCACATACGGGGGTAGAGGCAGCGGAGGTTGATGTCGCGCCGCAGGGCGGCCAGGCGCTCCGGCTCGGGGCTTACGCGTGATTCGATGTAGCTTTCGAGGTCTTCAGTCATTGGTCGGTGTCTTCGCTCGGCTTTCGCCTCGCCACTGTCGCGGGGTCAGAGCAGGGCCTCGATGGCGAGGCGGTAGCTGTCGAGGCCGAATCCGGCGATGGTGCCGCGGCAGGCGGCGGCTATCATTGAGCGGTGGCGCTCGGGCTCGCGGGCGGCGGTGTTGGAGATGTGTACCTCGACCACCGGGGTCTCCACGGCGCGTATGGCGTCGGCTATGGCCAGGGAGGTGTGGGTGTAGGCCCCGGCGTTGAGCACTATGCCGTTCACCTCGGGGTCGAACCCGGCGCGGTGTATGGCGTCGATGATGTCACCCTCGTGGTTGCTCTGTATGTAGTCGAGGTCGAGCGAGGGGTAGTCGGCGGCAAGGGCCTTGAGAAAGTCCTCCATGGTGACGCGCCCGTAGATGGCCGGTTCGCGCACACCGAGGAGGTTGAGGTTGGGGCCGTTGATAATCAGTATTCTGCTCATCGCTGTCGGGGGGATGGCGGGTTATTTCTTCATCTCGACTTTGAGGGTCGGGGGGAGGGTCGCGTTGCGCTCACCCACGGCGTCGACCACTTCGCGGGCCAGGTGGATGAACTCGCGGGCGGCCACCGTCTCCTCCAGGGCGATGGGGGTTCCGGCGTCGCCGGCCTGCCCTACCGACATTACCAGCGGAATCTGGGCCAGGAGCCGCACGCCCATATCCTTGGCGAGCTTCGCGGCGCCCTCTTTGCCGAAAATGTAATACTTCTCATCGGGGTGCTCGGCGGGGGTGAACCACGCCATGTTCTCCACGATGCCGAGGATGGGCACGTTCACCTTGTCGCCGATGAACATCGCGATACCCTTGCGGGCGTCGGCCAGTGCCACCTCCTGGGGGGTGCTTACGATTACCACGCCGGTGATGGCGAGGGTCTGCACCAGGGTCAGGTGTATGTCGGAGGTGCCCGGGGGCATATCGATCACGAAGTAGTCGAGGTCGCCCCAGTCGGCGTCGGTTATGAGCTGCTTGAGGGCGTTGGAGGCCATCGAGCCGCGCCAGAGCACGGGGGCGTTCCGGTCGACCAGGAAGCCGATCGAGAGGAGCTTCACGCCGTAGCGTTCGAGGGGTATGATGAGGTCGCGGCCGTCGACTTTGTGCATATAGAGCTCGGCGTCCTCCACGCCGAACATTTTGGGCATCGAGGGGCCGAAGATGTCGGCGTCGAGGAGCCCCACCTTGTAGCCCTCGCGGGCCAGGGCCACGGCCAGGTTGCTGGCCACGGTCGATTTCCCGACACCACCTTTGCCCGACGACACGCCGATGATGTTCTTGACGTTGGCCAGGGGCTTCACTGCGGGCTGGGGCGCGGCCACGCGGGTCTTCACGTTGATGTTACCCTTGATTTGCACCTCGGGCGAGATGTAGGTCGCGATGGCGGTTTCGGCGGCCTTCACGATCGACTTGATGAAGGGGTCGGTGGGTCGGTCGAAAATCAGCGAGAAGGAAACCTTGTCGCCGTCGATGCGTATGTCGTCCTCGACCATTCCGGCCGAAACGATGTCTTTGCCCGAGGCCGGGTATCGCACGTTGGCCAGGGCGTCGAGTATGAGTTTGGGGTAAAGGGTCATTGGTTGGGGGTTTCGTTGGTGTTCATTGTTTCGAGCACTCCGCGCGAGAAGCTGCGGTAGGTGTCGAGGGGTATGTCGACCTCCGGCTCCTTCAGCTCGGGGGAGCTGTGGAGGGGGAAGGCGAGGTATTTTATGGAGAGTCCGCGGGCGAGCCACTGCTGCTCGTAGAAGGTGCGGATCTGCATTATGTCGGGGGTGACTCCCGGGGGGAGCGCCGACCCGGCCTCAACGGATGCGTAGAGGTCGGCGGTGTCGGCCACCAGGGGTATGCCGTTGGCCAGGGCCATCTCGCGGGTGTAGGTGTATAGGAACGGCGAGTCGGTCTTGAGGTTCACCACGCCCCCCTCCTTCATAACCTTGCGGTAGAGGTTGAGGAAGTTGGTACCGGTGAGGCGCTTGCGGGCCTTCTTCATCTGCGGGTCGGGGAAGGTGATCCACAGGCGGTCAACCTCGCCCGGGGCGAAGAAGCGGTCGAGGAGCTCGATGTTGGTGCGGATGAAGGCGGCGTTAGTCAGCCCCAGGTCGCGGGCCTGGCAGGCGCCGGTCCACATACGGGCCCCCTTTATGTCGATGCCGATGAAGTTGCAGTCGGGAAACCGGCGGGCCAGCCCCACGGTGTATTCCCCCTTGCCGCAGCCGAGTTCGAGCACTATCGGGTTGTCGTTATGGAAGAACCGCTCTCTCCATTGGCCCCGCATGGGGAAACCTCCGGCGGCCTGGAGCTCGCCGTAGGGTGCCTGGAAAACGCAGTCGATGGTTTCCATCTCGCGGAATTTCTTTAACTTGTTCTTTCCCATATCTTGTTCGGAAGGTCAGTCCCATTCGATTACCGCGGCGGTCTCGCCGACCACGCATGGCACCGGGGGTGTGAGTTTTGCTACTTTCACGAAACCCTCGCCGATTTCGGGGAACCGGCTGAGGATCGCCTGGCGTATGCGCCAGGCCGCGTGTTCGAGCAGGGCCGAGGGGATGGCCATCTGCCCCTGTATTATCTCGATTACTTCGGCGTAGTTGATCGCCATCGGCACCGTGTCGCTTTCGGCGACCCGTATGGAGGGGTAGGTCAGGCTGACCGTCACCTCGAACTCGTTGCCGACGACTCTCTCCTGGTCGCCAACGCCGTGGTAGGCGTAGATTTTCAAGCGGTTGACTTCTACTTTTCCTTTGATCATACGCTATTTGCCGCAGTGGTAAGGGCCGTCGCGGGCCGTAATGCTAACAGTAAGGCAAAGTTAGTGATTTTTTCGGGGGAAAGGGGGCGGCGTTGGTGCTTTTTTTAGGGTTTCATTGCGACAGCTGCCATAATTGCCCTGGGTAACCTTTGCGTATTCAGTGTAGGCAGTCCTAATATGATTGCCAAAGCGGCTCAGTTTTCCAGTTAATGGGAAAACCCATTGCTGCGACATCTGCGTTGGGATATCGAGCCAACAATCGTTTTAAGTCCGATACGAAAGAATTGCGTGGATGTATGGCATTCTCAAGATATGCCAATACGCATAGCTGCGGATAGAGCTTTTGTGGCGCTGGCGCGAGGTTGTTGGTCCATAAGTGGGGCAGACGGACAGGCATCAGCGGAATGTTCGGAAAGTTCCTGTTCCATAGACGGGCATGGTGTGCCACAATATTTCTCAACACAGCCATACTCTTAATCCAGCTGTCGAGAAATTTGCGGTGTGGCAAGTTGAATTCAGAGGCGATTACTTTCTTTATCGCATTGTCGTTTAAGTTGAAGTAAAGTTTTGACAATGTGCCGAAAGTTACAACTTCGAGAGCCTTCCATGCCGGAGGAACATCGGGGACGGTATATTTGGCGAAATGGTCCTGTATAAAATCTTCGCGAGAACGGGCGATTTCAGCCTTTATATGTGCGAGATTTGAAGCGAACAAAGCGGAATTGGACGCCAATGATTGGTCGGTGAACCAAAACGCGCCATACTTCATCGACACATAGTGGATTACTTTAGTCCGTAATGCTATCTCAACGCTTTGAATCGCTGAGAAAAGTAGCGAGCGCAACTGCTTGTCAAAATAATACAGGTCGACGGCATTCTCGAATGTGCTTCCCGGCTTGAAGCGATGGATGGTTTTGTCGGCTTCCATCGGACGCCAGTAGCTTGCCAGTCGGAAATAACTGATAATGCCCAATTGCCGCACTGCGAAATCGGAGTCGTTGACAATCAGCCCTCGACTGCGCAAGATGCTTATCTGGTCATTATAGTCAATTGGTAGCTTGGAGTAATCCACGGTATAAAAAATAAAAGTTCCGCCTTGGTACGCATGCAAAGCCTAAGCGTGGCGGAATCTGTTGACGCGAAGTTAGCTAAAAAAACTGGGCTTGGCAACAAATTTTTTTGTAAATTTGCCCGGAATTGCGGACTGAAAAACCGAATAGATGTATTTTTCGTTATCAAATATATTCCCGATAGTGTGGGTGGCCCTTGCGGCGGCGGTAGTCGCGGCGGTGTGGGCGCTCTACGCCGGGCTCGGTAGGGCGCGGCGCGTGGCCGCGGCCGCGCTCGCGGGGGCGGAGGCTCCCGATGAGGCGGCGAAGTGGCCCGGCATCACCGTGGTGGTCTACGCCCGCGACAATGCCGCCGACCTGGAGGAGATGCTCCCCGGGCTGCTGGCACAGGACTATCCCGGCGACTGGGAGGTGCTGGTGGTCAACGACGGCAAGGCCGAGGGTGTCACCGATGCGGTGAACCTCCTGTCGGCCACATCTGAGGCGGGGCGGAGGCTCCGTCTGACGTTCATCCCCGAGGAGGCCCATAACCTCAGCCGCAAGAAGCTGGCTATCAGCCTCGGGGTGAAGGGCGCCAAATACCCGTTCGTGCTGTTGACGTCGGCTGTGTGCCGCGTCGGCTCGCCCCGCTGGCTGCGGCTCATGGGGCGCCATTTCGCCGCCGGCAGGGAGGTGGTGCTCGGCTGGGCGCCGATGAGGGGCCTGGAGAGGCTCTCCGACCGCTATGACGAGGTGGCCACCGCCTCGGTATGGCTCGACTCGGCTCTGCGCGGCGCTCCCTACCGCGGCACGGGCTATAATCTCGGCTACTCCCGCCGGTTGTTCAATGAGGCCAAGGGTTTCTCCCGCTCGCTGAACCTCCACTCGGGCGACGACGATATTTTCATCCGGCAGATCGCTACCGGCGAGAACTGCGCCGTGGAGCTGTCGGCCGACTCCCGCGTCGAGGTGGCGGCGTTCCGCCCCCGTTCGCGCTGGCGCGACGAGCGGTTGCGCCATGTGTTCACCTCGCGGTTCCTGCCGTCGGGCGCCCGCCGTCTGGCGGGTTCGGTCACGGCGGCGCTGTGGGTATGGCTCGCGGCGACAGCCGTCGGGGTGGTGTTCTCGCTCCCCAACGCGCTCCCCTCCTGCGGGTTCGCCGCGGTGGCCGCGGGGTTGTGGATACCCCTCTGCGCCGGGTGGTCGCGTTGCGGCCGCTCCCTGGGGGTGAGTGTGTCGCCGTGGGGCGCGTGGTGGCCGATGCTGTGGCACTGGCGCCGCACGCTGTCGTACCGCCTGCGCTGCGGCAGCTCGTCGCGCAAAAATTACACCTGGCTGCAGAAGTAGTGGCCAAAAGTCTGAAAAGTATTGAATTTTAGAAATATACATAAATTATTGGCGTTGGCGGTAGCCGCGCTGTTCCTCTTTTCGGCCCCGGTCGAAAGCTACGGCCGCGCCAAGAGCAAGGCGCGCACGACCAGTGTGTCGAAAAAGAAGAAAAAGGGGTCGCGCTCCAAGAGCAACCGGGGCCGAAGCACCCGGAGCAAGCGACGCACCGGCCCGCTGATCATCCGCGGCACCACCGGCCCGATCGCCGACACCGACCCGTTCGTTTCGGTGAGTCGGCCCGCCGCCATATCCAAGGGGCTCGACGGGCGCACCATAGCCCTCTGGCCGAGCCACGGGCGATATTTCGACAACAACGAGGGGCAGTGGCGCTGGCAGCGCCCCCGCCTGTTCGGCACGGTTGAGGACCTCCTCTCGACCGGCTTCGCCATACAGTATATCGCCCCGATGCTTGAAAACGCCGGTGCCTACGTCATGATGCCCCGCGAGCGAGATCTCGGCACGGTGGAGATTATCGCCGACTACGAGGGTACCGACGACGGGGAATACGCCATAGCCAACGGGCGCCACAAATGGGAGGAGATGGAGGCCGGAAGCGGCTTCGCGCTCCCAAAACGCCCCCTGCGCGACGGCGACAACCCTTTCAAAACCGGCACCTCCGACGTGGTGAAGACCGTCGGGCCCGACGATACCGACCACGAGAGCCTGGCGCAGTGGCGCGGCGACTTCCCAAAGCGCGGCAGCTACGCCGTGTACGTCTCCTACGCATCGACCCCGGAGAGCGCCACCGACGCCCTCTACACCGTGAACCATCTCGGGGGGTCGACCGAGGTGACCGTCAACCAGCGCATGGGTGGCGGCACCTGGGTGTACCTCGGCACTTATGAGTTCGACAAGGGGCAGGGTGAGCTCCCCGCCGTGGAGCTGACCAACCGCTCGGCCGACGAGAAGGCCGTGGTGTCGGCCGACGCCGTAAAGTTCGGCGGGGGAGTCGGCAGCGTGGCCCGCGGCCAGTCGGGCTACGAGAGCTTCTCCAGCGGCTCGCCCCGCGCCAACGAGGGGGCGCGCTACTGGCTTCAGTACGCCGGAATGCCCCCGGAGGTGTACACCCCCAACCAGGGTACAAACGACTACAAGGATGACTACATGGGGCGCGCCCTGTGGGTCAACTACCTCTCGGGAGGCTCGGATGTGCTCCCCGACAGCGCCGGGTTGAAAATCCCGGTGGATATGGCCTTCGCGTTCCACACCGACGCCGGGCTCCGCGACGACGGTACCACTGTGGGCACCCTCGGCCTCTACAGCACCGACGACGGCAACCCCTTCGGCAACGGCACCGCCCGCTCGGCCAACGCCAAGCTCGCCCAGGGGGTGGTGAACACCGTGGTCGACGACATTCGCGCCCTCTACGATCCGGCCTGGAGCTCCCGCTCGACCCGCGACCGCAAGTACTATGAGGTGCGCGAAACCAAGGTCCCCGCCATGATTATCGAGGCCCTCTCGCACCAGAATTTCGAGGACATGAAGCGCGCCCTCGACCCCGAGTTCCGTTTCATCGTGAGCCGTGCGGTCTACAAGGGGATACTCCGCTTCCTGGCCGACCGCTACGGCACCCCCTATGTGGTGCAGCCGTTGGCGGTTAACACCTTCGGCATCCGGGCCGAGGGGGGTGGCCGCTACACCCTGAGCTGGCGCCCGACCGCCGATCCCCGCGAATCGACCGCCGCGCCCACCTATTATATAATAGAGGAGCGCGTCGACGGCGGTGGCTTCCGGCAAATCGACCTCACCAGCGAGGAGAGCTACACGGTGAGCATCGACGACGACCACATACACTCCTACCGAGTGACCGCCGGTAACGACGGGGGTGTGTCATTCCCCTCGGAGGCGCTGTCGCTCTACGACCGCGGCGGGCGTATGCCCGAGGTGGAGATAGTCGACGGCTTCACCCGCACCTCGGCTCCTGGCTGGTTCGAGACCTTGGAATTTTCGGGCTTCGATTTCCGCGGCGAACCCGCCGTGGCCGACGGCCGCGACATAATACTCACCGGCGACCAGCTCGACTTCCGCCCCGGCTCGGAGTTCCGCAACAACGACTTCCCCGGCTTCGGGGCCTCGCGCGGCAACCGCGAGCGGAGGGTGACGGCGGGCAACACCCGCGACTACGCCTACATCCACGGGCTCGCAGTGAAGAGCGCCGGACTCGGCTTCGTGAGCAGTTCGGCCAAGGCTTTCGCCTCGCGGATTCCAACGTCGGACTCCCCCCGCGTGGTCGACCTGGCCCTCGGACTCCAGAAGGAGAAGCGCCTCCCCGGAGGGGAGAGCCGCCACAAGGCTTTCACCCCCGAGCTCCAGAACGCCCTGCTGACCCACTGCGCCATCGGCGGCAGCGTCATGGTGAGCGGTTCCTATATAGCCACCGACCTGGAGAACAACGCCGCGTCGGACTCGATAACCCGCGACGCCGACGCACGCTTCGCCGCCGACGTGCTCGGGTACAGCTGGCACAGCTCGGCGGTGGCCACCGGGGGCGACGTGAGCGTGGTACCCTCGAAGTTCCCCGTGTTCCGCTGGGGGCGCTACAAGTTCCGCACCGCGCCCTCGGAGGAGAGCTACGCCGTGACCGCCCCTGACGCGCTTCGCCCCGCCGGGGAGGACGCGGCCATCGTTATGCGCTACGACGAGAACGGGTTCCCCGCCGCGACCGCCATGGAGCGGCGCACCCCGCACCCCGACGGGCGCTCCTACCGCACGCTCTGCCTCGGTTTCCCCTTCGAGAGCGTCGAAGGTGCCGATGAGCGCGCGCAACTTATGAAAGAGGCCCTGAATTTCCTCCAAGGCCGCAATTAAAAACCTTAAAATTACCGGAATAACCAATTCATTATGCAGACCATATCCATTGACCCCATTATATCGACCATCGAGATGCGCGAGCTGCTCGAAGGGATCGACGACGAGTACGTCCTGATTATCAACAAGCGCAAGGATGTCACCATACTCCCCGACGCGGTGAAGCGCCTGCTGCAGATAGCCGAGGATTCGGGTGTCGCGTGGGTCTATGGCGACTATGTGGTTGAGCGCGCCGACGGCACTACAGAGTACCATCCGACCTGCGACTACCTCCCCGGCTCGTTCCGCGACGACTTCGACTTCGGGGGTGTGGTGCTGGCCCGCACGGCCCTGCTGAAGAACGCCCTGTGGATCTGTCCCCACTACCAGTATGCCGCCTTCTACGCCGCCCGGCTCATAATCTCGGCCGACGAGAAGATATTCCGTCTGCCTGAAACCTTGGCGCATATCACCGAGAAGCCCCGCGGCGAGGGTGAGGAGCAGTTTGACTACGTCGACCCCCGCAACCGCGCGGTGCAGGTCGAGATGGAGTTGGCGTTCACCGCCTACCTGCGAATGGTGGGGGCGTTCCTCGAACCCCGCACGCAGTTGGTCGACATCGACGCTGGCGACTTCGCCAACGAGGTGTCGGTGATCATCCCGGTGAAGAACCGCGCGCGCACCATCGCCGACGCCGTGCGCTCGGCCCTGGGGCAGAAGCTCGACAAGCCGTTCAACGTGATCGTGGTCGACAACCACTCGACCGACGGCACCTCCGAGGTGCTCGCCTCCCTGGCCGCCGAGGACTCCCGCCTGATCGTGATAACTCCCGAGCGCGACGACCTCGGAATCGGCGGATGCTGGAACCGCGCCGTCGAGCACCCCGAGTGCGGGCGCTACAGCGTGCAGCTCGACAGCGACGATCGCTATAAAACCGAACTCACCCTCCAGAAAATCGTTGACTGCTTCCGCCGCGAGCGGGTAGCTATGGTGGTCGGCTCCTACGAGCTTACCGACTTCGAGGGTAACCCGATTCCCCCCGGAGTGATCGACCACTCGGAGTGGACGCAGAACAACGGCCACAACAACGCCCTGCGCATCAACGGCTTCGGAGCGCCCAGAGCGTTCTTCACCCCGGTGATTCGCGAGGTGGGGGTGCCCAACGTGAGCTACGGCGAGGACTACGGGGTGGCAATCCGCGTGACCCGCGTCTACAAGATGGCGCGCATCTTCGAATCGCTCTACCTCTGCCGCCGATGGGAGGGGAACACCGACCACCGCCTGTCGCCCAAGACAATCGTCGAGCATAACCACTATAAGGACTGGCTGCGCACCATCGCCCTGCTGGCCCGCAAAAAGATGAACCGCCCCTGATGAGCGACAAGGCTTTGCGTTACCCCCTCAACGAGGCCCATACCGGGCAGGTCGAGGAGTGGCCCCTGGCCCGGAAGAATTACGGCGCGCTGCTCGGGGTGGAGACCCGCGAGGTATTCCTCTATATGGGCTCGCTGTTCATAGCCCAGCACAACCCCGCCAGGGCGCTCTCCGCCTCGGCCAAGACCGACGCCAAGTCGGTGGCCGCGCGCCCCTGCTTCCTTTGCGGCGCCAACCGCCCCCCGGAGCAGTACGCCCTCCAAAGCGCGAGGGGCTACGAGATACTCGTCAACCCGTTCCCGGTGTTCCCCCAGCATTTCACCATCGCCTCGGAGCGGCACGAGCCGCAGCGCTTCGTGCCGGAGAGCGCGGGCGAGCCGTGGCGGCGCCTGGAGGATTTGATGGCCTTCGCGAGGATGATGCCGGGTATGGCCCTGTTCTACAACGGACCGCGATGCGGGGCCTCGGCTCCCGACCATTTCCATTTCCAGGCTGTTCCGGCCGCGAAGCTCCCCCTGTTCGACAACTGGCTCCGTTGGGGGCACGCCCCGGTGAAACTGCTCCGTTTCAGGGTGTCGACCCCCGAGGCCGCCGCTGCCGAGATGGAGCGCGTGTGCCGCTCGCTCGGCTGGGAACCGGGCGCCGAGGAGCCGATGATGAACATCTACGCCTATATGCCCGATGAGGGGTCCACCATCCTCACCCCGGATGAGGCCCCGGTGGAGATAATCGTGATTCCCCGCCGCGCCCACCGCCCGAAGTGCTACGGCACCGGGGAGGGGGAGATGCTCCTAAGCCCCGCCGCCATAGAGTGCGCGGGGGTGATGATCGCCCCGCGCCGCGAGGACTTCGACCGCCTCGACTTCTGCAAGATAAACGAGATACTCAGGGAGGTGTGCTATGCGGAACTGTGACAAGGAACCCATCATAAGCGTCGGGCTGCTCTCGGCCCCGAAAATCGTGAGCCGGAAGCTTCCCGACGGCACTTTCGAGATCGACGATGTTACTATCGGTATCGGTTTCCATTGGGAGCGCCGCGAGCGCCAGCGGTTCGCGGGGAGTCTGCGAATCGTTAGTGACGGACTTATGGAGGTGGCCATCAACGATATACCTTTGGAGGAATACCTCAAGAGCGTGATCTCCTCCGAAATGAACCCCGACGCCTCGGAGGCGCTGCTTAAGGCCCACGCCGTGGTGTCGCGCTCCTGGCTCTTGGCCAACATTCGCAAGGAGGAACGCCCGACCCCGGCGCCCCGCCCGGAGGAGACCGATGGGGAGCGTGTGCGCTGGTACGACCGCGAGGACCACGAGCTCTTCGACGTATGCGCCGACGACCACTGCCAGCGCTACCAGGGGCTTGGCCGACAGACCAACCCCGCTGCCGCAAAGGCCGTGGCCGAGACCCGCGGCGAGGTGCTCACCTTCGACGGCGCCATCTGCGATACCCGTTTCTCGAAATGCTGCGGAGGCCGCTCCGAGCTGTTCGAGAACTGTTGGGAGCCTGTGCCCCACCCGTACCTATCGTCGGTGGCCGACAACGACGGCACCCCCGGCGCCCGCGACTTCTGCGACACCGCCGACGCCGACGTGCTCCGGCAGGTGCTCAACAGCTACGACCGCGAGACCCCCGACTTCTACCGCTGGGAGGTGACCTACTCCCCCGAGGAACTTTCGGCGCTGCTCAAACGCCGCACCGGTGTGGATTTCGGCGAGGTGCTCGCCCTCGAACCGGTTGAAACCGGCCCCTCGGGGCGCGTGGTGAGGCTCCGCGTGAGGGGCTCGCGGCGCGAGATGGTCATTGGCAAGGAGCTTGAGATACGCCGCGCGCTCTCGGAAAGCCACCTCTATAGCTCGGCCTTCACCGCGACGCTCGAAGACGGGCGCTGGAGGCTCCGCGGACGCGGATGGGGCCACGGGGTGGGGCTCTGCCAGATCGGGGCCGCGGTGATGGGCGCCCGGGGCTACGGCTACCGCGAGATTCTGGCGCATTATTTCCCTAACGCTTCGCTTACAAAGATTTATGAATAAGATACAGGCCCGCCGAGAGCGCTCGCCCTGGTGGTGGGTGCCCTCGCTCTACTTCGCCGAGGGGCTCCCCTATATGGCGGTGATGACGATTTCGACCATTATGTACAAGTGCCTCGGAATCGGCAACACGGAGCTGGCCTTCTACACGGCGTGGCTCTACCTGCCGTGGGTCATAAAGCCGTTCTGGAGCCCGTTCGTCGATATTCTGCGCACCAAGCGCTGGTGGGTGGTGGCCATGCAGTGGACCATCGCCGCCGCGATGGCGGGTATCGCCTTCGCGCTCCCGGCCCCCGGCTTCTTCCGGCTGACGCTCGGCGTGTTCTGGCTGATGGCCTTCGCCTCGGCTACCCACGACATCGCCGCCGACGGCTTCTATATGCTGGGACTCTCGGAGCACCGGCAGAGTTACTTCGTGGGTATCCGCTCGCTCTTCTACCGCTGCTCGATGATAGTGGGGCAGGGGGGGCTGGTGGTGCTCGCCGCATTCATAAGCCGCGGGGCGGGGAGCGAGACCGCGGGGTGGATGGCGGTGTTCGCCATACTCTCGGCGTTCTTCCTCGGCGCGGCCCTCTACCATTCGCGGGTGCTCCCCAGGCCGGAGGCCGACCGCGACCGCGAGCCGCGGGGGTGGCGCGAGGTGGCGGGGGAGTTCGTCGGCACTTTCGCCTCATTCTTCAAGAAGAAGGGTATCGCCGCCGCACTCCTGTTCATGCTCCTCTACCGCCTTCCCGAGGCGCAGTTGGTCAAGATGATTTCACCCTTCCTGCTCGACGCGCCGGAGGCCGGGGGCATGGGGCTGACTGCCGACCAGGTCGGGCTGGTCTACGGCACCATCGGTGTGCTCGGGCTGATTATCGGGGGGATTGTCGGGGGGCTCGTCGCGGCCCGCGACGGCCTGCGCCACTGGCTGCACCCGATGGCCTGGAGTATGTCGCTCACCTGCCTGACGTTCGTGTATCTGGCGGCGGCGAGGCCCCAGGAGCTGTGGCAGGTCTACGGATGCGTGTTCGTCGAGCAGCTCGGCTACGGGTTCGGCTTCACGGCCTATATGCTCTACCTGCTCTATTTCTCGGCTGGGCGGTTCTCGACAGCCCACTATTCGATATGCACCGGGTTCATGGCCCTTGGGATGATGCTCCCCGGCATGGCCGCGGGGTGGATTGTCGACTCGTTCGGCTACCTCGACTTCTTCCTGTGGACCATGGCGTGCTGCGCCGCGACCATCGGCGTGTGCTATATTATAAAGGTCGATCCGTCGTTCGGCCGCAAGGATAAGTAGTTTATGAAGAAAGATATATTGGTTGCCGACGGCGGCTCCACGAAATGCGCCTGGGCGCTTCTGCGGGCCGACGGCTCGCGCGAATATGCGACGGCTCCGGGGGTAAACCCCTCGCTGCTCGGTTTGGATGAGGTTGCCGGGGCTCTCCGCGGCGGACTGGCGCCCCTCGCCACCGACGGGGTGGGGGAGGTGCGCTTTTACGGCGCCGGGTGCGCCGGCGAGGGCGCGCGGCGCATGGAAGAGGCCCTGCGCGGACTCTTCCCCGGGGCCTCGGTCGAGGTTGCCTCCGACCTCCTCGGGGCGGCGCGTGCTCTGTTCGGCGATGGCTCCGGGGTGGCCTGCATTCTCGGCACCGGCTCCAACTCAGGGTATTACGAGAATGGGGCGATAACCCGCAACGTGCGCCCTATGGGTTTCATCCTCGGCGATGAGGGTTCCGGCGCGTCGATAGGCCGGGTGGTGCTCAACCAGTACTTCAAGGGGTGGCTCGACGAGGCCACCCGCCGCGACTTCGAGCGGGAGTTCCCCGGGCTTACCTACGACGAGGTGGTGTGCCGTGTGTACCGCGAGCCCGCCGCCAACCGCTTCCTGGCCTCGTTCGCGCCCTTCGCGGCGGCGCATATGTCCGACAGCCGGCTGGCCGCGAGGGTGCGGGGATGTTTCGAGGCGTTCGTCAGCGAGTCGCTCGCCGCGTATCCGGCTGACGCCCCCGTAGGGTTCGCCGGGTCGCTCGCCGCTGCCTTCGCCCCGATGCTCCGCGGGCTCCTCCCGGGGCGCGAGCTTACATTCGTCCCCTCCCCGCTGGAACCCCTCGCGGAGTATCACCAAGGGGTGTGCGACAGCTTGCGCGGGTTGAAATAATTGCGTATTTTCGCGGTTATGCAACACGACGAATCTTACGACGAAACTTCCGACTACGACATCCGCCGCGCCGCGGTGAATGCCGACAGCGACCTGGAGCGCGCGCTGCGCCCCGGCCGCTTCGAGGCGTTTTCCGGCCAGGAGAAGATCGTGGAGAATCTGAAGGTGTTCGTGGCAGCCGCCCGCATGCGAGGCGAGGCCCTCGACCACCTGCTCCTCCACGGCCCACCCGGACTGGGGAAGACCACCCTCTCGGCAATCATTGCCAACGAGCTCGGCGTGGGGTTCAAGGTGACCTCCGGCCCGGTGCTCGACAAGCCGGGCGACCTTGCGGGCATACTTACCTCGCTGGAGGAGAACGATGTGCTCTTTATCGACGAAATCCACCGCCTCAGCCCCGTGGTCGAGGAGTATCTATACTCGGCCATGGAGGATTACCGCATCGACATTATGATCGACAAGGGACCCGGCGCGAGGTCGGTGCAGCTCACCCTCTCACCCTTCACCCTCGTGGGCGCCACAACCCGCAGCGGCCTCCTCACCTCGCCGCTCCGCGCCCGCTTCGGCATCAACTGCCACCTCGAATATTACGACCACGAGGTGCTTGAGCGCATCATACTCCGCTCGGCGGGGCTGCTCGGGGTGAAGTGTACCGGCGAGGCGGCCCACGAAATCGCGATGCGTTCGCGAGGGACCCCACGAATAGCCAACGGCCTGCTGCGCCGCGTGCGCGACTTCGCCCAGGTGAAGGGCTCGGGTGCCATCGACCCCGAGATAGCCCGCTACGCGCTGGAGGCCCTCAACATCGACCGCTACGGCCTCGACGAGATCGACAACAAGATCCTCTCAACGATGATCCATAAGTTCAAGGGGGGCCCCGTTGGGCTCTCGACCATCGCGACCGCCCTCGGGGAGGACCCCGGGACCATCGAGGAGGTCTACGAGCCGTTCCTCATAAAGGAGGGGTTCATCAAACGCACCCCCCGCGGCCGCGAGGTGACCGACCTGGCCTGGATGCACCTCGGTGTGTCGCGCCCTCTCTCCGCGTCATCGCTTTTCGAATAAAATGTCCTCAGTAAAAAGTCTTTTCAAAGATACGGCGATCTACGGCGTCAGCAGCATCGTGGGGCGCTTCCTCAACTGGTGCCTGGTGCCGATGTACACCTACTGCTTCGCCGCGGCGGAGTACGGCGTGGTCACCAACATCTACGCCTACGTCGCGCTGGCGCTCATCATCCTCACCTACGGCATGGAGACCGGCTTCTTCCGCTTCGCCAACCACGAGCGCTGGAAAAGCCCCTCGCAGGTCTACACCACTACGCTCATCTCCCTGGGCGTAAGCTCGGTGCTGTTCATCATCGCGGCGTGCGCCCTCTCCCCGTTGATCGCACGGGCGCTCGACTGCGGCGACCACCCCTCGTTCATCTGGATGATGGCCGTCGCCGTGGGGGTCGATGCCTACACCTCCATCCCGTTCGCCTACCTGCGCTACAAGAAGCGCCCCGTGCGCTTCGCCTCGCTAAAACTGCTCAACATCGGGCTCAACATCGGGCTGAATCTCTTCTTTATTCTGCTATGCCCCTGGCTGGCCGCTAATTACCCCGCCACTGTCGACTGGTTCTACGACCCCTCGTTCGGCGTGGGCTACATCTTCCTTGCCAACCTCATAAGCTCCCTGGCGGTCATGATGCTCCTCTTCCCGGAGCTCACCGCCGAGCCATACTCCTTCTCGGGCAAGCTTTGGAAGGAGATGATCAGCTACTCGTTCCCCCTGCTGGTGCTCGGCATTGCCGGGATTATGAACCAGACCATCGACAAGATTCTCTACCCGATGCTGGTGGCCGACAAGGCCGAGGCGATGGCCGGGCTCGGCGTCTACGGTGCCAACTACAAGATCGCGATCGTCATGGTGATGTTCACCCAGGCTTTCCGCTTCGCCTTCGAGCCCTTCATCTTCGCCCAGAACCGCGAGGCCGCAAAGGAGGACAGCCACGCATCCTACCGCCGGGCCATGGACTGGTTCGTCATCGCCGGGCTGCTCATCTTCCTGGGGGTGATGTTCTACCTCCCGGTGCTGAAATATTTCATCTCCCCGGCCTACTTCTCGGGGCTCAGGGTGGTGCCGATTATTATGATGGCCGAACTCTTCTTCGGCATCTTCTTCAACCTCTCGCTCTGGTACAAGCTCACCGACAAGACGATATGGGGCACCTGGTTCTCCCTCTTCGGCCTGGCCGTCACGCTGGCGCTCAACATCCTCTTCGTGCCCCGCTATGGCTATATGGCCTGCGCCTGGGCCGCCTTCGCCTGCTACGGGTCGATGATGCTCGCCAGCTACTTCGTGGGGCGCGCCAAGAACCCCGTCGGCTACGACATACCCCGCATACTCGGCTACTTCGCCCTGGCCGGGGCGCTCTACGGCGCGTCGATTCTCGCCGCGACCGGCAACCTCGCGGTTGATTTCGGCCTCCGGGCCCTGCTGCTCCTCCTCTACTGTGCCGCCGTGTGGCTCCGCGAGCTCCGACCCCGCCGCGGGCGCGCCCTTTGACCCCGCCGGTTTAACCCCGCGCAACGTTTTTTAAACTCCCCCGTATTGCTTTTTGACGCGGAATTCACTAACTTTGCGCACAAAACAAGAGAAAACATTAAACAACCATAACTGCTCTAAAAAGCAACCATCTACAAAGATTATGAAAATCGAAAAAATCATCGGTCGCGAAGTCCTCGACTCGCGCGGCAACCCCACCGTTGAAGTTGACGTGATCCTCGAAAGCGGAGCCCGCGGCCGCGCTTCCGTACCCTCCGGCGCTTCCACCGGCGTTAACGAGGCCCTCGAACTCCGCGACGGCGACAAGAACCGCTACATGGGCAAGGGTGTCCTCAAGGCTGTTGAAAACGTTAACGGCCCCATCGCCGACGCCCTCAAGGGTATGAGCGCTCTCGACCAGATCGCCATCGACGAAACCATGCTCAAGCTCGACGGCACCGACACCAAGTCGAACCTCGGCGCCAACGCCATCCTCGGCGTTTCCCTCGCCGTTGCCAAGGCTGCAGCTGACTACCTCGACCTCCCCCTCTACAAATACATCGGCGGTTGCAACACCTACTGCCTCCCCGTGCCGATGATGAACATCATCAACGGCGGCGCTCACTCCGACGCCCCCATCTGCTTCCAGGAATTCATGATCCGTCCCATCGGCGCCCCCTCCTTCCGCGAAGGCATCCGCATGGGTACCGAGGTATTCCACAACCTCAAGAAGGTCCTCAAGGAGCGTAACCTCTCCACCGCTGTCGGCGACGAAGGCGGCTTCGCCCCCAACCTCGACGGCACCGAGGACGCTCTCCAGGTGATCATCAAGGCCATCGAGCTCGCCGGCTACGTTCCCGGTAAGGACGTTACCATCGGCCTCGACTGCGCTTCCTCCGAATTCTTCAAGGACGGCGTTTACGACTACACCTGGAAGCAGGGCGAAAACGCTCCCAAGCTCACCTCCGAGCAGCAGGCCCAGTTCCTCAAGGAACTCGTCGAGAAGTACCCCATCGACTCCATCGAGGACGGTATGGCTGAAAACGACTGGGAAGGCTGGAAGATCCTCACCGACCTCATTGGCAACCGCTGCCAGCTCGTCGGCGACGACCTCTTCGTTACCAACGTTAAGTACCTCCAGCGCGGTATCAACGAAGGCTGCGCCAACTCCATCCTCGTTAAGGTGAACCAGATCGGCTCCCTCACCGAGACCCTCCGCGCCGTAGAGCTCGCCCAGCGCAACGGCTACACCGCCGTGATCTCCCACCGTTCCGGCGAAACCGAGGACGCCACCATCGCCGACATCGCAGTGGCTACCAACGCCGGCCAGATCAAGACCGGTTCCGCTTCCCGCTCCGACCGTATGGCCAAGTACAACCAGCTCCTCCGCATCGAGGAAGAGCTCGGCGCCGCTGCCGCCTACGGCTATGGCAAGAAGACCAAGCGTCCCGAATAAACCGTCCCAACCCATCCCCCATACGAAAAGCGCGCCCTCCAGGCGCGCTTTTCCTTTTTCTTCCCCCTGTTCCCCTCTTCCTCCTCCATTCCCCGCCCCTCGGCTCTGCCGTCCTTCTCCCTCCCCCTCTTCCCCCTTCCTCCTCTACCCCTCCTTTTTCCCCCCTCCTCCATTCCTCCTCTTTTTTATCCTTCCTCCTCCATTCCCCTATCCCCCGGCTCTGCCCTCCTCCTTTTTACCCTTCCTCCGCCCCTCCTTCCTCCCGCATGGCTTTTGTATAAGTGCCGGCGGCTTGCCGCCGGGGTGCCAAAGCGCCCCCCTTTTCTTTTTCCCTCCAGCCCCCCTTGCTTTCGTCTCGCCACTGTGGCGAGGCGAAAGCCGAGCTTCCCCGCGGTTCCTCCGCCTTGTCGTTCCGTGTGAGGGCGAAGCCCGAAGTCCCCGCCTTCCGTCCTCTGGTGCGCGAGGCGGAAGCCGAGCGAAGGCAGCGCAGCCCCTCCCTCCGGTTCCGCTCCCCTTCCTCCCGCATGGCTTTTGTCCCAGTGCCAGCGGCTTGCCGCCGGGCGTCAAAGCGCCTTCCTCCCGCATGGCTTTTGTTCCCGGTGCCGGCGGCTTGCCGCCGGGCGTCAAAAGAGCCTCCCTCCCATTTTACACCTTATATATAATAGGTGCGCGAAAAAAATCGAGAAAAATCAAAATTTTTTCGCGCGCTCCGAACCTTTTCTCCCCCTCCTTGTTTTAATAGTACATAGCAAAATTACTTTTTCCATTGCAAGAAATGTGATAATGATTGGTTTATTATTTAGCGAGGAGCTACTGTGATAGTAGTTGCTCGTTTTTTTTGTGCCGTTTCCTCCACACCTCCCCTCTGCCCGGCATCAATTTCAGGGCCCGTTCCAAAATTATTTCAGCCGCCGCTCCCAAATATTTTCCAAGCCGCCTCCCTTTTTTTCGGCGGCTTCTGTCTTTTTTCGGGCGGCGGTTCCCTTTATTTCCGCGGCGGAGGCCCCGCGTGAGCGCCGCGCCCGCCCCCTCCGCCGCTCCCGCCGCCGCGGGCCTGAAAAAGCCCGAAAAGGGGGCGAAACACCCCGAAAGGGCTCTTTGTTTGTTAACTGGTGTTAAAAACGGGCGGAAAACCGAATTTTCCGTCGAAATATTTTGGAGGTTCGGGGGAATGTCGTAACTTCGCGGACGCTTTCGGGAA
>CAJUKE010000021.1 GCA_910587075.1 uncultured Muribaculaceae bacterium
TGCCAGGATTAATTGGAAAGAAAATCGGAATGACATCCGTTTTCAGTGCCGACGGAAAGAACGTTCCGTGCACTGTTATCGAAGTAGGTCCTTGTGTGGTTTGCCAGGTGAAGACAGTGGAAACCGACGGCTACAACGCCCTCCAGCTTGGTTTTGAAGACAAGAAGGAGAAGCACACCACCCAGCCGGAAATGGGCCACTTCAAGAAAGCCGGCGTAACCCCCAAGCGCCACTTGGCCGAGTTCAAAGGGTTTGACCAGAACGAGTACAAGCTCGGAGACACCATCAGCGTCGATCTTTTCACCGAAGACGACTTCGTCGACATCGTCGGCACCTCCAAGGGTAAAGGCTTCCAGGGCGTAGTTAAGCGCCACGGATTCGGCGGCGTAGGCCAGGCTACCCACGGCCAGCACAACCGCCTCCGCGCTCCCGGTTCGGTGGGCGCCTGCTCCTACCCCGCTAAGGTTTTCAAAGGCATGCGCATGGCCGGCCAGACCGGCAACGAGCGCGTTACCGTGCAAAACCTCAAGGTCGTTAAAGTTATCCCCGAACACAACGTGCTCGTGATCAAGGGCTCGGTTCCCGGATGCAAAGGTTCAATCGTAATGGTAGAAAAGTAATCGCTCATGGAACTCGCAATCTACAACATAAAAGGTGAGGACACCGGCCGCAAGGCCATCCTCAACGACGAGGTTTTCGCAATCGACGCCAACGAGCACGCTATCTGGCTCGACGTCAAGCAGTTCCTCGCCAACCAGCGCCAGGGTACACACAAGTCCAAGGAGCGCTCCGAAGTTTCCGGCTCGACCCGTAAGCTCCACAAGCAGAAGGGTGGCGGCGGAAGCCGTATCGGCGACATCAACTCGCCCGTGCTCGTTGGTGGCGGCCGCGTGTTCGGCCCCCGTCCCCGCGACTACCGCTTCAAGCTCAACAAAAAGCTCAAGCAGCTCGCCCGCAAGTCGGCCCTGACCCTCAAGGCCGCCGACGGCGAAATCAAAATCGTTGAGGACTTCACTTTCGAAGCTCCTAAGACCAAGGACTTCGTGGCTTTCGCCAAGAACCTCCAGGTCGAAGGCCAGAAGGTGCTCCTGCTGCTCGCCGACCGCGACAAGAACGTCTACCTCTCGGCCCGCAACATCCCCAACACCCGCATCATGACCGCCAGCGACGTAAACACCTACGCCGTGCTCGACAACAAGACTCTCATCATCACCGAGAAGAGCCTTGAGGTCATCAACAAACTCTAACCTTCACCCTTCAAGGTAAAACGAAATGGAAATATCTATCAAACCCATCGTAACGGAAGCGGCAACCAACCTCACCGAGAAGCTCAACCGCTACACCTTCCGCGTTTCGCCCGAGGCTAACAAGTACCAGATCAAGGACCTGGTCGAGAAGCTCTACGGCGTGAAGGTCACCAAGGTCAACACCTACGTGGTACGCGGTAAGAACAAGAGCCGTTACACCAAGAGCGGTCTCCTCCGCGGCAAGACCGCCCAGTGGAAGAAGGCCTACGTCTCCTTAGCCGAAGGCCAGACCATCGACTTCTACAGCAACCTCTAAAACAAGCCTCCGGGTCCGGCCGCTCCCCCTCGCGGGGCGGCGGCCGGGCAGCGGCCAGGCCAGGCCGACAAGTGCCGCCCAGAGGGCGGAAGCGGCGGAATAGCGGCGCGAGCCCCCCGCCAGCCTGAACCGAGCCCTCTGAAGCGACATACTTCCCCTGGAAGCCGCCCCAAACCCAGCGACCCGGAATCATCTATTTACAAACTCCAAAAATGGCAGTAAGAAAATTCAAGCCCACAACACCGGGGCAGAGACACAAAGTTATTGGCGTGTTCAAAGGAGTGATCACTGCAACCACGCCAGAGAAATCTCTTACAGTCGGTAAAAAGAGCACCGGTGGCCGTAACTCCGAAGGCCACCTCACCAACCGCTACATGGGTGGCGGCCACAAGCGCAAATACCGCATCATAGACTGGAAGAGAGCCAAAGACGGTGTGCCCGCCGTAGTAAAGAGCATCGAGTACGACCCTAACCGTTCGGCCCGCATCGCCCTCCTCTACTACGTTGACGGCGCTAAAGCTTACATTATCGCACCCAACGGCTTAGAAGTTGGTACAACCGTCGTTTCCGGCCCCGACGCGGCTCCCGAAATCGGCAACGCGCTCCCCCTGGGCAAAATCCCCGTGGGTACCGTGATCCACTGCATCGAGATGCGCCCCGGCCAGGGAGCCTTCATGGCCCGCTCCGCCGGCACCTTCGCACAGCTCGTTTCCCGCGAAGGCGACTACGCCATCATCAAGCTCCCCTCGGGAGAAACCCGCAAGATCCTCTGCGCGTGCAAGGCTACAATCGGCGTGGTCGGTAACTCCGAGCACTCGCTCGAACGCTCCGGCAAGGCCGGCCGCTCCCGCTGGCTCGGCAAGCGCCCCCGCAACCGCGGCGTTGTCATGAACCCTGTCGACCACCCCATGGGTGGTGGCGAAGGCCGCGCTTCCGGCGGACATCCCCGTTCGCGCAAGGGCCTCTACTCGAAGGGCCTCAAGACCCGCTCGCCGAAGAAGACTTCGTCGAAGTATATCATCGAGCGTCGTAAAAAGTAACCGCTAACTTCTAAGCAAACATCTTAAGATTACAATGAGTCGTTCATTAAAAAAAGGCCCGTTTATCTCGGTTAAACTCGAGAAGAAGGTCAACGCCATGGAAGCCTCGGGCAAGAAGTCGGTGATCAAAACCTGGAGCCGCGCCTCCATGATCGCCCCCGAGTTCGTAGGCCACACCTTCGCCGTGCACAACGGAAACAAGTTCATCCCCGTGTACGTCACCGAGAACATGGTGGGACACAAGCTCGGCGAGTTCGCCCCCACCCGCACATTCCGCGGCCACGCAGGCAACAAGAAGAAATAAGCTCAGTGCCATTCTTCTTTAGCCCCACATTTAATCAAAGATAAAAATAGCACAACAATAAAATGGGTGTAAGAAAAAGACAAGCAGCTCAGGCTCGCAAAGAGGCGCAGAAGAATGTCGCCTTCGCCAAGCTGACCAACGTACCCTCGTCGCCTCGCAAAATGCGCCTCGTGGCTGACCTGGTCCGCGGGCAGGAAGTGTTCCGCGCCCTGGGCATCCTCAAGTTCTCCAACAAGGAGGCTGCCGCACGCCTGGAGAAGCTCCTCCGCTCGGCTATCGCTAACTGGGAAGCCAAAAACGAGCGCAAGGCCGAAAACGGCGAACTCTATATCTCGACTATCTACGTTAACCCCGCCCCGATGCTCAAGCGTCTCCGCCCCGCACCCCAGGGCCGCGGCTACCGTATCCGCAAGCGCGCCAACCATGTGACCCTGGTTGTCGACACTATTGACAACGAAAATAAGGACTGACGAACTATGGGACAGAAAGTAAATCCGATTAGCAACCGCCTCGGCGTAATCCGCGGCTGGGACTCCAACTGGTATGGCGGCAAGAAATATGGCGACACACTCCTGGAGGACTCCAAGCTGCGCAAGTACCTCAACGTCCGCCTGGCCAAGTCAAGCGTGTCGCGCATCGTCATCGAGCGCACCCTCAAGCTCATCACGATCACCGTGTGCACCTCGCGCCCGGGTCTGATCATCGGCAAGGGTGGCTCCGAAGTCGACAAACTCAAGGAAGAACTCAAGAAAATCACCGACAAGGACGTCCAGATTAACATCTTCGAGGTTAAGCGCCCCGAACTCGACGCCCAGATCGTCGCTTCCACCATCGCCCGCCAGATCGAAGGCAAAGTGGCTTACCGCCGCGCTGTGAAGATGGCTATCGCCGCCACCATGCGCTCCGGGGCCGAAGGCATCAAGGTGCAGGTTTCCGGCCGTCTCAACGGCGCCGAAATCGCCCGCTCCGAGATGTTCAAGGAGGGCCGCACCCCGCTGCACACCCTCCGCGCCGACATCGACTACGCCCTCGTCGAGGCCCACACCAAGGTAGGTGTGCTCGGCGTTAAGGTATGGATCTGCCGCGGCGAGGTCTACGGCAAGCGCGACCTCGCTCCCAACTTCGCCGCACAGGCCAAGGAAGGCCGTCCCGCCGGCGGCGACCGCGGCCAGCGCCGCGGTGGCTTCCGCAAACCCCGCGGAGGCGAAGGCCGCGACCGTCGGTAAACGATAACTGGCCCGGCAACCCCCTCCCCGCCACAGCGGGGCGGGGGAGCCCCCGGACCGACGCCGGCCCGGCCGGCAAGCCCCTCTGAGGCGGTCCTCCCGCCGGAGAACGCGGACACCGCGCCGCCCCCTTCCTCGAAGGCACGGCGAGCCGCGCGACCTCCTAAAGGAGGCGACCCTTGAAACGGGGGCGTCATAAACATCTTCCAAAACTCGACTAACATCACACTCAAATGTTACAACCGAAGAAAACCAAGTTTCGCAGAGTGCAAAAGGGCCGCGCAAAAGGCAACGCGCAGCGCGGTAACCAGCTCGCGTTCGGTTCATTTGGCATAAAGACCCTCGAATCCAAGTGGATCACCGGTCGCCAAATCGAAGCTGCCCGTATCGCGGTAACCCGCTACATGCAGCGCCAGGGACAGCTCTGGATCCGCATCTTCCCTGACAAACCCATCACCAAGAAGCCTCTCGACGTCCGAATGGGTAAAGGTAAAGGTAACCCCGAAGGCTACGTTGCCTCCGTTACTCCCGGCCGCATGATAATCGAGATCGACGGCGTTCCCTTCGACATCGCCAAGGAAGCTCTCCGCCTCGGCGCCCAGAAGCTTCCCGTGACCACCAAGTTCGTTGTCGCCCGCGACTACGATCCCTCCCTGAATGTCTAACCCGGCAACCTGAAAAGAAGCTATGACCAAAGAAGAAATCAAAGAGCTCTCCACGGCCGATTTGAAGGAGCGCCTGGAACAGATGAAGAAGGAATACCTCCAGCTCAAGGCCACCCACGCGGTAACTCCCATCGACAACCCCGCCAAGATTACCGCCGACCGCAAAATGATCGCCCGCGTCAACACCGAACTCCGCGCACGCGAGCTCAACAACAAGTAACTCTTATCCGCCACAAGAAATGGAAGAAAAAAGAAACCTCAGAAAAGAGCGTATCGGCGTTGTTTCGAGCAACAAGGGCGACAAGACCATCACCGTCATGGTGAAGTGGAAGGAGAAACACCCCATCTACGGCAAGTTCGTCAGCAAGACTAAGAAATACCACGCCCACGACGAGAACAACGAGTGCTCCATCGGCGACAAGGTGCGCCTCATGGAAACCCGCCCCCTGTCGAAGACAAAGCGCTGGAGATTAGTTGAAATCATCGAAAAAGTTAAGTAAGCAACACAACCACAATGATACAGACAGAATCCCGTTTAACCGTAGCCGACAACAGCGGAGCCAAGGAAGCCCTGTGCATCCACGTGCTCGGCGGCACAGGTCGTCGCTACGCCTCTGTGGGCGACATCATCGTCGTTTCCGTAAAGAGCGTGATCCCCTCGTCCGACGTCAAGAAGGGCACAGTATCCAAGGCCGTTGTTGTCCGCACCAAGAAGGAAGTACGCCGTCCCGACGGTTCCTACATCCGCTTCGACGACAACGCGTGCGTGCTGCTCAACAACGCCGGCGAACTCCGCGGAACCCGCATCTTCGGCCCGGTAGCCCGCGAGCTCCGCGCCACCAACATGAAGATTGTCTCCCTCGCCCCCGAGGTACTCTAACTTCAAGTTCACCGCAACGCTAACCACACAAGCTAACAACAATGAAGCTACATATCAAAAAGGGCGACACCGTGGTTGTTATCGCCGGCGACGACAAGAACGCGAAAGGCCGCGTTCTCTCGGTCGACGCCAAGAAATTCCGCGCCATCGTCGAAGGGGTCAACATGGTCACCAAGGCCACCAAGCCCAGCGCCCAGCACCCCCAGGGCGGCCTCATCAAGAAGGAAGCACCCATCAACATCTCCAACCTCGCCCTGGTCGATCCCAAGACCGGCAAGGCTACCCGCGTCGCCATCAAGGTGAAGGAAAACGGAGAGAAGGTTCGCATCGCTAAAAAATCAGGAGAGGAGATTAAGTAATGAGCCAGACCACACTTAAAAAGCACTACGACGAAGTAATCGTCCCCGCCCTGACCAAGGAGTTCAACTACACTACTCCCATGCAGGTGCCCCGCCTTGAGAAGATCGTCATTAACGAAGGCCTCGGCGAAGCTACCCAGGACAAGAAGGTCATCGAGACCGCAATCAACGAGCTCACCGCCATCACCGGCCAGAAGGCTGTCGCAACACTGTCGAAGAAGGACATCTCCAACTTCAAGGTGCGTAAGAAAATGCCCATCGGTGCCCGCGTGACCCTGCGTCGCGAGCGCATGTACGAGTTCCTGGAGCGCCTCATCCGCGTCGCTCTGCCCCGTATCCGCGACTTCAAGGGTATCGAGAGCAAGCTCGACGGCCGCGGCAACTACACCCTCGGCATCACCGAGCAGATCATCTTCCCTGAAATCAACATCGACTCCATCTCGAAGCTCATGGGTATGAACATCACCTTCGTTACCTCGGCCAACACCGACGAAGAAGGTTTCGCCCTGCTCAAGCACTTCGGCCTCCCCTTCAAAAAGTAAGCCGGACCCGAGAAGGAACCAATACCTACCGAGCCGCGACCCCTCCAGGGCCGCGGCTCTGTCGTTTCCTGCCCCCTTACCCCGTTTCTACCGAAAGTCGCGGCGTTTGAGCCAAAATGATGCCGCATTCGTTTTTCCTTAATAGAGATTGCTTTGTGCGGTCATTTATTTTAGGTATATTTGCGGACTACTCTTTTTCAGTAGCTCAGTCAAGCCATGGTACTAAAGGAAATACTATCGAGAATAAGGACGCTTCTCAACGCGGTGGCGCCCGACGCCAGGGCCATCCTTTACGGGTCGCGGGCACGCGGCGATGCCCGCGAGGATTCCGACCTTGACCTGCTCATATTGCTCCCGGATTCGTGCGAGGGGGCTGTTTTCGCAAGGCGGCGGTCCGACATAATGGGTCGCCTATACGACCTGTCGCTTCGCACAGGCGTCGATATTTCGCCGTTAGTGCTTGTGCCGAAGGTCTTTTACGCTCGCAAAACACCCTTTACCGTCAATGTTATAAATGAGGGGATTGAGATATGACAGAGACGCTTGACCCCCAGTCGCGGCGCGACCTTGTAAATTACAGGCTCGGTCGCGCGTCCGCCACTCTCAAAGAAGCCGACTACATCGCCGCCGGAGGTTATTACAACGCGGCGATGAACCGGCTTTACTATGCTTGTTTCTATGCGGCATCGGCGCTAATGCTTCAGTCCGGATTCGACGCATCAACGCATAAGGGGATACGCAATATGCTCGGCCAGAAATTCATTCAGACCGGGCTCCTCCCCGCCAAGTACGGCAGGATATACTCCCAGCTGTTTCAAAATCGCCAGGCCGGCGATTATGAGGACTTCGTTTATTGCGACCGCGATCTCTTCGAACTCTCTCGCCCCGATGCGGAGGAATTCGTATCTGTGATTTCCTCAATGGTCATAAGTGAAGCTTAGGTGCGAATCTTCGTCTCGGCGTTATTTTTGTTTTTTTTAACGTCACCGTATGGCTTTTTCTGCTGAAGCGTTGTCTCTGGTCGCGCGTGATGGTGGTTTGCGGCTTGGGGGACCGCGTGAAAAAGAGTTTGAAAATAAGGCAAATAAACTATTGATATTCGGAAGATTTTTATTATCTTCGCGAGATGAATCCCCGTCCGAAAGCCGGGGAGTATTACGTTAAATCCATAATCACTTCAAAACCAAGTAGAAAAGAATTTCTCATGGCAAAAGAATCAATGAAAGCCCGCGAAGTGAAGCGCGCCAAGCTCGTTGCCAAGTACGCCGCCAAGAAGGCCGCCCTCAAGGCTGCCGGCGACTACGAAGGTCTTCAGGCTCTGCCCAAGAACGCGTCGAGCGTGCGCCTCCACAACCGCTGCTCCATTACCGGCCGTCCCAAAGGCTACATGCGCCAGTTCGGCATTTCGCGCATCCAGTTCCGCGAAATGGCGTCGGCAGGCCTCATCCCCGGTGTGAAGAAAGCAAGCTGGTAAGCCACAGGCATCGCCAAACTTCGCAAGCGCGACGCGAACTACCCTGCGCGCCTCGCGGGGACGGCCCTCCGGGTAAGCCCATTTTCTGCGGGACCCCCCGGCTGAGAAGCCTCCCCGACGACCCTGGCAGAAGGCCTCGCGGCGCCACAAAAACAATTTTATCCAAAACAAGAGAGTGTTAAATATTGTCGGACCCCGGCCCGATCAATTTAAACCCCAACCAATCAAAAATGACTGATCCAATAGCAGATTATCTGACAAGATTGAGGAACGCCATCAAGGCTCAGCACCGCGTTGTTGAGATTCCCTCCTCGAAATTGAAGAGAGAGATCACCAAGATCCTCTTCGAACAGGGCTACATCCTCAACTACAAGTTCATCGAGGGTGAAACCCCCGCCGGCGTTATCAAAGTCGCCCTCAAGTACGACCCCATCGACAAGGTGAACGCCATCAAGGGGCTCCAGCGCGCTTCCCGTCCCGGCCTGCGCCAGTACTGCGGCTACAAGAACATGCCCCGCGTGTTGAATGGTTTAGGCATCGCCATCCTCTCCACCTCCAAGGGTGTGATGACCAACAAGAAGGCTTCAGAGCTCAAGGTTGGCGGCGAAGTTCTGTGTTACGTTTATTAATCGAAAGGAGGAAATCAACATGTCTCGTATAGGTAAAGCCCCCATCGAAATTCCCGCCGGCGTAACAGTTACCATCGGCAAGGACAACACCGTTACCGTGAAAGGCCCCAAGGGGGAACTTTCGCAGGCAGTAAGCCCTGAATTCACCCTCACCGTCGAGGACGGCCACCTCACCGTAGCCCGCCCCTCCGACGAACGCGACCACCGCGCAAAGCACGGCCTCTACCGCGCCCTGCTCCACAACATGGTCGTAGGTGTCTCCACCGGCTATAAGAAAGAAATGGAACTCGTGGGCGTAGGCTACCGCGCCGCCGCCACCGGCCAGGTGCTTGAGCTCTCGCTCGGCTTCTCCCACGCCATATATATCCAGCTTCCCAAAGAAATCAAGGTTGAAGCGAAGACAGAGCGCAACAAGAACCCCCTGATCATCCTTGAGAGCGACGACAAGCAGCTCCTCGGCCAGGTGTGCGCGAAAATCCGCTCCCTCCGCAAGCCCGAACCCTACAAGGGCAAAGGTATCAAGTTCGTCGGCGAGGTTATCCGCCGCAAGTCCGGCAAGACCGCTGGTGCAAAATAAAAACTGATCCACAACTATGATTTCGAAGAAAGACAGAAGAAATAAGATCAAGGCCCGCATCCGCGGCAAGATCTCCGGCACCGCCCAGCGCCCCCGCATGTGCGTGTTCCGCTCCAACAAGCAAATCTACGTCCAGCTCATCGACGACCTGGCCGGCAAGACCCTCTGCAACGCCTCCTCCAAGGGGATCGAGCAGGGCACAAAGTGCGAAATCGCCGCCCAGGTGGGCAAGGCTATCGCCGAGAAGGCTATCGCCGCCGGTCTGACCACCGTGGTCTTCGACCGCAACGGCTATCTCTACCACGGACGAGTTAAATCCCTTGCCGACGCTGCTCGCGAAGGCGGACTTAAATTCTAAGACATCATCATGGCAAATAAGAACAACAGAGTCAAGACCACTAACGATATAGAGCTTAAGGACCGCCTGGTTGCCATCAACCGCGTGACCAAGGTCACCAAGGGCGGCCGCGCCTTCACCTTCGCTGCCATCGTAGTCGTAGGTGACGGCAACGGCATCGTAGGCTGGGGCTTAGGCAAAGCCAACGAGGTTACCGCCGCCATCGCCAAGGGCGTTGAGTCGGCCAAGAAGAACCTCATCCGCGTGCCCGTTCACAACGGCACCATCCCCCACGAGCAGTTCGCCAAGTTCGGCGGCTCCCGCGTGCTCCTCAAGCCCGCCTCCCACGGTACCGGCGTTAAGGCCGGCGGCGCCATGCGCGCAGTGCTTGAGAGCGTGGGCGTAACCGACGTTCTCTGCAAGTCCAAGGGCTCCTCGAACCCCCACAACCTGGTGAAAGCCACCATCGCCGCCCTCGGCGAGATGCGTTCGCCCGCCCAGGTGGCCCAGAACCGCGGCATCTCCGTAAGCCAGGTTTTCAACGGCTAAACGGAGCTTGGCCGGCGCCCGCCCTTGCGGGCGCGCGGCCCGCTTCTCCTTTAACAAGCAAAAGAGAAATCTAATGGCACAAATCAAAATCAAACAGATAAAGAGCCGCATCGGCGCTCCCGCGGTGCAGAAGCGCACCCTCGACGCCCTGGGCCTCCGCAAGATGAACCACACTGTGGTGAAGGAAGACAATCCCTCAGTGATGGGCATGGTTAACCGCGTACGCCACCTCGTAGAGGTTACCAACGCCTGAGAAGCCTCATCCGCGCGCGGGCTGTGATCGGCCAAAACCCCGGTCGACGTCGGACCCGGAAAACGCGGTGAGCGATACTCAAAGCAACATTACTTCTCAGTTGAACAAAAGCACAAGACAATCATTATGGACTTAAGCAATTTAAAACCCGCCGTCGGCGCAACCACCCGCGAAACACGCATCGGTCGCGGTCCCGGCTCGGGTAAGGGTGGAACTTCTACCCGCGGCCACAAGGGCGCGAAGTCGCGTTCGGGCTACTCTCGCAAAATCGGTTTCGAAGGCGGTCAGATGCCTCTGCAGCGCCGTCTCCCGAAGTTCGGTTTCAAGAACATCAACCGCGTTGAATACAAGGCCATCAACCTTGAGGTGATCGAAGCCCTCGCGGCAGCCCAGAACCTCGAAAAGGTGGGTCTTGACGAACTCCGCTCGGCCGGCCTCGTTGGCCGCAAGAAGCTGGTGAAGGTTCTCGGCAACAACGCCGTAAGCCGCGCCATCGCCGTAGAGGCAAACGCCTTCTCCAAAGCAGCCGAGGCAGCCATCGTCGCAGCCGGTGGCTCCATCAACAAAGTTAAATAAAGATGAAATTCATCCAAACGATAAAAAACATCTGGACGATCCAGGAACTTCGTCAGCGGCTCACCATCACGGTCCTGCTGGTGCTGGTTTACCGTCTGGGCTGTTACGTCGTTCTGCCGGGCATCAACCCCGCCGACCTCGACGCCCTGACGAACTTCACCAACAAGTCGGGCCTGATGCAGCTCCTCGACATGTTCTCCGGCGGCGCCTTCTCCCAGGCTTCGATCTTCGCGTTGGGTATCATGCCCTACATCACCGCGTCGATCGTGATCCAGCTCGCGGGCATGGTGCTCCCCTCCTTCCAGAAAATGCAGCGCGAAGGAGAGAGCGGTCGCCAGAAACTCAACCAGTACACCCGTTATCTCACGGTCCTCATCCTCTTGGTGCAGGGTCCCGCCTACCTCTACAACCTGCGCGCTCAGGTTGTCAACGCGGGCGGTTCCGTGGAGATGGGCTTCTGGACCGTCGCCTTCCTGACGGTGATTCTCGCCGCCGGCTCCATGTTCATCATGTGGCTTGGCGAGCGCATCACTGACCGCGGCATCGGCAACGGTATCTCCTTCATCATCCTCGTGGGTATCATCGCCCGCCTCCCGGTGGCTCTTTTCTATGAGTTCACCTCGCGTCTGCCCGGGTCGACCGGCAGCGAGGGCGGTCTGATCATGTTCATCGTCGAGGTTGTCCTGCTCTTCGCCGTAACCGTCGGCGCCGTGCTTCTCGTGCAGGGAACGCGCAAGGTGCCCGTGCAGTACGCCAAGCGTATCGTAGGCAACAAGCAGTACGGAGGTGCCCGCCAGTACATCCCCCTGAAGGTGAACGCCGCCGGCGTGATGCCCATCATCTTCGCCCAGGCGATCATGTTCATCCCCATCACCCTGTCGGGCTTCGGCGCCAGCGAGAACTCCACCGGGTTCTTCAGCACCTTCGCCGACATCAACGGGTTCTGGTACAACTTTGTTTACTTCATCCTTATCGTAGCGTTCACATACTTCTACACCGCTATCACGGTTCGTCCGCAGCAGATGGCCGAAGATATGAAGCGCAACAACGGATTCATCCCCGGTGTGAAACCCGGCAAGAAGACGGTCGAATATCTCGACTCGATCATGTCGCGCATCACACTCCCCGGCTCCATCTTCCTGGGCATCGTGGCGGTTCTCCCCGCGTTCGCCCGTCTGTTCGGCATCAGCCAGAACTTCGCCCAGTTCTTCGGCGGCACCTCGCTGCTGATTATGGTAGGCGTGGTTCTCGACACCCTGCAGCAGATTGAGTCGCACCTGATGATGCACCACTACGACGGACTGATGAAGGAGGGCAAAATCAAAGGCCGCACCACCGGCTCGGCTTATTGATTCAGCCACCTGAAATAATCCACCAAAGGAAAGAATGATCTATCTCAAGACACCCGAGGAACTTGTCAAGATGCGCGCGGCGGCCGACCTGGCCAGCCGCGCCCTTGGCGAAGTCGCGAAGCTGATCGCGCCGGGAGTCACCACCAACAAGCTCGACGCCGTTGCCAGGGAGTACATCCTCGACAACGGCGGTCGGCCTGCTTGTCTGGGTTACGGCGGTTTCCCCGGAACGATGTGCATGGAGGTCAACGAGGTCGTTGTCCACGGCTTCCCTTCGAGCTACACCCTCCGCGAGGGTGACATCATCGGCACCGACATCGTGGCCGAGCTCGACGGATACAACGGCGACATGTGCTACACCTTCCCCGTCGGCGAAGTCGACCCCAAGGTGCTCGACCTCTGTCGCACCACCAAGGAGGCCCTTTACAAAGGCATCGAGGCCTGCGTCGAGGGAAAGCGCATCGGCGACATCGCCAACGCCGTGCAGACCTATTGCGAGAAGCGCGGCTACACCGTGGTGCGCGAAATGTGCGGCCACGGCATCGGCAGGAAAATGCACGAGGACCCCGAAGTGCCCAACTACGGGCGCCGAGGAGTGGGACCCCTGATCAAGAACGGCATGTGCCTCTGCATCGAGCCGATGATCAATATGGGGAGCCGCAACATCGTGATAGAGCCTGACGGCTGGACCTGCCGCACCCGCGACCGCAAACCGTCGGCCCACTACGAGCACACGCTCGCCATCCACGACGGGGAGACTGAAATTCTCACCACCTTCGACTACATCCGCGAAGCCCTCGGCGAGGCTTACATCTGACCCGGCGGACACCGGCGACCTTCCGCGAATTCCACCTCGTGAAATAGAATATTCTAAAGCTTTTTATGGCAAAACAAGACTCAATCGAACAGGACGGCGTTATCTTGGAATCGCTCTCGAACGCTATGTTCAGGGTGAAACTCGAAAACGGACACGAAATCACCGCCCACATCTCAGGCAAGATGCGTATGCACTACATCAAGATCCTCCCCGGCGACCGGGTGAAGGTCGAGATGTCGCCCTACGACCTGAGCAAGGGGCGCATCGCGTTCCGCTACAAGTAATCGCCGCTCTTCCGACTCAGACACTTCAAAAACACCATAACTCATTTCTGACAACATGAAAGTAAGAGCATCGATCAAGAAGCGCACCGCCGACGACAAGATCGTCCGTCGCAAGGGACGCCTCTACGTCATCAACAAAAAGAACCCCAAAAACAAACAGCGCCAGGGATAACATTCAGCGGCGCCCCGGCCCGAAAGGGCAGGGCACCCCGCTCTTCCAGGCTTGCCTGACAGGATATTAAGCCGCAGGCACCGCCGCCGGTCGCGAAAGCGCCGGAGGGCAAACGCCGAAGCGGCGCAGCGCCGAGCAGGCGCGGCACCGAAACCGCCCGGCAGCCCGCAGGAACTAATGAGGCGGCCCGGAAGAAATGTTAAATCTGCGACACAAACCAACAAAACGCTAAAAAAGCATTTTTATGGCAGTAAGAATCGTGGGAGTTGACCTCCCCCAGAACAAGCGAGGCGCCATCGCCTTGACCTACATCTTCGGCATCGGCCGCTCGGCCGCCCTGACCATCCTGGAGAAAGCCGGTGTAGACGCTAACATCAAAGTTAAGGACTGGACCGACGCCCAGGCGGCCGCTGTCCGCGAGGTAATCCAGGCCAACTATAAGGTTGAAGGTGACCTCCGCAGCGAAATCCAGCTCAACATCAAGCGACTCATGGACATCGGCTGCTACCGCGGCATCCGCCACCGTATCGGGCTCCCCCTTCGCGGTCAGTCGACCAAGAACAACGCCCGCACCCGCAAGGGCCGCAAGAAAACAGTCGCCAACAAGAAGAAAGCCACAAAGTAAACAGTAACAGACTATGGCAAAGAAAACAGTCGCAGCTAAGAAAAGAAACGTCAAAGTTGATGCCGCCGGCCAGCTTCATGTTCACTCTTCGTTCAACAATATCATCGTGTGCTTAGCCAACAGCGAAGGCCAGGTGATTTCTTGGTCATCCGCAGGCAAGATGGGTTTCCGTGGTTCTAAGAAGAACACTCCCTACGCCGCCCAGATGGCCGCCCAGGATTGCGGCAAAATCGCCTACGACCTGGGTCTCCGCAAAGTCAAAGCCTACGTCAAGGGTCCCGGTAACGGCCGCGAAAGCGCCATCCGCACCGTCCACGGCATGGGCATCGAGGTAACCGAGATTATCGACGTGACTCCGCTGCCGCACAACGGCTGCCGTCCTCCGAAACGTCGCCGCGTCTAAAACCTCACGCGTCGCCGCGCCCGCGGCCTGAAAAGGCTCGTAGCGCGGGGCTAAACAAGAGAACTTAAGAAATCACCCAACTTCCATTCTCCCCCCCGGGACGGCAAACGCCCCGGAAGCCATCGGGAAGCGGCCCCGCGCCGCGATCAACCCGCCGAGGCAGGGGAGAACGAAAATGAATTTTCAACATGGCAAGATACATAGGTCCCAAGACCAAAATCGCACGCAAATTCGGGGAACCCATCTTTGGCGAGGACAAGATCCTGAGCCGTCGCAACTTCCCTCCCGGCCAGCACGGCCAGAACCGTCGCCGCAAGACTTCCGAGTACGGCATCCAGCTCCGCGAGAAGCAGAAGGCGAAATACACCTACGGTGTTCTCGAGCGTCAGTTCCGCAACCTCTTCGAGAAGGCATCCTCCATGAAGGGTATCACCGGTGAAATCCTGCTCCAGCTCCTCGAAGGCCGTCTGGACAACATCGTTTACCGCCTGGGCATCGCTCCCACCCGCGCCGCCGCCCGCCAGCTCGTGCTCCACAAGCACATCACCGTAAACGGTAAGGTAGTCAACATCCCCTCCTACGCCGTTCAGGCAGGCGACGTTGTCGGTGTCCGCGAGAAGTCCAAGTCGCTTGAAGTGATCGCCGACTGCCTCGCAGGTTTCAACCACAGCAAGTACCCCTGGATCGAATGGGACGAGTCCGCCAAGGCAGGCAAACTCCTTCACGTACCCACCCGCGAGGACATTCCCGAAAACATCAAGGAGCAGCTGATCGTCGAGCTCTATTCTAAGTAACCCCCCTAAACGCAAGATCCATGGCTATTTTAGCATTCCAAAAACCTGACAAAGTCGTAATGTTAGAAGCTAACAACTTCTACGGCAAGTTCGAGTTCAAGCCTTTGGAACCCGGCTATGGTATCACCGTCGGTAACGCGCTCCGCCGCGTGCTGCTTTCGTCGCTCGAAGGATACGCCATCCAGGCCATCAAAATCGACGGCGTGAAGCACGAGTTCGATACCATCCCCGGCGTCAAGGAAGATGTCACCAACATCATCCTCAACCTCAAGAAAGTTGATCTGAAACAGGTAACCGAAGACGCAGAATCCGAGAAAGCCACCATTACCGTGTCGGGCCAGGAGGTGTTCAAGGCCGGCGACATTGGCAAAGCCCTTTCGGGCTTCGAGGTTCTCAACCCCGAAGAAGTCATCTGTCACTTGGATCCTGAAGCGAGCTTCACTATCGAAGTCACCATCAACAAAGGTCGCGGCTGGGTGCCCGCCGACGAGAACCAGCTGGACATCACCGATATCCAGACCCTGGCGATCGACTCCATCTACACCCCGATCAAAAACGTGAAGTACTCCGTCGAGAACTTCCGCGTCGACCAGAAGACTGACTACGAAAAGCTCATTATCGAAATTACCACCAACGGCTCCATCCATCCCAAGGAAGCCCTTAAGGAAGGCGCCAAGATTCTGATCTACCATCTGATGCTCTTCTCCGATGACAAGATCACCATCGAGACCCAGGAAGCCGACGGCACCGAGGAATTCGACGAGGAAGTGCTCCACATGCGACAGCTTCTCAAAACGAAGCTCACCGACATGGACCTTTCCGTGCGCGCCCTCAACTGCCTCAAGAGCGCCGAGGTTGAGACCCTCGGAGAGCTGGTGGTATTCAATAAGACAGACCTCCTGAAATTCCGCAACTTCGGTAAGAAGTCACTGACGGAACTCGACGAACTGCTCGCCAACCTGGGCCTTTCGTTCGGAATGGACATCTCAAAATATAAACTTGACAAAGAGTAAAAACACCGATGAGACACAATAAAAACTTCAACCATCTTTCGCGCAAGAAAGCTCACCGCGACGCCTTACTCGCCAACATGACCATCTCTCTTATCCGCCATAAGAGAATCTTCACCACGCTGGCAAAGGCTAAAGCGCTCCGCATGTATGCCGAGCCGCTGATCAACCGCGCGAAGAACGACACCATGAGCAACCGTCGCCTGGTGTTCTCCTACCTCCAGAACAAGGAGGCCGTCACCGAGCTCTTCCGCGAAATCTCGCAGAAGATCGCCGACCGCCCCGGAGGCTACACCCGCATCCTCAAGACCGGCAACCGTCTGGGCGACAACGCCAAGACCTGCTTCATCGAGCTCGTTGACTACAACGAGAACATGCTCAAGGAGAAGAACGAGAAGAAGGCCGGCCGCACCCGTCGCTCGCGCAAGAGCGCCGCTGCCGCCACCGAGGCTCCCGCTGCTGAAGCTCCCGCCGCTGAAGAGGCTAAGGCTGAGTAATATCGCCTGAATCCGGGTCCGCCGCTCCATCGGCGTCGGTTATCCGCGAAGCAAGCCAAGTTGTCTCACCGGTCAATCCGGAGAGATTCCATATCAAACATCGAAAGTCGTGCCGCTCCCCGCGGCGCGGCTTTCTTTTTTATCCTCCGCCGGACAAGCTGCACCGATGAATGCGGTTGACAATCGTGCGTTTTTGCCGCCTAAACGATGGAACGATAGCTTTTTAAGCAAGGGAAATGACAGTTTGCTCCATTTGTTGATTAACATTGGTGAAAAACCGTTGCGTATGTTAAATTTTGTCGCTATCTTTGCCACAAACACTACAGCGCAAGCACACCAGCACACCAACACCACAACACCACCCACACACACTCATTATCCTAACCCATATTAATTCACACACATCATTTTTAACCAATCTATCAACAAATGAAACATCTGATGAAAATGTTCTTCGCCGCCGGAATTGCCGCGTTCGCGCTCTCTTCCTGCTCCGAGGACCAGACCGAGTTCAACGTTTCCAACGTTCCCGGCCGAGCCAAAATCTCAGGCACCATCGTCTACAACCAGGGCACAACCGTTGAAAACGGCCGCTTCGCCTACAACTACAAGCCCCTCGCTTCCCACGAAGTAATCCTCGAAATCCCCAACAGCTACTACAGGAGCGGCGCCGAGGGCACGGCTGTCTACACCACTTCGACCGACGCCAACGGTAAGTACTCCTTTGAGGTGCCCGCCACCAATTCGACCGGCAACGGCACCATCTCAATCCGCCCCTTCGAAAGCACCACCACCTCCATCAAGGTAGTCGACCAAAAGCCCAAGGCCGAAACCAAACAGGCCATTTTCCGTGCCGACGTTGACGTGCAAATCAAAGCGCGCGGCCTCGAAATCGAGAATTTCGAGTGCGTGGCCTATCCCGTTGACGTGATTCCCGAAAGCTTCACCAAGTCGGTAGCGTTAAAGACCGTCATCGGGCAGAATATGGAGTACAAGACCCCCATTGCTCCCCGCTATAGCAACGCCAACGTCATCATCGGCTACTCCGACGCCCGTGTCGACAAGGTATGGCAACCCGCTTCGGGTGTCGATTTCGTGGTGGAAGTCAGAGCTGACAAAGTGGAGTTCTCCGTATACGGCACCACCGACTCCAAGGGTGAATGTACGATACAGATACCCGTTGAAGAGATTCCCGCCTCGTTCATTTACAGTGTGAACCCCGTGTCGTATCTCGGCAAGTTCACCCACTACGTCCGCGGCGAGAAGCCCGTGGAGCGCAAACTCCCTTCGGGCGCGGTGGTTTCCGTGTACGACTATGAGGCTGTTACCCTCGACGGCTATTACAAGAGCTCCGGCAACGTGAGCGGCACCGCTTCCTACGAGTTCGCCAACTTCGTTCAGAAGGCCGAGTGCAAGAGCATGCTATTCTATGTGCTCCCCGGCACTGATAACGAAGGTTACACCGCCGGCGGTTGGAGCTTCACAACTCCCTGGCTCGCTGACTTCCTCGAAGACCAGTCGAAGTAAATCGTAGGACTAATCTTTTGAACCACAAGCATTATGCGTAAGAATATATTAATGGCGGCTTTTGCCGCGGCGTTGCTTGCCGGGGTTCCGGCATCGGCTGCCGACGGCGCCAAGACCGTCTACACCCCCGAGAAAGGCGACATCGCCTTCGGGGTTGACATCGTGCCCCTGCTGCGCACGATCGACAACGCTTTCGACAGCAGTTCAGGCCGCACCGAGATCGGGGCCGACCCCTTCGACCCGGATAACGCCCTGGTGCGCCCCAACATCGCCGTAAGCGCCAAGTATATGCTCACCGACCGCCTCGCCGTTTCCGCCATCCTGGGCCTGAAAGTCGACAAGGGCACATCGCGCTATTACGTCACCGACGACCTCGCCGCGGGGCTCGACCCCCTCTCCGAGGCCAAGGTGGTCGATACGCGCAGCGACACCGAGACCGGCGGCTCGCTCATGGCCGGCATCGAGTACCGAATGGGCAAACGCCGCGTACAGGGTATCTTCGGGGGCGGGCTCCTCTTCGGGTTCTCCACCCGCACCGCCTCCTACACCTATGGCAACAAGCTGACCGAGCTTAATCAGAAGCCCAGCACTGCCTTTGGCGATAGCTACGACGGCTACCGCACCCTCACCTCGCGCCCCGACGGCCCCGCGTTCGCGCTCGGCATCTACGGCAAGATGGGCGTGGAGTGCTTCGTCGCCCCCAAGATCGCCATCGGCGCGACGGTCGACCTCTACCTCTACGGCACCTTCGGCCCCAACGGATGGGTGAAGAGCGAGGGGTTCAACACCGCCTACAACAAGGTTGAGGAGCGCGTCGACCTCCGCACCCCCGGCAACCGCGGGTTCCATTTCGGCACCGACAACATCGGCGGTTCCCTCTATATGGCGTTCTACTTCTGATCAACTGTT
The DNA here is from genome assembly GCA_910587075.1 of uncultured Muribaculaceae bacterium. Taxonomy (GTDB): domain Bacteria; phylum Bacteroidota; class Bacteroidia; order Bacteroidales; family Muribaculaceae; genus UBA7173. The sequence continues at coordinate 19,365 of CAJUKE010000021.1, forward strand.
TGAAAGTTTCTGAGCGCTTCTCCGGCGCCTAAGTAACAAACAACCGCCTTCGGGCGACACGCTACAGCCGCGGCAAATCACCTGCCGCGGCTTTTTCGATGTCAATTCGACATGCCAAAGGCATGTCCCTACGAAAGATGCCGGAAATCATTTTGTAGGGACGTGCCTTCGGCACGTTGTTTTTTGCGGGCGCGTTTTTTCGATGCCCATTCGACATGCCAAAGGCATGTCCCTACATATGATGCCGGAAATTATTTTGTAGGGACGTGCCTTCGGCACGTTGTTTTTTGCGGGCGCGTTTTTTTCGATGTCAATTCGACATGCCAATGGCATGTCCCTACGAATGATGCCGGAAATCATTTTCCATACCGCAGCCTATAATGGCATTGCAGCTTGGGTAATCAAAAATAGGCTGCTGTTTTTGCGTTTTTTTCGGGGTGTGGGTCGGTAATTCGCGGGATTTGTGTAATTTTATAGGCCGAAACTCCGTTAAGGAGTTTCGGAGAGCCGTTTTTTGGGCGCTCGGGCGCCCGGCGGTTCCCTGACTCAGGCCCGGTATTACGCTCCGCGGCCGGAAACACAGTGCGAAAAATAAGGAAAATATGAATATAAAGAAGTACTTTGCCGCGGCTATGGCGGCAGTTTTGGCGACGACGGCCTACGACGCGGCCGCCTGCACCAGTCTGATCGCCGCCAAGGGCGCCACCACCGATGGTTCGGTGATGGTGACTTACGCGGCCGACAGCCACAACCTCTACGGCGAGCTCTACAACCAGCCCGCAGCCGACCACAAGAAGGGGGCCAAGCGCCGCGTTGTCGAGTGGGACACCCACAAGTACCTCGGCGACATCCCCGAGGTAAGCCACACCTACGCCACCATCGGCAATATGAACGAGCATGGCCTCACCATAGCCGAGAGCACCTGGGGAGGCCGCGAGGAACTCGAAGGGAGCGGCCTCATTGACTACGGCTCGCTGATTTACATAACCCTCCAGCGTGCCAAAACAGCCCGCGAGGCCCTGACGGTGATGACCGACCTGGTGAAGGAGCACGGCTACGCAAGCTCCGGCGAATCGTTCACCATCGCCGACCCCGACGAGGTGTGGGTCATGGAACTCATCGGCAAGGGTAAGAAGGCCAAGGACGCCGTGTGGGTTGCCCGCCGAGTGCCCGACGGCTACATCTCGGGCCATGCCAACCACCCCCGCATCCACACCTTCCCCCTCTCCGATCCCGAGACCCTCTACTCGCCCGACGTGATTTCCTTCGCCCGCGAGCAGGGCTACTTCACCGGCGACGACAAGGATTTCGACTTCTCCAAGGCATACGCCGTGACCGACTTCGGCGCCCTCCGCGGCTGCGACGCCCGCGTGTGGTCCTACTTCAACCGCCACGCCTCCGGCATGGATGCCTACCTCCCCTGGATCAACGAGGCCAAGGGTGAGCCTATGCCCCTGTGGGTCAAGCCCGACAAACCTCTCGCCGCCGCCGATATGAAGGAGGCCATGCGCGACCACTTCGAGGGCACACCCTTCGATATGACCCTCGACGTCGGCGCCGGCCCCTATGGCGTGCCTTACCGCTGGCGCCCGATGACCTTCAAGGTTGACGGCCAGGAGTACACCCACGAGCGCGCCATCGCCACCCAGCAGACCGGCTTCTCCTTCGTGGCGCAGATGCGCTCCGACCTCCCAGCGGCGCTCCGCGGCCTCCTCTGGTTCGGCACCGACGACGCAAACACCTGCGTTTACCTGCCGGTGTTCTGCTCCGTGGCCCGCGCCCCCCGCGAGCTCGGCCCCGGCGACACCAACACCTTCGACACCAACTCCAACTTCTGGATGAACAACCTGGTGGCCAACCAGGCCTACAACCGCTACTCCCAGATGATTCCCGACATCCGCAAGGTGCAGAAATCGCTTGAGGACTCCATCGCCGTCGACGTGGCGGTGGCCATCGAGCAGATCCCCTCCTTCGACGATGAGACGGCCCGCGAGCTCACCCAGGACCTCGCCGACATCTGGGCGAAGAAGGCCACCGACGCCTACCGCGACCTCTCGACCTTCCTCTTCGTGAAGTTCATGGACGGCAACATCAAGAAAACCGACGCCGACGGGCGCTTCCTCCGCACCCCCGAGGGGATCCCCGCCTATCCCGAATTCGGCGGCTACGACGACACCCGCTACTTCGAGAACATCGTGAAGGACAGCGGCGACCGCCTGAAAGTGCGGCCTATCGAATACAAGTAACTTCCGACGACCTACTTAACGCAAGCGACTGACAATGCGCACAGAAGCAGAACTCGGCGGTGTTTCCCTCCTGGGGAACACCGCCACGGAATATCCCACCGACTACGCCCCCGGCGTGCTTGAAACCTTCCCCAACAAGCACCCCGAGAACGAATACCTCGTGACATTCAACTGCCCCGAGTTCACCTCCCTATGCCCCAAAACCGGGCAACCCGACTTCGCCCGTATCATCATAAGCTACATACCCCGCGAGCGCATGGTCGAGAGCAAGAGCCTCAAGCTCTACCTTTTCTCGTTCCGCAACCACGGCGACTTCCACGAGGACTGCGTAAACATCATCATGAAGGACCTCGTGAAGCTTATGGACCCCAAATACATTGAAGTGCTCGGGGTGTTCACCCCCCGCGGCGGCATCGCGATCCACCCCTTCGCCAACTATGCCGACGAAGACCACCAGCCGCTGCTCCGCACCCGGATGGAGGCGGCCATGAACCGCGCCCTCGAAAACGTGTGACTATGGAAGAGAAACCGAAAAAAGACGCCCTGCTCGTGCTCTCGGGGGGTATGGACTCAACCACCATGCTCCACGAATACCGCGACCGCGTCGCGCTGGCCGTCACCTTCCATTACGGCTCGAACCACAACGAGCGGGAGGCGGTTTGCGCCCGCTATAACTGCGCCCAGTTGGGCATCGAGCACGTCGAGATTCCGCTCGACTTCATGGGCCGGTATTTCGAGAGCTCGCTCCTGAGCGGGGCCGACGCCATCCCCTCGGGCCATTACGAGGACGACAATATGCGATCGACCGTGGTGCCGTTCCGCAACGGCATCATGCTCGCCGTGGCCGCCGGACTGGCCGAGAGCCGCGGGCTGTCAACCGTGATGCTCGCCAACCACGGCGGCGACCACGCCATATACCCCGACTGCCGGGGCGACTTCGTCGACGCCATGGCCGACGCCATACGCCTCGGCACATACGCCGGGATCCGCCTCGAATGCCCCTACACGGGGATTACCAAGGCCGACATATGCCGCCGCGGCGCCGCGCTCGGGGTCGACTACCGCCACACCTACAGCTGCTACCGCGGCGGCGAGCGTCACTGCGGTACCTGCGGCACCTGCGTTGAGCGCCGCGAGGCCCTCGCGGCCGCCGGGTTCGACCCCGCCGACTTCGACTGACCAAGAATGCCTTCTGCCGGGCCTCTTTCATCTTTTCAAAACCCTCTAAACCGAGCCATTGTGACAGCCAAACGAAAAAGAAAGACCGCGAAACGGGGCGCGACGCTTGTGAAGCGCCTCCGGGTAGTCGTGTCGTTGGTGATGCTGGCGGCGTGCTGCTCGCTGTTCACCGCACTCTCGGCCAGCGTAGCCCTGGGTCTTGACTGGGTGGCGAGGCTCCAGCTCGTGCCCCTCGCGCTCGCCGGGTGTACCTCGGCGCTGCTCGCGTGGGTGGCGCTGACGCTCCTCTTCGGACGGCTCTACTGCTCCTGGTTCTGCCCGATGGGTGCCGTGCAGGACATCTTCGCCCGGCTCCCGCGGCTCACCCGCAAGCTCGCATTCCGCCACCGCTACAGCTACAAGCGCCCCCTCAACCGGCTGCGCTACGCGTGGCTGGCCCTGGTGGTGGCCGCCTGGGGGGTCGGCGTAGGGCTTCTGTTGTCGCTCTTCGACCCCTACAGCGCCTTCGGGCGCGTGGCCTCCCGGCTCGTCGCCCCGCTTTGGGGGTGGCTGTGGGGCAACCCTGTGGCCGTCGCCTCGGTAGCCGCCTTCGCCGTGGCCGTGGTCACCCTCGCTGCTATCGGCGCGGCCGCCGCCTGGCGGGGGCGCCTCTACTGCAACACCCTCTGCCCCGTAGGGTCGGCGCTGAGTCTGCTCAGCCGCCACTCGCTGCTCCATTTCGACATCGACACCGACCTCTGCGTCAACTGCGGGGCCTGCGGCAGGGTGTGCAAGGCAGAGTGCATCGACCAGGCCGACCATGTGGTCGACTCCTCGCGGTGCGTGATGTGCTTCAACTGCGTGGCAGCGTGCAACGAGAAAGCTATCCGCTATACCGCCAACCGCAAGAAACTCTCCATACCCCTGATGCAGAAAGTGCAGCAGCCCGCCACCTCGTCGGCCGCCGTGAAAATCGACCGCCGCAAGTTCCTGGCCACCGGGCTGATGCTCGCGACCGCCCCGGCGCTCGACTCCCTGGCCGACGCCGCCTACACCGTGGAGCACAAAGGGGAGGCCCCCGCGAGGCTCCGCCCCGTGGTGCCCCCCGGGCGACGGAGTATGAAGGAGTTCCTCGAACGGTGCACCGGGTGCGGCCTCTGCGTGTCCCACTGCCCCCGCAAGGTGCTCCGCCCCTCAGCCGGAGAACTCGGGTGGACCAGTATGCTCCACCCCGTGATGGACTATGACCGCTCCTACTGCCTCTTTGACTGCACCCTCTGCACCGAGCTGTGCCCCACCGAGGCGCTCCAGCCCCTCACCCCCGACGAAAAGCATATCTTCATCATAGGGCACGCCTCGGTTGACTGGACCAAGTGCGTAGGGTGTGGAATCTGTGCCCACTCGTGCCCCCGCAAGGCCATCGAGATGGTCGAGCGCCCCGCCGACACCCCGAAAGGGGGGCTCCGCGGACCCGTTGCCCGGGTCAACACCGATATGTGCATCGGTTGCGGCCTCTGCCAGTACCAGTGCCCCGCGTACCCCGACAAGGCGATCCTGGTCAACGGCATCGTATAACCCTCTAAAAACCAACAAATGCGACAATACCTCGACCTGCTGCGCCACATCATGGATAACGGCGTCGACAAAGCCGACCGCACCGGCACCGGCACCCGCAGCGTATTCGGCTACCAGATGCGCTTCGACCTGGAGAAAGGGTTCCCCCTGCTCACCACCAAGAAGCTCCACCTCAAGTCAATCATCTACGAGCTCCTCTGGTTCCTCAAAGGAGACACCAACGCCCGCTACCTTCAGGACCGCGGGGTGCGCATCTGGAACGAGTGGGCCGACCCCGACGGCAACCTAGGACATATCTACGGCTACCAGTGGCGCTCCTGGCCCGACTACGACGGGGGCTTCATCGACCAGATCGCCGAGGCGGTGGAGACCATCAAGCGCGACCCCGACTCGCGGCGCATCATTGTGAGCGCCTGGAACGTGGCCGACATCAAGAACATGAACCTCCCTCCCTGCCACGCATTCTTCCAGTTCTACGTCGCCCAGGGGAGGCTGTCGCTGCAGCTCTACCAGCGCTCGGCCGACACCTTCCTCGGCGTGCCCTTCAACATCGCCTCCTACGCCCTGCTCACCATGATGGTGGCCCAGGTATGCGGTCTGCGCCCCGGCGAGTTCGTGCACACCCTCGGCGACACCCACATCTACAACAACCACTTCGAGCAGGTGGCCGAGCAGCTCTCCCGCGAGCCGCGACCGCTTCCCCGCATGGTGATCAACCCCGAGGTGAAGAACATATTCGACTTCAAGTACGAGGACTTCGCGCTTGAGGGCTACGACCCGCACCCCCACATCAAAGCAACCGTATCAGTATGACCACGATAATAGCCGCCGTGACCCCCGACCGCTACGCCATAGGGCGCCGCGGCGACCTCCTGTACCACGTCAGCGCCGACCTGCGCCATTTCAAGGAACTCACCATGGGTCAGTCCGTGGTGATGGGGCGCAAAACCTTCGAGTCGCTCCCTAAGGGGGCGCTCCCCGGGAGGCGCAACATCGTTGTCACCCGCGACAGGGCGTTCTCAGCACCCGGCGCGGAGACCGCCCCCGGGCTCCCCGAAGCCCTCGCCCTGGCCGCCAATGATGGCCGCGAGGTGTTCGTGATCGGGGGAGGGGAGGTCTACCGCCAGGCCTTCCCCCTGGCCGACCGCCTGGAGCTCACCGAAATCTACGCCCCGACCCCCGACGACGCCGACACCTTCCTCGACCGCCCCGACCCGGCCCTGTGGGTCGAGACCTCGCGCGGCGAGCGCCTCCGCGACGAGCGGAGCGGCCTGGAATACGCATTTGTTTGCTATAATCGGAAATAATGCGTAACTTCGCGTTAAGTAGCGGCCGGAAGCTCCGCGCCGCGACTGCCTGCCCTGGTAGTTCAACGGATAGAATAGATGTTTCCTAAACATTTGATAGCAGTTCGATTCTGCTCCGGGGTACAACGACAACCGACAGGCTGCTTGGCGAACCGTGGCCGGGCAGCCTTTCTATTAAACGCTTGTCGGCCAGATTAATACTACTTTTTTATCACTTTAAGATAATGCGTGCGGGAAAATGCGGCCGCGGAATGAGGATGCTTGCCTGGGCGGTCATGGGACTGCTCACGGGGGCGTGCGCCTCGATCGGGCGCCCCAACGGCGGACCCCGCGACGAGGAGCCCCCGGTGTTCGTGCGCTCCAATCCCGCGCCCGGCACCCTTAACTTCACGGGCGACCACCTGGAGGTGGTGTTCAACGAGAACATCAAGCTCGAAGACCCCGCCAACAAGGTGGTGGTATCACCCGCGCAGGCCCAGCCCCCGCAAATCAGGGCCAATGGCCGAAAAATCAGCATCGAGCTCCGCGACACGCTGAAACCGTCGACCACCTACACCATCGACTTCTCCGACGCCGTGCGCGACCTCAACGAGGGTAACATACTCGACGGCTTCGCGATGGACTTCTCCACCGGCGACCACATCGACACCCTCCGCATATCCGGCATGGTGTTCGAGGCCCGCACCCTGGAGCCCGCGCAGGGTATGGTGGTGGGTGTCTACAGCGAGCCCGCCGACACCGCCCTTACCACCCTCCCGCTCGAACGCGTCGCCAAAACCAACCAGTCGGGGCAGTTCACCATACGCAACCTCCGCCCCGGGCGTTACCGCGTCTACGCCATCGACGACCGCAACCGCGACTGGCACTGGGACCGCTCGGAAAACATCGCCTTCTACCCCCTGGAGGTCAGTCCGACAGCCGAGACGGTGGAGGTTTCCGACACCCTGCGCGCCTCCGACGGCGCCGACTCCGTCGTTGTGCGGAGCGCCACCCACTACCTCCCCGACGACCTGCTGCTCACCTGGTTCAATGAGAACTACAAGGCGCAGTACCTCCGCGACAACTCCCGTCCCGAGCCCCGCATGGTGCTCCTGAAGTTCGGCGCTACGCTCGACTCCATGCCGAGTCTGCGCGTGCTCAACGGCCCGCGGCAGGGTAGGATGCTGGAGGAGCTCTCGGTGATCGAGACGCGTCCAGAGCGCGACTCGCTCGTCTACTGGCTCCGCGACACCGCCCTGGTGGCCCAGGACTCGCTGCTCGTCGAGGCCCGCTACCGCCGCACCGACTCGCTCGACAACCTCGTGTGGCAGACCGACACCCTGAAGCTCTTCAACAAGGTCCGCCGCAAGAAGGAGAAAGAGAAGAAAAAGGAGGAGGCCGACACCCTGCCGCCGCCGATCCCCCTGCTCACCATCAAGAACGAGGGGGGCTCGCAGCAGGACCTCCACAAACCCGTGGTGTTCGAAATCACGGAGCCCCTCGGGGAGGTCGACTCCCTCGGCACCCGGCTCGAATGGACAGCCGACTCGGTGTGGAAGCCGGTGAAGGAGTGGACCCTCGCGCCCGACACAGCCTCGGTGCGCAAGCTCGTGCTCTCGACCCGCTGGCAGCCGGGCACCCGCTACCGCTTCACCGCCGACTCGATGGCAATCCGCAATATCTACGGGGTGTACAACGCCGACTTCCAGCATGAGTTCACCACCCGCCAGCCCGAGGACTACGGCAACATATTCTTTACCTTCTCCGACGCATCCCTGGTTCCCGACTCGATGGATATCGTTGTCGAACTGCTCGACGCCTCCGACCGTCCCCAGGCCCAGGCAGCGGTGAGCGGCGGCAAGGCCCGCTTCAGCTACGTCACCCCCGGCACCTACTACGCCCGTGCCTACATCGACCGCGACCGCGACGGCGAGTGGGACACCGGCAACGTGGCCGACTCCATCCTCCCCGAGGATGTATTCTACCTCCCCAAGAAGCTCAACCTCCGCAAAAACTGGGATATAGAGATGGACTGGAGCCTCTTCGACACCCCTGTCGACCTCCAGAAACCTTACGAGATCAAGCGCAACAAGCCCAAGAACTCCGAGCGCGACGCCCGCCGCTCCGATGACGACGACGAGGAGGAAGAGGACGTGTACAACGACCAGGGGGGCTGGGGCAACGGCTCGCAGTACAACAACCGCCACCGCGGCGGCTTCGGCACCGGCGGCCTCCAGGAGACACGTCCATACTGACGCAATAAGCCTCCATATATAATTATATACCAGTATAACCCCGAATTGAGATAACCCAAGGTGCTTGGCAAGGAACTTATAAGGACAGGGCGCGGCTACCGCGCGTTTATCGAGGTCGACGACCGCGAATGTCGCTTCCTTGCCGTTTCCGAGGGGGGTGAGCCGCCGATGGTGGGTGGTGCGGCGCCGTATCCCGCCGGCATGGACCGCGTGCGCGGCCTGGAGGAGGCGGTCTACGCCAACCCCCTGATGCTGGCCGACTTCGATTCGGTCACGGCCATCATCCGCGGCGGGCGCTTCATGCTTCTGCCGGGGTTCGTCACCGACGACGAGCTCGCCGGAGAGCTGTTCCGCGCGCAGTACCCCGCCGACAACTTTCTGCCGCCGTGCGAGCTGCTGGTCGACGACTGGGAGGGGCTCGACGCCCGGCTCGTCTACGAGGCGGGGCGCGACGAGCTGGCCTTCCTCCGCCGCACCTTCAACAATCCCCGCTTCCGCCACCCACTCACGGTGCTCGCCGGATATTTCGCCGGACGCCGCGGCGGGGGTGCCGCGAGCCGCACCCTGGTGAATGTCGGCGCCGACCGGGCCGACATCGTGGTGCTGCGCCCCGGGGCGGCGCTCTGCGCCAACAGTTTCCCGATTACCGGGCCCATGGACGCGGCCTACTACGCCCTGGCCGTCAGGCAGTCGCTCTCCCTCCCGGCGCGCGACGAGCTGATGCTCGCGGCGTCGACAGCCGTTAGGGCCGCGGTCGCGCCGCTGCTGCGCCGCGGCGTGGCGTTCGTGATGCCCGCCATCGAGCCCCCGGCGGTGGTGGCCTCCACCCGCGAGACGCGCTCGCTACCCTTCACGCTCAAAGTAGCCCCGTTCGCCGGCATATGACGCCGCCCGGGGCTGTCGCTAAATTCGTTTGACCCATGAGGATAATCAGAGGAAAATACGGCCGACGCCGATTCAGCGTGCCGACCAACATAACCGCCCGCCCGACAACCGATTTCGCCCGGGAGAACATATTCAACGTCATGGAGAACCTCGTCGACTTCGAGGAGGAGGCTCCCGAGGCGCTCGACCTCTTCGCGGGCACTGGCGCCGTGTCGTTCGAGCTCCTGTCGCGCGGATGCCGGGCCGTCACCTCGGTCGAGAAGGCCGCCACCCAGGCCAACTTCATCGCCAAGGTGGCCCGCGAGCTCAAGGCCGACAACCACACCCTCGTGCGCAGCGACGCCCTGCGCTACATCGACTCCTCGCGCAAAGGGTACGACCTTGTGTTCGCCGACCCCCCGTACGACCTCCCCGGGTTCGCCGAGATACCCGGCAAGGTATTGGCTTCCAAACTGCTGAAGCCCGGGGCGCTCTTCATCATAGAGCACTCGGCCAAGCACGACTTCTCGGCGCTCCCGCACTATTTCGACCACCGCGCCTACGGCTCGGTTAATTTCACCCTCTTCCGCGTCCCCGCCGACGGGGAACCCGCGGAGGGGGACCAGCAAGAATAAATACCCTATGGAACAGAACGATACAACCTTACAGGCACCCACCGCGGCCAAGCCGCTCATCGGGCTGACACTGCAGCAGCTCCGCCTCGTGTGCGAGGAGGCCGGTCTCAAGCCGTTTGCCGCCAAGCAGATAGCCCGCTGGCTCTACACCGCCCGCGCCACCGACATCGACCAGATGACCGACCTCCCCAAGGCCGGGCGAGCCCGCCTGCGCGAGCTCGGCTACACCGTCGGGCTCCGCCAGCCGCTGCGCCGCGAGGTGTCGGCCGACGGCACCGCCAAATACCTCTTCCCCGGAGTCAACGGCCGCGACGTCGAGGCTGTGATGATCCCCGAAGCCGACCGCGCCACCCTGTGCGTCTCCTCCCAGGCCGGGTGCAAGATGAACTGCTCCTTCTGCATGACGGGGCGGCAGGGGTTCCACGGTAACCTCTCGACCGCCGACATCATCAACCAGGTGCTGTCGGTCAGGGAGAGCGAGCGCCTGACCAACATCGTGTTCATGGGTATGGGGGAGCCCACCGACAACCTCGCCGCCGTGCTGATGGCCATCGAGATCCTCACCGCGCCCTGGGGGTTCGGCTGGAGCCCCAAGCGCGTGACCGTCAGCACCGTCGGGCGCACCAAGGAGCTTAAGAAAATCCTCGACGAGACCAAGGTGCACATTGCCGTGTCGCTCCACTCACCCTACGGGCCGGAGCGCTCCTCGATGATGCCCGTCGAGAAGGCGTACTCCACCCGCGACCTGCTCGACCTGCTCCGCGGCTACGATTTCGCCCACCAGCGGCGCCTCTCGTTCGAATACATCATGTTCAAGGGGGTGAACGACGACGTGCGCCACTGCCGCGACCTGGCAAAGCTCCTCAAAGGGCTCGACTGCCGGGTGAACCTGATCCGTTTCCACGCCATACCTGACTCGCCACTGCGCCCCGCGCCTATGGCGCAGATGGAGCGTTTCCGCGACCAGCTCAACGCCGACGGGGTGGTGGCCACCATCCGCGCCTCCCGCGGCGAGGACATCTCCGCCGCCTGCGGCATGCTGGCCGGAAAACAGAACGACAAGGGAGATTGTTGAATTATAACGACCCCGGCACCGCGTGCCGCCGGGCCTGAATCATTATAGGTTGTAAATCATTAGAGTAACCGTGCCTATGAAAAGATTGATTGCCGCGGCCCTGGCCGCCGGGGCGATGCTCCTGGCCGGAGCCGCCAAGCCCGCCGCCGGGGCGAAGGCCGAGCCCGCCATACAGTTCGCCGAGGCCTCCCACGATTTCGGCACCATCGCCGAGGAGGGGGGCAACGTCAGCCACGAGTTCGTGTTCACCAACACCGGCGACGCCCCGCTGCTGATTGTCAACGCGACCGCCTCCTGCGGCTGCACGATGCCCAAGTTCCCCAAGAACCCCGTGGCCCCCGGCAAGACCGGCAAAATCAAAGTCACCTACAACCCCAAGGGGCGTCCGGGCGAGTTTGACAAGACCGTAACCGTGCGCACCAATGTGAAGCAGCAGAAGAAGGTGACCGTCAAGATCAAAGGATTCGTCACCCCCGCCAAGAACTGACCCGTATGAGAATCATGGCATTCTGCGCCGCCGCGGCCTGCGTGCTCGCCGCCGCGGCCGGGGTCGACTGGCGGCAGACCACCTACGACTACGGCGCTTTCACCGAGGACGGCGGGAGCGTGAGCTGCGAGTTCCTCTTCGTCAACAACGGCCCCGAGCCGGTATCAATCGTGGCGGCCCGCGCCTCGTGCGGCTGTACCACCCCGAGTTTCACCAAGACCCCCGTGGCCGTGGGGGACACCGGGCGCGTCGAGGTGCGCTACAATCCCGTCGGGCGCCCCGGGCGGTTCAGCAAGACCGTCACGGTGAGTCTCTCCGACGCCGCGAAGCAGACCCTCACGGTCAAGGGGGTGGTGATCGGCGCGCAGAACACCCTCAAGTCGCGCTACCCGGTGGATGCCGGGCCGCTGAAGCTCCGCGGCGTGTCGATGCTTATGGGCACCGTGCGCAACCCCGGGGCGAAGTCGGCCACCTTCGAGGTGTACAACGCCACGACCTCCCCGATAACCCCCTCCTGGAGCGGGCTTCCGAAATATATGAAAGTCAAGGCGATGCCTGAGACCATCCCCCCCGGCGAGCAGGGGGTCTACTCCTTCGTGCTCACAGCCGGGCCCGACGTGCCCTACGGGTTCCTCTGCGACTCGCTGCGGCTCGAAATCCCCGGCGGGGAGCCGGTGAAGGTCGAGTACACCGCCATCGTCGAGGAGGACTTCCGTCGGCTCACCCCGGGCCAGCGGCAGAAGGCCCCGAAAGTGTCGGTCGGCGTCCGCACGGTCGATTTCGGGCGGTTCGATCCATCGGCCGGACCGGTCGAGCGGGAGTTCGAGGTGGCCAACCTCGGCAAGAGCGACCTGTTGGTGCGCCGGGTGTACACGCTCGACCCCTCGCTGACCATCGTGTCGGCCCCCTCGAAGGTCAAAAAGGGGAAGCGCGCCACCGTGAGGGTGCGCCTCGACCCCTCGAAAGTCGAGGGGAAACTGCTCAACGGACGCATCCAGTTGATAGTCAACGATCCCGACGAGCCGATGACCACCCTCCGGGCGGTCGGCGAGCCTATGTAGCCGCCGTGCGCGTTTGCATTTGCAAACCGCCGCGGGCTCCCGGTCGGAATGTTGATAACTTTTTTGCTGACGCGCCGCGTTTTTGCTATTTGGCATTGTAAATTCTTTCAACATTTTTTAGTAACTTTACGCTCCGAAAACGCTCCGCGTTTACGGGGCTTTTATTTTACCCTCCCCGGAAAATATCCCAATAGGTAAACAGAAGATTAACACCGAGATACACAGCCATGTCCACCGCGACCGACACCACGATCCCGTACCACATACCCGCGCTCCTCGATGAGACGCTCGACGCCCTCGACATAAAGCCCGGGGGAGTGTACGTCGACTGCACCCTCGGAGGGGGCGGCCACACCCGCGCGATCCTCGGTCGGCTCGACCCCGCGGCGGGGGGGCGCCTGCTCAGTTTCGACCAGGACTCCGACGCCATCGAGCGCGCCATGGCCGACGAGGCGCTGGCCGCCAACGCGGCCTTCACCGCCGTGAGGGGGAATTTCCGCTACCTGCGCAACTTCCTCCGCTACTACGGCGCCGGGGAGGTCGACGGCATCCTGGCCGACCTCGGGGTGTCGTTCCACCACTTCGACGACCCGGGCCGCGGCTTCTCGTTCCGCTGGGAGGGCCCGCTCGACATGCGCATGAACCGCCAGGCCCCCCTGACGGCGGCGGCGCTCCTGGAGCGCTCCGACGAGCGGGAGCTCTCGGAAATCCTCACGCTCTTCGGGGAGCTGCGGCAGGGAAGGCAGATGGCCCGCGCCATCATCGCCGCCGGGAAGACCGCCCCGGTCGACACCGTGGAGCGCCTCCTGGAGGTGGTGAGGCCACACATCAACCCCCGCCAGGAGAAGAAGGAGCTGGCGCAGCTCTTCCAGGCCCTGCGCATCGCCGTCAACGGCGAGATCGAGGCCCTGAGGAGCCTGCTCACCCAGAGTCTCGGGGCGCTGAAGCCCGGGGGGAGGCTCGCGGTGATCACCTACCACTCGCTTGAGGACCGCCTGGTGAAGAACTTCATGAAGTCGGGCAACCTCGAAGGGCGCGACGAGAAGGACTTCTTCGGCCGCCGCCTGAGCCCGCTGAAATGCCTTACCTCGAAACCGATCGTCCCCTCCGACGGGGAGGTGGAGCGCAACCCCCGCTCGCGGAGCGCCAAACTCCGCGTCGCCGTGAAGCTCTGAGGCCGTGACCAAACAAACCGAATATCTCGAACCGACACTAACTCTCGCACTCCGATGCCCGCCACAACGATAACCGCCAACGAACAATACGCCGCGCCCCGCCGCGGACGCTCCGCCGGAGCCTCCCGCGAGCCCCGCGCGGCCAAGCGCCCCTCGATAATGCGCCGCGCCATCCACGGCCGCGTGCTCTCGCTCGACTTCTTCAGCCGTCACTGGCTGTGGGTGCTCACCATCGTGGTGATGCTGATGATCTACATCACCAGCCGCTACACCTGCCAGACTCAGATGGAGGACATTCAGCGCCTCACCCGCGAGCTGGAGGTGGCCAAGACGGAGCGCGTCCGCGAGAAGTCGGCCTATATGAGCCGCATCCGCGAGTCGCAGATGCAGCTGATGGTCGACTCGCTCCGCCTGGGGCTCACGGTGCAGGAGCAGCCACCCTACAGGATCAGTCTCGGCGACTGACCCCCCGGCGAAGGCTCCCCCGGCTCGATGAAAAGTACCGAATCACTGAAACAGACCGAATTACCAGTTAAGAGAAAGAAACAAACCAGATGTCAAACGGCAGGGTCAAAATACAGGCGCGATACGCGGTGATCACCATCATGATCGCCTTTTTCGCTTTCGCCATATCCTACAAGCTCTTCTCCACGACCATAGTCCATGCCGACGACTGGAACCGCAAGGCTCTCGAAGAGTTGCAGACTACCGACACGATTCTCCCCGAGCGTGGCGACATCCTCGCCGCCGACGGGTCGATTCTCGCGACGAACCTCAGTTTCTACACCGTGCGCATCGACTTCCGCTCGGAGCGCTTCCAGGAGCAGGCCTACCGCCTGGCCATCGACTCCATTGCCGATTCGCTGGCGCTCCACTTCCCCCGCCGCGACCGCGCGGGGTGGAGGGCCTACCTCGAAGAGCCGCTCAAAACCGACCCCAAGCGCCGCCCGCGCGCCTGGCGCCTGATACGCGGCCTGAGCTACACTGACCTGCAGCTGCTCAAGACATTCCCATTCCTGAAAATCAAGAACCCCAACAAGAACGGCCTGACGGTGGAGAGCACCATGCGTCGCTCGAACCCTTACGGCGATATGGCCCGACGGTCGGTCGGCGGGGTGGGGCAGACCCGCGAGTGCCGCCAGATCCACGGCATCTCCGGCCTGGAGATGGCCCTCGACTCGCTCCTCTACGGCCAGCCGGGCCTCTCGAAGAAGATTCCGCTGACCAAGAACATCGTCAACTGGACCGACGTGCCCGCTACCCCGGGGTTCACCCTCCGCACCACCATCGACATCAATATGCAGGACATCGTCGAGAACGAGCTCAACCGAGTGCTCGACTCATGCTCGGCCGACTGGGGGTGCGCGATTCTCATGGAGGTGGCCACCGGCGACATCAAGGCTATCTCCAACCTTGAGCGCGACAAGAACGGGCGCGGCTACATCGAGGCCCTGAACTACTCCGTGGTGGGCTTCGAGCCGGGTTCGGTTGTGAAGCCGATCTCGATGATGATAGCCCTGGAGGATGGTCTGGTGAACAATCTTGAGGAGGTGCTCCCCATCGGCAAGAGCTGGGCCTACGCCGGGGGGCGCCCCATCACCGACAGCCACTACAACGGTTCGCTGAGGGTGCGCGAGGTGATCGAGCAGTCGTCGAACATCGGCATGGCGCGCATCATCACCCGCGGCTACGACAAGAATCCGAAGGCGTTCGTAGAGCGGCTCCGCTCGATCGGGTTCCTCGACCCGATGGGCACCGGCATCGCCGGCGAGCGCGTCCCCTACTTCAACCCCAACCCGGGGAGGGTCGACCTCTCGCGTATATGCTACGGCTACGCCTCGCAGATCCCCCCGATCTACACTCTCTCGATTTATAACGCCATCGCCAACGACGGCCGCTATGTGCGTCCGCGCCTGGTGAGCGGCATGCTCTCCGAGAATTTCGACTCGGTGATACCCGTGACCTACATCCGCGACCGCGTGTGCTCCGAGGAGACCGCCCGCAAGATGCGCTATATGCTCAAGCAGGTGGTGTGGGGCGACCACGGCACTGGGCGCCGCCTCCGCTCCGAGAAGGTGGCCCTGGCGGGGAAAACCGGCACCTGCTACAGCGTCGACCCCGCCACGAGGCAGTACAACACCGGGCGCAAGCGCTTGGCGTTCTGCGGCTTTTTCCCTGCCGACAATCCCAAGTACTCCTGCATGGTGCTCACGTTCTACCCCAAGCGCAATATGTTCGGCGCGGCATCGACCTCCGGGCAGGTGATGCGCAACATCGCCCTGAAGATGTACTCCCGCGGCATGCTCGACAACTCGTCGGACTACGCCGAGGGGGCCACCGGCACCAAGCGCGGCACCCTCTACGGGTCGGCCGACAAGGGGAAGATCGCCGCGGTGCGCAAGGCCGCGGGGATGCGCGAGGAGCTCCATCCGGCTCCCCCCGAGGCGATGCCGCGGGGCACCGTGCCCTCGGTCAAGGGGCTGGGGGTGCGCGAGGCGGTTAAGGCTCTGGAGGATGCGGGCTACAACGTGTCGGTGAGCGGCACGGGATACGCCCGGGGCACCACTCCGGCGCAAGGCACCCCCCTGGTGCGCGGCAGCAAGGTGACGATACACCTGGCCGTGTGACCCCCGGAAGGTTGCCAACAACGAAGATTCATCATAACAGACTCAACATATCGTAAGACTCAACATATCGCAATGAAGATACAGGATCTGATCAAAGGGCTCCGGGTGATTGAAGTGGCCGGAGCCGCCGACAAGGAACTCAGCGCTATCACAGCCGACTCGCGCCAGGCGCGCGAGGGTGGCCTGTTCGTGGCCGTCCGCGGCGTGACGGTCGACGGGCATTCGTTCATCCCGTCGCTCGCGGGCAAGGGGCTCGCGGCAATGGTGGTCGAGGAGATGCCCGCCGAGCGCGAGGAGTCGGTGACATATATCCGCGTGGAGGATTCCGCCGAGGCGCTGGGCGAGATCGCCTCGCGATGGTACGGCGAGCCCTCGCGCAAGCTGCGCCTGGTGGGCGTGACCGGCACCAACGGCAAAACCACCACCGCGACCCTCATCTACGAGATGGCGCGGCTCATGGGCCACAAGGCCGGACTGATTTCGACCGTGGCCAACTATATCGACAACCTCCGCGAACCCGCCAAGCAGACCACCCCCGACGCCATCACCATCAACGCCCTGCTGGCGCGCATGGTCGAGGCGGGGTGCACCGTGGCCGCCATGGAGGTGAGCTCGCACGCCGCCGACCAGAAGCGCGTGGCCGGGCTGAATTTCGCCGGGGGTGTGTTCACAAACCTCACCCGCGACCACCTCGACTACCATAAGACCGTGGCCAACTATCTGAACGCCAAGAAGAAGTTCTTCGACGCGCTCCCCGCCGACGCTTTCGCCCTCACCAACATCGACGACAAGGTCGGGGAGGTGATGCTCCAGAACACCAAGGCCGCGCGCAAGGGGTACTCCCTGCGGCAGTTGGCCGACTTCCGCGGGCGCATCGTGGAGAGCCGTCTCGACGGCACTCTGCTGAGTCTCAACGACCGCCAGGTCGAGGTGCGCTTCACCGGCAAGTTCAACGCCTACAACCTCACGGCGGTCTACGGCGCCTGCGTGCTCTTGGGCTGGGACCCCGAGGAGGTGCTGGTGAATATGAGCCGCCTGGTGCCCGTGGCCGGGCGCTTCCAGGCGTTCCACTCCCCCAAGGGGGTGACCGCCATCGTGGACTACGCCCACACCCCCGACGCCGTTGTGAACGTGCTCCAGGCCATCCGCGAGGTGGTCGGCGCCAAGGGGCGGGTGTTCACCGTGGTGGGCGCCGGAGGTAACCGCGACAGCGGCAAGCGCCCGATCATGGCCCGCGAGGCGGCGCTCCGCTCCGACCGTCTGTTCCTCACCTCCGACAACCCCCGCTTCGAGCAGCCCGAGGCGATTCTCCGCGACATGGAGGCCGGGCTCGACACCCCCGAGCTCCGCGAGAAGTCGCTGAGCATCACCGACCGCCGCGAGGCCATCCGCGCCGCCGTGGCCCTGGCCGCCTCCGGCGACGTGATCCTTATCGCCGGAAAGGGGCACGAGGACTATCAGGAGATCCGCGGCGTCAAGCATCATTTCGACGACGCCGAGGTGGTGGCCGAGGTGTTCGGGCTGAAATGACCGATATTCAAACTCATTTGTATTAAGAAGTTAACAAACTAGGAAGGTGCTTTACTATCTTTTCCAATATCTTGAGGAATGGGGAGTCCCCGGCGCGAGGCTGATGGACTATATCACGTTCCGCGCCGGCGCGGCGCTGCTGCTGTCGCTGTTCATAGCGATGGTGATCGGGCGCCGCATCATCGACCGCCTGCAGAAGATGCAGGTGGGTGAGATTATCCGTAACCTCGGCATCGAGGGGCAGATGAAGAAGACCGGCACCCCCACGATGGGGGGCATCATCATCATCGTGGCGACGCTGGTGCCCTGCCTCTTGGTGGGGAAGCTGGCCAACGTGTATATGCTGCTGATGATAGTCGCGACGGTGTGGCTCGGCTCGCTCGGGTTCGCCGACGACTACCTGAAAATCAAGCGCCACAACAAGGACGGCATGAGCGGCCGCTTCAAGATTATCGGCCAGGTGGGGCTGGGGCTTATCGTGGGCTTCACTATGATGCTCTCCCCCGACATCGTGATCCGTCAGAACCACGAGGTGGTCAACGTGGAGTCAAACGAGGTCGAGGAGATTATCTACGAGACCAACGACATCAAGGCCACCCAGACCACCATCCCCTTCGTGAAGGAGAACAACTTCGACTATTCTTCGCTGACGCGCTGGCTCGGCGACGAGGGCGCGCAGGCCGGGGGATGGGTGCTCTTCATCCTGGTGACCATCTTCCTGGTGACTGCCACCTCCAACGGCGCAAACCTCACCGACGGGCTCGACGGCCTGGCGACGGGTTGCTCGGCGATTATCGCCGTGGCGCTCGCCATAATGGCGTATCTCGGGGGCTCGATTATCTATTCGAGCTACCTCAACATAATGTACATACCAGGGAGCGAGGAGCTTACGGTGTTCTGCGCGGCGTTCATAGGCGCGCTGGTGGGCTTCCTGTGGTACAACGCGTATCCGGCGCAGGTGTTCATGGGTGACACCGGCTCGCTCACCATCGGTGGTATCATAGCCGTGCTCGCCATCCTGATACACAAGGAGTTGCTGCTGCCGCTGCTGTGCGCCGTGTTCTATGCCGAGGACCTCTCGGTGATGGTGCAGGTGGCTTATTTCAAATACACCAAGAAGCGCACCGGCACCGGGCGGAGGGTGTTCAAGATGACACCCCTCCACCACCATTACCAGAAGGAGGGGAACGCCGGCATCGACGCCCTGATACAGAAGCCTTTGCAGGCTATCCCCGAGTCGAAGATCGTCACCCGGTTCTGGATTGTGACCCTCTTCCTGGCGGTTATTACGTTTGTTACTTTGAAGATTAGATAAATGACTGACAATATGCGAGATAAAAAGCGCCTTGTGGTGCTGGGCGGGGGCGAGAGCGGCGTTGGAGCCGCTGTGCTCGCGCAGGCCAAGGGTATGGATGTGTTTCTCTCCGACGCCGGGACTATCGCTCCCCGCTACGTCGCCGAGCTTGAGCGCCGCGGTATCCCCTTCGAGCAGGGGGGGCACACGCCGGAGCTGATTCTCAACGCCGACGAGGTTGTGAAGTCGCCGGGCATCCCCCCGACGGCTCCGTTGGTTAAGGAACTGGTGGCAAAGGGTACCCCCGTAATCTCGGAAATCGAGTTCGGCGGGCGCTACACTGACGCCAAGATGGTGTGCATAACCGGGTCCAACGGCAAGACCACCACCACGATGCTCATTTACCACATACTCCGCGAGGCTGGGGTCGACGCCGGGCTCGCCGGAAATGTGGGGCGCTCGCTGGCGTGGCAGGTGGCTGAGGAACCCCACGAGGTTTATGTGGTGGAACTCAGCTCGTTCCAGCTTGAGAATATGTATGAGTTCCGGGCCAACATCGCGGTGCTGATGAACATCACTCCCGACCACCTGGACCGCTACGACTATAAGATGCAGAACTACATCAACGCGAAGTTCCGCATCCTCCAGAACCAGACACCCCGCGACGCGTTCATCTTCTGGGAGGACGACCCCGTGATACGCCGCCAGCTTGAACAGGTGACCACCGAGGCGCGCCTCTACCCCTTCGCCGAGCATCCCGAGGAGGGGGCCGCGGCGTGGGTCGACGAGGATGGCGAGCTTGTGCTCGACACTTCGGAGCAGAAGCTCCGCATGCCGCGCCGCGAGCTGGCTCTCCGCGGGCTCCACAATCTCTTCAACTCCATGGCTGCGGGTCTCAGCGCCTGCCTTATGGAGGTGAAGAACGAGGATATACGCCGCGCCCTGGGCGACTTCGAGGGGGTGGAGCACCGGCTCGAACCCGCCGGGGAGGTTGACGGCGTGCGCTGGATCAACGACTCCAAGGCCACCAACGTCAACTCTTGCTGGTACGCTCTGGAGAGTATGCCCGCCGGAAAGCAGACTGTGCTCATCCTCGGGGGTAAGGACAAGGGTAACGACTATTCGGAAATCCTTCCGCTCGTGCGCGAGAAGGTGAAGGGTATCGTGGCCATGGGGAAGGACAACGCCAAGATTGTCGAATACTTCGGCAAGGAGGTGCCCGAGCTCCGCGACACCCATTCGCTCGACGAGGCCGTCGAGGCCGCGCGGGCCATGGCCTCGGAGGGTGACATCGTGCTCCTCTCACCCTGCTGCGCGAGCTTCGACCTCTTCACGAGCTACGAGGACCGCGGCCGCCGCTTCAAGGATGCTGTGCGAGCCCTCTCCGGCAAGTGATTCTACCCGGATCCGCGTCACAGGAACTCTCTCTCCCTATCTGATTAGATAATCTCTCTCAAAACAGTTTTTCGATATGGAAGCAAATATGCCTCAGGACTACGCCGCCAAGGCTCCCGCGAAGGAGGCCGCCGACGTTCGCAAGGCCGACAAGTACATATGGGCCATATATATAGCCCTGCTGGTGGTGTCGGTCGTGGAGCTCTACAGCGCCTCGTCGCGCGAGGTGCAGGCGTCGAACGTGTTCGGCCCGCTGCTGCGCCACGGCAAGATGCTCGTGCTCGGCGCTGGTATCACCATCGGCCTGTCGCGCATGAAGTTCAAGTGGATTATTCACCTCACGCCTATTTTCGCGCTCTTCAGCCTGGTAATCGGTTTCTACGTTTTCTTCAACGGCCAGATTATCAACGGTGCGCGCCGCTCGATGACGCTTCTCGGCATCCCCTTGCAGTCGGCCGAGCTGCTGAAGCTCGCCGTGGTGCTGTTCATCGCGTATATGATGACGCGCAAAACCAGCCAGAGCCGGGGCGTGAAGAACCTCGGCATCGTGTTCAGCGCCGGTTATGTGCTGATATGTTGCGGATTGCTTGTCACGCAGGGGCTTACCAACACGCTTCTGCTTATGGGTGTCTCGTTCTCGATGATGCTTATCGCCGGGGTCGATATGAGGCGGTTCATGCTTGTGATTGTGAGCTACGCGGCTATCGGCGGCGTGTTCATGGCCTTCCGGGGCGACAAGGATGAGGAGACCGCCGCGGAGACCACGGCGATCATGACTACGGGGCGCGACCTGGAGGGTAACGAGGTGACCCACGCCCGCCAGTCGACATGGATGGCACGCATCGACCGATGGCTCGGCGACACGGTGCCCAAATATGAGAAGAAAATCGACGCGAAGAACCGCCAGGAGATGTACTCCTACTTCGCCCAGGCTAACGGGGGGCTCCACGGGGTGCTCCCGGGCAACTCCCGCGAGACGGCCCGCCTGCCGCTCGCTTTCTCCGACTATATCTTCGCCATCATAGTCGAGGACTGGGGCTTCATAGGTGGTATGGGGCTGCTGATTCTGTACCTCTGCCTGTTGGGTAGGGCCGGCGTGATAGCCGCCCGCTGCTCCCATGTGTTCCCGGCTCTGCTTGTGATGGGTATGGCGGTGATGATCGTGTTGCAGGCGCTGTTCCATATGGCCATCGTCACCGGGGTGTTCCCGGTTTCGGGTCAGCCGCTCCCGATGATTTCCAAGGGGGGCACGTCGATTATCGCGACCTCGATCGCGTTCGGACTGATGCTGGCGGTGAGCCGTTTCGCCTCGCAGAGCAACAAGAAGAAGGAGATTATGGCCGCGGCCCTCGACCTCCCCGAGGATATGGACGCGGTGAATCCCGGCAAAATTAACTGATTACTGAATCGTACGGGCGGCTATGGCTGCCGCATGGTTGATTATATTATATATGAGAGTATTGATTTCCGGTGGTGGCACTGGCGGACATATCTTCCCGGCCCTGGCGATCGCCGGGGCGGTTAAGCGGCTCGAACCCGGAGCCGAGATTCTCTTCGTGGGCGCCCTGGGGCGCATGGAGATGGAGCGCGTGCCGGCGGCGGGCTACCGCATCGTCGGCCTCCCCGTCGCGGGGTTCAACCGCCGCAAGCTGTGGAAGAATTTCGCCGTGCTGGCCAAGCTGTTCAAAAGTATGCGTATGGCCCGGAAGGTGCTCGACGAGTTCAAGCCCGACGTGTGTGTCGGGGTGGGGGGCTACGCCTCCGGCCCGATGCTGAAGGCGGCGCAGAAGCGGGGCATACCTACCCTGATCCAGGAGCAGAATTCCTATCCCGGGGTCACCAACAAGCTGCTGGCCGCTAAGGCCAGGGCGGTGTGCGTGGCCTACGACGGGCTGGAGCGTTTCTTCCCCGCCGACAAGATCGAGAAGACGGGCAACCCGGTGCGCTCCGGGATTTCCGACTCGCCGCTCCGCCCCGAGGAGGCCAAGGCGGCGCTCGGCTTCGCTCCCGACGCTCCGCTTGTGGCGGTTGTCGGGGGCAGTCTCGGGGCGCGTACAGTCAACGACTCCATGAAGCTCGCCCTGGGAGCGATTCTCGACACCGGCGCGTCGGTGCTTTGGCAGACGGGCAAGCTCTACGATGCCGAATGCCAGGCGTTTGTCAAGGATTTCCTCGCCGAGAGGCCCGAGGCCGCCGCGAGGTTGAAGGTGAGCCCGTTCATCGACCGTATGGACCTGGTGTACGCCGGTGCCGACGTAATGGTTTCCCGCGCCGGGGCTTCGACGATTTCGGAGATTCAGATCGCGGGGATGGTGTCGGTGTTGGTGCCGTCGCCCAATGTCGCGGAGGACCATCAGCGCCACAACGCCGAGGCGCTCGCCAACCGGGGCGCCGCCGTGATGGTGCTCGACCGCGACTGCCGCGAGGGGTTGGCCGGGGCCGTCACCTCGTTGCTGGCCGACCCGGAACGCCGGGCCTCCATCAGCCGCGAGGCCAAGGCCATGGCGCTCCCCGGGGCTGACGACCTTATCGCCGAGCGGTTACTGTATATCGTTAAAAACAAATAGGGCGGCGGAAGCGTTGTAACGATTGACGGGCGGTTTTGTTCGTCCTTAAAGGTTTTTTAAACAAGCTCTTAATTTGAATAATAAGCGAGTTTGTGATATGAATTTGATATGAATTAATGTATTGATGATAATCTAATTCATTAGGATCTTACTTCATAACTCATAACTCTGACTTAGTACTTACTTATGGAGAAGAACAATATATATTTCGTGGGAGCCGGCGGCATCGGTATGGCCGCGCTCGAACGTTATTTCCTCGCCAACGGTTGCCGCGTGGCGGGCTACGACCGCACCCCCTCCGAACTGACCGACGACCTGCGGGCCGAGGGGGTGGAGATTACCTTCACCGACGATGAGGCGGAGATTCCGGCCGCGTTCCGCGACCCGGCTTCGACTCTGGTGGTCTACACCCCGGCGGTTCCGGCCGACAGCCGCATCCTCAGCTATTTCCGCAACAATGGTTTCGAGGTGGTGAAGCGCGCCCGTCTGTTGGGCGAGGTCACCCGCCAGAGCAAGAGCCTCTGCTTCGCGGGGACCCACGGCAAGACCACCACTTCGTCGATGGCCGCACACATTCTCCAGACCCAGGGCACCGGCTGCGACGCGTTTCTCGGCGGGGTGCTCCGCAACTACGGCACCAATTTCCTGCTGAGCGCGAGCTCACCCTTCTCGGTGATCGAGGCCGACGAGTATGACCGCTCGTTCCACCAGCTCACCCCCTATATCGCGGTGGTTACCTCCACGGACCCCGACCATCTCGACATATACGGCGACGAGGAGGGGTATCTCGAAGGATTCGCCCGCTTCACCGAGCTGGTGCGCCCCGACGGCGCCCTGCTGATCCATAAGGACTTGAAACTGAAGCCGCGCCCCGCCGAAGGTGTGCGCGTCTACACTTATTCGAAGGATGACGGCGACTTCCACGCGTCCTATATCCGCCGCGGCCACGGGGTCATAACCTTCGACTTCGTGTTCCCCGGGGGGAAGGTGCGCGACATCTCGCTCGGCGTGCCGGTTGAGGTGAATATCGAGAACGCCGTCGCGGCGCTGGCCGCCGTGTGGCTCACGGGCCAGTTCGACGCCGTGAAGGCCCGCGAGGCTATCGCCTCCTTCCAGGGGGCGAAGCGCCGTTTCGAGTTCTGGCTCCGCGAGGAGGGGCCCGAGGGCAGGGTAATCATTGACGATTATGCCCACCACCCCGACGAACTTGAAGCCTCAATTTCTTCGGTGAAAGCGCTTTATCCGGGTCGCGAGATCACGGTGGCTTTCCAGCCGCACCTCTACACCCGCACCCGCGACTTCGCCGACGGCTTCGCCCGGGCGCTGTCGCTGGCCGACCGCGTGTGGCTCCTGCCGATCTATCCGGCCCGCGAGGAGCCGATTCCCGGGGTCGACTCCGAGATGATACTTTCCGGCGTTACTTGCGAAAATAAGGAGTTAATTCCTTACGACGGCTTGATTAATAAGATAAAAAGCGCTAACTTTGACATTCTGTTGACGGCCGGAGCGGGCGATATCGCCAACCTCCTTCCGGGAATCGCCGCCGCTGCCGCCGAAACCGCCAAAAAGAACTAACGAAAGTGACCAAAACCGGAGTAATACGCTGCCTGTTGTCGGTGATTCTCGCCGTCTACCTCGGCTTCGCCCTCGTTCTGGCCGACGATATGTCGGCCCGCGAAAAGTGCGTCGGGGTCGACGTCGTTGTCAACGGCGACGCCAACGCCGGGCGCGACGTGCGCGCCGAGGTCGAGCGGCTGCTCCGAGGGTGGGGCATCCCCGGGGGCGAGAAACCCCTGGCGCGGGTCAACACCCAGTGGATCGAGGACCGGCTCCGCCGCCTGCAGTTCACCGAGGACGTGGAGGTGGAGCGCCTTCCCGACGGGCGTCTGCGCGTCACGGTCACCCCGATGATACCCGTGGCCCGAGTGTTTTCGGCCCGGGGTTCCTACTACGTCAACCGCGAGGGGAAGCGCGCCAAGGCCGACATCACCTACCGCCGCGACGTGCCGCTGCTGTTCGGCGAGTTCGACTCGGTGCACCCGGCCACGGAGCTCCTCCCGGTGATCGACTATGTGGGCGCCCACGAGCGCTGGAGCCACCTCATAAGCCAGTACAGGGTGCTCCCCGGTTCGCGCGACATCATTCTGGTGCCTATGATCCGCGGCCATGTGATCAACATCGGCGACACCGCCGACCTCGCGTCGAAACTGGCACGCGTCGAGGCGATTTACGACAAGGTGCTCCCCCTCAAAGGGTGGGAGTTCTACGATACGATTTCCGTGAAGTGGGGGGGCCAGGTGGTCGCCTCGCGTCGCGAGAAGCCCCTGCCGGAGCCGGCCATCCTCTTCGACCAGGAGGGTGAGGCCGAGGTGGAGGATGTCAACTCAATGCTCGTGGCGACGGCTACTGACACCTGCGCCGTGAAGCAACCCAGATTCTGAACCTAACACGATAAAATATATACAGCATAAATGTCTGACAGATACATAGCAGCAATCGAATTCGGCAGTTCCAAAATCCGCGGTGGGGTGGGGCTGGCCGACGCTGCCGGCCACCTCGACGTGGTGGCTGTCGAAGAGGAGAAACTCACCGGGCGGGTGCGCTACGGCTGCATCCAGAATGTTGACGTGAGCAACACCATACAGCGTATCTTCGAGCGTCTCGAAGGGTACCCCCGCGTGGAACCCCGCAAAATCAAGGGGGTCTACGTCTCGCTCGGCGGCCGCTCTATGGTGAGCGACCTGGCCGAGGTTTCCTCGACTTTCCCCTCCGAGATGGAAATCACCGAGCAGATTATCGACTCCCTCAAGGAGCAGGCCGCGGCCACCGCTCCCGAAGGCTACGACGTGGCCGAGGTGGTGCCGGTGAAGTTCTCTGTCGACAACAAGAGCGTGTCGAACCCCGTCGGGTCCTACGGCACGACGGTGAGCGCGACGATGCTCGTGATCGTGTGCGCCACTTCGGTAAAGCGCATGATACGCCGCGTGGTCAACGAGCGCCTGGCGCTCGACATCTGCGGCTATGTGACCCGTCCGACAGCCGAGGCGGCCATCGTGCTCTCCGAGGAGGAGAAGCGCCTGGGGTGCATGCTCGTCGATTTCGGGGCCGAGACCACCACGGTGGCCATCTACAAGGATGGCGCGCCGGTGTATGTGGCGACCCTCCCGATGGGCTCGCGCAATATCTCGCTCGACCTGGTGGCCCTGAACCACACCGAGGAGCGCGCCGAGGAGATTAAGAAGGTGAGCGGCAACGCTATGCCGGTCGACGGCCAGCACCGCCACGGCGCCGACGGCATCGACTACACCGAGGTCAACAACTACGTTCACGCCCGCGCCGCCGAAATCGTTTCAAACATTCTCGCACAGATCGAATACGCCGGGCTCAAGCCGCAGTCGCTCCCCAAGGGGATCGTGATTATCGGCGCCGGGGGCCGTCTGCGCGGCTTCTCGGAGCTGCTTGAACAGCATTCCAAGCTGAAGGTGCGCCAGGGCGCCCCGTCGAGCGTGGTGCGCATATCCGACAGCCAGATACACCCCGCCGAGAACATCGACATCATAGCAGTGCTCGCCGGAGCCGCCAAGATGCGCGGCGGCGAGTGTTTCGACTCCCCCGCCAAGGAGGAAACCTCTCCCGCCTCGAACTACAACGAGCTCTACGGCGAGGACGCCGGAAATGGCGCCGACGAAGCCGGTGCCGACGTTTTCGAGCCTGAAAAGCCGAAACCCCCGCGCCGCAGCGTGTTCCAGATTATCAGCGAGAAGCTCTCCAACACGTTCGGCAGTCCCGGCGACTCGTTCGACGATGACGACGAATAATTCCTAACACCCACGATACAAACAGCTATATGACAAGCGACGATATAAACAATCTCTCCAATTTCCTCGAAGCGCCCCGCCAGGGGGTGATCATCAAGGCGATAGGTGTCGGCGGTGGCGGCAACAACGCCGTCAACCATATGTTCGCGCAGAACATCGAGCAGGTGTCGTTCGCCGTGTGCAATACCGACCGCCAGGCGCTCAACAACTCGCCGGTGCCCAACCGCGTGCTCCTCGGGCCCTCGATCACCGCCGGACTCGGCGCGGGCAACGACCCCGAAATCGCCAAACAGGCCGCCGAGGAGAGCGCCGACGACATCTCGAAGCTCTTCGACGACGGCACCAAGATGGTGTTCATCACCGCCGGCATGGGTGGCGGCACCGGCACTGGCGCAGCGCCAGTGGTGGCCAAGATAGCCCGCGACCGCGGCCTGCTGACCGTCGGCATCGTCACCATCCCCTTCCTCTTCGAGGGTGAGCGGAAAATCATCAAGGCGCTCGACGGCGCCGAGGAGCTCAGCAAGTATGTCGACTCGCTGCTGGTGGTCAACAACGAGCAGCTCACCGAAATCTACCCCGACCTCGACTGGCTCAACGCCTTCGGAAAGGCCGACGACACCCTCTCAAACGCCGCCCGCTCGATTTCCGAGCTGGTTACCTGCACGGGCCACATCAACCTCGACTTCAACGACGTTGACCGCACGCTGCGCAATGGCGGCGCCGCGATTATCTCCACCGGCTACGGCGAGGGTGAGCACCGCGTAACCAAGGCCATCAACGACGCCCTGAACTCCCCGCTGCTGAAGAACCGCGACATAATGGGGTCGAAGCACCTCCTGTTCAACCTCTACTTCTCGCCCCAGGCCGAGCGCAAGTTCGCCATGGGTGAGGCCAACGAGCTTACCTCCTTCATCTCGCAGATCGACAAGAACGTCGACGTAATCTACGGTATCGCCTTCGACGACACCCTCGGCGACCGCATCAAGATTACCATTCTCGCCTCAGGCTTCGAACTGGTGATCAAGGGCGACCGCAAGCTCAAGACCAAGGCGCGCGAGGAGGGCCACCACCTCGGGGGCTTCAACCCCCGGGCCGAGGCCGCCGCCGAGCAGCCCGCCGCTGCCGACGTGCTTTCCGAGGCTTACGGCAAGGAAAAGATCGACGATCTCAACAAGAAGCGCGAAACGCTCCGCTACGTCATTCTGCGCCCCGAGCAGTTCAACGACGACGCCGTGATTGAGAAGTTCGAGCGCAACCCGGCCTACAACCGCGACCGCAACCTCACCGACGAGCTCCGCAACGATACCGGCACCATGCCCGCGCCCGCCGCGCCCCAGCAGACCGCCCCCTCGGCCCCCGCCCCGCTGGCCGACCAGCCCCGCCCCTCGGCCCCCATCCCCCCCGCCAGCCGCGAAATCAAATTCTGATTGCGGCTAAAAGCTATGTGAAAAATCCGAGCAGCCTTTAAATAAAGGGACGGATGTTGCCGAATTGTCAACCCGGCGGAAAAGTTTACAACTTTTAACAAAAAAAGTGTGCATACTCTTGTAAAAGGTTGTAATTTTGCAGTGTCGGAAAGCGATAGCGACCGATACCTCCGGAAACGGAGTCAAAATTGCAAGATTGTTAGACGAAAAGAATATATACTTGAATTTTGGTTATGAGGGAGGAGTCAATCTGTGAAGATTGACTCTTTTCAATTATATATACCCGGGGTAGTGGGCTTGGGGGCTGATTGGTTCCATCGGACGGGTCGGACGATTAGAGAAGCCGGGCGGTTGAGGCAGGGCTGTTTAGGCGGGTTCAAAGTACATTTTCATTTTATCGTGCTATCAGGCGGTCGGGTGCGCTCGCGTCTGACCCGTCCGACCCGTCCGACGGAGCCAGTTTGCCCCCAAGCCCTTATTAGTCCCAAGCCGCCCACTCGGTTACCTCAGCCTCAGGTAGAAGTGCCAGATGGCCAGCGCGGACGATACGGCGACGTTGAGCGAGTGCTTGGTGCCCTCCTGGGGGATTTCCAGGCAGAGGTCGCAGGCATCGACCACGTCCTGTCGCACCCCGTTGACCTCGTGACCAGCGATCACGGCGTAGCGCTTCCCTTTCTCGGGGCGGAACTCATCGAGCTTCACGCTGTCGTGGGCCAGTTCGAGGGCGCACACCACCGCCCCCTCCTCGCGGAGCTTAGCGACGGCCTCCAGCGTGTCGGCGTAATACTCCCAGCTGACGGTTTCCTCAGCCCCGAGGGCAGTCTTATGGATTTCGGGCGAGGGTGGGGTGGCCGAGATGCCGCAAAGCATCACCCGCTCGACGCGGAACGCGTCGGAGGTGCGGAACACCGAGCCGATGTTGTTGAGGCTCCGTACGTTGTCGAGCACTATGGTCAGCGGTATCTTCGGGGCCTGGCGAAACTCCTCGGGAGTGGCGCGGCACATTTCCCATATGGTCTTTTTCTGCATGGATGGCGCTATTTGAGCGCGAAGTTACTGATTTTGCCGCTTTTTCTGTAACTTTGCCGTAAAATCATACGTTATATAGGTGGCGGCCGGGGAGGTCGCCGGAACATAAACATACATCAGCATATAAAATTATGGAAACTACCCGTCAAGCTAAAATATCGCGACTCATACAGAAGGAACTCAGCGAGATCCTGCGCCGCGAAACCGCCAAAACCCAGGGCGTGCTCGTGTCGGTGTCGGCTGTGCGCGTCAGCCCCGACCTTTCGATCGCCAAGGTTTACCTTTCGATATTCCCCTCGGAGCAGTCGAAGCAGATTCTTGAGAACATCGAGCGCAACGCCCGCACCATCCGCTACGACCTGGGCACAAAGGTGCGCTTCCAGCTCCGCAAGATTCCCGAACTCGCTTTCTACCTCGACGACTCGCTCGACTACATCGAGAACATCGACAACCTCCTCAAGGAGGACTAAGTGGACGCTTAACCCCTTCAAGGGAAGCTGTAATCATCACATTATAAGGAATAAGAATGCTCGCACTGCGCATAGCGCTGCGCTATCTCTTCTCGCGGAAGAGCCACGGGGCCGTCAACATTATCTCGGCGGTCTCGGTAGGCGGTGTCGCCGTGGCCGCCGCGGCCATGGTGATAGTGCTGTCGGTGTTCAACGGCTTCACTGGGCTGGCCGAGTCGAAGCTCTCGCTGGTCGACCCAGACCTCGCCGTGGTACCATCGGAGGGGAAGGTCTTCGCCGGGGCCGACTCCCTGAGCGCCGTTTTGAGGTGCGTAGAAGGGGTCTCGTCGGCCGAGCCGGTGCTTACCGAGCAGGCCTTCGCCGCCGTCGATGAGAAGCAGATGCCCGTCACGCTCAGGGGTATGACACCCGCGGGACTCGCGGCCTCCGGGCTTGGCTCCGCGGTGATCGACGGCGCTTTCGCCCCGGCAACCGACGGGGCGCTCCTGTCGGTAGGCGCCGCCATGGGGCTCAATATCCGCCCTTCTATTGGGCTCCCGATAGCGCTTTTCGAGCCTCGGCGCGTGGGGCGGGTCAACCCGGCCAATCCCGCCGCGGCGTTCCGGGCCGACTCGCTCGCCGTCGAAGGGGTGTTCCAGATACAACAGGAGGAGTACGACCGCGACCTCGTCGTGGTGCCTCTCGCGGTGGCCCGCCGTCTGCTCGACTATGACACCGAAGCCACCTGCGTCGCCGTAATGGTTGACCCTGATGCCGACCTCGGCACTGTCTGCGAGGAGGTGGTGAAGCGCCTCCCCGCGGGACTTGTAGCGCTCGACCGCCGCGAGCAGCAAGCCGACGCCTTCCGTATGATCGAGGTGGAGAAGTGGATTACCTTCCTGATGCTCGCTTTCATTCTCGTCATAGCGTCGTTCAACATCGTCAGCACCCTATCGATGCTCATCATCGAAAAAGAGCCCAATATGGGCGTTATCAAGGCCATGGGGGGCAGCCGCCGCTTCATTAGCTCGATTTTCGCCAACCAGGGGTGGCTTGTCACCGTCGCCGGGGGCGCTATAGGCATGCTCCTTGGGAGCGCGTTGGTGCTCTGCCAGCAGCATTTCGGGTGGGTCAAGCTCCAGGCCCCCGACCCGGCGATGCTCTCGATCGAGAGCTACCCCGTGAGGCTCGCCGCCTCCGACCTGTGCGTCACCGCCGCGGTAATCATCGCCGGGGGTATGATAATGGCGGCGATCGCCGGTGCAATCGCCGCCAAAAAGGCTTCAAAATAAGTTCTATGGATCGTTAGAACGAGGGCACCACGTTGGGGCTCTCCGCGTCGGCATCCTCGCCCGCGGCGATGGCGTTGGCCATCACGACGGCCTTGGAGATGTGGTCGCACACGTTGGCCGGGCCGATCAGGCGGTCGATTCCGGCGTGTACGAGCGTCTCCTTAACCTGGGGCTGCACACCCGACAGCACTATGGCGATACCCTCCACCTGCGACGATTTGATGAGGATTTCAAGGTTGTGGATAGCGGTGGAGTCAATGAACGGCACCTTGCGCATGCGCAGTATGCGCACGCTGGGCTTCGCTCCGGGGGTCGAGCGCATCAGCTCGTCAAACTTGGTGGCCACCCCGAAGAAGAACGGGCCGTCGATCTCGTAGACCTCCACCCCGGGGAGCACGTCGAGCACCTCGTGGTGCGAGTAGTCGAGGTCGGTACCCTCGGCCACGTCGAGCTGCTCGGAGTAGACGCGTATCTGGGTATTCTCCATCACGCGGCGCAGGAAGAGCACCACGGCCAACAGCAGGCCGATCTCGATCGCGATCGTGAGGTCGAAAATCACCGTCAGAAGGAAGGTAACGGCCATTACCGAGACATCGCTCTTGGGGCTCTTCATCAGCCCGGCTATGGTGCGCCAGCCGCTCATATTGTAGGCCACCACCACGAGCACAGCCGAGAGGCACGCCATGGGCACATAGCTTATCAGCGGCATCGCGAAGATGAAAATCAGCAGCAGCGTGATGGCGTGGATCACTCCGGCCACCGGGGTGCGGCCCCCGTTGGAGATGTTGGTCATCGTGCGCGCTATGGCTCCGGTGACGGGTATGCCGCCGAAGAAGGGCACCACGGCGTTGGCTATACCCTGGCCGATAAGCTCGGTGTTGGTGTTGGTGCGCGAGCCGGTTACGCCGTCGGCCACCGTGGCCGAGAGGAGCGACTCGATGGCCCCGAGCACCGCGATGGTGAACGCCGAGGGGAGCAGCAGGTTGATTGTGGCCATATCGAAGGTGAAGCCGTGGAACTCGGGCATCGCGGCGCGCATTTCGCCGAAGCGGTCGCCGATGGTAGTGACGGCAAACGATGGAACGAACGAGCGCAGCAACGCCACTCCCGCCGTTACCACCACGATGGCGGCCAGGGCGCCGGGGAGGCGCTTCGAGATTTTCGGCGTGAGGGTGATAATGAGCAGCGACACCGCCGACACGGCGAGCGTGGCCGGGTCAGTCAGTCCCAAGTTGCTGAGGTACACGCCCCACTTGGGGATGAACTCCGAGGGAATGTCGGTGAGGCCCAGGCCGAGGAAGTCGTTGACCTGCGTAGAGAAGATTGTCAGGGCGATACCGGCGGTGAAGCCCACCACGATGGGGTAGGGGATGAACTTGATCACCGTGCCGAGCCGGAATACACCCATTATTATAAGGATCAGTCCGGCCATAAAGGTAGCCATCGCCAGGCCGCTGAGACCGAAGCGGGCTATGATGCCGTAGACGATCACGATGAAAGCGCCCGTGGGGCCTCCGATCTGCACCGAGTTGCCGCCGAACATCGAAACTAACAGACCGCCGATGATGGCCGTGATAAGACCCGTCGTGGGGCTCACGCCCGAGGCGATACCGAACGCGATCGCGAGCGGAAGCGCCACGATGCCCACCACCAGTCCGGCGGTGAGGTCGGCCTGGAATTTCTTCGCGCTGTAGTGCTTCAGGGCCGAAAACAGTTTGGGCCTGAAGTCAATTTTTCCTGTGAAGTTCATTGAACTGTACCTAAAAGATTTTGAACCTGGTTGAAACCAAGCGTTTACCTGTTGGAAATATAAGCCGGCAGGGGGCGCCGCACGGAGCCGTTGCCGACAGGCCGCGAAGTTACGCATTTTTCCGTAATGTTTTTTAACATAGAGGAATATTTTTTAGCTACCCGCCCTTCTTTTGGTATTTACGGGGCGATTGCGTAACTTTGAAGTCGCAGAATTGTTTATTTGGCATACTCAAACCATCGCTTCATATGAAAATAGTGAATTTCGCCGAGCAGAACTCGCTCATCAGCCAGTATATGGCCGAACTGCGCGATGTCGACGTGCAGACCGACATGCTCCGCTTCCGCACCAATCTGCGCCGCATCGGCCAGATCATGGCCTACGAGATTAGCCGCACGCTCGCCTACCGCAAGCGGGAAATCCAGACACCCCTCGCCAAGGCCGAGGTTGACCTGATCGACTCCAAGTTGGTGCTCGCCACCATTTTCCGCGCCGGGGTCCCCTTCCACCAGGGGTTCCTCGACTATTTCGACAAGGCGGAGAACGCTTTCGTGTCTGCCTACCGCAAGTATAAGGAGAAGGAGAACTTCGACGTGTGCATTGAGTATCTCGCCTCTCCCCTGCTCGACGGCAAGACCCTGATTCTGGCCGACCCGATGCTCGCCACCGGGGCTTCGATGGAACTCAGCTACCGCGCGCTCCTCACGAAGGGTACCCCTGCCGAAATCCACGTCGCGTCGGTTATCGCCTCGCAGAAAGCGGTCGACTATGTGGCCGAGCACTTCCCCGCCGACAAAACCACCCTGTGGGTCGGTGCCGTGGATCCCGAAATCAACGACCACTCCTACATTGTCCCCGGCCTCGGCGACGCCGGCGACCTCGCCTACGGCACCAAGGACTAATCCCGCCAGGCCCAAGGTCGGAGACCTTTCACAGGATGAAGTTGTGCAAGATCTCCGACCTTGCCAGAACTCACCCCAAGGATACCCCACCAACCGCCGCTTTCGCGGCTTATGGTGGGGCTTCCAATGTAGAAGGTCTCCGACCTTCGTCGTATCGAGTTCCTATCACACCACTCGTCAGACCCAAGACCGGGGATGGTTACCCGTCAGTTTCAAGGTCGGAGACCTTGAACATTGGAAGCCCCATCATAAGCGGCGTTAGTGAAGTGACCCCCAAAAGTTGGACTGGTTAAACATTATCCAGTTATTGAGA
>CAJUKE010000022.1 GCA_910587075.1 uncultured Muribaculaceae bacterium
GAGAATTTTTCGAACCGCAAAATTTTTCGGCGATTTTTTTTATTTTTTTTGACCGGCCGGCGAACCGGCGGGCCTTCCGCGGCGTTATAGCCCTTATGGGCCTCGCGCCGGGGACCTCCGTCCCGAAAGCGAGTGCAAAGTTACGCCTTTCCCCGGTTCCCACCAAATTTTCACGCCACTTTTTTCGCGAAAAAAACGCGATTTTTATGTTTTTCGGCATAATTACGCGGCATATCGGACGTCCCAAACACCCCACACCATATTATATAATATAAGGGAAACGGCGGCTTGGCCGTTAGCGGCTGAATTTGTAATTTCGCGTGGAGAAAGAAATATGGAAAAGAGAAACACAAGGGGGCGGCAGGTCGACATGACCCACGGCCCTCTCGCGAAAAAAATATTAGTGTTCTCGCTGCCGCTTATCGCGAGCGGCATCCTGCAACAATCGTTCAACGCGGTCGACGTGGCCGTGGTGGGCCACTACTCCACGAGCCAGGCGATCGCCGCCGTGGGGAGCAACGGCCCGATCATAAGCATCCTGGTGAACCTCTTCTTAGGGATAGCCGTCGGCGCCAACGTGGTGATCGCGACCTACCTCGGTCAGCGCCATTTCGAGGCGGTGAAGCGCTCGGTGGCGACGGTGGCTGTGGTGGCCATAGCGTCAGGCCTGCTGCTAACGGCGCTCGGCACCGCCCTGGCGAGGCCGATACTTGAAGCGATGAGCGCCCCGCCCGACGTGATAGACCTCGCTGAGCGCTACCTGCGCATTTATTTCTGCGGCATGCCGTTCCTGATGGTCTACAACTTCGGCTCGGCGATCATGCGCAGCGTCGGCGACACGAAGCGCCCCTTCTACTCGCTGCTCGCGGCCACGGTGTGCAACTTCGCGCTCGACTGGCTCTTCGCCGGCCCGATGGGGGCCGGGGTCGACGGCGTCGCGTGGGCCACCGTGATAGCCAACGGCGTGAACGCCGCCATCATCGTGTGGATCCTCACCCGCGAGCCCGACCCCATAACCCTGACCCTCAAGCGATGGAGCGTCTCCATGCCCGACCTCAGGAAGATGTTGCAAATCGGCGTTCCGGCCGGGCTGCAGGGCATGGTGTTTTCCATATCGAACATTTTCATACAGTCGGCCATCAACCGCTTCGGCTCCGACGCCATCGCGGGGTCGGCCGCCGCGCTCACCTTCGAGGCTTACTGCTACTACATAGTGAGCGGATTCTGCGCCGCCACGATCGCTTTCACCGGGCAGAACTTCGGAGCCGGGGAGCCGGAGCGCTGCCGCCGGGTGGCCTGCATATGCCTGCTCTACGCCGTGGTGCTCTGCGGAGCGGCCAACTGGCTGGTAATCTGGCAGGGAGAGTCGGTAATAGGACTGTTCACCAAAGACCCCGCCGTAGCCGCCTACGCCATCGAGCGCTACCACACGGTGCTCGCCTTCCAGTGCATAGCGGCCACCTACGAAGTGCCCGGCTCATATATGCGCGGCCTGGGCTACTCGCTGACCCCGATGGTGCTGACCATCTTCGGCACCTGCGTGCTCAGGCTCGGGTGGTGCTACATATTCCCCTCGATCGACAACACGTTCCACACCCTGCTGACCATCTACCCCATAACGTGGGTCGCGACCGGGGCCGCCGTATTCACCGCCGCCCTGATAGTGCAGCGCCGCGTATTCCGAAAAATGAAACAACAACGCCTTAATCCATGAGAACCATAGCATTGACCATCATCGCCGCGTGCGCCGCCATAGCGCCGTCGGCCCAGACACTCCGCTTCGACCTTACGGGCGCGAAGCACCCCAAAGAGGGCTTCACCCAGGTGGAGCCAAACACCATATATTCCGACTCGACAGGCTTCGGCTACGATTTCATACCCGGCCGGAACGCCGACTCCGACGCGCCCGGGTTCTTCTCCGTGGCGGTGCCTGACGGCAACTACCGCGTGCGCGTCACCTTGGGGAGCAAGCGCTCTGCCGGGAGCACAACCCTCAGGGCCGAAGCCCGGCGCATGATGGCCGAAAACGTCAAGACCCGCAAGGGGGAGACCCGCCAGGAGACCTTCATAGTGAACAAACGCGACTCGCGCATCAACGACAAAGAGAGCGTCAAGCTCAAAAAGCGCGAGATAGGCTGCATCAACTGGGACGACAAGCTGACACTCGAATTCAACGGCTCGGCCCCGAGGGTGAGCTACATCGAAATCGAGCCCGCGCCGGAGGTGCCCACGGTGTTCCTCTGCGGCAACTCCACGGTTGTCGACAACCAGGCCGAGCCATACACCGGCTGGGGCCAGATGCTTCCGCAGTTCTTCAACGACAGCGTCGCCGTGGCCAACTACGCCGAGTCGGGGCTCACGGCGAGCGTGTTCCTCAGCCAGGGTAGGCTCAAGAAAGCCCTCACGCAGATGAAGGAAGGGGACTACGTCGTAGTCGAGTTCGGCCATAACGACCAGAAACAGAAAGGTCCCGGATGCGGCGCCTACTACAACTACGCCTACTCGCTGAAGCAGTTCATCGACAACGCCCGCCGCAAGGGCGCGACCCCGATACTGGTGACCCCCACCCGCCGCCGCGACTTCGACGCCGAGGGGCGCGTGCGCGACACCCACGGCGACTACCCCGCCGCCATGCGCGAAATCGCCGCCCGCGAGGGGGTGGAGCTGGTCGACTTCCAGGAGGAGACGAAGAAACTCATCGAGGCCCTCGGAGTCGAGGAGTCGAAAGCCCTGTTCGTCCACTGCCCCGCCGGCACCTACGAGGGGCAGGAGGCCGACATCGCCGACAACACCCACTTCAGCAACTTCGGCGCGAGGGAAATCGCTAAGATATTCGTAGAGGCGGTACGCCGCTCCTCCCTCCCCCTGTCGAAATCAGTCAAGGCCGGATTCGAGGGATTCGACCCCGCCGCGCCCGACGATCCCGCGGCCTACGAATACCATATGTCGCCCTTCGTGCTGACCAACAAACCCGCCGGAAGCTGACGCCCGAGGATGAAAAACTAACGCCCTACGGGAGAAAAACCGCCGCTTTTCCACCCCTCCGTCGGCCGGTTTCACCATATAAAGCTCATTTTTGCACAAGATTACAAGCAAACTGAACGCATTTACACATACGCGGAGGCCGACCCTGCTCTTTTTTTCGTAACTTCGCGTTAACGAATCCGGGAAATCCCGAGAACGGAATCCCCCGTTTTCGACCCACGACCTTGAATTAACAAACCAATCAAAAAACATCAGATGGTAAATTTCTCACTCGAAGGCAAAGTTGCCCTCGTAACCGGAGCCGCCTACGGCATCGGCCTGGCCATCGCCCAGGCATACGCCGAAGCAGGCGCGAAAATCGTTTTCAACTGCTCGCGTCAGGAAACCGTTGACCGCGGCCTCAAAGCATACAAGGAACTCGGCATCGACGCCAAAGGCTACCTCTGCGACGTGACCGACGAGGCAGCCGTGAAGGCCATGGTAGCCGACATCGAAGCCACCGTGGGCACCATCGACATCCTGGTGAACAACGCCGGCATCATCAAGCGCATCCCCATGGAACAGATGGAGGTCGAGGACTTCCGCCGCGTGATCGACGTTGACCTCGTTGCCCCCTACATCTGCGCCAAGGCAGTAATCCCCGGCATGATCAAGAAAGGGCACGGCAAAATCATCAACATCTGCTCGATGATGAGCGAGCTCGGCCGCGAGACAGTGAGCGCCTACGCCGCCGCCAAGGGTGGCCTGAAGATGCTCACCCGCAACATCTGCTCGGAATACGGCGAGCATAACATCCAGTGCAACGGCATCGGCCCGGGCTACATCGCGACCGAGCAGACTGCCCCCCTGCGCGAACTCCAGCCCGACGGCTCGCGCCACCCCTTCGACCAGTTCATCATCTCGAAGACCCCCGCAGCCCGCTGGGGCACCCCCGAGGACCTCATGGGCCCCGCCGTATTCCTGGCGTCCGACGCTTCCGACTTCGTTAACGGCCACGTCCTCTACGTCGACGGCGGCATCCTGGCCTACATCGGCAAGCAGCCCAAATAAATGGAACAGGTATTCAGCTACATAATCGGGCTCGGGGCGGCGGTGATGATGCCTATCATCTTCACCATCCTCGGCCTCTGCATCGGCATCAAGTTCGGCGACGCCCTCAAGGCCGGCCTCAAGGTCGGCGTGGGCTTCATCGGCCTGTCGATCGTCACCGCCCTGCTGACGTCGGCCCTGGGCCCGGCGCTCAACACCGTGGTCGACATCTACGACCTCCAGCTCAAGGTGTTCGACATGGGGTGGCCCGCCGCCGCCTCCGTGGCCTACAACACCGCCGTTGGCGCGTTCATCATCCCCGTCTGCCTGGGCGTCAACCTCCTGATGCTCTTCACAAAGACAACCCGCACCGTAAACATCGACCTCTGGAACTACTGGCACTTCGCCTTCATCGGGGCCGTGATTTACTTCGCGAGCGAGTCGCTTGCCTGGGGTTTCTTCGGAGCCATCATCTGCTACATCATCACCCTGGTGATCGCCGACATGACCGCCCGCAAATTCCAGACCTTCTACAAGGATATGGACGGCATCTCGATCCCCCAGCCCTTCTGCGCCGGCTTCGTGCCCTACGCCATCGGCCTCAACTGGCTGCTTGACCGCATACCCGGCATGAACCGCCTGGAGATCGACGCCGAAGGGCTCAAGAAGAAGTTCGGCCTCCTGGGCGAGCCCCTCTTCTTAGGCGTGGTGGTAGGCGTGGGCATCGGATGCCTCACCTGCCGCAGCGGCGCCGAGCTGGTCGACGCCATCCCCTACATCCTGGGGCTCGGCATCAAGATGGGCGCCGTAATGGAGCTCATCCCCCGCGTGACCGTTCTCTTCATCGAAGGCCTCAAGCCGATTTCCGACGCCACCCGCTCGCTGATCGCGCGCAAGTTCAAGGGTGCCGACGGCCTCAACATCGGCATGAGCCCCGCCCTGGTAATCGGCCACCCGACCACCCTGGTGGTGTCGATACTGCTGATTCCCGTGACGCTCGTTCTGGCCGTGGCCCTTCCCGGCAACCAGTTCCTCCCCCTGGCGTCGCTGGCGGGCATGTTCTACCTCTTCCCCCTGGTGCTCCCCTACACCAAGGGCAACGTGGTGAAGACCTTCATCATCGGCCTCGTGTCGCTGACCATCGGCCTCTACCTGGTGACCTCCCTGGCACCCGCCTTCTCACTGGCCGCCAAGGACGTGTACGCCGCGACCGGCGACGCCGCCGTGGCCATCCCCGCCGGATTCGAAGGTGGCAGCCTTGACTTCGCCTCCTCGCCCCTGGCCTGGATCATCTACCAGTGCGCCCAGAACCTCAAGTGGGTGGGCGCAGGCATCCTGGTGATCATCACCATGGGTATGACGGTATGGAACCGCGTGCTCATCGCCCGCAACCAGAAAGCCATGGAAGCCAAGGGTTCCGACGAACTCCAGAAAACCGAATAACGCAAAAATCTCAACCCAACAATGAAAAATATCCTCACCGGCCTTATGCTCGCAGCCACCCTCTTCTCGGCTTCGGCGCAAACCGAGTACAAGACACTCCGCGCCTGCCACCCCGACGACGTCAAGCATTACGACACCGAGCAGCTCCGCTCGCGTTTCATGATGCCCAAAGTCATGGAGCAGAACAAAGTGAACCTCACATACACGATGTATGACCGCCTCATCTTCGGCGGCGTGATCCCCGTGGGCAAAACCATCGCCCTGGAGACCATCGACCCCCTCAAGGCCGAGTACTTCCTGGAGCGCCGCGAGCTCGGCGTGATCAACATCGGCGGCGACGGCATCGTCAGCGTCGACGGCAAGGAGTACGAGCTCCACTTCAAGGACGCCCTCTACATCGGCCGCGGCAACAAGAACGTCACCTTCCGCTCGAAGAACGACGCCAACCCCGCCAAGTTCTACCTCAACTCAACCCCCGCCCACAAGGCTTACAAAACCCAGCTCATCACCATCGACGGCCGCAAAGGCTCCATCAAGGCCAACAGCTTCAAGGCCGGCAAGATGGAAGAGTCGAACGACCGCGTGATCAACCAGCTGATCGTGAGCAACGTGCTTGAGGAGGGACCCTGCCAGCTCCAGATGGGCCTCACCGAGCTTATGCCCGGCTCCGTTTGGAACACCATGCCCGCCCACACCCACGACCGCCGCGTCGAAGCATACTTCTACTTCAACGTGCCCGAAGGAAACGCCGTTTGCCACTTCATGGGCGAACCCGACGAGAACCGCATCGTATGGCTCCACAACGAGCAGGCCATCATCTCGCCCGAATGGTCGATCCACGCCGCCGCCGGCACCTCGAACTATATGTTCATCTGGGGCATGGGTGGCGAGAACCTCGACTACGGCGACATGGACAAGGTGACCTACCTCGACATGAAGTAAACGCCTGCGTAAAGGCAAACCCCGCCGCGGCGCCCCGGCGCCCCCCGGCAACCACAGGTATAGAACCAAAATCCTCCAGGGGATGCGGCCTTCATTGGCCGCATCCCCCTGCGGGATAAACGCATACCATTGATTCACACTTCAAAAGACCCTCAAATGGAAGATTTCAAAGAGGTTTCTGAAAGCTACACCCTCCCCGAGGCCATCAAGGAAGCGCAGCGCTGCCTCCACTGCAAAGTGCCTCAGTGCAAGAAAGGGTGCCCCATCAGCAACGACATCCCCGACTGGATCGCCGAGCTCGCCAAAGGCAACTTCGGCAACGCCATGTCGATAATCCACGCCCGCAGCAACCTGCCCGCGGTTTGCGGACGCGTCTGCGGCCACGAACGCCAGTGCGAAGGCAACTGCGTGCTCAACAAAAAGGGAGCCCACATCAACATCGGCAAACTCGAACGCTTCGTTGCCGACTTCGACTCGTCGGCGGGCCTCACCCACGAGGCCATCCCCGAAAAGTCGCGCGGCCGCGTCGCGGTTATCGGCTCCGGACCCGCCGGGCTCACCATCGCCGGCGACCTCTCCCGCCTGGGCTTCGCCGTCGAAATCTTCGAGATGGAGCCCGAACCCGGGGGCGTTCTTATGTACGGCATCCCCGAATACCGCCTCCCCAAGGAAGTGGTGCGCCGCGAAATCAAGAAAATCGAGAACCTCGGGGTGGTGTTCCACCTCAACACCACCGTCGGCGAGGACTTCACCGTCGACAAACTCTTCGCCGAAGGGTTCGACGCCGTATTCATGGGCACCGGCACCGGAGTGCCCCGCCGCCTGAACATACCCGGCAACAACCACCCCGGCGTGCGCCAGGCCATCCGCTTCCTGCGCCGCGTGTCGCTCTACGAGAGCGGGCTCATCGGCCGCGAGGAGGTAGTGATCGGCGCCGGCGACAAAGTGGCCGTCATCGGCTGCGGCAACACCGCCATCGACGCCGCACGCTCGGCCCTGCGCATGGGAGCCTCTGAGGTATATGTGGTCTACCACCGCACCATTGACGAGATGAGCGCCCTCCGCGCCGAATACGACGACGCCGTCAAGGAAGGGGTAAAATTCCTCTGGAAATC
Source organism: uncultured Muribaculaceae bacterium (assembly GCA_910587075.1). Classification (GTDB taxonomy): domain Bacteria; phylum Bacteroidota; class Bacteroidia; order Bacteroidales; family Muribaculaceae; genus UBA7173. The sequence continues at coordinate 7,515 of CAJUKE010000022.1, forward strand.
CTCGATCACCAACATCGTTGGCGGCGAAGGCTTCAAGCTCAAGGAGGTGACCATCGACATCGACGGCACCCCGACGGTAATGCCCATGGACAACGTCGTGATGGCCGTAGGCTCCGTGCCCGCCTCCCGCATCGTGTCGACCACCAAGGGCATCGACGTTGACGACAAGGGGTATGTGCTCACCCGCGAGGTACCCTACGGCATGACCACCCGCCAGGGCGTGTTCGCCGGAGGCGACGTCACCAAGCGCCCCGCGACAGTGGTCCACGCCATGCAAGACGCCAAGCGCGTGGCCGAAGGGATAGCCCAGTACGTCGACGCCGTGAAACTCATGGAGTCGATCAACCTCCCCGCCGCCCCCGCCGCCGAATAATCGGCCCGGGGCTCGACAAGTCAGCCTAAGGTATGAATCAATGGAAAATCCAAATTCACCTCATACCTCATAACTCTGACTTATCACTTATTTCGCACACATTTATAATCCAATCTTTATTACCTTAACAACAACTATGTCAAAAATCGTAACCCTCGGCGAAATCATGCTTCGCCTCTCCCCTGCCGGCTGCAAGCGCTTCGTGCAGGTCGACAACTTCGATGTAATCTGGGGCGGCGGCGAAGCCAACGTGGCCGTCAGCTGCGCCAACTACGGCCATGACGCTTACTTCGTCAGCAAACTCCCCAAGCACGAAATCGGCCAGGCCGCCGTCAACGCCCTCCGTCGCTACGGCGTGGACACCCGCTTCGTTGCCCGCGGCGGCAACCGCGTAGGCATCTACTACTGCGAGACCGGCGCCTCCATGCGCCCCTCGAAGGTTATCTACGACCGCGCTGACTCCGCCATCGCCGAGGCCGATCCCCAGGACTTCGACTTCGACGCCATCATGGAAGGCGCCGACTGGTTCCACTGGAGCGGCATCACCCCCGCCATCTCCGACAAGGCCGCCGAGCTCACCCGCCTCGCCTGCGAGGCCGCCAAGCGCCACGGCGTAACCGTCAGCGTCGACCTCAACTTCCGCAAGAAACTCTGGACCAAGGAGAAAGCCCAGTCCATCATGCGCCCCCTCATGAAGTACGTCGATGTGTGCATCGGCAACGAGGAGGACGCCGAACTCTGCCTCGGCTTCAAGCCCGACGCCGACGTTGAAGCCGGCAACACCGACGCCGAAGGCTACAAGGGCATCTTCGCCGCAATGATGAAGGAATTCGGCTTCAAGTACGTCGTTTCGACCCTCCGCGAATCCTTCTCCGCCACCCACAACGGCTGGAAGGCCATGATTTACAACGGCAAGGAGTTCTACCAGAGCAAGCGCTACGACATCAACCCCATCATCGACCGCGTAGGCGGCGGCGACAGCTTCTCCGGCGGCCTCATCCACGGCCTGCTCACCAAGCCCAACCAGGGCGAGGCCCTCGAATTCGCCGTGGCAGCTTCGGCCCTGAAGCACACCATCAACGGCGACTTCAACCTCGTCACCATCGACGAAGTTGAGGCACTCGCCGGCGGTAACGCCAACGGCCGCGTGCAGCGCTAAAACCACACAATAACCAACATCCTTCCATCGTTTTCATCAGAAAAAAAGGAAATGGCAAAGTTTGACAAACAGGCCGTACTGGCCAAGATGGGCGCCACCCGCATGGTACCCGTGTTCTACCATAAAGACCTCGAAACCGCCAAGCAGGTGCTCAAGGCCTGCTACGACGGCGGCGTGCGCGCCTTCGAGTTCACCAACCGCGGCGACTTCGCCCACGAAATCTTCGGCGAGCTCGTCAAGTATGCCGCCGTTGAGTGCCCCGAGATGGCCCTCGGCGTAGGCTCCATCGTCGATCCCGCCACCGCCGCCCTCTACCTCCAGCTCGGCGCCAACTTCGTGGTAGGCCCGCTGTTCAACCCCGAGGTTGCCAAGATCTGCAACCGCCGCCTTGTGGCCTACACCCCCGGCTGCGGCTCCGTCAGCGAGGTAGGCTTCGCCCAGGAAGCAGGGTGCGACCTCTGCAAGGTATTCCCCGGCGACGTTCTCGGCCCGAAATTCGTCAAAGGCCTCCTGGCCCCCATGCCCTGGTCCAAGCTCATGGTCACCGGCGGCGTGGAACCCACCGAGGAGAACCTCAAGTCATGGTTCGCCGCCGGCGTTTACTGCGTAGGCATGGGCTCCAAGCTCTTCCCCAAGGACCGCGTTGCCGCCGGCGACTGGGCCTACATCACCGAGAAGTGCCGCGAAGCCATCGCCATCGCCACCAAGTAAACCCGCTCCGCGCAAGCATTCCACATTACGATACAGAAAAAGCCGCCAAATTGGCGGCTTTTTCTATATCGTGGAGATTATTCACACCGACTCCGATGCCATTGGGCCGGCGTCGTGCGAAATCCCCCTTTGTTACGGGGTTGGCAGTCAATCCGGGCGAACTCCTAAAGCGAATTTCAACTTGACGTACAAGCGTCCAACCTTGAAAAACGCCCTTCCCAAGTAAGTCGCGTTAAGCATCTTGTAAAGCGACGGAACACTGAAACCCACTTCAAGCGCCTTACGCGCCGTCGCTGCAGCGGCTGACCGATCGCCGAGGAATGTTTCAAAACGGTATTTCTTCACCAAATCGCTCTCCAACGCGGCCCTCCCCGCGGAAGTCCGCAGTCGTTCTGTTCCAAACCTCTCAAGCAACAAGTCAATGGCGGCCACTGTGCGTCGCAACGTGGCGTCGTTATCAGGCAGGAGGGTGTAGGTAACCCGATCGTCGCGGCCGCGGTCGCGGTCGATAATCACCTTGTTAATAAGCAACATCCTCGCGGCTTCCTTATAGAAGCTCAGGAAGAACACACCCTCGTATATCCTCAACTCCTCATCAAACGGGAAGCGGGTCATCGTATCGCGAAGCAACACATGGGCGAAATCACCACTTACCAGCCCGTCAAGGAAGTCCCGGAAGAGGTACTCGCGGGTGCCGTCGCGGGGTATTCCAGCGGATGCGAATTCCTCGGCTCGGTCACTTACCGCGAAAAGGAAGTGGCGGCAATCGGGATGACGGGCGATCGCTTCTTTCACCGCTGCCAAAGCCCCCGGGGCCAGTGTGTCGTCACTGTCAAGTATCATAATCCACTTCCCTTTCGCGGCACGCACGGCGGCGTTGCGCGCGGCATTGGTACCTCGGTTGCGATCCAGTTTCAAGGCGCGAACCGATGGATGCGCGGCCGCATAGCGATCCAAAATGGCGTATGTGTCATCAGTCGACCCATCATCCACCACCACATGCTCTACGGGAATTTCCCCCGATTGCGCCGTGACGCTTTCCAGACAAGCCTCCAGGCAGTCGGCACGGTTGTACACCGGCGTGATAATTGACAGAAATGTATCCATATCGCGAATGTAAACATTTTAAAGGGTGTTTCAAAATTGTTGTTTGCCAACCGCGGTTCTCTCACACCCTCCTTATTGTATATACCAAGGAAATAACTACCTTTGCATTATCAATCGGCCCACGGGCCGCACCATGGATTGCCATCCAATGAGTAATACCAAAATTTATAAATGGTCACTGATTGAGCGAGCCACCGGAGCTGTGTTGAACTTCGGTGGTAACATCGTGCTCGCCCGTCTGCTCACAACTGCCGACTTCGGCCTGCTGGCCATGCTCTCTCTCTTCATCGCCATAGCACAGGACCTTTCGAGTTGCGGGCTTTCCGACGGGCTGATACACAAACATAACCCCACTCCGCGTGACTACTCCACAGTATTCGTGTTCAACGCCGGCTTCGGACTACTTTTCGGGTTGTCGTTCTTTTTCGGCGCGGTGCCGCTTGCCCGTTTCTTTGGCCACCAGGAATTAGTCGGGATTATGCGCGTGCTGGGAGTATGCTTTTTTTTCCAAACCATGACTTTCGTGCAGGAAACCAAACTGCGCAAGGAATTGGAAATGAAAAAGATTTGTTTTGTCAAAGTAGGTGCCACCCTCACCGCCCTCACTTTCGGCATAACATTGGCCGCGTTGGGATTCGGCTACTGGGCACTGGTGTGCACTCAGATTCTGCTCTTTTTCTTCATCTTCGTTTATTACCTGGCGGCATCACGCTGGTTCCCACGCATAGGGTTCAGCACCGAGTCGTTCAAGGAGATGTTCTCCTTCGGCATACACCTGGTATTGGCATATATCGGCAACATCATCGGTAAGAACATCAACACATTCGTCTTAGGAAAATTCTATGCTCCGGCCACAACGGGCGTATATTATCAGGGCGCCAAACTTGCCAACGTACCCTTCGCCGTGTCAGAGAGCTCTATCAACCCCCCGTTGTTTGTGCTGGCCTCAAATGAGGACGACAAAATAGTACGACGCCGCGTAATCAGTGAAATGCTCGGCGTCGTCATCGGCATAAACTGCACACTTCTCTTCCTAATGCTTGTGGTGGCCGGGCCAGCGGTAGCAGCGCTGTACGGGAGCAGATGGAGCGGCGCGGTGCCGGTGTTCCGCATTCTCGCGCTGTTTGAGTGCGTTTACTGCGTCAAGGCATTTTTCCAAACCACTTGCAAAGTATACGGACGTACCGTGTTCATACGCAATATGTCATTCGCCGAAGTCGGACTTCAATTACTTCTGCTCGCTGTTTTCTTCCACCACGGCATATTATGGATTGCCTGGACCCAGGTCGGCGCCGCGCTCGCCAGTACCGCGGTTTACGCGCTGCTGTTTTCACGCCTCACGGAGCAGAAACTCCGCTCAATAATAGCCACCGCCGCGCGCTCCATATGGCTTCCAGGACTGGCCATGGTCGCCTCGATAGGCGCTGCTGTGGCCGTGTCATCGCTCATAGAGATTCCGGCGCTCGCAATGTGCGCGATTATCGGAATTGTTTACGCGGTAGCCTTCATCGGAGCTGGCGAGGTGTCACGTCCCCGCTTTTATATGACGCTGCGCTCGCGCGTAATTCCCGGGCACTGACCGCGGTGCTCCCTACCCTCTGCCGCCGCAGAGCCAGGAGGTGAGGCGCGGCGACAGGCGGCGCGTTGCCAGGTAAGCGGCCTCCGAGATGCCCCAAAGGGCGGCTATCGCCGCGAGATAGCAGAGAATCCACGTCGCCGAGCCATCGGGGCGAGCGATCCTCGTGACGGCGCTCACCACAATGCTGTTGACTAATCCGTGGAAAGCGTACACGAAGAATGCCGACCGTAGCAGCCAGGGGGCCACGCGCCATCCGCGGGCTACCATACCGCCGAAACAGGCGGTAAGCAGGGGCACACCCGCGAGAATCCCCGCGCCGTGGGCACGCTCGCCGATGAAAGTGCCCGGGTTATACAGCTCGACAACAGCCGCCGCGGCGTAAACCGCGGCCAACAGAGCGAGTACGCGCCGCGATTGGCGGCTCCCCAAAAGCAGTCTCACCAGGTTCACACGCTCCAGGGCAAGCCACGCACCGAGAGTGAAGAACGTGACACCCGTGCAGCTGAAACCAGGCACAGCCGGCCACCATCCGCACACGAAGCACACGCACAGCACCGCGACAATCCACCCGCGGGTCAGCCGCGACACAATCCGTATCAACGGAGTCAGAAGCACTAACACCATAAGGTCGCGGATGAACCATAGAGGGAAATCCGCCGGGGTGCTGGCCGGCTCGTAGAATTGGGGCACCGAAGACTCGCCGGTATAGGAGAACTCCCAGAATGAGAGCAGAAACTTCCCGACCGACAGGTCAACACCCGCCATATTCGGGAAAAAACGCTCCAACGGTCCCGCCTTAAGCAGCAGCCAACCGAATGCCAGCACGTTCCACAGCAGATACGGGAGCAGCAGCCCGCGGACCCGCTTGCGCCATTGCGCCGGATAGAAACCGGGCGCGTCAGGATTCTTGCGATAGAAGAACAAAAAGCCGGAGATCGCGAAAAACAGCGGCACGCAGAGCCTCGACAACACCTGCGACCCGAGATACATAACGTCGCGGGCCGGAGCCGGCACTGAGTTCCCTTCCGGCCCGACGACCAGATAGCAGTGTATCACCAGTATTCCCAGTATCATAGGGAACCTGGCGAAATCCAACGTGGCCGAAAGGCGCGCTGCCCAAGTGTCATTATTCATTGTCGCGGGGTTATTCAAAAATACGACCGCGAAGTTAGCGAATCGCGCCGTTGGAAACAAACCCCTCCCCCCGAAAGCGGGAAATCCCGCGGATTATAAGTAATTTCGCGATGTTAAGTGGCTCGAATAAATGAGTTAATGTTTATTTCGGAAGGATTTTGCGATGGATTTCGCAAGTTGAAGAGGGAGCGATGCGGGCATCGTGACCGATGAAACTTGGCGAAAGACGCGCGAAAGACGACGAAAGAAACATTTATTCAAAAGTCACTGAATCGATTAAATCATTTATTTGAGACACTTATGGATGAAAAAAGTCGAATTGTGACGGGGCGGTTCGCGCCGTCGCCGTCGGGGAGGATGCACCTGGGCAATATCTACACGGCGGTGGTGTCATGGCTCTCGGCGCGGCGCGCCGGAGGGAGGTGGATACTGCGTATCGAGGACCTCGACCCGCAACGCTCGAAGCGCGAACACGCCCAGATGATCGAGGATGACCTCCGCTGGCTCGGACTTGACTGGGACGAGGGTGGACTCAACGGCATCGGGCCCAACGGCCCCTACCTGCAGAGCCTCCGCGGCGAGATTTACGCCGAGGGGCTGCGCCGCCTGGATGCTACGGGGCTCACCTACCGCTGCCGCTGCCGCCGGGCCGACATTCTCGCGACCCAGGCTCCCCACGAATCGGACGGCCGCGTTATCTACAAGGGCACCTGCCGCCCGCCCCGCCTGGGGGGTACGGCCGAAATCCCCGCCGACATCCCCGCGGCCACCCGCCTCTTCGTGCCCGACAAAGTAATCAGCTTCACCGACCGCGTGTGCGGCCCGCAGAGCGTCAATCTGGCCGAGCGGTGCGGCGACTTCATACTCCGCCGGGCCGACGGCGCGTGGGCCTACCAGTTGGCCGTGGTGATGGACGACGCCCTGATGGGGGTCACCGAGGTAGTCCGCGGCGACGACCTCCTCCTCTCCGCCTCCCAGCAGTTATACCTCTACGAACTCTTGGGCTACCCCGCGCCCGAGTTCGCCCACCTCCCCCTGGTGTGCAACGAGCAGGGGGTGCGCCTGTCAAAGCGCGACAGCGCCGTCGGTATGGAGTATCTGCGTGCCACCCACACCCCCGAACAGGTACTCGGCCGAGTGGCCCATCTGGCCGGACTCCGCCCCGACCCCTCCCCCGTCACCCTCGCCGACCTCCTCGCCTGATAGGCCGCGATAACGAGGCCATGCCCAAGGTCGGAGATCTCGGTTGTCCGACGGCGAAACGGGCAGTAGGGACGCTTTTCAAAGCGTCCGCATAAAAGTTGCCGTTACGGCGCGCCATCCGGGGGGGACGCCGTCCGGGATGCTCCATCCGGGCGCGGACGCTTTGAAAAGCGTCCCTACCCCGTCACCCTCGCCGACCTCCTCGCCTGATTGTTATTGCGAAAAAAAATGACCGGGACCCCTTCTCGCGAAGGAGGCCCGGCCCGGCATATGTATCATGGATTATTGCGTGTTGCGCGGAGCTTGAAGCTCCGCGTTAGTCATTTAGCGTGGTGCTAAGCGTTAGTCATTTGATTTTCACCTTGATGGTGGCGAGGTCGGCGGGGGCGCTCGACGAGCCTACCATCAGCTCGTAGTCGCCCGGCACGACGCGCATGCGGCGCTCGGCGGCATCCCAGTTCTCGAACGCCTCGCGTGGCATCGGAATCTCGACCACGCGCTTCTCGCCCGGCTTGAGATCGACGCGGGCGTAGCCGCGGAGCGACTTCGCAGGTCCAGCGGTGTCGGCGGGACGGCGCATATAGAGCTGCACGATCTCCGTGCCCTCGCGGGAGCCGGTATTGCGCACCTCGACGCTCACCAGCCCGTTCTTATACTTGGGCTTGCCGTAGGCGAAGGTGGTGTAGCTCAGGCCGTAGCCGAAGGGATAGAGGGGTTCCTCAGCCATATAGCGGTAGGTGCGTCCGGCCATATGGTAATCGTCGAACGGGGGGAGCTGCGAATCGTCGGCGTAGAAGGTCACCGGGAGCTTGCCCGAGGGGTTGTAGTCGCCAAGGAGCACCTCGGCCACCGCCTCGCCCCCCTGCTCGCCCGGATACCAGGCCTGGAGTATTGCGTCGCAAATATCGTTTTCAGGTGTGAGGGCCACGGCGCTGCCGCTGCAGTTTACAAGCACCACCTTCTTGCCCGCCTCGTGGAGCGCGCGGATAATGTCGCGCTGCGCCTGCGGAAGCTCGATCGAGGTGCGGTCGCCGTTGTCGAAGCCGGGGAGCTGCACGCGGGCCTGCTCGCGTTCAAGAGCCGGGGAGATACCCCCGACGAAGATCACCGTGTCGTGGTTCTTGGCGCGGGCGGCGATTTCAGGGATGGTCAGCTCGCGGGCGCGGCAGATGTCGAAGTTGAGCGTCGCGCCGTCGGCCACCTGCATATAGTTGATTTCGATGTCATAGGTCTTCCCCTTCTCGACAGGGAGCTTCATCGAGCGGAAGCTCAGGGGCTCGGCCTTCCAGCGGTTGTGGATGGTGTCGCCGTTGACTATTATGCGGAAGCCGTCGTCGTTGTTGAATATGATGTCGAGCTCCTCGGTGGTCGGGGCGGTGAACGATCCGCGCATACGGGTTGTGAAGTTCGTGAGCTCCACCCCGGGGGCGAACACCGTGTTGCCCCCGTTGTCGAGGGTCAGCGCCGAGGTATAGTTGGCGGTCGCGGCGGCATCACCCTTGAAGTCGAGGTTGTTCCAATACTCGGCGTGCATGCCGGGGCGCCCCTCGGCGTCGGTGAAGAGGTTGAAGATGCTCTCCTTCTCGGTGAGCGACGTGATGTCGCACGAGGGGGCGTAGGGGATTTCGGGGAACCGCGAGCGCAGGGCCTCCAGGATGGTCACGGTGTGGCCCGGCTGGCCGTAGTAAATGCCCCACTGCATAGTGGAGTCGGCGGCGTTGGGGCCCATGATTATCACGCGGTCCATCCGCGCCGGGTCGAGGGGGAGGATTCCGTTGTTCTTCAGAAGTACCATCTGCTCACGGGCGGCTTTGAGGGCCAGCGCCTTGTGCTCGGGCGAGTTTACAACGGAGAGGGGTATGCGGGTCCACTCAACCAGCGAGTCGGGGTCGAAGTTGCCCAGGCGGAAGCGCTCGGCCAGGAGGCGGCGCACGCTGGTGTCGATCTCGGCCTCGGAGATGTCGCCGCGCTTCACGGCGGCGGGTAGTTTCTTATAGATCTGGCCGCACTCCACGTCGGTGCCGGAGCGCACGCCCAGGGCGGAAGCCGCCTCGGCATCCTTGGCAACGCCGTGGCGCTTGGGGAGGTAGAAGTCGTTGATCGCGCCGCAGTCGCTCACCACCATGCCGTCGAAGCCCCACTGGTCGCGGAGTATCTGCTGGAGCAGCGCCGAGGAGCCGCAGCACGCCTCACCTTCGAGGCGCTGGTAGGCGCACATCACCTCGCGCACGTTACCCTCCTGCACGAGCTGCTTGAACGCGGGAAGGTAGGTTTCCCAGAGGTCGCGCTCGGGGAGCATGGCCACATCCATTCTGTGTCGCTCCTTCTCCGGGCCGCTGTGCACGGCGAAGTGCTTGGCGCAAGCCAGGAGCTTGTGGTAGCGCGAGGCGGTGTCACCCTGGAGGGCGCGCACCACCCGGAGCCCCATGCGGCCGTTCATATAGGGGTCCTCGCCATAGCTCTCCTGGCCGCGGCCCCAGCGGGGGTCGCGGAATATGTTGACCGTCGGGGTCCAGAAAGAGAGCCCCTTGTACTTGCCCACCTTCCCTTCGGCGCGGGCCTGGGTGTTTTTGGCACGGGCCTCGTCGCTCACGGCGGTGTACACCTCGGTAAGCAGGTCGTCGTCGAAAGCCGAGGCCATACCTATACAGGAGGGGAAGACAGTCGAGAGGCCGTTGCGCCCCACCCCGTGGAGGCACTCGCTCCACCACTCGAACGCGGGCACGCCGAGGCGCTCGATGGCGGGTGAGCCGTTCATCATCAGCTTTACCTTCTCCTCAAGCGTCAGGCGCGAGCAGAGGTCGGCGGCGCGCTCTTCGGGTGAGAGTTCGGGATTGTTGAAGGGGTAGACGGGGGCCGCTGTGGCCAGTACTGGAGCCGCGATGGCAGCCGTGGCCGCGAAAGCGCGGAGCAGCAGTTTCTTCAAGTGATTCAAGGCAGATCGGGTATATGTACGGCCTGAGCGAAACAGGCCGGTGGGTTAGGAATACGCGAATTTACCTCATCCGCGCCCCTCGCGGCGGGTAATTTTTGGCGAAATATGGGTAAAAGGAGAGCCGCGGCCCTCGCGGGTCGCGGCTCCTTGTATTTGTGAATCAAAGGTTTTTATATCGTTGGGAGAAATGTATTACTTGTTGTAAACCTTCTTGCCGTCGACGATGATGAGGCCCTTGGTGTCGGCGGGAACCTCGATGCCCTGGAGGTTGTAGGCGCGAACGGCCTTTGCCTCGTCGATGGTGATAACCTCAACTGCGTCCTGTTCTTCGCCGTAGTTGTCGCCGATACCGAACTTCATGTCGAGGATGTTGATGGTATACTTGTTGAGCACGGGCTCCTTGAAGTAAATGCGGAGGATGTAGCTTCCTTCCTTGAGGTTGATGCCTTCGAACTTCTGCTCCTTGAACTGGAACCACTGCTTGGTTGCCTCGGGGGCTTCGAACACTTCGCTCCATACAGGCATTGCGGCGGTGGCGTCAGCTTCGATGTCGGCCTTGTTGTAGAGCTCGAAAGTCAGGCTGGGGGTCTCGGTTTCCTTCGTCTTGAGCGACCAGTGGAACACGAAGTTGTAGTCGCCGGCCTGGGTAGCCTTTACCTCGAATTCCTCGGTGTTGTTGTTGCGGTAGTCGCCGAGCCAGGGCACCTGGCCCGGTTCGCCGTGGAGGATGTCGTAAGCCTGGGTTTCGGGGTTGTAGAGCTTGATCTGGTGGGAGTCATACTGCACTTTGCCCTGACCGACGAGACGGGTGTTCTCGAAGTTCACATAGCCGGGGATGTTGCTGTACATAAGCACTTCCTCGAAGTTGGCTGTGAGGTCGATGTCCTCGTCGATGGTGAAGGTGTAGGGGTTGGTGGTGAAGGGGTCGTCGATGCCGTTGTCCCAGCCTACGAACTTGTAGCCGGTGTTGGCGATGGCCTGGGCCTTAACCTCGGTGCCGGCAACGAACTTGTAGCGGGCGGGAGTGATGGAGATCGTGCCACCTTCGGCGGGTTCGCAGTAGGTAGCGAGGTTCACTTCCTGAATCTCCTCGCGGGCCTCGAAGCGCCAGCCGTAGCAGTTGAAGGTGCCGGAGATGGGGCCGTTCTCGTTGTGGAATTCAAGCTTGAAGAGGTATTCGCCGGCGGGGATGGGCTCGTCGATGTAGAGCTCGGCGTCACCGAAGCCGTAGGAAGCGGTCTGCACGGGAGCGGCGTCGTAGCGCTTTTCCCATACGGTCTGCGAGGTGGCGCGGTCGATCAGCGAGAATTCGCCGTAGGAGCCGGGGGCGTCGGTTTTGCAGGCGATGTAGAAGCGCACGATGTAGCAAGCTTCAGCCTCGCTCTTCACAGCCCAGATGGCGGCGTCGCCGTCGTACATGTTGGAAACATACTTGTGGTCAGCGCCGAGTTTGTTCTTTTCGTGGGTGGTGATGTGCTCGCGTTCGCCGCCGTCTTCGGGGAAGTTGACGATTTCGAAAGAGGTGTACTCAGTGTCGGTGAGCAGCATCGACTCGTTGGGGATGTTCTGCGCGGTCTGGGCGTTCGCGAAAGCGAAGGCCAGGAGGGCGGAACCAAGGAGTAACTGTTTTTTCATGTCAGTCAGGTTGGTTGTTGGTATTAGGTTTATTAATATAATGCGTAAGTTGTAGCTTCGCGGCGGGGCCGCTCTGATTGGTGCGGTAAAATTACAACCGCTCGGGAGGTTTGCGGGGGAAAAATCGTCACTAAGGGTGTAAAATCTCCCTCAGCAACGATTTTTCATTCACAAAACCTAATAATCTTCTTCTGTCAAGGGGTTAGCGCACGAGCACCTTCTTGCCCCCGCGGATGTAGATGCCGGGCACTGTGGGCTCAGCCACGCGGATTCCCTGGAGGTTGTACCAGGCGTCGTCAGCCTCGGCTTCCGGCTCGGCCTCGACCGACTCCACCCCCGCGGCGCGGTCGGTGAAGATGGTGATCTTGGCGGCGGCCACGTTCCCCTTGAAGGTGAACGTAAGCTGGTTGCGCACGGGCTCGGGGAATGTCACCTCGAAGGAGCCGGTCTCGGTCTCCGACTTGGGGAGGGTGTACACGCCCTGCTCGTAGGTCTGGCCGTTGAGCTCGGTGAGCGAGGCTTCCTTATAGCTGGCGGTCTGGCGGTAGCTGCGCCCCTCGAAGCGCACCTTGCTTACGGCTACCCCGTTGGGGAGCCAGAGGGTGTGCTGGCGGTTGACGGGCATCTGCAGCAGGCCGTTCTCGTTGCAGTCGGTGTAGTCGCCACCGGTGAGCCACATTATGCCGTCGGAGAAGTACCATCCGGCGCGGTCCTTGGTGTTCATCGACACCTCGTAGCTGTCGGCCAGGGGGAAGGTCGAGCGGTAGCCCTCGGTCCACCCTTCGGCGCTCTGCGCCTCGGTGATGTCGGCCACGAGTTCGGCCAGGTATACTTCGAGCATCGTGTAGCCCGACTCGTCGCAGAGATTGCGGTCGGCGGCGTTATTTGGGTCGAGGCCGCGGGCTATCTCCCATTCGTCGGGCATGCCGTCCTTGTCGGTGTCGAGGGGCGCGGCCTCCGATTTGAGCTCGGGCCAGGCGCTCCAGTCGGCGGGGGCGTTCTTGGGCTTGTTGTCCTCCTGCGAGTTAATCAGGCCCTTGGAGAGGTTTGTGCCGGTTGAGGTGGCGGTGCCGTTGAGGGTGTCGTCGATCATCTGCTGGTCAACCCAGTCGTACGAGAGGGAGCAACCGGCGTAAGAGGTCACCAGGTCGTATGCCTTTTCGGCGGTGTGGGTGGTGGTGGCGGGGAAGGGAATCGGCTCGGAGAGCTTGATGGCGGCGGCGGTCTCGTCGTTCCAGGTGCCGTCGGTGGCGGAGGCCGATTTGTCGATCTGGTCGAGGAAGCCCACGCCCCAGTTGTCCTTTGTCACGTCGCTGTACTTCGAGTTGACGTTGCCCTCCACGAGGTATTTGCCCCAAAGGTGGAGTGCCGGGGTGTACGCGGGGTAGGTCGCGCAGTAGCTGTTGGTGCGGATGCCCACACCGGCTATGCGGCGCCCCTTCTTGTCGGTGGGGGTGGCGGGGCCGGGCTTGTAGTAGTTGTTGACGATGTTGACCTGCATCCCCTCCCCTCCGTAGCAGCCGTTGCCGCCGAAGTTGTAGATGACGTTGTTGCGCATATCCATGCGCTCGTCGAGCTGGGTAGATACGCGCGGGCCGAGGCGCGGGGTGCGCGAGCCGTGGTGGGCCACCAGGTTGTGGTGGAACGAGGCTCCGCTGCCGCCCCAGTTACCGCCGTAGCCGTGGGCACCCTTGGAGTGGCCGGAGTTCACGAGACTCTGCGACACGATACTCCACTGGAGGGTCGAGTTGACGTTGCCGAGGATTGAGCAGCATTCGTCGATACTCCAGGAAACGGAGCAGTGGTCGACCATGATGTTGCGCTCGTCCATGGCGGTGAGTCCGTCCCAGCCGTCGGCCTTGTCCTGGAGCACGTTCTTGTTGCCCAGGCGGAAGCGGATGAAGCGCACGATGGTGTTGGAGCCGAGGGTCACGGGGTAGTCGGCGATGCAGATGCCGTCGCCCGGGGCGGTCTGCCCGGCGATGGTGGTGTATTCGGGAATTTTGAGACCCGACTCAAGGTGTATGGTGCCGGAAACGTCGAACACGATGGTGCGGGGCCCGGTTTTCGACAGGGCGTCGCGGAGCGTGCCGGTGCCGCTGTCCTTCAGACTGGTCACATGGTATACTGAGCCGCCTCGGCCTCCGACGACATAGCGTCCGAAACCCTCGGCACCGGGGAAAGCGGGGAGCTTTTCCATATCCTGGGCCGAAGCGCCGCCCGAGATGGCGGCAAGCAGCAGCATGGCGGCCGCCGAGCGGCCTGTGAAATCAAACTTCATGGTATGAATATCGGGTAAAAATCGGTTTTCGCGGGAAAGAGAGCTTTCTCCAGTGCAAAACTACTACAAACGGAACAAACAATGGTGTAAAATCTGACAAAAAAAGGGAAAATGCCCGCAAACGGCGCCGGAGCGGGAGGGGCGGGAAACAAGAAAGGCCCCGCCGGATGGCGGGGCCTTGATATAGTGCCTATATGTGGGGGATCAGTCGGCGAGAATCTTGGAAACCGTGCGGGTGCCGTCAGCGGCAACCGACACCTTGATCACGGCGCCGCGGTAACCCTCTTCGACGGGCTGGCCCTGGAGGTTGTAGTAGCGTACCTCAACGGCGGCGTTGTCGGCCTCGGGGGCTTCAATGCCGGTGGGGTTGCCGGGGGTCATGGCGAAGGAGTGGTCGCTCATGGTTCCGTTGGGGGCGATGGCGCGGATGGTGTAGGAGTAGTCCTCGGCGGCGCGGGCCTGTACCTTCTTGTAGCCTTCGTTGGTGGCGAGGTCGAAGTGGTCGCAGTCGCCCGAGGCGTAGCCTACATACTGGCCGTTGTTATAGATCATATAACCTGCGGCGCCGTCAACGGGGTACCAGTAGATGTAGTTGCCCTCCTTCTCATAGGCCACGCCCTCGGGAGCGGCGATGTCGGTCGCGAGCTCCTCGGTCGCGAGCCAGGAGTCGTCGCCGCCAAGCACGTTCTCAACGGTGAACTCATCGGCCTCCTCAGCGGTGAGCACGGGGGTGTACTTGTTGGTCGAGGTAGGCGAGTTGGCGCGCTTCGAGAGGTCGAGGGCGCTGCCGGAGGCATCCATCGAATTGAACTCGTAGAAGCGGGTCTCAAGAGTGCCCATGCCACCCCAGCCTGCCTCGGCGGGAGTTGCCTCCATAGTGGTGTTCAGGAAGTGCGCGGCGGGCTTGTTCTGCCAAGGACGGCCGAGGTAATAGCCTGAAACGCCCTTGATGGTGCAGTTCTGGAACACATAACCGTACTTCATGGCAGCCGAGGTGGAGGGAGCCGTGATGTAGCCGCCGCCAAGCTGCACGAAGGTGCAATTTTCGTAGAAGTGTGAGCCGCCACCGCAGATATAGTCAACGGAGCCGTGGATTTCGCAGTTGTAGTAGTAGCCCTGCTCGCCGGTCACCTGGGTGTCCTGCTGGGAGAGCAGACGCACGTTTACCATCACGTCGCGGTTGCCGCCGTAATGGGCCACACCCACGCCAACGCGGTTCTCCTTACCGTAGTCAAGCTCGTTGATGATGGTGAGGTTCTCCATATAGATGTTGGTGGAGTAACGGGTCGAGAATACCGGGTTGGAGATGCCGGTACGGGTGCCTTTGATGACTACGCCATCACGGCTCTCACCGATGAGCGACACATTGTAAGCCTTGTTGATGTGGAGGCATACACTGGATGTGGAGGGCGACATAACTGCATCCTCGCCCTTGTCGTTCTTGCCGATGTAGGTATCGTCGCCCAGGTCATAGTCGCCATCCTTGAGGATGATGACGCGGCGGGGAGCGGCGGCGCTGTTGTTGGTAGCCATAACGTCGGCCACGGCGGCGCGGAGCTCGTCAACATTGGTCACATAGATAACGCTCTCAACGGGATCGACGGTCGAGGGCTGGGCGCCGACCTTCACGGTGTAGGTGATGGCTTCGGTGTTGGCGTTGCCGTCAACGTCCTTGGCGGCTCCGGCGGGGAGGGTCAGCACGGTTTCGGCACCCCAGGCGAGATCCCAGAGGGAGAATTTGAGAGTGGTCTTGCCGCCGTCGGCCTTGACCTCCTTACCGTTGTAGGTAGCCACGGCGTCCTGCATCGGGCGGTCGAAGCTGAGAGTCACAACGGCGTGGTTCTTAACGTCGGTAGCGGTGTGGACACCACCCTTGAAGGTGGGTTCGCCCTCATAGCGAACCTCCTCGACGAGGAGCTCGAACCAGGCCACGGGCTGGCCACCTTCGAGGGTGAAGGTGATCGGCGCGCCCTGCTGATGGTTCTCAAAGTTAACAACGAGGTCGTAAGCACTTGCGCTGCCCTGAACGAAGTCGGAAACAGTAGGCATGAACGATTTGGCTCCTTCGGAGGTCACGGAAACAACCTTACCCGGATCATAGTTATCGAAGAGCTGGGCGAACTTAACCTGCTTCACGATAACGTTGGAGGGAACTTCGAGGGTGTGGGTGCCGGGCTTGAACTTGAACTGGGTGCCTCCCCAGCCGTCATTGCAGTTACGGATGGTGTAGAGACCGTTGCTCCAGGAGCCGTCGGCCTGGTTGAGAGCGGCATCATACACAATCTTCACAGCCTTGTCGGTGTCGGCGGCGGTGTAGATGTGGAGACCCTCGATATTGAGGGTGAAGCTCTTCTCGGCGAGCACGGGGTGGGCGAAAGTGGCCACGGCGGTGCCGTTTTCAACCTTCACGGCAGCTTCAACAGCCGAACCGTTGTCGAAAGTAGCCTTCACGGCGGGCACGGCGGTGAACACCATGTCGGAGATAGCGGCGGCGCCGTCGGCGTTGAGAGCCTCAACCACAGCGGCATCAGCCTGACGCCCGTCAACGGTCAGCCCTACCACGGTGCCCTCGCCTATTTCAACCTTGGTGAAAACAGGAGCGATGAAGTTGGCGCAATAGCCACCGGCGATATTGCGGAAGTAAGTCTTAAAGGTCTTGGGGCCTACGGTCAGGGTTCCGTTGAGGAGGATGTCAGCCTCGTGTTTGCCAGTGATATGGTAAAGCTGTTTCGCGATTTCGGTTTCACCGGCTTCGTTGAGCACCTCTATTTCGAGGTCACCCTCATTTTGGAACCAGTTGAAGTTGAAGTGAACGCTATAGTTGCCCTCCTCCTTGACATACATACGGGCGGAAGCGCCGGCGTTGTTGGAGGCGTAGCCGAAGTTCGCGGGGTTGTTTGCCTCAATCTTCAGTCCGTCAAGAGTCCAGAAAGCTTCGGAAATCGGGAGCTCGCCAGGAACGGGAGCGTAACCGGCGGGAACCTCGGAAGCCACACCTTCCTCAACCCAGGTGAACGAGGGAGCGTGGAAGTTGCAGATAAAGCCAGTATGGTCAGCGGCAAACGACACAGTAAGAGTCTTGGGGCCTACGGAGAGCTGGTCGGGGAAGTTAACCTCAACATCACCCTTCTCCTTGTTGTAAGGCATCACAACGGAAGTCTCGACAAGTCCCTGGGCGTTCTTGATAGCGTAAGTAACTGTGGCGGGGTTGCTTGCGGAGCAAACGTTGAAAGTCGCGGAGTACACACCAGCCTTAGCGCAGTAGAACTGCACGGAAGCGCTTGTGTTGTTCTTAATGTAAGCCACATGGGGATCGGCGCAGTTACTCAGCTCATAACGGGTGCCGGAATATGACCACTGGCCACCTTCGGTGTTAGGCTTGAACTGGACTGTACCGTCGCCAATAATGTCCCACGATGCATACTCGGCGGGCACCTGAGGCTTGTCAGGGTCAACAGGGGTTGCACCCTCTTCAGCCACAGTGCCTGAGATAACCACATTGGCAACACCCATTTTTCTATTATAGTCAGTCTGAGCATTTCTATGGAAAAGCTTGATGCTGACAACAACAGGTTCAGAAGAAGTACCTACTGAAGACAGGTCAACAGACTGAGTATAGGCACTTCTAACCTTACCATTCTGCTTCCATGCGCTATTATTTTTATCCCAGTCATTAGAACGCCCCGGGTCAGTAGTTCCTTTGATTTCTTTGCCATTTACATAAACAGCGAAACGACCATCGCCATATCCAAGATTGGCAATGTCAAAGACGATACGCTGCGGAGTTACGCTATAACCCGCATCAGGAGTCAGTGTAAACAGCAGTTCACTTCCATCAGACGGGGTAGTTCCGGAAGGCAGTTGGAAACGCGAAATCGCGAAACCGAGTTTTCCCTCTGGAGAGCTACCTTCTCCATCATCATTTGTGTTGCATATCGTTTGGTCCTGGAATTTTAAAGTTGCCCCCATGGAATAGGTCGCAGTCAGACCAGTTTGAGTCATTTCACCCGCAGCCTCATTATCCGATAAGGCCACCCAGGTAGAGGTGAAAGCTGCGGATTCCGCTTCGGCCAGGGGGGCCGGGGCGGAGGTTGAAGCGGAGGTCGCGGCGGCGTAGGCTACGCCGGCGGCAAGGATGCCGCTGAAAGCGAGCGCTCCGATCAGTTGTTTGATTCGCATTGTGATAAGTAAAGATAGGTAATTAAATAGGTTTATTATTTTAGTCAGGTAGATGAAGTAGTAGGTCAGAGGTATAAGGTACGAAGTACAAAGGGAGGGTGGAGAGTAGTCGGGGGAAAGAAAGGAAAGCCGCCGGGCGTAGTCGGGGACTGGCGCCCGGCGGCTTCGCAATGGTCAAATCAGAGTTTCACATTTTTGGTGGCCTCGCCGCGGGATACCTTCACGGTAACGCCGCGGTAGTGGTCGCTGACGCGCACGCCGCGGAGGTCGTAGTAGATGGCCTCGGAGCCGTTTTCGGCCTCAACGCCGTCGATGCCGACGGTGCCGGAGGGGGATACGGCGGCGGAGTGCTCGGAGAGGGTGCCGTTGGCGCTCATAGCGCGCACGGTGTAGGTCGCGTCGGCGGACTCAGCGGCGGGGAACTCGTAGGTCGAGACGTTGCCGGGGACATAAGCCACGATCTCGCCGAGACGGTAAACCATGTAACCGGCAGCCTTGGTGTCAGGGGTCCAGGCTACGGCGTTGGCATCCTTGTCGAACGATACGGCGGGTGCGTCGAGCACAACATACTCGCCGGGAGCGTACCAGGAGTCGCTGCCGCCGAGAACGTTCTCAACGGTGAACTCGGCAGCCTCCTCGGCGGTGAGCACGGGGGTGTACTTGTTGGTCGAGGTCGGCGAGTTGGTACGCTTCGAGAGGTCGAGGGCCTTGCCGTCCTTGTCCATCGAGTTGTATTCGTAGAAGTGGGTGGGGAGGTTGCCCATGCTGCCCCATCCGGCGGGAGCCACGGCGGAGAGCATCGTGGTGTTGAGCCAGTAGCAGCGGGGTTCATCCTTCCAGGGGCGGCCGAGGGTGTAGCCTGAAGCCCCCTTGATGGTGCAGTTCTGGAACACATAGCCCCACTTGAGCAGAGGCGAGGTGGAGGGAGCGGTGATGGCTCCGGCGCTCTGCTGCACGAAGAGGCAGTGGTCGTAGAAGTGGTTGCCACCGCCGCAGATGTAGTCGACGGTGCCGTGGATCTCGCAGTTGTAGTAGTAGCCCTGCTCGCCGGTCACCTGGGTGTCCTGCTGGGAGAGGAGAAGCATGTTCACCATGATGTCGCGGTTGCCGCCGTAGTGGGCCACGCCGACACCCTTGCGCGTCGTGCCGTAGTCAAGGTCGTTGCGGATGGTGAAGTTCTCCATATAGATATTGGTGGAGTAGCGGGTCGAGAACACGGGGTAGGAAATACCCTCGATGGAGCCGCGGAGCACCACGCCGTCGCGGCTTTCGCCGATAATCGACACGTTGAACGCCTTGTTGAGGTGGAGCATGGCCTTGGCCTCGGAAGAGGAGCCGAGGTTGTAGTCGCCGTTCTTCATAAAGATCACGCGGCGGGGAGCGTCGGCGGTCTTGTTGGTCTCCATGCAGGAGGCGATGGCGGCGGTGAGCTCGTCGATGTTGGAAACGATGGTCACATTCTCAGCGGCCACAGGCTCGGCAGCGGCGGGAGCGCCGACGGTGATTTCGAAGGTCACGGGCTCGGGATAAGCGTTGCCGTCAACGTCCTTGAGGTCGCCCTGGGCGATGGTGAAGGCGTTGTCGGTGTTCCAGGCGAGGTTCCAGAGGGAGAACTTGAGGGTCGGGGTGCCCTCGCCCTCAGCCTTGGCCTTGAGGCCGTCGGCGTAGGTCGCGGTGCAAGCGGCCATCGGGCGGTCGAAGGTGAGCGTCACGATGCAGTGGTTCTGGCTCAGGGGGAGTTCGGGGGTGGTTACAGCCTCGGTAAGTTCGGGGGTGCCGGTGAGGGGGAGCTCCTCGACCACGAATTCGAACCAGGCCACGGGCTGCGAGCCGTCCTTGAACTTGAAGGCGATGGGCTGGCCGGCCGAGTGGTTCTCGATGTTGACAACCAGGTCATAGCGGGCCTTGTTGTTGGAGAAATCGTTGTCGGAGGGGAGGTATACGGTGGCGCCTTCGGAGCTTACGTATTCAACGGTGCCGGCGGCATAGTTGTCGCCGAGCTGGCAGAAGCGCATCTGCTTCACAACCACGTTGGAGGGAACCGACCAGGTGTGCTCGATGTTGCTCTTGAACTTGAACTGCGTACCGCCCCAGCCGTCGTTGGAGTTGCGGAGGG
Source organism: uncultured Muribaculaceae bacterium (assembly GCA_910587075.1). Classification (GTDB taxonomy): domain Bacteria; phylum Bacteroidota; class Bacteroidia; order Bacteroidales; family Muribaculaceae; genus UBA7173. Next base: position 27,927 of record CAJUKE010000022.1, read on the forward strand.
TGTAGAGGCCGTTGCTCCAGGAGCCGTCAGCCTTGTTGTTGGCGGTGTCATAGACGAGCTTGACGGTCTTATCCCCCTCGGCGGGTTCGAATAGGTGGATACCCTCGATCGAGAGGGTGAACGACTTGCTGTCCTTGCCCGACTTGCCGGAGAAAGCGGCCTTGGCGGTGGTGCCTTCGAGGGTAACCGCTGCGTCGGCCTTCGATCCGTCGGCAAACACTACCTTGACCGCGGGCACGGCGGTGTAGCAGCGGCCGGCGAGGGTGGCCACGCCCTCATCGCCGTTGATGGCTTCGAGGAGCTCCTCGGTACCTACCTCGGTGTCGTTGACAAGCAGACTGTTGACAACCACGCCACCGATGCGGTAGAGGCGTACCTTGTAGTCGGTCTTGGGGGAAGCGGCGCCATCGAAGGGGGTGGCGGTGATATCAACCACGGTGGCCTCGCTGGGCTGGGGAGCGGGCACGGTGATTTTGCGCACGTTCACGGGGTAGTCACCGGCGGTGATGGTGGCGTAGCGGCAAGCCAGGTTGAGCACAACCTCCTCCTCAGCGTAGTCGGCGGGGAGGATGAAGTTGTAGTCGTACCCTTCGAGCGGGGTGTTTACAACGTCGTCGACGGTGATGCCGGTAACCCCGGCGTACTCATAACCTACGAGTTTCAGCTCGGGGGCGTGGAAGTTGCCGATGTAGCCGGTGTGGTCGGCGGCGAAACTCATTTCGAGCTTCTTGGCACCGGTCGAAAGCTTCCCTTCGAGCATCACGGTGAACTCGCTCTCCTTGTTGTAGGGGAACACGCCCTTGGCCTCAACGTTTCCGCTCTCGATGTCGATGGCGCTGAGGGTGATGGTGCCGGGGTTCGAGGTGTTGCACATCTTGTAGGTCGCGGTGTATACGCCGGCCTGCTTGCAGTAGAACTCTGTGGAGCAGGAGGTGCCACCCTTCACATACGCGATGTGGGCGGGACCGAGGTCGCTGTTGCACGCCTGGTAGCGGGTGCCGGTGAAGGTCCAGGGATAACCCTCGGAGATGTTGAACTGGCCGGGAGCCACCTCGCCCTTCCAGTCGGCGGGTACGTCGACGGGGGTGGTGGGCACCGGGTCGGTGTCAGGCACCTCGGGAACCTCGACAACCTCCAGGTCGCCGGAAATCACCATATTGCCCAAAGCGTAGGAACGCACTCGGTCGAGATAATCTTTCTTTGCAGAGAAATAGACGCGTACCTTGAGTGGTTCGGCGGGGGTAGCGGTTATACCTTCCACAGCAGAGGACACAGTGCGAGCCTTGGCGGTAACATCGGAGGCGCTGTCGCGAATCGGTACCGAAATGTCGATAAGGGTCTTGGTGGTCGAACCGCAGATGACTTCCAGTGCATAGCGACCATCGCCCCACCCCACGTTGATAAACTCAAAGGAGATGACCTTAGGAGTGAAGCTGGCTGATGGAGAAACCACAAACTCGGCATACTGGTCACCTTTGGAATTACCTTTTGGACCATTGACTGTGAACTGAGTCATAACATCACCGCCGATATTTACAGTTCCGGCCTCATCCACACCGGCGCCGCGGTTATAGCTGAGGGTGAGACCCTCGCGGGATGCCACACCCTCGATCAGGGCGTGCTCGCAACCCATAGCCCAGGTCGCGGTGGCCTGTTTCACCGAAGAGGCTTTCGGCGCCACGGGCGCCGAGGTGGAGCTGACGGCGGCATAGGCCGCGCCGGCCAGCAGCAGGCCGCCCAGGGCGGCGCCACCTATAAGTCTTGAAATCTTCATTTTATAATCAGGTATTGGTATTAAAGGTTTTAGATATTACAGGTCAGTCGGGTTATTTCTTTTTGGAGCGGTCGCGCCAAAGGGCGGTCATATCCTCCAGGGTCTTACCCTTGGTTTCAGGCACGAGCTTGTAGACAAACAGGGCGGCCAGCACGCAGATCACGCCGTAGAGGGCGTATGCGAAGCAGTGACCGAACTTATCGCCCATATCGCCGAGGCTCATATTGTACATCGGCACGAAGGTCGACGACACGATGAAGTTGAAAATCCACTGGAACGCCACCGCGATGGCCACGGCCTGCGAGCGGATGGTGTTGGGGAAAATCTCCGCGATGAGCACCCAGCAGATGGGGCCCCAGGAGAACATGAAGGAGGCCGAGTAGACCATGATGCTCACAACGGGCATGAGCGGGGGGCACTCGATGACGTTGCTCAGGGCCACGCCGAGGGCGCCGACGGCCATACCGATCGAGCCCCAGATGAGAAGGGGCTTGCGGCCGAGCTTCTCGACGGTGAACACGGCCACGAGGGTGAACGAGATGTTCACGATGCCCATGATCACGGTCTGCACCATCGGGTTGCCCATATTCATCGACTCGAAGATGCGCGGAGCGTAGTAGAGCACGGCGTTGATGCCGACCGCCTGCTGGAACACCGAGAGCATTACGCCTACGAAAATAACCATAACGCCGAACGAGAAGAGGCGCTCGCTCTTCACCTCGACGGTCTGCTTGATCTGGTCGAGAATCTCGCGGGCCTTCAGGCGACCGTTGATGCGCTCAAGTATGGTGAGGGCGCGGGAGTCCTTGCCGGTGAGGGCCAGGTAGCGCGGGCTCTCGGGCACGAAGCACACCAGGATGGTGAAGATTCCGGCCACGAAGGCCTCCGAACCGAACATATAGCGCCAGCCGGTGCTGATGGTCCAGGGGTCGCTCTGGGGCGAAACGGAGTAGAGGGCCTCGCCCATCTTCTCGATGATGGGCTGGGTGTGCTCGCCGAGAATCAGGAAGTTAACGAAGTATACGACCAGCTGGCCGAAGATGATGGCGAACTGGTTCCAGGATACGAGGGTGCCGCGGAGGTTGCTCGGGGCCACCTCGGCGATGTACATCGGGCAGATGGCCGAAGCGAGGCCCACGCCGATGCCGCCGATCACGCGGTATACGTTGAATGTCCAGAGAAGGCTGTAGGAGGGTACCCCGTAGTCGTAGAACATAAATTCGGGGTAGTAGGAGCCGAGGGCCGAGATGAAGAAGAACACGCCGGCCACGATCAGCGATTTCTTGCGCCCGAGGTTGCCGGCGAAGTAGCCCGAGAGGGCGGCGCCGATGATACACCCCAGCAGGGCGCTTGAGGAGGTGATGCCGTGGATGGTGTCGGAGTACACGAAGTCGTTGGCTCCGAGGAAGAAAGCCTGCAGGCCGCGCTCGGCGCCCGAAATCACGGCGGTGTCATAGCCGAAGAGCAGTCCGCCCAGCACCGCCACCAGGACGATGGAGAACAGGTACAGTTTGCTTCCTTTATCGTTGTTGGTCATGGGATTAGCTTAAATTTAAGGAAATGAGCCGCCGGGCACTGTGGCCCGGCGGATCTTATGGATGGGAATGGCGCCCTATCAGGCGTACATATTGATGATCGCTTCGTAGAGCTCCTGCTTGCCGGAGGTAACGGCGGGTTCGGGCTGGGTCTTGGCGTATTCCACAACCTGTTCGAGGGTCATCTTGCCCTCCTCGAACTCCTTGCCCTTGCCGGCGTCGAAGCTGGCGTAGCGGTCGGCGAGCATCTTCTTGTAGGGCGACTTTTCAAGCACGTCGGCGGCGCTGAGAAGAGCGCGGGCCATGGCGTCCATGCCGGCGATGTGGGCGATGAAGATATCCTCCAGGTCGGTGGAGTTGCGACGGGTCTTGGCGTCGAAGTTGGTGCCGCCGTTGCCGAGGCCGCCGTTGCGGATGATCTGCATCATGGCCTGGGTGAGCTCGTAGTTGTCGATGGGGAACTGGTCGGTGTCCCAGCCGTTCTGGTAGTCGCCGCGGTTAGCGTCGATGGAGCCGAGCATGCCGTTGTCGACAGCCACGGCGAGCTCGTGCTCGAAGGTGTGGCCGGCGAGGGTGGCGTGGTTCACCTCGATGTTCACCTTGAAGTCGTTCTCCAGGCCGTGGGCCTTGAGGAAGCCGATCACGGTCTCGGTGTCGACGTCGTACTGGTGCTTGGAGGGTTCCATGGGCTTGGGCTCGATGAGGAAGGTGCCGGTGAAGCCCTTCGAGCGGGCGTAGTCGCGGGCCATGGTGAGCATCATTGCCAGGTGCTCCTTCTCGCGCTTCTGGTCGGTGTTGAGCAGGCTCATATAGCCTTCGCGGCCACCCCAGAACACATAGTTCTGACCGCCGAGGGCGATAGTGGCGTCGATGGCGTTCTTGATCTGCACGGCGGCGCGGGCTACCACGTCGAAGTCGGGGTTGGTGGCGGCGCCGTTCATATAGCGGCCGTTGCCGAACACGTTGGCGGTACCCCAGAGGTTCTTGATGCCGGTAGCGGCCATCTTCTCCTTGAGGTAGGCGGTGATTTCCTGCATACGGGCCTCGTAGTCAGCGATGTTGTCGAGGTCGCCGATGAGGTCGGTGTCGTGGAAGCAGAAGTACTCGATGCCGAGCTTCTCCATCACCTCGAAGCCGGCGTCGGCTTTCTGCTTGGCGATGGTCATGGCGTCGGCGCCCTCGTTCCAGGGGAACTTCTTGGTGCCGGTGCCGAACTGGTCGCCACCCTCGGCGCAGAGGGTGTGCCACCAGGCCATGGCGAACTTAAGCCATTCCTTCATGGGTTTGCCAAGCACGAGGCGCTCGGCGTCGTAGTAGCGGAAAGCCATGGGGTTGTAGCTCTCGGGACCCTCGTAGGCGATTTTGCCGACGGTGGGGAAATACTCTTTCTTTGACATTGCGTTTGGTTGTGTTATGTTTGGTAAGTATATGGTTTATCTATTTAAGGTTACGCCTTTTCGAGGATGGCCTTCCAGCGGGCGTAGGCTTCGAGGTAGGGGGCGCGGTCCTTTGGGGGCTCGATCACGGCGAGCTGGCGCAGCGAGGCGAAGGCTTCCTTGGGGGAGGCGTAGATGCCGGCCCCGATACCGGCGCCGCGGGCGGCTCCGGCGGCACCGTCGGTGTCGAACAGGTGGATGGCGGCTCCCGACACCCCGGCGAGGGTCTCGCGGAAGATGGGCGAGAGGAACATATTGGCGTTGCCGGCGTGGATTTTGTCAATCTTCATACCGATGCTCTCCATGATCTCCATACCGTACATAAAGGAGAACACGATACCCTCCTGGGCGGCGCGGAGCAGGTGGCGGCGGTCATGGATGTTGAAGTTTACGCCGTGGATCGAGCATCCGGCCTCGCGGTTCTCAAGCACGCGCTCGGCGCCGTTGCCGAAGGGGAGGATCGACACCCCGGCGCTTCCGGCGGGGGCCTCGGCGGCAAGGGCGTTCATCTCGTCGTAGGAGCAGCCGGTGGGGGCCACGTTGCGCTTCATCCAGGAATTGAGGATGCCGGTGCCGTTGATGCACGTCATCACGCCTATGCGGGGCGCGGCCTTGGTATGGTTCACGTGGGCGAAGTTGTTTACGCGGCTCAGGGGGTCGTAGTCAACGGTGCCGTTGATGCCGTACACCACGCCGGAGGTTCCGGCGGTCGAGGCTATCTCGCCCGGCTCGAACACGTTGAGCGAAAGGGCGTTGTTGGGCTGGTCGCCGGCGCGGTAGGTCACCGGGGTACCCTCCTTGAGGCCCAGCTCGGCGGCTGCCTCGGCGGTGAGGCCACCCTGGTCGCCGAAAGTGGGGAGCACTTCGGGGAGAATATCCATCGGGAAGCCGAAATAGTCCATCAGGAGCTTCGAGGGGGCGTCGGCCTGGAAATCCCAAAGCATGTATTCCGAGAGGCCCTCGGGGTTGGTGACGCAGCGGCCCGTCATGCGCCAGGCGGCGTAGTCTCCGGGGAGCATCACCTTCCATACGCGGTCGAAGAGCTCGGGCTCGTTCTCCTTTACCCAGGCGAGCTTGGTCGCGGTGAAGTTGCCGGGCTTGTTGAGGATGCCGGGCATTATCTTATCGGCCCCGAGCTCGGCCACGGCTCGGTCGCCGTAGGGCACGCCGCGGGAGTCGCACCATATTATACTGTCGCGGAGCACGCGCCCCTCCTTGTCGACCAGCACCACCCCGTGCATCTGGTAGGAGATGCCGATGGCCTTGATGTCGGCGGGGTCGACCTTCGATATGGCAAGCACCGAGCGGGTGGCTTCCTTGACGCGGGTCCACCAGTCGGCGGGGTCCTGCTCGGCCCATCCGGGACGGAGCGATTTGATGGGGGCCTCCTGGCGGGGGTAGAAATCAGAGGCGACGATCTCGCCGGTGGCGGCGTCGACGACGCAGGCCTTCACCGAGGAGGTGCCGATATCATAGCCTAATAAGTACATGGGGCGTGAATAGTTTTATGTTGGTTTCGATTTAAGCTGTTCGCGGCCTCCGCTATGGAGGGCGGGGGCGTTTTTTGGTCGTTTGTGACCTAAAAGCGCGCAAATTTAACAATCCGTGTTAAACGGCAAAGAAAAATTTCATCGCAATTGCCTTTTAAGAGGCCGCTTCAACAACATTTCCCCCTCTTTCCACCAATTCGCACCCCTTCTGAGGCCGGGTCGGGGAGCCGCCGCGGGGGGTGATTTCCACCCCTCGCCGCCCCCGGATCAGAGGGCAGACGCCCTTGGCGCATATTCCGCTAATTCTTCCACTGAAAAGAACCCTCCATTTACTAATTTTGACCATACCGAATCTCTGTCGAATCAATTATAACCATAAAACATATCCATGAAAAAGTATTCCCTGATTCTTTTGAGCCTGCTGATGCCAGCCCTGGCGGCAGCGAGCGCCTGGGACACGGAGTATCGCGCCATCGAGGCCAAAATCGTCGAGCCACAGTTCGCCGACCGAGCCTTCGACATTACCAAATACGGCGCTTCCACCCAGGCTACAGCCGCCCAGAACCAGAAGGCGATCACCGCGGCCATCGCCGCATGCGCCAAAGCCGGCGGAGGCCGGGTTGTGGTGCCCGCCGGTACCTACACAACCGGTGCCATACGCCTTGAAAGCGGCGTGAACCTCGTGGTCGAGAAGGACGCCACCCTCCTCTTCGCCTTCGAGCCCGAACTCTACCCGCTGGTGCCAACTCGCTGGGAAGGGCTCGACTGCACCAACCTCTCCCCCTGCATCTACGCCTACAAGGCCAAGAACGTGGGCCTCACCGGCGAGGGTACCGTCGACGGCGGTGCCACCAACGACACCTGGTGGAAATGGTCGGGCAAGAAACATTACGGCTGGAAAGAGGGTGAACCCCGCCAGCAGGACGACCACGCCCGCCCGCGCCTGCTCCGCATGGCCGAGGACGGGGTGCCCGCCGAGGAACGAGTGTTCACCGCCAAGGACCTCCTCCGCCCTCAGCTCGTTAACTTCAATCAGTGCGAGGGGGTGCTCGTAGAGAACCTCACCCTGCTCCGCTCACCCTTCTGGGTGATCCACCCGCTGCTGTCGAAAAACGTGATCGTGCGCGGCGTGCACGTCAGCAATGACGGCCCCAACGGCGACGGCTGCGACCCCGAGAGCTGCGACGGTGTGCTCATCGAAAACTGCTTCTTCAACACAGGCGACGACTGCATCGCCGTCAAGAGCGGACGTAACAACGACGGCCGACTCTGGGGCCTCCCCTCGGAGAACATCATAATCCGCGGCTGCAAAATGGAGAACGGCCACGGCGGCATCGTCATCGGCTCGGAAATCTCCGGCGGCTGTCGCAACCTCTTCGCCGAGAACAACGATATGGACTCCCCCAACCTCGACCGCGTGTTCCGCCTGAAGACCAACTCGTGCCGCGGCGGCGTGATCGAGAAAATCTATGGCCGCGACATCCGCGTGGGCCAGTGCAAGGAGTCGGTGCTCAAAATCAACCTCGACTACGAGCCCAAGGAGATTTGCTGCCGCGGCTACCTCCCGGTGGTGCGCGACATCTACCTGGAGAACATCACCTGCGACAAGAGTAAGTACGGCGTGATGATCGTGGCCCTCGACTCCGTTGCCAACGTGTACAACATCAACGTCAAGAACTGCCACTTCAACGGCGTGCAGGCCGGCAACTACCTCAAGGGGCAGGCCCGCGACCTCCACTACGACCAGCTCTTCATCAACGGCTCACTCGCCCTCAACGAGAAGCCCCACAAGACCTTCTCCGAATGGATGACCCACTCGGAAATTGCCCGCGTGCCGCAGAGCTACCTCCTCGACTTCTCCAAGAAGCCGAAATGGAGCTATGTGATGGGCATCGAGCTGGAAGCCATGCTCGACACATACCTTAAATATGGCAACGACGCGATCCGCGACTACTGCCTCAACTACACCGACACGATGATCCACCCCGACGGGTCGATCCGCGGATACAACATCGCCGACTACAACCTCGACAACGTGCGCACGGGCCACTTCGTCACCCGCCTCCACGAGCACTTCCCCCAGGAAAAGAACTTCGCCGCGATGAAAACCCTCATGAAGCAGCTCGAAAAGCAGCCGCGCACCAACGAGGGCGTATACTGGCACAAGGCCATCTACGCCTACCAGGTATGGCTCGACGGCATCTTCATGGGCCTCCCCTACCGGGTGCTCACCGCGCCCCAGTTCCACAAGGGCAAGAAGCTCACCAAAATCTACGACGACGCCGTCGACCAGCTCAAGAAAACCTACGAACGCACCTTCGACCCCGCGACCGAACTCAACCGCCACGCCTGGGACGAGAACCGCGATATGTTCTGGAGCGACAACACCACCGGGCTCTCGCAGCACTGCTGGGGCCGCGCCCAGGGCTGGTACACCATGGCCCTCGTCGAGATTCTCGACGCCCTCCCCGCCGACTACAAGCGCCGCGGCGAGGTGGAGGAACTCCTCGACAAGAGCCTCTCGGCAGTGGTTAAGTGGCAGGACAAGAAAACCGGCCTTTGGTACCAGGTGATGGACTCCCCCGAGCGCGAAGGCAACTACCTCGAATCGACCTGCTCCTCGATGTTCGCCTACTCGATGCTCAAGGCCGCCCGCCTCGGCTACGCCGATAAGAAATACCTCGAACCGGGCAAGAAAGCCTATATGGGCATCGTCAACAACTTCCTCCGCGTCAACCCCGACGCGACCCTGTCGCTGACGAACTGCTGCGCCGTGGCCGGCCTCGGCCCGGGCCTCTCCCCCTCCGTGCAGAAAGCAGCGCCCAAAGTCAAGGAGAACACCCGCCGCGACGGCTCCTACGCCTACTACCTCTCCGAGCCCGTGCGCGACAACGACGCCAAGGGCGTAGGCCCCTTCATCTGGGCCTCCCTCGAAATGGAGCACCTCGGCCTCACCACCGACATCCTCCCCTGATTCCCCGCCAACGCCAACCCCATAAGGTCACCCCTCTAAGCGCAACCCACAGGGTAACCCATCTAAGGTCACCCACAGGTCAGCGCCCCGCCCCATGCCACACAAGGCCGAAGGTCGGAGACCACAACAAAACCTCACCAACAGACGGCTTTGCCGCCAATGGTGAGGTTTCTTTGTTGGTACAGCCATAAAGCCCGGAGGACCCATTACGAAGGTCGGAGACCTTCAACATTGGAAGCCCCATCATAAGCCGCGTCAGCGGCGGTTGATGGGGTTTCCGTGTTGGTGGTGTCAATCAAGGTCGGAGACCTTGCACAGGTGTATGTTTTGGGTATGTCCTTGTTCTCGCAGCCTATCAGGAGAGGATGTCAGTGAAGGTGACGGTGTAGGGACGCTTTTCAAAGCGTCCGCGCCCGGATGGCATCACCCCACCGATGCACCGATGGCACATCCCGGATGGCTTCACACCCCGGATGGCGCATCCCGGATGGTTTCACATAATTTCCACTGGATCGGCACAGCATAACGGCAACTTTTACGTGGACGCTTTGAAAAGTGTCCCTACTGCCCGTTTCACCGTCTGACAACCAAGGTCGGAGACCTACGATGAAACCCCGTCATTTCGAAGGTCGGAGACATTCCACAATGCCCAAACCGCTACGAAGGTCGAAGACCTTCAACATTGAAAGCCCCATCATAAGCCGCGCCAGCGGCGGTTGATGGGGTTTCTGCATAAGGTATATATAGCAAGGTCGGAGATCTTGCACAGCATACGCCCGTGCGAGGTCTCCGACCTTCAAGCTAACTTTGAATACGTGTGGGTTGGCCCCCGGCTACCTATCGTTTCGCGTAGGCCACACTTGATCCGTCGAGGCGGAGGGTCTTGCCGTCGATGGTGAGGATACGCCCCTGCATCGGCACATAGACTTTGTTGCCGCTGACGGAGTAGGTATACGTCTCCCCTCCACCCTGCTGCGCATAATAGCCGGAAAGCCCTTTGAGCTGCTCGGAGTAGGTCCAGCGGTGCTGACCCGAAATATAGTTGTAGTAGACGAGGGTGTTTTTGTTTTGGAAGTAGTAGCCCATACCCGTATAGTCGCTGCTCCCCTTCGGAGGGAGGTCGGCCACATACCAGCCGCTGAGAGCCGAAGCCTTGTCGTCATCGTCGTCATCCCCGCATGACACCATTGTGAACATGGCGGAGAAGATAAGCATAAGCGCGAATATCCGTTTCATAGTATGCGATGTTATTGATTTTCTGATTTAGGTGTAACGTAATCGACCGGAGTGGTAGCCGTCGTGCTCCTCTCGTAATGGATATGGTAGTTGGTGTAGCCGAGATCCTGATACATTTTGAGGTCGGCACCCCCAAGCTCGTGCACGTTCAACTCCTGGTAGGCGTCGAAAGAATCCTCAGTGAGATTAGTGATTTTCCAACGCTGGTAGACCTTGCTACCCTTCTTGGTCACAAAGGTTTTAGTATCGTTATACCAAATCCATGTGTAATTATCGCCAGAAAGGCGGCCGTTCTCTACATAAACTTGACCGAGGCCGCTACCGCATGAGCCAGTGCCCTTTGTGTCCAGCAAGGTGTACAATTTTTCGATATCCCTGCTGAACAAGTTTATGAAGAACATCTCCTTGCCGTTGTAGCGGAGTATGGTGACGTAGCTGAACCACCAGCTGAACTTGTCACCGTTGGCGCGGACCGAGGTCTCAGAGTTTTTGAAAACCCATTTGCTACCGTTCCAGAAATATTTGTCTTCCTGCACCTTTTCGGCTTGCCAGAATCCGAGCAGCTCCTCTTCGGCGATGTCGCAGTCAGGCACGGATGGCACGATTGGCTCGTCAGGTTCCGAAGGTTGGGGCTCTTGAGGCTCGTCCGGGGTGTCAGGGGTAGCGGGCGTGTCGGGCTGCTCAGTCTTGTCTTTGACTTCCGGCTCATCGTCGTCGCCTCCGCAGGCGGGAGTCGTCACGCCCAACAGAAGTCCGAAAAGCAGCGCCGCGGCGAACTTCTTCGAGCCGTTTTTGAAATGTGAGAGAAACATAATGATTGGTGTGTGCCTCGGGTCCCTCTCGTCGGCAATATTTTGAAAGGTTTATAAACGAGAAAAGCGCGGGAGACTGTACCTGTCGCTCGTTCCACACCAGGAGGCTCTCGCATTGCCCATCATCGAGGAACGAGCAACGCAGAAGCCCACGCTTAATATATGCGTCAATCATATAGCGCCATCGCGCCGTGTCTGGAAAGATACGACGGAACAGGCGTGTTTGGAACACACATATCCACGGGCATCTACCGTTGCTTCACCCTTGACGATGATGTGAGGCTTCGGGGTCTTTCCGGCTTTGAACCGTCTCCCCTTGGCGCTCTTAAGAATTTGCGAGATTCCCTGATGTCAAGAATCAAGCGTCGAGTAAACGCTTTTCATTATGTCTTGCAGACCCCGCCCGCCGGAAGCGTCTCCAAAATGAAGATGCCGCCAATCCCCCCTTGCGGGGCTTCTGCGTGCTTGATCCACATCGCAAAGTTCGCTTATTTCCGCAAAACTCGCAATAGTCCGCCCGAAAAAAAACGAAAAATCCCACTCATCACCTCGCCAAAAATCGGATATCTCGCACAACGCCAGCAATGCCACGAAGGCTGGTTACGGGGTAGGGACGCTTTTCAAAGCGTCCGCGCCCGGATGGCATCATCCCACCGATGCACCGATGGCACATCCCGGATGGCATCACCCCGCCGATGGCGCATCCCGGATGGTTCCACATAATTTCCCCCTGATTGGCGCCGCGTAACGGCAACTTTTATGTGGACGCTTTGAAAAGCGTCCCTACTGCCCGTTTCACCGTCAGACAACCGAAGGTCGGAGACCTACGATGAAACCCCGTCATTTCGAAAGTCGGAGACCTTCCACAATGCCCAAACCGCTACGAAGGTCGAAGACCTTCAACATTGAAAGCCCCATCATAAGCCGCGCCAGCGGCGGTTGATGGGGTTCTGTATGAGGCGGACAAAGCAAGGTCGGAGACCTTGCACAACATAGACCTGTGCAAGGTCTCCGACCTTAATCGTAATCTTTATTTCGTTGGCTCCCGCCCGCGGGATTGGGGGATGGCCGACATCCCGCGGGTCGGGGAATGGCTCAGAGGAGGGCTTTGAGGGTGGCGGGTGCGGTCGCGGGGGCCTCGACGCGGAGGAGGGCCGGACCGGCGGGGAGGCCGGTGAGGGTCACGGTGGTCGAGGCGAGGCGCTCTATGCGGAGGAGGCGGCCATCGGCGGCGTAGACGGCGAGGGTGCCTCCAACCGCTGCTTCAGGCACGGTGAGGGTGCGGGTCGCGTGGTCGTAAGTCACTTCGGCGGCGATGCTCACGGTTGTAAGGGCGTCGGCGCCGAACACGCGGTCCATCTCCTCGCCCATCAGCGAGTTGAGGTACACTTCGAGGGCGGTATAACCGTCGGCGTTGCGGCGGTTCTGGTCGGCTACTTCGGGGTCAAGACCGTTGGCGCGCTCCCAGGCGTCGGGTATACCGTCGCCGTCGGTGTCGGCGGGCACCTCGTAATCGGCGGCGTAGTCGAAGAAACCTTCGGCATCGGCCTCGGTGTCAATTATGCCGGAGCTCTTCCCCTTGGTGGAGCCGCCGTAGGTAACCTTGCCGGTGCGTGCGTCGTTGGCCACTCGGGCCTCAACCTTGTCGCGGTTGATGGTACCGGCTGTCTCAACAACGGTGTTGAACGCGTCCTCGGCGCTCTGGAAATCCTTAAGCATATAGAGCGAGGGCTCATAGTTGCCCTGGTTTCCGGCGAGCGAGTACTTATAATAGGCGTTCCGCGGCACGATACGCTCGGCGGCCTTGATGTCGTCGAGCTTGTAGAGCTCGGCGGTCATGGCCGACCAGTTGTCGGCGGTGGCGGCGGCACTCGCGGTTGCCACGTTGCCGTCAACGAACCATTTGGCCGGAGCCCATGAGGTCGCGCCGTCGCGCGCGCCGGAAGCGTTGACAAACACTACCTTGGTAGCGTTCGAGGCGGGTCCGCGGCGATAGTAGTTGTTGATGAAGTTGCACTCGTGGGCGGAGTTCAGGCCGTTGTAGGAGGATACGGGCGCTGTGTTCTCGCCACCGTAGCATCCGCCGTTGTTGCCGTAGTTGTAGTTTACATTGTTGATGTACTCCAGGAACACCAGATGGTCCTCGCCGCGGGCGCCGTTGAAGCGGCATGAGCGCGACTGGTTGTGGGCCAGCAGGTTGTGGTGGTAAGTAGCGGGAGAGCCGCCCCACTGGCAACCATAGCCGCGGTCACCCTTGGAGTGTCCGCCGCGGTAAAGCCCCTCGTGCACGATGCTGTACTGCACGGTGAGGAAGTGGGAGTCGGCGGTGTTCATATTCTCCTCGACCGACCAGCCGAACGAGCAGTGGTCGAAGATGAAGTTGGAGCAGTTTTCGGCTCCGAGGGCGTTCTCCATCATCACGTCGCCGGCGATCGACTTATGGCCGATGCGGAAGCGCACGTTGCGCACGATGAAGTTCTGCGAACCGCCGAGGTTCACCTTGTTGCGGGTGATGGCGATACCTTCGCCCGGGGCGGTCTGCCCGGCGAGGGTCCAGTCGGCGCGGTTCACGCGGAGCTCGCGGGTGAGGGCGATCTGCCCGCTCACGGCGAACACAATCGTCAGGGGCTCATCCTTGTACTGCTCGAAGGCCCAGCGGAGAGTCCCGGCGGAGCCGTCGTCGGCCAGCGAGGTCACGGTAACAACCCGTCCACCGCGGCCACCCGAGGTGAATTTGCCGAACCCTTCGGCGGTCGGGAACGCGAGCATGCGCACGGCCTCCTTGACCTCGGCGGGCGCGGAGAGAGCGCCGTAGCGCGACACGGCCTTCACGGTATAGCGCGCCGAGGGGGCGTAACCATCATAGGAGTTCTGCTCGGTGAAGAGCACGGGAACACCCTCGCGCATAACGATATAAGCGGCGGCAGCGTCGTCGGTCTCCCAGGTGAAGCGGGTACCGTCGATATGGAATCCGGCGGGAGCCGAAGGGGCTTTGAGAATCTTTTCGTAGTCGAACGGCGTTTTCGAGAAATTGCCGAAGAGGAACGCCGGGTTCATATAGGCTTCGACCTCGGCCTCCGCGGCCTGGCGCGAGAAGGAGGCTCGGCGGCTCACGTCGGCAAGGGTGCCGTCAGCGTTCATCGAGCGGAACTCATAGAGCGACGAGGAGTTCTCCGAACCGCTCCAGGCAGTCCATCCCGCCGGAGCGATATGCGAACCGAGAGTGCAGTTGAGGAACATCGAGCCGGAATTTTCCTGCCAGGGGCGCCCGAGGGTGAACGACGCGGCGGCCACACCATCCTCGGCGGTCAGCGAGCAGTTGTCAAAGAAGAGTCCGGGGTAGAAATAGGGCTCCGACAGCTCGGGAAAGAGCACGCGGCTCATAGCCATCGCCGACCCGCCGGGGGCGGTAAGGTAGCCCCCCTTGGAGGCCTTGCGGGCGCGGATTTCGCAGTTGTCAAACCATTCGAGCCCCGCGTCGTAGATAAAATCGACCGTGCCCTCGATCAGGCAGTTGCGGAAATAGCCGCGGGAGCCGACGTTGGCCTTGTAGGTGTCCTGGTAGCCGGAAACGCGGCAGTTGTTGAACACATGGGCGTCGGCCCCTGTGAAGAGCGCCTCGGCCTGACCCGCGTTCTCGCCGGCGGTGTTGCGTATGGTGAGGTTCTCGGCGTAGAAACGGGGGGTATAAACGTTGAGGGCGGCGCAGTCGTTGAACGTGTTGCCGCTGTTGTTGCCGCGGCCGACACCTGAGGTGATGATAACCGTCTCGCGGTTCTCGCCGATCAGCGAGATAAAGCGCTCGGCCTCACCCTTGCGCCCGGCGTAGAGATTCTCCTCATAAACACCCGGGCGGATGTAGATAAGTCCGCGGGCCCCGGCGGGCACGGCGTCAATCGCGTCCTGGATTTTGGCGAAGTCGCCGCTGCCGTCCTGAGCCACCATAAAGAGGCGCACCTCGGCGTTATCGTCGGGAGCCGGCGAGGCGGTGCCGCCGCCGAATTCCGAGAGGTCGGAAAGCACACCCGGGTCGTTCACCATATTTTCGCGGGCGAAGCGGGCCTGGTCGGCGGTGAGCTCCGTGCCGTAGATTTTAACTTTGTGCACGCGCGGAGCCTGCATCTGCCCCAGCGGATTCAGGGCCACGTTGAAGGGGCAGTTGCCGTCGGCGTCGGTCTGCACGGGGTTGGCGAAGTCCTCGCCGTCCCATACGCGCCAGCGGAGCGACACATCTTCGGCGTTGATCACATTCTCCATGAAGTAACCCTGGTCGCTGAATACGGTCCACCCCTGCTTCTGGCGCTCGGAGCCCATCCACACGAGGGGTTTCCAAGGGCCGTCGCCGATTTTGACATCGCACTTGATGCCGCGCCCCCAGGAGGTTGACGACCACGACCACTGCACGCGCTCGACGTAGGGTATATGGTCGATTTCCATCCAGCCGTGGAGCGAGGTAACGCCGTCGGCCGACGCGTCGCGGCACATCTGCACGAACCCGGCCTCGCCGTGGGTAGGCACTCCCGAGGCGTCGCGCTCGATGTTGTCCTCCAGGTAGGTGGTGTGTCCGGCCACGGTCCAGTTGTTGTACGTCGCGGCTGAGTTGCCCGAAGGCTTCTCGCCTATGTAGTACTGGCGGGCGAAAGCCGCGGTCGTGCCGGCGAACCCGTTGTGCGAGGCGTTGGTCGCGAAAGTGCAGTTGTGGAATACTACCGGGTACTTCACCGCGTCGCCGCCGTTGGCGTTGACGTCGATAATGGCGTTGACATACCCCCCGTCGGCGAACGACGGGCAGTCGCGCCCGGTCTCACCCTGCCAGGAATCGGGCCAGGCGGTATCGGAGAAGTTAATGTCGATGATTTTCGGATGGGTGGCGGAGTCGGACCATCGCTCTACCACCGACGCGGGGTCGGTGTTAGCCGCCGCGGCCGCGAGAACCGCGGCCGCGGCCACCCCAAGAGAGGCAAAACGTTTCATAGGTAACGGGAGAGAGTCTGATTAAAGGTAAGATAATGAATGGTTGGCAATTATACGTCAGGGATATACCACGGCGCGGGTCTCCCCCGTCAGCGAGGTGGGATCCCAGTTGTCGTCGCCGCCGAGAATCTCGGGGAGCGAGTAACCCTCGTCGGAGGTGAGCACCTTGGCCCAGGGCACGCGCTTAGTGGTGTCGGCCCCCTCGCCGGTGCAGCCGTACTCGGCGTAGAAGGCGGTCTTCTCGCGCTCGGGCTTGCGCCAGTTGTGCCACCCCTCGGGGCGGATATGCCCCCCGACATCGCAGCGGATGAACACGGTCTGGCCGTAGTCGCGCCAGGGGCGCGAGTACCAGCAGCGCACCGCGGCCGAGTCAGCCGTCAGCTTGCAGTTGGTGAACACATAGCCGTGGCGCTGCCCCTGCGGCGTGGCGGGAGCGGTGATGTAGCCTCCGGCGCGCTTGCAGTGGATGGTGCAGTCGTCGAAAAGGGCGGTCGACTTGCCGAAAATGAAGTCGACAGTCCCCTCGATGTAGCACCCGGTGTAATACTGGCGCCCAGTGCTGTGGGTGTAGAGGGTATCCTGGTTGCCGAGGAAGCGGCAGTTCTTGAACACGGTGCGGTCGCCGCCGACGTAGCAGGCCACGGCCTGCCCGACATTCCCGGCGGTGTTCTCGAACGTGATGTTCTCGGCGTAGAAGTCAACGGGGAAGATGTAGCAGCTCGACGATCCGGCGGTACCCATCTCGCGGTCGAAGCGGTTTTTCTTCGAGGCGTAGTCGCCGTAAGTGATCACGGCGTCCCCCTCCCCTATCAGCGAGAGGTTGATTTTAGTCTGGGGTATAACGAGCTTCTCCTCGTAGCGCCCCTCCTTCACAAGGATGCGGGTGCGGTACGAGCCGCAGAGGTCGGGCACGGCGTTGACGGCCTCCTGCACGGTGGTGAAGTCGCCGCTGCCGTCCTTGGCCACTACGAAGTCATATTCGGGGCGCGCGTTCTCGGCCGCTGGTGCCTGCGGAGTCTCGGCGGCGGAGGCCATCGAGGCTATGAAGAGTAACAGAAGAGTCAGCTTGGTTTTCATTTCACACTAATTTCAAGAGGGTTGCGGAAGCACATCGCGGCGCGGCGCATAGCCTCCTTCCATTCGTCGGTATTCGCGGGAGCGGTCGGATTTTTCGACCAGGCCGAGCCCCAGAGGTAGGTGTAGGTGTCGCCGGGCTTGTACTCCGATATGGCGAGCAGGTGGGCGTCGGCGTCGCGGGCGGGCTCGCTCACGGGCTTATATATAATGGTGTCGGCGGGAGCCACGGCGCCGAGATAGATCACGCCGTTGCCGTTGCGGGGGTTGTCGGTTGAATCGACGTAAGCCATCCAACCCTCCTTGGCGTTGAAACCGAACTCGCGGGGGTTCTGCTTGTGCACCACGATGCCGGGGGCGAGGCGGCGCGGGCGGCTCAGGCCGTCGTAGCGGAGCTGCGTGCGGTTGAAGTTCGAGCCCTGGTCGAGGGTAATCACGCGGGTTTCAACCACGTTGGCGTCCTCCTCAGCCTTGAGGGGGTTATAGGTGAGGCGCACCGAGAAGCGGAGCGGCCCGTTGTCGAGAATCTCGTACTCCTTCCAGCACCAGGGGAAAATAATCTCCCCCTTGTCGTCGAGGAGCGCGGCGGTGCCGCCGCCGAGGGTGTTGGCCACGATATAGGCATCCATGCCGTTGCCGTGGTCCTTGTGCATCGACTTTTTCTGGGTCGCGAGCTTGTAGCGGAGTTCGAGCACGAGGGTGTCGACGTTCTTGGTCCATACGTCGTAGCCGAAGCCGCGCTCGCCGCGGGCCTGGAGCGCCGGACCGTAGGCGGTGTAGGCGGCCTTGTCGTTCTCCCAGTTCATATTATCCTTATGTTCGGGGAAGAAGCGGCCGTAGACGCGGGGCTTCACCGGGGCGGGAGTCCCCGGCTTTATGGTGTAGACAGCCGAAGCCTTGGCGGCAACCGATGTCGGGAATATCAGAAGGGAGTCGGAAGTGAGCTGGTAAGGCACCTCGTTTCCGGCGGGATCGGTAACTACGAATCCCGCGTCGCGGAGAGAGCTTTTAAGTTTTTTTACAGGCACTTGCGCCATTTCGCCGTCGCGGTCGAAAGGGAGCGGGTTGCTGACTGTGACGCGCTGGGCGCTGCCGCATCCGGCCAGGAGGGCCGCCGGGAGGAGCCACAGCAGTGAGAGCTTGGATAAACGGTTCATGGATAGATTGTAAGCATTATAAAAATACGCCTGATACGCGGGACGTCGCGTCCCGCGTATCGGCGAATATAGGTATTGTCAGAGTGTCACGCCGGTCTTGAAGATGGCGATTTCCTTGGCGCCGACCTTCTCGTGGTGGAGCATCTCGCCGGAAGCCACGGCCACCACCTTGTCCATAAGGCGGTCGCACACAACCTCGGCGGCCTCGTCCTCGACGATGGTGCCGGCGTTGAAGTCAATCCAGTTGTGCTTCTTGGCGGCAAGCTGCGAGTTGGTCGAAATCTTCATCGTGGGCACGAAGGTGCCGAAGGGGGTGCCGCGCCCGGTGGTGAAGAGCACGATCTGGCACCCCGAGAGAGCCAGCGACGTAGCGGCCACGAGGTCGTTGCCGGGAGCCGTAAGCAGGTTGAGGCCGTGCTTGGTTACGGGCTGGGCGTAGTTGAGCACGTCGACAACGGCCTGGTTGCCACCCTTCTGCACGCACCCGAGCGATTTCTCCTCCAGGGTGGTGATACCGCCAGCCTTGTTGCCCGGCGAGGGATTCTCATAGATAGGCTGGCCGTAGGAGCGGAAGTAACCCTTGAAGTCGTTGATGAGGCTCACGGTCTCGTCGAACACCTCGGGGGTGCAGGCGCGGTTCATCAGTATGGTCTCGGCGCCGAACATCTCGGGTACCTCGGTAAGAACCGAAGTGCCCCCGCAGGCGATCACGCGGTCGGAGAGGAGGCCCACCAGCGGGTTGGCCGTGATGCCCGAGAAGCCGTCGGAGCCGCCGCACTTGAGGCCCACCTTCAGCTTGGAGATAGGCAGGGGCTGGCGGCGGTCGGAGCGCATGCGCTCGATGAGCTTGGAGCAGATTTCGAAGCCGGTCTCTACTTCGTCCTCAACCTCCTGGGAAATAAGGAACTTCACGCGGTCGGCATCGTACTCGCCAAGCTGGTCGCGGAGCACCGGGAGCTGGTTGTTCTCGCATCCGAGGCCGAGCACGAGCACGCCCCCGGCGTTGGGGTGCTTGATCAGCGCGGAGAGGGCCGCGCGGGTGTTGGCGTGGTCCTGGCCGAGCTGCGAGCAGCCGTAGTTGTGGGTGAAGGCGCGCACGTCGTCGATACCCGTCAGGTCGCATTCGCGGCGGAGGCGCTCAACGATGGCGTTGGCCTGGCCGTTGACGCAACCCACCGTGGGCACGATCCAGAGCTCGTTGCGGATACCCATGTCGCCGTTGGCGCGGAGGTAGCCGTTGATTTCGGGGCACGATTCGACCTTCACCTCGGGGATGGCCGTCGGGGTGTAGGTATACTTCAGGTCGTCGCTCAGGGAGGTGGCCAGGTTGTGGGAGTGGATCCACTCGCCGGCGGCGATGGGAGCCGTGGCGTGGCCGATCGGGTAGCCGTATTTGATTACCGGCTCACCCTCGGCGATGGGGCGGAGGGCGAACTTATGGCCGCGGGTGATGTCGCTCTGGAGCGTCACTTCGGTGCCTTCGGGAGTCGCGAACACCTCGCCGGCGCGGGCGTCGTCCGCGAGGACGACAGCCACGTTGTCGGCGGCGTTGATTTTAAGGAAACGCTTCATCGTATTCACTTTCTTATTCGTGAGCGGCGAGAAAGTCGTTGAGTGCCTTCTCCATACCGTCGCGGCGGATGGCGGCGAGGTATTCGGCTACCTTGGCCGAGAAACCGGGCACGGCCTGCTCGAAGCGCTCCACGAAGATGGGGCTGTCGACGATCTTGGCGACGGTGGCGGGGTAGTCCTTGTCGTCCCACACGCTGTTGATCAGCTCGATGTGCGAAGCGGTGTCCTGGGGCACGAAGTCGGTGCCGGGGCCGTAGAGCGAGAGCAGGGCGGCGAAGGTGAAGAGCTCGAAGTCGGCCAGCTCACCCTTCTTGGCGTAGGTATCCTTAACGGTGCTCCAGTTGCGGGCCTCCCACTTCGAGAGGGAGTTCAGGGCGATGGAGCTGAGCATATGCTTGATGTAGGGGTTGTAGAAGCGCTCCAGGATGCTGTCGGCAAACTTGCGGAGCTCTTCGGGATCCTCGTCGATCATGGGGAGCACCTCGCGGGCCACCATCGTGTTGACAAACTTGTTGACGGCGGGGTTGTTGAAGGCATCCATCACGGTCTCGCAGCCGAGCTGCAGGGCCACGGGCACCATGCCGGTGTGCGAGCCGTTGAGGATGCGCACCTTCTTGTCGCGGAACGACTTGATGGAGGGCATGAAGAGAACGTGGAGCCCGGCCTTGTCGAGGGGGAGCTCCTCGGCCACAACCTTGTAGCCTTCGCCGCCGATAGCCCAGAGGTGGTAGAGCTCGCCTTTCACTACGATGTTGTCGTCGAAGCCGATCTCCTCCTTGATTTCGTTGATGGTGTCGCGGGGGAAGCCCGGCACGATGCGGTCAACGAGCGTGTCGCAGAAGAAGCAGGAGTCCTTGACCCACTGGATGAAGGCGGGTTCCAGTCCGGCCTCTTCGGCGTGGCGGATCACATACTTGCGCAGGGTGGTGCCGTTGTCCTCGATAAGCTCGCAGCAGATGAACACCAGGCCCTTGGAGGGGTCGCCGTTGAAGTGCTTCCAGCGGCGGTAGAGCAGGTTGGTGACCTTGCCGGGGAACGACGAGGGCATATCGGCCATCACGTCGACACCCTCCTCGTAGCGGATACCGGCCTCGGTGGTGTTCGACACGATGAAGCGGAGCTCGGGCGAGGTGATATATTTTACATAGGTGTCATACTCGTTGGCGGGGGAGAAAGCGTCGGCCACCGACTTCACAAGGCGGATTTCGCGCTTGGGCTGACCCTCCTCGATACCTTCGAGCACAACGTGGTAGAGGCCGTCTTGCTCCTTGAGGATGTCGATTACCTTGCTCTGGCCGAACAGGGGGGTGAGCAGGGCCACGTTGGTGTCGATCACACCCTTCTCGTTGGCGATGTCGAGCTGCCAGTCGACGAACGCGCGGAGGAAGTTACCCTCGCCGAACTGGAGGATTTTTACGGGACGCTCCGCCTTGGCGACAGCGTTCTTATCGAGTTTCTTAATCTCTTTCATAGGTATTAATAGGAGTCTTTGAATCTGTAATTTACTCGCTAATCCGCGATTTACTTAACTTCGATCACTTTGTACTTCGGCACGAGGAGCTTCATGATGCACCAACCGACGAGGTAGGCCACGCCGCAGATGCAGAACACGATGAAGTAGCCCGCGGGCTTGCCGGTGTAGCTCATGAACGCCATGTTGGTCTGGGCGGCGTAGTCAAAGAGCACGCCCGAGCCAAGGTTGATCAGGAACGAGCCGATACCGCCCGCCATACCGCCGATACCGATGATGGTCGCGATGGTCGATTTGGGGAACATATCGCCTACAACGGAGTAGATGTTGGCGCTCCACGACTGGTGGGCGGCTCCGGCGATACCGATGATGATGATCGGGAGCCAGGGAGAGAGCGAGCTCATAGGCTGGGCCAGGAGGGCAAGCAGGGGGAACACGGCGAAGATAAGCATAGCCTTCATACGGGCGGCATAGGGATCGACCTTCACGCCGCGGCGGGCCGCGTTGTCAATGAATATGGAGGGGAGCTTGCCGCCGTAAATCGAGAGCATCGTGATCAGGTAGAGCACGAAAATCATCAGCATGCCCTCGCCCGACGAGGTGGAGAGCTTGAACACATCGGTAATATAGGCCGGGGTCCAGAAGAGGAAGAACCACCACACGCCGTCGGTCAGGAACTTGCCGAAGAACACCGCCCAGGTCTGGGGGTACTTGAAGCACTTGAGGAAGGGGATGGTAGCGGTCTCGCTGTCCTCCACCTTGGCCTTTTCGCGGGGTGTTTCACCCTTGGCGTGGTCGTCCTGCTCGATGTAGGCGAGCTCGGCGGCGTTCACGCGGGGATTGGCGGCGGGTTTCTTATAGAGGAAGATCCAGAAGCCCATCCACACGAAGCCCAGCGCGCCGATGATCACGAACGCCATTTCCCAGCCGTTACCCCAGCCGATGCTCTGGAAGAACTTGGCGAGCGGGCCGATGGTGAACGGGGCGATCAGGGCGCCGATAGCCGAGCCGGCGTTGAAGATCGAGGTGGCGTAGGCGCGGTCGCGCTTGGGGAAGTATTCGGCGGTTACCTTGATGGCGGCGGGGAAGTTGCCGGCCTCGCCGAGGGCGAGCACGGTGCGGGCCGCGATGAAGAAGTAAACCGAAACGGTCGCGATGGTCACGGCCACGGTGCCAGTGGCGTTAACAAGCTCGGCCGCGTCGTGGAGGCCGAGGGTCCACTCGGTGGCCATGCCGCAGAGGGCGTGCACGCAGGCGCCGGCCGACCACACACCGATAGCCCAGAGGTAACCCTTCTTGGTGCCCATCCAGTCGATGAAGCGGCCGGCGAAGAGGTTGGCTACGGCGTAGATGATTGAGAACACAGCCGTTATCAGGCCATAGTTGGCGTCGGTCCAGTGGAACTCGGGCGAGATGAACTCCTTCCAGGTGAGCGAAAGCACCTGGCGGTCCATGTAGTTGACGGTCGTCGCGAGGAACAGGAGCAGGCAGATGGTCCAGCGGAAGCTGGTCATCTTCGTTCCCGCAACAGAAGAATTTGCCATATTTATCTGATGGTATTGATGTTAAGGATTCAAAACTTGAAGTATTCCTTGGCGTTGCCGTAGCATACCTTCGACACGATTTCCTTGCCGATGAAGTCAATCTCGGAAGCGGGGAGCAGACCCTGCTCGATATCGTTGCCCAGGAGGTTGCAGAGGGTGCGGCGGAAGTATTCGTGGCGCGGGTAGCTGAGGAACGAGCGCGAGTCGGTGAGCATCCCGACGAAGCGGCTCAGCAGGCCGAGGTTCGAGAGGGCGGTCATCTGCTTCTCCATACCGTCCTTCTGGTCGAGGAACCACCAGCCGGAACCGAACTGGATCTTGCCTGCGCCGTAGCGGCCATCCTGGAAGTTGCCGAGCATGGTGGCAACCAGCTCGTTGTCGCGGGGGTTGAGGTTGTAGATGATGGTCTTGCCGAGCTTGTCGCGCGAAGCGAGCATATCGAGGAACTTCGACATCTTCTTAGCCACGGTGAAGTCGCCGATGGAGTCGAAGCCGGTGTCGGGGCCAAGCTGCTTCATCATGCGGGAGTTGTTGTTGCGGATGGCGCCGTAGTGGAACTGCTGGGTCCAGCCCGAGTCGTGGTCCATGATGGCGAACTCAACCATCATTGCGGTCTTGAACTTGTCGATTTCCTCCTTGGTGAGCTCCTGGCCGCCGTAAACCTTGTCGAAGATAGCCTCTACTTCGGCGGGGGTGTAATCCTCGGCGTAGAACTCCTCGATGCCGTGGTCGCTCAGGCGGCAACCTACTTCGGCGAAGAAGTCGTGACGCTTCTGAAGGGCGGCGATGAGGTCGGGGAACTTGCTGATTGCCACGCCGGAAACTTCGGCCAGACGGTCAACGTAAGCCTTGAAGTCGGCGGGAACCTCTACGGCCATGGCCTTGTCGGGGCGCCAGGTGGGGAGCATGCGCACCTGGAAACCGTCCTCCTTCACCTTGAGGTGGTGCTCCAGGGAGTCTACGGGGTCGTCGGTTGTGCACACAACTTCGACGTTATAGTGCTTCATCAGGCCGCGGGCGGTGCGCTCGGGGGTCTGGAGCATGGCGGTGCAGTGGTCGTAGATTTCGCGGGCAGTCGAGGGATTGAGGAGCTTGTCGACCCCGAAAGCGGTCTTGAGTTCGAGGTGTGTCCAGTGGTACAGCGGGTTGCGCATGGTGTAGGGCACTGTTTCGGCCCATTTTTCGAACTTTTCCCAGTCGGTGGTGTCCTTGCCGGTGCAGAAACGCTCGTCGACACCGTTGGTGCGCATGGCGCGCCACTTGTAGTGGTCACCTTCGAGCCAGATTTTCGACAGATTCTCGAACTTGTGGTCCGAAGCTACATATTCGGGGATGAGGTGGCAGTGATAGTCGATGATGGGGAGCCCTTCGGCGTAATCGTGGTAGAGACGCTCTGCCGCGGGAGTCTGCAGCAGGAAGTTGGCGTCGTTAAACTGCTTCATGGTTTGTGTTGTGTTAGGTTTAAGTTGAATTTTAGTGTAAAATTACAGAAAACCAATCACACGCGCACACAAAAAAAACGCAAAAAACACTACTATATAATAACCCGTGAGAATTTCCCCCTCTTTGCGCCAAAAAACGCCACCTCCGGAGCGCTCCGACCATCGCGGAGCGTAACGCTCCGCGACACACACGATAATCCATAATGCCGTCGTTCAAACCTATGCCCCGTCGTTCGATATACTGCGGCTTTTCTTGTGCAAGATCTCCGACCTTGCACCCCACCTCACTCGCTAACCCCATCAACCGCCGCTAACCGCAGCTAATGATGGGGCTTCCAATGTTCAAGGTCTCCGACCTTGGGCATGGCCTCGTCATTGCGTTCTATCGGGCGAGGAGGGCGGGGAGGGTGACGTAGTAGGGACGCTTTTCAAAGCGTCCGCGCCCGGATGGCGCCCCCCGTAT
>CAJUKE010000023.1 GCA_910587075.1 uncultured Muribaculaceae bacterium
CCCCGGATCCGAAAGGACCCGGGGGCCTCTTGCTTTATACCCCAGCCTGGCCGGGGCTGGGATTAGTGGGAGTTTGGGGAATTTTGGGAGGCTTGGGAATAATGGGAATTATGGGGAATTTTAGAGATATGAGAATTATGGGAATTTTGGGAGGCTTTGAAGGCTTTGAAGGCTTTGGAGACTTTGGAGATGAATGGCAAGCCTCCCATAATTCCTAAATTTCCCAAGTATCCCATTCCGCGGCGATGCCGGGGATGGGGGTGGATTGGAGTTGGGGGTTAGTAGAGGGGGCGGAGGATGCGGGCTACGCCGCGTAGGCCGGAGCGCTGGAGGGTGTAGGCGATGCGCAGAAGTGCGCGGTAGGCGGGGTTGTGTTCTTCAGTAAGCAGTTCTGACAGGAGGCGGTTAGCTTCGGCTTTGGCGCCCTCTTTATGGTAGTCGCCGGCAAGGATGGCGCCTTTGAGGCCGACGAAGCGCAGCAGGCGGGGAGAGTCGGCGAAATCGGCGCGGAGCGCCCGCAGGGCGTATTCCCATTTTGGCGCCTGGGAGGCGTAGTCGAGGCGCGAGATGGAGTCGGCGTGTCCGCGCCATATCACGGTGGGCTCGCCGGTGAGTTTTATTATTTGGGGATTAAGGGAGAGGATGCGTGCTCCGAGCTCGATGTCGTCCCAGCCGCGAACGGCAGGGTTCCACCCTCCGGCTTGGCGGAATAGCTCGGTACGGGCCGCGTAGCGCTGCGTGGAGAGGGATCCGTGCATAATGTTGTGCCATTGCGCATCGGTGGCGTAGAAGCGCCTTACAGCGCCTGTGAGGCGGCAAGCGGCGTCGCCTACGGCTACGTCCCATCCGACAAGGTCGGCCTCGGGGTTCTGATAGAAAGCGTCGACAGCGATGGCCGCATGGACTGGTGCCATGAGGTCATCGCTGTCGAAGAACATTGTGTATTCGGTTGTGACGTGCCGCAGGCCGCGTTCGCGCGCCGCCGCGGCACCGGGGGTCGGTTCGCTGAGTATCTCGACGCTGAAGGCGGGTGTTTCCACCTCGCGCTTCCAGGTGGCGAGCAGTTCGGGAGTCGAGTCGGTCGAGTTGTTGTCGACCAATATGACCCTGAGTGGGCGCAGAGTCTGCGCGGCCACGCTGTCGAGCGTCTGCCTGACCATCGCCTCCCGGTTATGGACCGGGATGACGATTGTAAGTATGGCCTCGGCGGCACTCATCGGAGCAGGGGAGAGATAGATGGTTGATGCGGCTCAGACGGCGCGGAGCAGGAAATAGTTCTTTTTGCCCTTCTGAACGAGGATGTATTTGTCGTTGAGCAGCATATCGGTGGAAGCGGGGGCGTAGGGGTCGGCCACCTTCTCCTTGTTGATCGCGAAGCCGCCACCCTGGGCGAGTTTGCGGAGCTCACCCTTGGAGGGGAACACCGGGGCGCGGTCGGTAAGCAGGTCGGCTATCGAAACGCCATCTTCGAGGTCCTTGCGCGATACTTCGAACTGGGGCACGCCATCGAACACGGAGAGGAGCGTGGCCTCGTCGATTTTGCGAAGTGTGGCGGCTGCCTTGTTGCTGAAGAGGATTTGCGAAGCCTCGACGGCCATCTCGTAGTCCTTCTCGGAGTGAACCATGCAGGTGATTTCCTTGGCCAGGCGCTTCTGCAGGGGGCGGAGGCCCGGGTCGGCCTTCTGCTCCTCTACGAGGGCGTCGATTTCCTCCTTGGAGAGCACGGTGAAGATTTTGATGTATTTCTGCGCGTCGTCGTCGGAAACGTTGAGCCAGAACTGGTAGAACTGGTAGGGGGTGGTGCGGGCGGGGTCGAGCCATACGTTGCCGCTCTCGGTCTTGCCGAACTTGCCTCCGTCGGCCTTGGTGATCAGGGGGCAGGTGAGGGCGAACGCGTCGTCGGCCCCGGCTATGCGGCGGATAAGCTCGGTGCCGGTGGTGATGTTGCCCCACTGGTCGGAGCCGCCGAGCTGCAGGCGGCAACCCTCGTTCTGGTAGAGGTGCAGGAAGTCGTAGCCCTGGAGGAGCTGGTAGGAGAATTCGGTGAACGACATACCCTGGCCGGCGTCGCCCGAGAGGCGTTTCTTAACCGAGTCCTTCGCCATCATATAGTTGACGGTGATGCACTTGCCGATGTCGCGGATGAAGTCGAGGAAGCCGTAGTCCTTCATCCAGTCGTAGTTGTTGACGAGGATGGCGGCGTTGGGCGCGTCGCTGTCGAAATCGAGGAATTTGGAGAGCTGCTTCTTGATGGCCTCCTGGTTGTGGCGAAGAGTGGCCACGTCGAGGAGCTTGCGCTCCTGGCTTTTCATCGAGGGGTCGCCGATCATGCCGGTGGCGCCTCCGATCAGGGCGATGGGTTTGTGGCCCGAGCGCTGGAAGTGCTTGAGCATCATCACGCCCACGAGGTGGCCGATGTGGAGCGAGTCGGCTGTGGGGTCGATGCCGAGGTATGCGGCGGTCATCCCCTTTTTGAGTTGTTCGTCGGTGCCGGGCATCATCTGGTGGATCATGCCGCGCCAGGTAAGTTCCTGTATAAAGTCCATTTGCGGAGTTTTGTAGCGGTTATTATATGGGCGGGACCGTGGTCCGCGCCTGATAGAGTCAGAGGAGTTTGGCGAGGGCGGTTTTGATGCGTCCCATAGCCTCTACGAGGAGCTCGTCGGCGGCCGCGTAGCTCAGGCGTATGTAGCCTGGAAGGCCGAAGTCGGATCCGGCGACGGTTGCCACGTGCCCCTCTTCGAGCAGGTACATAGCCAATTCCTTGTCGGTCTTCACTTTGCCGCCGAGGTAGGCGGTGACTTCGGGGAAGAGGTAGAACGCGCCCTGGGGGTTATTCACTTTCAGTCCGGGAATCTCGCGGGCGAGCTTCACCACGAGGTCGCGGCGGCGCTCAAAGGCGCGGCGCATCTCCTCGACGCATTCCTGCGGGCCCACATAGGCGGCTTCGGCTGCCTTCTGTGCAATGGAGGAGATACCCGAGGTGGTCTGCCCCTGGAGTTTCGAGCAAGCCTTGGCGATGGGGAGCGGGGCGGCGAGGAAGCCGACGCGCCATCCCGTCATAGCGTATGCTTTGGAGACACCGTTGATCACCACCACGCGGTCGGCGATTTCGGGGAACGATGCCAGCGAGGTGAACTCGCCGGTATAGTTGATGTGCTCGTAGATTTCGTCGGAGATCACGGCCACTTCGGGGTGACGGGCGAGCACCTCCACCAGGCCGGCGTACTCCTCGCGGGAGTAAATGCTGCCCGAGGGGTTGGAGGGGGAGCAGAGCATCACCAGGCGGGTGCGCTCGTTGATGGCGGCCTCAAGCTGGGCGGGAAGAATCTTGAAGTCCTGGTCGATTCCGGCGGGAACGCACACGGGAACACCCTCGGCGAGCTTGACCATCTCGACGTAGCTAACCCAAGCCGGGGTGGGGATCACCACCTCGTCGCCGGGGTTCACCAGGGCGAGCACGGCGTTGGAGAGGGAGTGCTTGGCACCGGCAGACACCACGATTTGCTCGGGAGCGAACTCCAGCCCGTTGTCGCGGCGCAGCTTTTCGGCGATGGCGCGACGGAGGTCCATATACCCCGGCACGGGGGGATAGTGGGTGAAATTCTCGTCGATGGCGCGCTTGGCGGCCTCCTTGATGTGTTCGGGGGTGTTGAAGTCGGGCTCGCCGACCGAAAGGTTGATCACGTCGACACCCTTGGCGCGGAGCTCGCTGCTCTTGGCCGACATCGCGAGTGTCGCCGACGGCGACAGGGATTCAACCCTGCGGGAGATTCTTGACTGTTCCATTTTGAGCTGAAATTCGTTTACGCGAAGTTACGAAACAATTTCACCAACCGCAACTCGGAGCTGATTTAAAAACAAGCTCGCGGAGTGGCTTTTTAATGGGTTCAGTCCCGGAGCGCTACGGCGTCGTCGAGGAGGTCGCGGCCGGCGGTTGGTTATTTGCGGTCGAAGTCGGCGGGAATCTCGCCCCATCGGGCTGTGTCCCAGCAGAGTATCGGGTTGGTGAAGTTGTGGGTCTGGAGCCACGCGTCGGCCCTCGCGAGCATCTCGATGATCTTGCCGTTGGCGGGGGTTCGTTTCAGCGTGGTGCGGTTTCGGCGGTTGCGCACCCAGGCGCGGGCGTTGCGCGAGTCGCTGTAAATCGGGGTGGTGCCGTCGCCTTTCTTGAAAAGCAGCGCCAGGGCGTGAACCAGGGCGAGGTATTCGGCCACGTTGTTAGTGCCGTCGGGCACAGGGCCGAAGTGGAAAACCTCCTTGCCGGTGGCCACCTCGACCCCTCGGTACTCCATCGGGCCGGGGTTGCGGGAGCACGCGCCGTCGACGGCGATCGCCGAGAGGTTTATTTCGGGAATCAGGGCGTAGTCGCCCGGCGACGACGGGGTCGCGGGGCGGTTGTCGGCGATTGCCCGAATTATGGCCGACTCGTCCTCGCCGTCGCCTCGGAAGGCGATGGTCGCGGCTGTCTGGCTGTCGAACGATTTGAATTTGGCTCCCGGGAACATCGCGACCTGCTCCTGGCAGTCGTCCCAGTTATCGTAGATGCCCGGGACGCGTCCGACCCAGACCACATAGAATTTTCTTTTCTTATCTCCCATAAAATCTCCCTTGTAATCAGCTGAGCGAGAGGAGCAGGCGTATATCGTAGTGACGGACTCCGGCAATGCGGGCCACGCGCGGGTTCACCGCTTTCCCAAGGAATGTGAGCGCGGCGTCCTGAAGGCCGGGTGTGAGCTGTATGGCCGACGACGCGCCCTCGCATCCGGCGATGTCGTCGAGCATCGTGATGAACGTGTCGCTCAGGGCCATGGCCGCGGTGCGGGGCACGGCGCTCCCGGCGTTGCAGTAGCAGATGTGGCAGGATGTCGGTTCGCCGGGGCGGTAGAGATCTGCAGTCTCCTTGTCGCCCCGGTCGCCGAGGTCGCGTAGCGGCATAGTGGGGAATGCCTTGCCCGGCTCGCTTGAGAGGTCGAACACGAGGGCGCCTTTCTTGAGCAGCGTCTCGCCGGAGGCTTCGACCACCACCGGGCAGTCGAGGTCGGTCGAGATCACCACGTCGGCGGTGCGCAGGGCGTTTTCCAGCGCGCGGGGGTGGATGCTCGACCCTATAACGCCTCCGCCGATCTGGCGCAGCGAGGCGCGGAGGCGGTAGACATCGCTATCGAACATTCTCACCACCGCCCCCAACCCTATGGCAGAGCGGGCGGCTGCTCCGGCGGCGAGGTCGGAGCCGAGAATCACCACCTCGCAGGGTGAAACCCCGGCGATTCCCCCGAGGAGTATCCCCTTGCCATGTTCGGAGTCGGCCATCAGACCCGAGGCGATAGTCACGGCGGCTCGGCCCGACACCTCGGCAATCACGTCGGCAAAGGGGCGGTGGCCGTAGCTGTCGACCACGAGGTCGAGCGCGATGTTGATCACCCGGCGCTCAAGGAGCCGGCGCACCACTTCGGCACCCTCGCGGCGCCCGAAATTGGCGAGCGTGAGCAGCAAAGCGCCCTTGCGGAGCTGCCCTATGTCGGGCACCGACAGCGGGGCGAGATGTATCACAATGTCGGCCTGGAGGGTTTCGCGGCGGCTTACGAACCGCACGCCCCCCTTGGAATAGGCACCGTCGGGGTAGTGAATCGACTCTGCGGCCCCAGCCTCCATGAGGAGGCAGAACCCGCGCTCGGTGAGGTTGCGCGCCGCCTCGGGGGTGAGGGGGAATCGGCGTTCCGACCGCGTGAGGCATTTCGGCAGTCCGATTGTGAGCCGTCGGCGGCAGGTGGCAGTCTCCAGCGGCGAGGGCATCGGAGTGAGTCCGACACTGTTGTCCATCATCAGTTATGTTGGTTAGATTGGTTGATTATTGCCGTTGTACGAGGCTGAGGAACTCCCGGCAGGAGTCTGCAACCTCTTCGGTCGATTCGAGGCGGTCGGAGGGGAATTCGAGCCTGGCCTTGGAGTAGTGGGGTTCGCGGCGTGCCTGCTCGGAGCGGATGAACGCGAGCAGGGCTTCGGAGTCCATACCGTCGAGCAGGGGGCGCTGGGCCTGGGCCTCGGTGAGGCGTCGCAGCAGGGCCGCGTCGGAGGCGCGGAGCAGCACCGTGAGCCCGTTGGCGTTCATGAACTCCATATTTCCTGGCTGGCAGGGGGTGCCCCCGCCGCATCCCACGATCAGGTTCCTCCGCGAGGCGAAATCCCTCAGCGCTTCCGATTCGAGCTGGCGGAAGCGCCGCTCGCCGTGGCGGGCGAAGATATCGCGGACGCTCATCCCGGCGCGGCGCTCCACCTCCTCGTCGAGGTCGATGTAGCTGAGCGCGGGGTTGGCGGCGGCGAGCGCGCGCCCGAGCGTGGTTTTGCCCGAGCCCATAAAACCTATGAGGTAAACGGGCCCGGGGAATGGGGTCGCGGTATCCGGCATAATGCTGGAGCGGTTCACTTTTTGTCGGCCTGCTGCTTTAGGAGGTCGCGGATTTCGGTGAGGAGCACCTCTTCCTTGCTCGGTTCGGGAGCGGGAGCGGGGGCCTCCTCCTCTTTTTTCTTGAACTTCATGATGACGCGCAGAGCCACGAAGATGCTGAAGGCGATGATCACGAAGTCGACAATGTTCTGGATGAAGAGGCCGTAGTTCACCGCTACCTCCTCGATGGCGGCCTGGGTGTCGGTCGCGGCCTGGCCCTGGGTGATGACGTATTTGAGGTTCTTGTAGCCGTCGCCACCGGTTATAATCGACATCACCGGCATGATGATGTCGTTGACAAGCGAGCTTACGATTTTGCCGAAGGCGCCGCCGATGATCACACCGACAGCCATATCAATCACGTTGCCCTTCATGGCAAACTGTTTGAATTCTGAAAGGAATTTCTTCATGATTCTGTGAGTTCGTGTTGTTTATCGCAAAGTTAATAAAATTCGACGTATTTATTGGAACTTGCCCGGATTTTTGCGAAATTTGCGGTAACGGCGGCCCTGCGCGGCCCCTCTTAATCCGACACCTTATGCTTCAGATACATAAAGCCTCGGCCGGTTCAGGCAAGACTTTCACCCTCACCCGTGAATATATAAAACTGCTGCTGGGCAGGAAAGTTCACCTCCCCGGCGGCGGGGAGCGCTACACGCTGCGCCACGCCGTGAACTACGGGTTCGGCAAAGTCAAGGCCCAGGGCTCGATTTTGGCGGTGACGTTCACCAACAAGGCCACCGAGGAGATGATGTCGCGCATCATCAAGGAGCTCGGGGCGCTGGCCGACGACGATCCCGCTTCGCCGAGCCCCTACAAGGAGTATTTCTGCCAACTTTTCCATACCGACGGCCCCACGCTGGCGCGGCACTCGCGCCGGGCGCTCAACGACCTGCTGTTCAACTTCTCGACCTTCAACGTAAGCACTCTCGACTCGTTTTTCCAGAACGTGCTGCGCACTTTCGCCCGCGAGCTCGACCTCTCGGGCAACTTCAACCTTGAGATTGACGACACCTACCCGGTGAAGGTGGCCGTGGCCAATATGCTTGAGTCGGTCAACACCCCGCTGAGCCGTACGCCGGGGCAGTCGGAGGAGGAGTACCAGAACGCCCGCCGCCACAGGCGCTTCCTCGCAAGCTGGCTGGAGAAGTACCTCAACGTGCTCAATGAGTCGGGGAAAAGCATCCTTCTGTTCGCCCGGTCGTCCAGCTCGCACCGCGAACTGGTGAAGACCATCGGGCACCTCCTGGGCGAGTCGTACCGCCTCCACCGCGAGGAAATCGACCTGTATCTGGCCGATACCGACCGCATCGAGCGCTTCCAGGCGGCTCTGGCCGGGGCGAAGAAGGAGCTCGCCCGGAGAACCTCGGAAGCCGCCGCGGCCGCGTTGACCGTGATCGGACTGGAGAATATCAACTCCAATGTCGGGAAGGTGCTGGCTGGTATGGCGGAAAAACCGTATATCCCATCCTCATTTACCTCGGTGGTAAAGGCTTCGGAGGCGTCGGGAGGGGTGAAGGAGCGCTACCGCGCGGCTTACTGCAAGTCGGTCGGGCCCCGCGACGAGGCCGCCCTCGACACCGCCCTCAACGCCGCGCTCGAATACATCGAGCGGGCGCCACTGATCGATTTTCTGACCTCTAACCTCTACATACTCGGGCTTTTCAGCGGCGTTAGCGAGCAGCTCGAACGCTACTGCGAGGAGAATGACGCCTTCATACTTTCCGACACCAACGATTTCCTCCGCGACCTGATCCGCGAGGAGGACGCGCCATTCATCTACGAGCGGCTCGGCACGCGGCTGGAGCATTTCCTGATCGACGAATTCCAGGACACGTCGGAGATGCAGTGGTCCAATATGAAACCCCTCGTGCTCGAAAGCCTTTCCCGCGGGGAGGATAACCTGATAATCGGCGACGAGAAGCAGTCGATCTACCGCTTCCGCAACTCCTCGCCGGAAATCCTGGGCTCGGGGGTGCAGAACGCCATAGTGCCGCGCCTCGGCGAGAAGGCCGTCAATGTCAAGGGTGAGCGCGTCGAGGAGAACACCAACTGGCGAAGCGCCCCGGCGGTCGTTACCTTCAACAATTCGCTTTTCGGCCCGTTGGCGCGGCTTATCGACGAGCGGGTCGAGCCGGAGGCCCGTCCCTACCTCAGCCTCGCGTCGAAATCGTATGCGGGCCTCATACAGTCGGTCGCCACCCGGAACCTCTCACTGCCGGGCATGACACGCGTGTACTTCGCACCGAAAGTGCCCTCGGCTCAAGAGCTCAGGAAGCTGCCTCCCGAGGAGGCCGCGAAGTATCCCCGTCCGCGCGACCCGCGATGGGTGCTCGACAAACTGTGCTCAGAGATCGAGCGTCAGCTCGCCGCCGGATTCGAGCCCCGCGACATTGCCGTGCTGGTGCGGTCCAATACCTACGGCAAGAAGGTGATCATGCACCTTCTCCGGCGTATGGAGGAGCCCGACTGGCGTTTCGGCAAGGTGCCTGTCGTTTCGGCCCAGGCGCTGCGGGTCGATTCGTCGCTCGCCGTGCAACTGATTATCGGGGTGTTGCGCCTGGCTATCACCCCGGAATATGTGCTCGACGACAGCTCGCGCGACCGCAAGGGTGAGCCGCGGCGAGTGCGCAACGCCGCTTACCGACGCGCCCGCATGATCCATCGTTACAATCTCTGCCTCTTCGACCAGGTGCAGGCCACCGACGAGGAGGGGCACCCGGTGTTCAACGACGACGGCACTCCCCTGATGCGGCGGCTCACCAACTCCGAGGCGCTCGAAAAGGCTATCGCCGCGACATCCGACCCGGCGCCTGGCCAGGCCCCCGACCCGCTGCAAGCCAGCATCGACGCCCAGGCTTTGGAAATGAAGATAATGGACTGCCCGAGTATCGACGCGCTGGTGGAGCGTATCATACGCGTCATGCTTCCCGCCGACTGCCGACGGGTGGAGCTGCCTTACCTCGCGACGTTCATGGACCTCGTGCTCGACTTCCAGGAGCGCGGCACCACCTCGATACAGGAGTTTCTGCAGTGGTGGGACGCGGTGGGCAAGAGATCGACCCTCGACTCCCCGTCGGGTCTGAACGCGATCACCGTCACCACGATACACAAGTCGAAGGGTCTGGAATACGCCTGTGTGCACGTTCCGTTCTGCTGGGAGAAGATTGTAAACTATGACGGCCACGACTGGTATTCGCTCGACCCGTCGCACCTCCCCGGCATCGACCCCGAACTGATTCCACCCTATATCCCGGTCTCCAACCAGTCGGTTCGCCCTATCAAAGCGTTTGTCAAGGACACAGCCCGTTACTCCCACGAGCAGCGGGTCGACGCGCTCAACGTAACCTACGTTGCCTTCACGCGCGCCCGCTATGAATTATGCGTGTACTCCGACCCCAACGTCGAGTCGGAGCGCGTGGGGCCCCTGCTGCGCGAGGCGATTGACCTTTGTGACAAACGGTTTGTCAATGGCGATGATGTTTCGGAGGAGAACCGCCGCTGGATGGTGCCGCTTGCCGACCTCGTCACTCCGCTCGACGAAGGTTTCGAGCTCTTCCAGCTCGGCGAGCCGGTTGACAAACGACGGCTCGACAGCGCCGACAAGCGCCCATCATCCCCCGCGCCGGAGGCGGAACCTTCGCCGGAAGTAGCCAAGGTGATGGCCGACTGCCGACGGTTTCTCGACGAGGGGTACACCGTGCACGAGCGCGATGAATTCACCATTACGTCGGACTATGACGAGCTCAGCGGTTTCGACTTCGAACAGGAGCGCTACCGCGGCATATTTTTGCACAATGTGCTGAGCCGGGTTAGGATTGCCTCCGACTTATCCCTGGCGCTCGACCGGGCGGCCCACCGCTACAGGCTCAAACCGGCCCAGAAAGCTCTGGCCGCGGAGATACTGGCCGCGGCCCTCGCTGACGAACGCGTGAAACCTTGGTTCGAGGATTGCCGCAGGGTGATCAACGAGCGGCCTCTGACGACCCCCGGCTCCATACGGCGCCCTGACCGCATAGTGTGGATGGCCGACGGCTCGGTCGCGGTGATCGACTATAAATTCGGCTCGCACGAGCACCCGGCGTACTTTGAGCAGGTGCGCGACTATGCGTCGTTCCTATCCTCGACCCTCGGGTGCGCGGTCAAGGGGTATCTGTGGTTCCCGCTGGCGGCGCGCATCATAGAGGTTTGCTGAATAGGGGCGGTTACTTCAGGCGGAACTTGTAGGAGAGGGCTACGAGGATGGAGGTGGCGCGGGATGCCGAGAAGTAGTCCTTCTTGGTCGATGGGAAGATGTTGCCCAGGCCGAAGTAGTATCGCCCCTCTATACCTATGCAGTGGCGGCGCATGATCACGAACTCTACTCCGAAACCGCCCGTTATGCCGTAGTCGAAGCGGTTTGAAATCGGCAGGTCGAGCTGCTCGTAGCGGCGGCTGGCGGGGAATTCGGGGTTGGTCGAGGCGTGTGCGTAGTCGAAGTTGGAGTTGATTTTCTCGCCGAGCATATAGCTGACTTCCGGGCCGAGGTTGAAGAAGAATTTCACCACGCGGCTTCCGAAGAATATGTGGGTCATAATCGGGAGCCGGAGGTAGGTGAGGCGGCGCTCATATTTGAAGGGTAGCCCCTCGTAGTCCTCCTTCCAGCCGCTCTGCTCTACGTTGAGTTCGGCCTGGAGCCCGACGTGGCGCTCTTCGGCGTAGCGAAAGCTGACGCCCGCGGCCATGCCTTGGATCATCTCCTGTTTCACGGAGGGGTAGAACGACATGGAGGAGAGCGTCATGCCCGCATGGCCACCGACGTGGACGTGCGACAGATAGTGAGTCTGCGCCTGCGATGACATCCAGGCGCATACCGCTGCTATGATCAGTATTATTCGGCGGGGCATTCTTCTAAGTGATAGTCAACAACGTAGGTGGCCGTCAGAGGCAGATTTTCTCGATCGTGCCCCCGGGGAGGAAGTGGATGAGCAGGAGCGCCTCATTGTAGAGGCCCCCGCGGTCGCCGCTCTCGGGGGAGTCGGCGCGCACGAGTCGCATTTCGCTCTGCAACCCGGAGAAGTCTGTGGGGAACACGCCCGTGGCGGCTTTCTCGCGGAGTCCGCGTATGATGAAGCGGCCGGTGTCGTAGCCGAGTATCCCCTGGGTGGGTACGGCCTCGACCATATCGGTGCCGAACTCCTTGCGGAAACGCTCGGCGAGCTCCTTGGCGCGGAAGTCGCGGGTGTCGGAGAAGAAGCGCGAGTAGATAGTCGCGTCGAGGTCGCAGATGCCGCGGAGGCTCTCGTCGCGGAAAGTAATCCACTCGGGGTAGCCCCAGATAACGACGTTTTCGGGGCGTAGGGCGCCCTGGCGCTTGTTGGTGACGGCGTTTTCGATTTTGGCGAATTCGGAGGCCGACCCGGAGTTGGGCACGAACACAACGGCCTGGAGGTCGGCGTCAACCGAGGCGAGGTCCTCGTCGCGCAGTATGGTGTCGAAGTTGATTTCGCGGTAGTCGCGACCCTCCTCGGTGAGGCGCTTTTTAAGTTCTGACACGAACGACTCCTTGTCGGCCGGGCCTCCGGCGCGGCTGAGGAACACCGGCAGACGGTCCTCGTAGCGGTAGAGGAAGCCGCGTATGGCCGTGTCGTACATCGGGTCGTGGGGGATGTTGGTCTGGATCACGTTGGGGTGGAGGAGGTAGGAGTCGTCCTTGACGTTGAAGAGGTTGAGCACCAGGGCGTCGTCGGGCGCTCCGTCAATCACAGCCGCTAACTGCGAGTATCCGTCGGGGGCTATGATGAGGTCGGCCTCGGCCATCTCGGGGCGGTTCATGATGGCCCGGGTGGAGTCGGAGGAGTTGGCCGAGTCGTAGACTTTGAAGTTGATTTTGGCGTCGGAGCTCTCGCGGAGTTCGTCGGCGGCGAGGAGCAGCCCTTTGTAAAATTCGGTGTAGAGCTGGCTCGCGCGCCCTGGCTGCTCGGATTCGAGCATGAAGGGGAGCACCACGGCCACGTTCATCTCTTTACGCTCGGCGGGCGCGGCCGCGGTGCCGCCGTAGAGCAGCAGCGAGTCGGTGGGAGCGGGGGCGTTGTCGGCAACATGGTCGTCGACAGGGTTGTACACCTCGTAGCGGGGCTCTTCGACGGGAGCCTCGTGGGTACCAGTAGCGGCGTTGTTGGCGGGGGTAGCCTCGGCCTTGGCGAGCACGAGGCGCTGCCCGGCCTTGACCCCGGCGTCGCATCCGGGGTTGAGGATTATGAGTTGCTCGATGGGGAGGTCGTAGGAGCGGGCTATGCCGTAGAGGGTCTCACCCTTCTTCACGACGTGGGTCATCGGGGTGGGGGTGGCGGCTGCTGCCTTAGGTTCATCAACGGCTACCACGGGGCGTTCGGAAACGGGGAAGTAGAGCCTCATGCGGGGCTTGAGCCCGTCGGCGGCCGAGGGGTTGAATTTCAGGAGTTCCTCGCGGTCGATCCCGAGTTTGTGGGCCACGCCGTAGATCGACTCGCCGCGCGACACCTCGTAGTAGTACATCTCGCGTCCGTTGATTTTGGCGGTCGGGAGGTCGGTAAGCCCGGCCGAGGCGTAGGTCGAGGCCGCGGCCAGCAGCAAGGCGCACGCCGCGGCGCGCCGGAGAGCATTCAGCTGGAACATAATCGCTTATTCTGGATTATCTTGTTTGGCGGTTTCAGCAGCGGGCTGGCTGTCCGCGATTTTCGTGGTTTCGGCGGGAGAAGTCCGCGGCTCAGCAGCGGGCGCGGGGGCTTCAGGCGCCGGTGCCGGGGTTTCGGCGGTGCGCTCCTGGGCGGGGGCTTCCTTTGGCTCGCGGTTCTCCTTGGGTTCGCGGGTTTCCTTCGAGTCCTTGCCGGGCTTGGGCTTGCGGTCGGAGCGCTGCTTGCGGTCGGCGCCGTCGGCTCCGCCGCCACCACCCCGAGAGGGTTTGTCGGGGGTCTGCGGTTTGAGTGGGTTCTCGGTGGCCTCGGCGTGGTTGCGGCGGTGGCGCAGCACGTCGAGAGCCATATAAAGGGCGCTTCTCATCGAAGCTTCCGATGCCTTGTCGGCTCCGGCGATGTCGTAGCCGGTGCCGTGGTCGGGCGAGGTGCGCACCCAGGGGAGCCCGGCGGTGAAGTTCACGCCGTTGTCCATCGCGATGGCCTTGAAGGGGGCGAGGCCCTGGTCGTGGTACATGGCCAGAACGCCGTCGAAGCGCTTGAAGAGGCCGCTGCCGAAGAAGCCGTCGGCGGCGTAGGGGCCGAAAGCGTGGATTTTCTCCTTCTGGGCCTGTTCGATGGCGGGGATGATCACCTCTTGCTCCTCGGTGCCGATCAGGCCGTTGTCGCCCGAGTGGGGGTTGAGCGCGAGCACGGCTATGCGGGGCTTGTGTACTCCGAAATCCTTCACCAGCGACTGGTCGAAGAGGCGGAGTTTCTCCAGCACGGCATCCTTGGTAATGGCCTCGGAAATCTTGGCCAGGGGGAGGTGGGTGGTAACCAGCGCCACCCTTACCGATTCGTCGCAGAGAATCATGAGAGCCTTCGAGCCGTCGGCGGCCGAAGCCTCAAGGTATTCGGTGTGGCCGGGGAAATGGAAGAGCTCGCTCTGGATGTTGTGCTTGTTGATGGGGGCGGTGACCAGGGCGTCGATTTTGCCGTCGCGGAGGTCGGCCACGGCGCGCTCCAGTGCGGCGAAGGCGGCCTGGCCCGCTTCCTTGGTCGACTGGCCCGGCTCGATGCGGGCGTCCTCGCCGATGACGTTCACGATGTTGCACGCGCCGGCCTTGGCGTCGGCAGCGTCGGCTATCTGGCAGAGCTGCTGTGGCTGCTGCAGCTCCATGCCCTTGCGGTAGAAGGCGGCGATTTTGGCCGAGCCGTAGATAACCGGGGTGCAGAGTTCGAGCATCCTGGGGTCGTCGAGCATCTTGAGTATCACCTCGTAACCGATGCCGTTGTAGTCTCCGTGGGTGATTCCCACCTTTATCATATCGTTATCCATGTGGATTCCATATATTATAAGCCGCGGGTCCGAGGGGTGAGGCCCCGCCGCGTTAGCGAAAAATTTCCTCAAAGTTACGAAATTTCCCCACGCTTTCGGCAAAATTGCCTAACTTTGTGTTTAGAACAATACAAAACACCCACGTTCAATCAAGCTACAACCATATGGACGCAGAGAAACACCTCCGGCTTGAGGAGAAAGTCGTCGAAATGCTGAAGACGGTTTTCGACCCCGAAATCCCGGTTGACATATACAGCCTCGGGCTGATTTACCGTATTGACCTCTCGTACGAGGGGGACCTCGCGATCGATATGACGATGACGGCGCCCTCCTGCCCGATGGCCGACTTCATCGTTGAGGACGCCCGCATCAAGCTCGAATCCATCGAGGGTATCCGCTCGGTCACGATCAACATCGTGTTCGAGCCGGAATGGACCAAGGATATGATGAGCGAGGAGGCCAAACTCGAACTCGGATTCCTGTAAGCCACCCCGCACGGCGATGGAAAAGGGAAACGCGAGGGGGGATGGCCGGAAGCTCCCGGTGTACTTTATCTCCGACCTGCACTTAGGTGCGAGCTATATACCGGATCCGAAGGCCCACGAGCGGCGCGCCGCGGCGTTCGTGGAGTCGCTCATAGGGCGCGCCTCCGAGCTGATCATGCTCGGCGACGTGCTCGACTATTGGTACGAGTACCGCAACGTGGCCCCCCGGGGCTACCTGCGCTTTTTCGGGGCGCTGGCCCGGTTGGCCGACTCGGGGGTGAAAATCACCTGGTTCATAGGGAACCACGACATTTGGCTCTTTGACTATCTGCGCGACGAGATAGGCCTGGAGGTGGTCGACGGGGTGCTCGTGCGCGAGATTCTCGGCAAGCGGTTCCTGCTGACACACGGCGACGGGGTGGGGCGGCTGAAGCACTCGTTCCGCCTCATACGCTCGATATTCCGCAACCGTTTCTGCCAGATTCTTTATTCGGCCATACATCCGCGCTGGACCATAGCGTTCGCCCACCGGTGGTCGGCCTCGTCGCGCGACTTCCAGGGGTACACCGCGAAGCGGTTCGATCCGGCTGATGAACCGTTTGTCGACTACTGCCTCGACTACCTGCGCTCGACCGATGCGGATGTCGACTATTTCGTGTTCGGCCACCGCCACACGCTGGTCGACTACCCGCTGCCCGGCACCCGGTCGCGGATGGTTATACTCGGCGACTGGATTACGCGTTTTTCTTACGGAATTTTCGACGGCGAGGAGTTCCGGCTTGACATTTTTCCGCCTCTGGAGGACGAAAATTAGGGGATATAAGTGTTAAATAATCTTTAGCGAATAAGAGCGGCGGCGTTATCGCCGGATTCTTAAAAGGGTGCTTTTCAGGGGGTTAAAACTTATGTTTTCTCGCGATCGGCGGGGGTGGCCGCAAAATTATGTTATGTAACATACGCCGAAATTTTGCCACTTATCGGAAAACCCCGACCTTTGTATCGCAAACCTAAAACAATCTTTTTTACCTTAGAAATTGTACCTATTGGAAACCAATAAAAAGGCGCTCGTGATGAGCGCCTTTTTATGTTTTTGAAGGTTCGCGGAGTTTTATCGGGGCGATGTTTTATCGTGGGGTGGAGTT
Source organism: uncultured Muribaculaceae bacterium (assembly GCA_910587075.1). GTDB lineage: Bacteria > Bacteroidota > Bacteroidia > Bacteroidales > Muribaculaceae > UBA7173. Next base: position 16,050 of record CAJUKE010000023.1, read on the forward strand.
TTATAGGGGCGGATGCGAACTTTAACGGGGTTCGGGAAGTTATAACATATATTAATACTTTGCTCTAACGATTCAACTATTACTCTTATGGGTCAGTTTTCGAAGGCCGTTTCACTGGTGCGCCGCGCGAGGTTCGGGCGCAACCTTATTCTGCTGGGGTCGGTGACCGCGGCGATCGTAATTCCTCTCTGGGCCGCTGCCGAGCCAGCCACTGATGACTATATCTTCATGCAGTCGCCCCGGCGTGCCATAATCCTTTCGGGCGATTCGGCCAATGTCCACCGCGACGTGATGGCCGTGATGTACGACACCCAGGAGCTGCATTTCCAGGATCCCGGCATTCCGCGATTCCTGCTGATTGACCGCGAGGGGTCGGCGGCGCTCGGTATCGGTGGTGCCGTGGAGGGTGTGTTCTCCTATGATTTCAGAGGCTCGATTGACGACGCCGGGTTCACTACCTACAGCATCCCCATCCCCGCCGATAAGGCTGAGCGTGAGCGTATGCAGGGTAGCGCCAACCACTCGTCACTTTTCGTGAAGTTCGTAAAGGCCACGAAATTAGGTCCGTTGGTGGCCTACGCCGAGGCCAACTTCACCGGGGCGAGCCACGGCTACGGTTTCACCGTGCAGCAGGCGTATGTGTCGCTGGGAAATGTAACGGTCGGCAAGACCCGCAGCACGTTTGTCGACGCTACGGCCTGCATGCCTACCATCGACTACCAGGGGCCCTCGGGCGCTACCGGCGGAAAGCCGATGATGCTGCGCTACAAGCGTCTGCGTCCCAATGGATTGTCGTGGGCCGTATCGGCCGAGATGCCGTCGGTGAGCGGCACCTATAGCGACGTTTACGGTATGGGTGTGCCGGTGTCGGCCTCGGTGAGTCCCAGGGTGCCCGACATCCCCGCCTTCATACAGTACGGGTGGGATAACGGCGCGAGCCACGTTCGCTTCTCGGCCGTGTTCCGCGACATGGCCTACCGCGACCTCATTAGCGGCAAGAACCGCTACACTCCCGGATGGGGCGTGCAGCTCAGCGGCGTCGCCAACGCCACAAAATACCTGACATTCTATTACCAGGGGCTCTATGGCCGCGGCGTGGGCACCTGGCTAAACGACCTCTCGGGCTTCGGGTTCGACCTGGTGCCCTCGGCCGACGACGCGGGCAAGATGCGCGCCCCGGCCTCGCTCGGGGTGCTCGCCGGAGCGAGGATCAACCTTACCGACCGCTTCTTCGTGTCGGGGGGCTACAGTTTCTGCCGCCTCTACGACCAGGGCCGACTCCCCGACGATACCTACAAGCGGGGCAATTACGCAATAGTCAACGCTTTCTATACGCCGCTGCCCGACCTCCTCATAGGTGTGGAGTATATCCACGGCTCGCGTAAGAACATCGACAACGCCCATGGCGAGGCGAACCGTCTCAACGCCATGCTTAAATATTCTTTCTAAACATTAACGGCCCAAACAAGCGGGCTCTCCGGCGTGTTAGTATATTGCGAATAAGAAAAAACGCGATATGCCGGCACGCCGGCCGTACATACGCGTTTGACACAATACTAACGCTAACAACATAAAGACACATATGGAACGTAAAATCTCAATGTCAGACCTGCGCAAAGCCGTCGATGAGGCTTATGCCGCGGTCGAACCTATGAAAGAGGGGGAAATCAACCCCAGAAACCTCAACGCCGCCGCCGGACAGTTCGGCATCTCGGTGACCCTCGCCGACGGTACCACGATCAACAAGGGTGACACTTCTGTGAAGGTGCCTATGGGCTCCATCGCCCAGGTGCCCCTGCACTCGGTGCTCTTCTCGCAGTTCGGTGTCGACAAGGTAATCGAAAAATCGGGCAAGTGCCCCCGCTGCGCCCACGGCCACAAACCGAAAGGTCTCGCTTTCGGGGCACACGGCATCCGCGCCTTCTCGGCTGTCGAGCCGGTCGGCGACCCCGAGTCGAAGTGGAATCTCTATGAGAACCGCATGATCGACCTTATGGGCACCGCTCCCGAGCTGGCCGACAACGTCTTGGAGTGCCTGCGCAAGGAAGCCGCCGAGAACAAAACCGCCGAAATGCTCAAGGACAGCGACTACACCCTATACGACGATACCGACCTCGCGCTCGACCTCTACCTGAAGGCCCTCGCGATGGGCGCGTCGACCGAGCAGCTCGCGATGATGGGCGCCACCATCGCAGCCGACGGCGTGAACCCCTCGACCCGCAAGATTGTCTACGACGGCGAGCTCTCGCAGAGCCTCGTGGGCCTTATGGCCGCCAAGGGTCCCCACAAGATGAACACCCCCTGGCTCGTGAAGGCCGGCCTCCCCGCCAAGAACTCCTTCGGCGGCACGATGCTCGCCATCATCCCCGGCGTGATGGCCATCGCCGCTTACGCCCCTGAGCTCAACCAGGTTGGCGTCAGTGTCAAGGCCGCCCACGCCATTATGGAGGTTGCCCGCCGCCTCGACCTCTCCGTGTTCGCCTCGGCCCGCGTGAAGATCGTGGCCGACTGACAGGAGTCATAATAATACCATAAACACCTGACGATTGCCGCCCCCGCGAGGCCGAAAAGCCCGCGGGGGCGGTTGTTTTTGATATTTTTGCGTATATTCGCGGTATCAAACAACCTCTATATGACTCTATTCAAGTATGCGTTGCTGGCCGCGGCCATTGCCGTCGGCGCGGCTTCATCACAGGCGCAGACCATGCGCGAAACCACCCGTCCCGACGGACGCTCGCTCAGCACCCGCGGAACAGTTGAAAGATATTTCGCCGACAAGGCTCCGAAGCTGCAGTTCGACACGGCGATGACCCCCGACGCGTTCCCTGCCTGGCGCGGGGAGATGGGGGAGGCCATGGCGCGGTTGATGCGCCACCCGGAGGCGCAGTCGGCTCCCCCGGTAAAGGTAGGCGAGGCGCTCCGCCCCGGCTACCGGGTTGAAAAGTGGGAGTCGTATCCGCTCCCCGGCAGCGTGGTTCCCTTCCTGGTAATGATTCCCGACAACGCCGACGGCGCGCGCCCGGCCGCACTCTGCATCCCCGGCTTCGGCCAGACCAAGGAGCTGCTCGCGGGCGAGGTGCCGGGCAACTTCTCGCTCGCCGGAGAGCGCGACTCGGTGTTCCGTCCCGCGGCGATGGGGCGCAAATACGTTGAGGAGGGTCTGGTGGCCGTGGTGGTCGACAACCCCTCGTTCGGCGAGCTCGCCGACAACCGCAAGTTCGATTTCCTTGACTCCTCCCGCTTCCTCCTCGAAGCCGGATGGAGCTACTTAGGGCTCACCTCCTGGCAGGACAAAGTGGTGCTCGACTGGATGAAGACCCGCCCGGAAATCGACCCGCGGCGCATCATAGTAAGCGGATTCTCGCTCGGCACGGAGCCGCTGATGGTGCTCGGGCTTCTCGATGACTCCATTATGGCATTCGTTTACAACGACTTCCTCTGCCGCACCCGCGAGCGCGCCCTTGTCATGAACAAGCCCAACAAGGAAGGCTTCCGCCCCTTCCCCAACTCGATCGAGCACCTGATACCCGAGTTCCTCACCCTCTTTGACTTCCCCGACATCGTGGCGGCGCTCGCCCCCCGTCCCGTGATATGCACCGAGGGTGGCATGGACCGCGACTTCAACATAATCGCCAAAGCCTACGCAACCGTCGGAGTGCCCGACAACTTTGAATACCACCACTACGCCAAGTTCGCCGATCCCGCCGACCGCATCCCCCTCGACACCCTCCCCTCGGGCATCGACCGCGCCGAATTCTTCCGCCTGGCCAACGTCGACCCGCCCCACCATTACTTCAAGGCCGAGTGGGTCCTCCCCTGGCTCCACCGCCTCCTCCCCGACCTCCCCCCGCACCACGCCAACTAATCCCCGCCCATCACATATGCAGTCACCCCGCCATAAGCCGCCTGATACGGCCTATGGCGGGGTGACTGCGTGAGGAGTCTACGACCTCGGTTGGGGGTTAGTCGGTGAGGAGCTGGGTGGCGGCGGAGAAGGGGGAGAGGCGGTTGGAGAGGACGAGGCGCTCGGCCTGGGCGATGCGGGCGGCGCGCTCGGGGTCGTCGTAGAAGCGGCGTCGGAGCTCGGAGTCGATGGTCTCGTACATCCAGTAGCGGGCCTGCTCGCGGCGGCGGCGCTCGAAGTAGCCGTTGGCTTCGACGAATTTGAAGTAACGGTCGATCATATCCCAGATTTCCTCGATGCCGAGCTCGTAGTAGCCTGAGTAGGTGAGCACTTCGGGGGTCCAGCCGGAGGGGGGCGTTGGGAAGAGGTGCAGCGCCGAGCGGTACTGGGCCTGCGCGAGGCGGGCGCGGTCGATGTTGTCGCCGTCGGCTTTGTTGATCACGATGCCGTCGGCCATCTCCATGATGCCTCGTTTGATGCCCTGGAGCTCGTCGCCCGCGCCGGCTATCTGGATGAGAAGGAAGAAGTCGGCCATGGAGTGTACGGCGGTCTCGCTCTGCCCGACGCCTACGGTTTCGATGAACACGTTGTTGTAACCGGCGGCCTCGCAGAGGATTATGGTTTCGCGGGTTTTGCGGGCCACGCCTCCGAGGGATCCCGCCGAGGGGGAAGGGCGTATGAACGCCCCAGGGTGCTGGGAGAGTTTTTCCATACGGGTTTTGTCGCCGAGGATGCTCCCTTTGGAGCGCTCCGACGAGGGGTCGATGGCGAGCACGGCGAGCTTGCCCCCGTTTTTGAGCACATGGAGGCCGAACACGTCGATGGAGGTCGACTTACCGGCTCCGGGCACGCCGGTGATGCCGATTCGGCGCGAGTTGCCTGAATGCGGCAGGCATTTCTCAATGACCTCGCGGGCGAGGGCCTGATGGGCCGGGGCGAGGCTCTCGACGAGGGTGACGGCCCGCGAGAGGGTGGTGACGTCCCCTTTGAGAATCCCCTCTACGAGTTCGCCGGAGGTGGGGAGGGGTTTGCGCTTGCGGGGTTTGAGGTAGGGGTTGACAACGGGGGGCTGCGACACGCCGGCGTTCACGGTGAGGCCGCTATATTCTGAGCTGTTTTCGGGGTGTTCCACGGTATAATGGTTTTAGGGTGTTGCGGTTAAATGCGGTTTAGTGGGCTTCGAGCCAGTTTTTGCCTACGCCCGACGACACTTCAAGGCGCACGGCGCCGTCGGTGAAGGCTCCGGCCATCAGGCGCTCCACGAGTTCCTGAAGCCGGGGAAGCTCTTCGGGCACTACGTTGAATATCAGTTCATCGTGTACCTGCAGAATCATCTTCGAGCGGAGGCCGAGGCGCTCCATCTCGGCGTGGATGTTGATCATCGCTACCTTTATGATGTCGGCGGCTGAGCCTTGCAGGGGGGCGTTTACTGCGTTTCGCTCGGCGAAAGAGCGCACGGTCGCGTTGCGCGACGAGATGTCGGGCAGGTAGCGCTTGCGCCCCATTATGGTGCTCACGAAGCCGTCCTTACGGGCGCGCTCAACCGATTCGCTGGTGAACTGTCTGATGTGGGGATAGGTTTCGAAATAGTTGTCGATCAGTTGCTTCGCTTCAGCTCGGCTGATGCCGAGGCGCTCCGAGAGGCCGAAGGCCGATATACCGTAGATGGTGCCGAAGTTGGCGGTTTTGGCGGCTCGGCGTTGCGAGTCGGTCACCTCGTCGTAGGGCACATGGTAGAGCTTTGAGGCGGTTGAGCGGTGAATGTCGAGGCCGGAGTTGAATGCCTCGGTGAGTTCCGGGTCGTTGGAGAGGTCGGCCAGGAGGCGGAGCTCGATCTGCGAGTAGTCGGCCGATAGTAGCAGGCACCCGTCGTCGGCAATGAAAGCCCGGCGCACCTCGCGCCCGTCGTCGGTGCGGATGGGTATGTTCTGCAGGTTGGGGTTGGCCGAGGATATGCGCCCGGTGGCCGTAACGGTTTGGTTGAACGTGGTATGTATTTTCCCGGTAGCAGGGTTTACCAGTTCTGGGAGGGCGTTGACGTAGGTAGCCAGGAGCTTCTTGAGTGAGCGGGCCTGGAGGATCAGCCCCACCACGGGGTGGGCCGACCGGTGTTTTTCGAGAATCTCCTCCGTGGTGGAGTACGAGCCGGTTTTGGTGCGTTTGGCCTTCGGGTCGAGCTTGAGTTTCCCGAAGAGCACCTCGCCCACCTGCATCGGGGAGGCTATGTTGAAGCGCTCGCCGGCGAGTTCGTAGGCCTTCTCCTCGATGCCTCGGAGCTGTTCCGAGAGGGCTATGGAGAGGTTGTTGAGCTCGGCGGAGTCGATGCGCACGCCGGTCCATTCCATATCGGCGAGCACCGCGGCAAGCGGTAGCTCCACGGAGTCGAGCAGGCCGAGCTGCCCGTTGGCTTCGAGGAGCGAGCGGAGCGGGTCGGCCAGGCGGAGGCACACGTCGGCGTGCTCGCACGAGCGGCTCACCTCCTCGCCCGCGGGGTGCGGGGCAAACGGCTTGCGGGCCGCGGAGCTGTCGGCGAAGTCGGCCGTCTGGTAGTGGAGCACGTTCATCGCTATGTCGGCCAGGCGGTGGCGCATTTCGGGCTGGAGAAGATAGTGGGCCAGCGAGGTGTCGAAATATTTGGCCGTGATGGTGAGCCCTTCGCGGCGGAGTATCACCATATCGCGCTTGATGTCGGGCGAGCAGAGAGTCACCTCGGGCGACGTCAGCAGCGGGCGGAAAAGTTCGATGATCGCGCGCCGAGCGTCGGCATCGGCGGGGAGCGCGATGAAGCGGGCCCTCTCTTCGGAGGTGGCCACGGCTATGCCGCGCAGTGTGGCGGTCATTGCCTCCGGGCCGGTGGCATAGACGGAGATTCCGACCTTGGGGGCACGCGCCGCGTCGGCTACGAATGCCGCGATTTCGGCCTCGCCGATGAGCTCGGCGTAGTCGGCCCCGGAGGTGGCGAGGGAGTCGGCGGGAGTGCCGTCGGAGGCCGGGGCGCCGCCGTCGTCGCCCGCGTCGATGAAATCGAACAGCGAGCGCTCCTCCAGAGGTTTCGCCGGTTCGGCCTTGGGTGCTTTCGGCGCCGAGGGGGCGGAGCCGCCGAGCTTGGCCAGGAACGACTTGAACTCCAGGCGCGTGAAGATGCCGCGGAGCCGTTCGTTGTCGGCCGGGCCGCGTAGCAGCTTGTCGAAATCTACCTCCAGGGGCACGTCGGTGCGTATGGTCGCGAGGTCCTTTGAAAAGCGTATTTTGTCGGCGTTGTCGGCGATTTTCTGCCCGAGCGCGCCTTTGATTTCGGCGGCGTGGTCGAGCATATTCTCCACCGAGCCGAACTGGTTGATGAGTTTGGCGGCGGTTTTCGGCCCCACACCGGGGCATCCGGGGATGTTGTCGGCGGTGTCACCTTCGAGGGCGAGCAGGTCGATCACCTGCGAGGGGGATGTTATGCCGTATTTGTCGCAAACCTCCTGAGGCCCGCGGATTTCGAACCCCTGCCCTTTGAGCGATGGGCGGTACATAAGCACCCGGTCGGTGACGAGCTGGCCGTAATCCTTGTCGGGGGTCATCATATACACGGTGAACCCCTCCGCGGCGGCTTTTCCGGCCAGGGTGCCAATCACGTCGTCGGCCTCGAAGCCGGGCACCTCGAACACGGGTATGTCGTAAGCCTCGACAATCTCCTTTATGATTGGCACCGAGAGGGATATGTCCTCAGGCTGCGCCTCGCGGTTGGCCTTGTAGTCGGCGTACATCTCGTGGCGGAACGTATCGCCCTTAGGGTCGAAGCAAACCGCTATGTGCGAGGGGTTTTCCTTGCGGAGCACTTCGTCGAGGGTGTTGCAGAAGCCGAATACCGCCGAGGAGTTGAACCCGGCGGAGGTCATTCTTGGGGATCGTATGAGGGCGTAGTAGGCCCTGTAAATCAGGGCGTACGCGTCGAGAAGGAACAGTTTCTTATCGTCCATTAAGGATTATCGTCAAATATCAGGTAGTCAAATATCGGGCGGGTAGTCCGCCCCACAAAGATAACAAATTCCCGCGGTACGGCGGCCTCCCCTGTCGCGTTTTTTAGCTAAATTCGCGGCACACTGAACAACAAACCGACCTACATCAATGGCGAAACCTGAATACATACAGCGAAACCGCGAATGGCTTGAGGCCAAGGCGCGCGAGGAGGGTGTGAAGGCCCTCGACAAGGGAGTGCTCTACAAAGTGATTAAAAAAGGGAGCGGCAACGGACCCCAGCCCAACCGCGGCAGCGTGGTGACGGCCCACTACGTCGGGAAGACCATCAACGGCAAGACCTTCGACAGCAGCCGCGGCGGAGTGGCTCCGGCCTTCCGCCTGCGCGACCTCATACCCGGCTGGATCATAGCCATGCAGCAGATGCGCGTTGGCGACAAATGGGAGGTATACATCCCCGCCGAGCAGGGCTACGGGCGCTTCTCGCAGCCCGGCATCCCCGGCGGCTCCACCCTGGTGTTTGAAATAGAGCTGCTCGGCGTTTCCTGAAAGGACCATGGTACGGCAGACTGAATTCCGCCTCGAACCGAGGCGCAGGGGGTGCCATCTGGTCACCGGCGAGATTTTCCGCCACCTCCCAGCCGATATGCCGCGGGAGGGGCTGATAAATATTTTCGTGAAGCACACGTCGTGCGGGCTCACCGTAAACGAGAACGCCGACCCCGATGTGCGCTCCGACCTGGCCCGCATCCTCGACCACGCGGTGCCGGAAAACGAGCCTTACTACGAGCATACTTTCGAGGGAGCCGACGATATGCCGGCCCACGCCAAGTGCTCGCTCGTGGGCGCGTCGCTCACAATCCCCGTCACTGGTGGCCGCCCCAACCTCGGCACCTGGCAGGGGATATACCTCTGCGAGTTCCGCGACCACGGGGGCCCGAGGTCGGTGGTGCTCACCGTCTACGGCTGATTGCCGCCAAACGCGTAAACAGCTATAAGCAAACCCCTTCATAAGCCGCGGAAAAGCGACTTATGAAGGGGCTGACGTTATGGGATGTACCCGCGATGGGTTACTTCACGATGATCTTGGTGGCCGAGTTGCCATGGCGCTTGATGTAGAGGCCGGGGGTGAGGGCGTCGGTGTTGACGCGTATGCCGTTGAGGTTGAAGTACTCGGCGGGGGCGTTGTCGGCGTCAACCGCCACGTTGTCGACTCCGGCTGAGGTCTTCACGACGCGGATGTCGGAGGGGTCGGAAACGTAAGGCACATAGTCGCGCGACGCGGAGGCGGTCACAGCGAAAGCGTGGTCGGCCGCGGGGTCGAGCCCTTCGAGTTTGAGCGAGGTCTCCTGGGTGTTGGCTACGGCCAGCGGGGTCATCAGGGTCTTGCCAGCGGCCACGTCCATTGTGATCTTGGCGTGGTCAACGAAGAACTGAGTGCCGCTCTTGTTCATGAAGGCTATGATCACGTTCGAGAGGTCGGCGTCGGCGGGGATGTTGTTGATGTGCATTACGCCGCTGTTGGAGCCTACCACCGGGGTGTCCATGAAGCCGGAGGCGATGGGCTGGGTGTCGCTCGGCGAGCGGAGAATCAGGGCGAACATACCCTCGGGTTCCTCCTGGCCGGTGTAGTCGAAGGAGCCTACGGTGGTCACCACGGTGGCTTCAACCTTGATGCCTCCCTGGGTGTGGCAGGAGAGGTCGAGCGCCGGGGTGTACACCAGGCCGGCCTGGCCGATGTAGCTTGTGCCGCCGGTACCGGCCATTCCGGCCGCCCATCGGGGCTGGGTGGCGCCCCAGGCGGTGGCGGTCCACCCCTTGGCACCGAAGTCGAAGGGGGAAACCCAGTCGTAGCCGGGGTTGTCGACGGTGCCCTCGGTGATCTTGTCGAACGACTCTTCGAGCACAACCACGTCCTTGGTGTCGGCCGCGGGGGTGAATACCTTGAAGGTCTCTACCTTGTAGTCGGTGGCGTGACCCAGCTGCTTCCATGAAGCGGTGAACGAGGTTGGGGTGGCGTCGGTCACCTCCTCGGTCTCGACCTTCAGGCCCACGATGCCGTCGACCCATACGACGTAGCTCGGCGAGGAGATGATGTCGCCGTTGACGGCCTGGACGTAGTAGGAGTATTCGTTTACGGGGTTGATGTCGCTCACGGTGTACTTGGTGGTGGCCAGGTCGCGGTCCTTGATCAGGAACGAGGTTGTGCCCCCTTCGGTGTAGTGGATGCGCAGGTCGTCGATGAAGAAATCAACCAGGCCGCGCTGAATCATCACGAGCCTTACCTTGGTGACGTCGCTGCCGAGCGACTCCTTGGGGAACTTGTAGACGCAGCCCGAGGGGTCGGGGAGGTAGTAATAGGGGATGTGGGCTATGGGTTCCCAGTTGCCGGTTGTGGAGTGGAAGAGCTCCACGCGGAGGAGCGACATATCGTACTCGCTGTCCTGGGTCTGCGAGGCCTTCACCCAGAACTCCAGCCCGTCGACGGGGTAGGGGATGGTCTCGGTCTCGATCATATCGCCCTCGGCGTCAAATTTGATTGCCACTGAGGGGGAGTTGTAGTTGCCGGCGTCGGTGGCAACCTGCTGCGTTCCGGCGGCGAGGTCGAAGGTCCAGCCTGCGGGATAACCGGGGTTGGCGGCGTTGATAGTGGTGCCGTCGGCGTTTACGTTGATGCCGTCGAAGTTCTGGAATACCTCGCCCGATACGGGGTTGGCCGACTTTTCGTAGCAGAGCACGTTAAGGCGGTACGCGGCGGCTCCGGGCACCTCTTCCCAGCAAGCTTCGAACTCGGTGGCCGATTTGTTGATGGCCGGGAGCGCGTAGGGGGTGGCGAGGCGGTCGTTGCGGAATTCAAGGCGCACGTCGTCGAGGAGCACAACGCCCCGCTCGGCGGTACACTGGATGTAGGAGGGCATATCGAGCGATGCCTCGGTGGCTACCAGGGTGAATTCCTGCCACTGGTCGGTGAGCGCGTAGTCCTCGGAGTCGGAACCGGGGCCGTAGTCATCGTCGCACACGGCCACCCATAGCGAGGCGCCTGACGCGTCGAGGGCCTTGGCGCGGAATGTGAAGGTGGCGGTGCCGGAGAGCATGAATTTCGGGGTGGTCAGGTAGCCGTTGCGGTTGATGGTCTCTTCGTAGTAATCATCGTAGTATGAATAGCCGTAGAGCGCCACGCAACCACCGGCGGCGTGCACGCCGCGGCCGGTCCATCCGGGCTGGGCGGTATAGCTGTCGGGTATATGGTAGCCGTTTTCGAAAATCTCGTCGGCCGCGGGCGCCGATTCGGTGCCGTCGGTGAACTTGTCGAACTTCTCGTCGAGCAGCAGTTGCGACTCAACGGCGCGGCTGGGCGCGGCGTGGGCAACTTTCGCCCTGGGCGCGGGGGCTGTTTTCCCTTTTTCGAAGGGAATCGCGGCGGATGCTGAAAGAGCCATCGCGGCTGCCGCGGTAAGGAGTAGGATTTGCTTCATAAGCGTTGTGGTAAATTGTTAGGCGTATGCGGGCCGACTGGTGATGCCGCGCATAACGTTTTGATGTGATTGTACAGATGATGGCGGCAAAGATAGCGATAGGAATCCGAATACGCAAGCAAAATGAAGCTTCCGCGGCAAAAATTTGTCATAATTGTTTCTGCCGGCGACGTCGCGCCCTGAGGCGAAGCGAGGCCGGATACGCCGGGCGTAAGTGCCGCCGCGGTATATCCGGCCTCGCTATGAGCGGGTTGTGTGGCCGAGGGTTATTCGAAGGTTGTCTCCACGTCGATGTAGGTGTCGACCGTGGGCTGGCCGAACTCGATGGAGCCCATTTCGGAGTTGGCGTTGACCACGAGGTTGTAAACGTAGTGGTAGCCGGGCTTCCATTCAGAGAACTGGCTGGTGGAGAGGGGGAACTTAAGTAAGCCATCGCCGAAGGTGCTACCCTCTACGATGTTCTCCTCCGGGGTGTTGGCGTTAGGCCAGAGCTTCACGCCTGACTTGGCATCGTATACCGAGCACATAAGCGACATATAGTTGTCCTGTCCGGCACCGTGCGAGCGCCAGGTAAGGTTCTGCGGAATCAGGTACTTCGGGCCTCCGAGTCCGGTGTCGCTCAGGTCGACGGGGGTGGTGGTAAGGGTCACAACCTCGTCGGGGCGCTGCGACATATGGAGAAGGTAGGGGTAAATGTCGGAGAGGTTGCTCCAGGTGCCGGTCGACTCGGCTGTGGCGGTTCCGGCGGTCGAAGCCGAGGGGAATGTGAAGTCGCCCTTGGCGCGGATATTGGCCAGGGCCACGTTCGACACGTCGACCCTGAGGTCGGCGTTGGTGGAGCTGAGCAGCACGGTTACCTTGGCAAGCGCGTGGCGGAAGTTGAACACTACCTGGGCGTTGGGCTGCGAGCCGTTGCCGGTGAGGTCGGGGCTTACGGCGTAAATCAGGTCCTTGTCGCCGGCGTGGTTGGAGTAGCTCACGGGTTTCAGCGGGCCGTCGGCGCCGACCCAGGTCGAGGGGGCGAAAGCGTAGAAATCGACCGTCTCGGCAGGCCAGTATTTCAGCGGCGAGTAGGTCCAGGTGTTTCCTGAGGTTTTGGTTACAGCGACGTTGTCCATGAACGTCACTTTGTCAGCGCCCTCGCCCGTGTAGGCGTAGACGTTGAACTCGGTAAGATTGTTAGTCGTGACATCGGCACCGGCGCGCGAGGCGAACTCCGTGTTGGCGGCGAAGCGGATCGCGTTGCCCGATTCCGGGTCAGGCTGTCGCGGGCTGTCGGTTTCGGAACAGGAGGTTAGGGCTGCTGTGGCGATAGCGAACAGGGCGACTTTTGAAATCTGGTGTTTATTCATATCCATCATTGTTAAAAATATTTCATTATCAGGTTCGAAATGGGGGTGCGTGTCGGTCTGTCAGGTCGTTAGGTCGATATTCACCACGTTCCATCCGTCGATTCCGACGATTATGCCTACGTCGGAGCCATCCCCTCCGGGATCCGGCGGTATGGAGTCAGGGGGTATTTCAATCTCCTGTATGGTTATAACAACGTCGCGGGGATTTGGTGCGGTGCGTATCTGGTCGGTGACGTCGAATTCCTTGCTCAGCCGCTGCCCGTCGGTGCGGGTAATGTCGAGCCGGAGGATATGTTTCGCTGTTCCGGGCACCGGGCCGAAGCAGGTGGCCGAGCCGGAGAGGGCGGAATCGTCGCCGGTGGCTGACATCTCTATGCCGAGCGAGCAGGCGAGCGGCTCGGGTCGCCCCTTCGACAGATTGACGCACGACGCCATGCGGTCGATAAGCGACTGCGAGGCGCGGAGCAGCTCCTTGTTGCGCACTTCGAGCACCCTCACGGTGTAGCGGGAGCAGAGTGGCCTCGGCGAGCACCTCACAAGCCCCTTGCCGCACTCCTTGACTTTGCCCGACGGAAGGGTGTACGAAACGCCGCAGGGCGTAACTTCGAGATGCCTTACCGTGGCGGCGTAGAGGTTGCCGCACCCGCGGGTCACGCCCGACGAGGTTTTCAGGTGGGCCACGGCTCCGTCGAACGAGCCGAGGTCGTCGGCGCGGATTCCCGGCAGGTCGTTGTTGAAAGCGAGCATAGCGTAGGTGCCAACAGGGAGCGTCACCTCGCCGCCGTCGCGCCCCGCGATGTCGAATCGCCATATTTTGGCACCCTGGGATAAGGGGTAGAACATCAGGGTCATACCCTGCGGCGAGGCTTCGGGATAGTCGTCCCACTCGAACAGGACGTTGATGGCCCGCTCGATTCCGACGGGACACACAACATCCTTGTGGGAGCACGCTGTGCCCGCGAGCGACAGGACCCCGAGTATCAGCGTCAAAAGCAGCGTTATGCGGGTTCCCGGCGTTCTCATAGCGGATAGTCGGGTTTGTTGTGTTTTCCACTGCCGGGGAACCATACGAGGGTCACCTCCAGGCCGGTGATGCCGATATAGCGGTGGAAACCGCTGCTTACGCAGTAGTATTCACCGCACTGAGGGCGGTATTTCACGAGGTCGCCCCCCGAGTAGCCCGCCCTGACGCTGAAGTCGATGTTGAGGCGGTCGGCCACGCGTATCGAGTAGCCGTAGCTCACCCCAGCCCCGTAGGTGAGCCCGGGCGACATCCACCCCTCTCGACCGAACTCGAAATCGTAGCTCAGCAGCGAGCCGTAAATGCCGACGTGGTGCCCGGTGAGAGCCCTTTGGCGCGACTTTTCGCCGGGCCAGAAACGCATCTCGCCCCAGCCGCCATAGACGCGCCAATAGCGGTGGCGGCTGTCGTTGCTCCACCACGCCCACACACCTTCGGCCGAGAGCGACCATCGCCGGGCCAGGCTGACCTCGATGCCGAGGTCGGGGGTGAGGAGGGCGTCGTGGAGCAGGTTGGTCTTCACGGCCACCCTCGGGTAGCAGTCGTCGCATTCATCACAGCGGGCGGCCGCCATAGGGGCTATGGCGGCTGCGATACATACGGTTAGAGCAATTCTTAGCTTGGCTGTGATGGATGCGGACATCTGTTTCTGACGGTAATATACTATGGTATCTTACCATCAGAACAACCCTCGCCGCGCCAAAGTTCGGTAAGGGATCAGTTACCCCGGTGCGGTCGGCGAGCTATGATTATGAATATCCAGGTAGTTAGGCAGAAGGGCGCGGTGAGTGTAGGCAAACCCGCCCATCCGGCGAGCGCCCCTACAGCGGCCTGAAAGGGCAGCGTCGCGATGATCGCGGCTATGGCCGGCCACGCGGGTCGGCGGCCGATGGTGAATACCGACCCGATGGCGATACCCGTCAGTGCCGGGTTGAAGCCGTAGAGGCCGTCAGCTATCGCCCGGGGTTCCCCGTTGAAGAGCACCGCGGCGCCGATGGCTATCGCCGAGCCCGCGGCGCACCACAGCGCCGCCCGGAGGTCGCTCACCGCGAGTCCCGCGAGAAACAGAGCGCCGGTTATGGCGGAATTGATGAGGAACACCTGCGACACCCCTTTGAGCCACCCCTCGGCGAGGGTGGCCGCTGAAAGTCTCGCGCAAGTTGGCGCGGCGGGCGCGGCCTCGGCGGGTGGCACCGCCCCGGAGGCAGCGAGGCAGAGTAGCAGCGCCCAGGTGAGCAGTACGAAGGGGAATGTGAGCGAACCGATGCCGAGCGGCTTCAGCAGCCTGTCGAGCGCGGCGCGGGCCAGCGGCGCGAGCATAGCGCCGATAATTAGCGCTATCCACATCGCCGCGGTGTCGGCCAAAAACGTCGGGAGGGCGCATCCGACAAGGATGCCGTTGAAGCCCCACAAGCCTTGAACGCCATCGCTCTCGCCGCGGCGCCGGAAGGCGAGCACCCCGGCCAGCGTTGACACCGCCAGGCCGAGCACCGCTCCCCAGGCCACCTGCGGCGTGCCGCATTCAAAGGCTCCCCAGAAGATACCTGCCAGGAAGAGCGCCCCAGCGAGCGCGTCGCGCTGAAACATTACCTGCCCCGCGCCGTTGAGCAGGGATAACAATGCCTTACCGAGGCGTTTCGAGTCCATAAAGTCGCGTCTTGAGTGATGAAACCTTGGTTTTCAGCACAGCGAGAGCGACACACCGCCGAAAGAGAACGCGGCGGGAACACCCATAGCCTTGAAGGCTCTGACGATGGTTCCTACGGTGAGGTTGTGCCCCCTTTCTATCCTTGACACCTGCGCTCTTTGAACGCCCATAAGCTCGCCAAGTTGTTCTTGAGTAAGGTTCTTCTCCTTTCTCGCTTGTTTAATGGCTTCACCAATTAGAAAAGAGTGCAATTCGGCTTCCATCGCGTCGCGGCGAGGTGTACCTTTCTCGCCAACAACGCGGTCAAGCATTTCATCGTGGGTATATAATTTCATCTTTTCCATAGCCTATCTGTTTTTCTCGTTGTAATATTTTTTCCTCAAAGCCTCTGCGTGTGCTAATTCACTCTCGGGTGTCTTTTGTGTCTTTTTGACAAAACCGTGGGTAGCTATCACGAGGTTTCCTGTGTCTTTGTCCCAGAACGAAAGCAGACGATACTTGAAGCCTTGGTATATGGTTCGGAATTCCCATATATCATCGTTCAGTTTCTTGAACAGCTCTTTATCCATAAAGTAGCGGCTCTTGGAAATGTTGTAGGCAATCTTGTCCTTCACCTTGTCGGGTAATGATTCAAGAAAGACCACAGCCTCTTCCATATAGGTCACATCAAACTTCGCTTTGAGTTCCATTTAGATTTTGTTTTAGGTTACAAAGATACGAATGATGTTACATATATGGAAACAAACTGGCGATTATTTTTGTTTCGTTTCGGAATTTAAGGAAAACGAATAGGGGGCGGGTAGTGGCGGGTCAGGCCACGATGTCGGTTTCGTCGGCGTTTTCGCGGCGCCCTTTCTTGATGGAGCGGGTCACGAAGTCGGTAAGGTAGACGGTGAAGAGCGGGAAGATAATCATGCCCGACACGGGGAGTATCACGGCGACGATTTTACCCGAGGCGGTTACGGGGGAGATGTCACACCCGACGGTAGACATATTCATGGCCGACCACCACAGCGCCGTCCAGTAGGAGTTGACCTGCGGGTTGACCCCCGCCTCACGCTGGTAGAAAATCAGCGAGCAGAAGTAGCCTACCAGTATCATGATCGACAGGTAGGAGATGAAGAGGCTCGTGACGGCGTTCGACGACAGGTAGCTGATCACGATCGACAGGGCGAGGGCTCCGCGCGCCAGGGGGATGAAGCGCACGAAGTAGAGCGCGTTGTGCCCCAGGTCGATACCCATCAGGTTTATGATGTTGAGGTAGGGAATCGACAGCAGAAGGAAGAAGATGCGGCGCCGGAAATAGCGCCCCTTGTTCTCGGAGTAGGCCAGGCCGATGAAGAAGTCGGCCACGAACACCACGCACACCCAGAACTGGAATGTCATATACGCGTGGTTCTCAAGGAAATTGACCCGCTTGAAGGTGTCAATCGAAATCCATACGATAAGCAGCACGGAGAGTACCAGCACGACGAAGTTCGTGGTTCCGAGCACATATTCCGCGCTTTTGTTTTCTGATTTTTTGCTGACGGTTTTAGCCATGGCGTGTAAGCATTTGTGATTAAAAACTTAACACGCCCCGGGGGTATTTGTTCAAAAAAAGGTAGGTCAGTTTAGCTCGGCCATACGACGGTAGTCGGTGGGACTCTGGCCCGTAAGGCGCTTGAACATACGGGTGAAGTGGGCCGGGTACTGGAATCCGAGGTCGTAGGCTATGATGCCGATGTCGGTGTTTCCGGAGGCGAGACGGTGCTTGGCAACCTCGATCATATGTCGCATTATGAGCGTTTTCGGGGTCATGCCGGTCTCCTTTTTCACCAGGTCGCTGAAGTAGCCCGCCGAGAGATTTACTTTGGAGGCGAATTCTGCCACCGAGGGCATCGCCTCCCTGGGCTGGCCGTTGTCGTAGTATTCCCTGAGCAGCCGCTCGAAGCGCCGCACGATTTCGGAGTTTACCTTGTGGCGGGTGATGAACTGGCGGTCGTAGAAGCGGTCGAGGTACTCCAGCAGGAGCTGTATGTTGGCCGACAGCACCGCCGCCGAATGTGAGTCGACAGGGTGTTGGAGCTCGCGCTTGATTTTGTCAAGGCAGTCGAGAAAGATTTCGCGTTCGCGGTCGGAGAGGTGGAGCGCCTCCATCTGCGAATAGTCGAAAAAGCCGAACGAGGCGATTTTCTCGCCCAGCGAGGTGCCGTAGATGAGGTCGGGGTGGAAAAGCAGCCCGAGCACATCGTGGGTAACCTCACCCTCGGGGATGTCGACCTCGACTTTCTGCCCGGGTGAGAAGCTCACGATGGTCCCCTCCTGGTAGTCGTACTGCTTGCGCCCGTAGCGGATGGAGCACGACACTCCGTTTTTGAGAAACAGGGCGTAGAGCCCGTAGTCGAATCGGGCGTGGTTGGCGTAGTGGGCCGCGTCCTTCAGATCCACCACGGCCACCAAGGGGTGGAGCGTTGGGAGTCCGTACAGCTTGTTGTATGAGTCGATTGAGTCGAGCTTTATGATTTCGCGTTCCATAGGTGTCGGTCGGTTTTTCAGCCGCGAATTTAGTCATAATCCGCTGTAAAAAGCAACGCATATGGCGTTTTGGTAAGAAGAAATCGGATTGTGGCAAACGGCGGTGCGGGAAATTGTGGTTACTTCGCGATATAAAACTGAACCGTATGCGAAAAACAATAACGGCCCTCGCGGCCCTCATTATGGCATTTAATGTTATGGCACAGCAAAAAATTATTCAGACCGCCGGGCGGCAGCAGCTCGGCGAGTTCGCGCCGGAGTTCGCCCGCCTCAACGACGACGTGCTTTTCGGCGAGGTGTGGAGCCGCAACGACCTCCTATCGCTCCGCGACCGGAGCCTGGTGACCATCACCTCGCTCATTTCCCAGGGACTTACCGACAGCTCTTTGGCATTCCATCTCCAGGAGGCCCGCAAGAACGGCATAACCCGCGTGGAGGCCGCGGAAATCATCACCCACATAGCGTTCTACGCCGGATGGCCCAAGGCATGGGCGGCGTTCCGGCTCGCCAAGGAGGTGTGGGCAGACGATGTTGAGGGCGCTGACGCCAAGGCCGAATACCAGCGTTCGATATTCTTTCCCGTCGGGGAGCCCAACGACGCTTACGCCAAGTATTTCACCGGCCAGAGCTACCTGGCGCAAATATCGTCGGAGCAGGTACCTTTCGCCAACGTGACCTTCGAACCGGGTTGCCGCAACAACTGGCACATACACCATGCCTCCAAAGGGGGCGGACAGATGCTCGTAGGTGTCGGCGGCCGCGGATGGTACCAGGAAGAGGGTAAGCCCGCGGTGGAGATCCTCCCCGGCACCATAATCCACATACCCGCCAATGTGAAGCACTGGCACGGCGCCGCTGCCGACTCGTGGTTCTCGCATTTGGCATTCTCCGTGCCGGGCGACGACGCGTCGACCGAATGGCTTGAGCCGGTAGGCGATGCCGAATATTCCGCAATAGGGCGTTAATTCTGTTGTAGCGAAACGCCCGTTCAGCCTCGCGCGAGCCTCTCCGACAGATAACGCCGGAGGGGCTCGTCGTAGTATCGCATGGCTATATAGGCCATCAATATGATGCCGGCGAAGAGCGCGGCGCACACCGGGAGCGCGTCATGGAAGCCGACGCCGTTGGCCCACACCCAGGCGTAAAACAGATACATCACCGGGTAGTGGATTATGTAGACCGGGTAGGAGAGCCGGCCCAGGAACTCGCAGGTCGCTCCTGAGAAGCGGTCTGTGGTCATGCCGCACGCCCCAACATAAACGATGGCGGGGAAGACGAAAAGGGTGCAAACGCAGTCATACAGGCCGTTGAGCACCGACACACCGCCGTCGGTCGTCAGGTAGGGGCACGACAGTACCGCGACTATCACAGCCGAGCATATCCAAAACGCGCCCCGGATCTCCCTACGGCGGAAGCAGCGCGACATCAGCAGTCCGGCGGAGAATGAGAAGCTCAGCCTGAGGAAACCGCCGAGAAAACCAAGCCCCTCCATACTCCATCCGATGCCGACGTGGTAGGCGCCAGATGCGTTGCCGAGCACGATGGCCGCCAGCCCGGCGCCAGACGCGACGGTGACCGCCGCGAGCCACCGCTTGGGAAGGCGGTGCAGCGCCACCGCGTAGAGGATGCTGCCGATGTATTCGAAGAAGAGCGACCAGCTCGGGCCGTTGAGGGGAAACATCTCGCCGTTGCCCCTCACCTCGGCTCCCGCGCCCGGCAGCAGCGGTATAAGGAACAGTCCGGCGGCGAGCGCCAAGAGCACCTGGCTCAGCGGCACCGGGGTGCCGTCCCATTTTACGCTCCCCTGCAACAGGTAGGCCGCGGCGCCGAGCAGCACGCTGAGCACCACCATGGGGTGGAGGCGTATCACGCGGCGGAGCATGAAGCGCCCCGCGGTCATGCCGCGGCTCCAGCGGCCATCGTAGGCGTAGCCTATCACGAAGCCCGAAAGAACGAAGAAGAAGTCAACGGCCAGGTACCCGTGGTTCATCATCTGGTCGACTGGCGACGTGGCGAACCCCTCGCCGAAATGGTAAAGAATCACGAGCATCGCCGCCACCCCGCGAAGCCCGTCAAGGAGCTCATAGCGCGGCTTGGCGCCGGGGACGGCTGTCGCGGCCCGGTCAGTGGTTAATGTTGCCATTGTTTTTAATCTACTGGAATTTCGAGGTTATTTCCCGCAAAGTTACCCCATTCGTCCCGAATAAAAATTGTTCCGCGTCAAAAAATCGCGTCAGCGGCTGGCGCGGATGCGGCTCAGCGTCGAGGGGGTTATGCCGAGGTAGGAGGCTATATCGCCCAGGCGTGCCCGGAGGCAGACTTCGGGAAACTGCCGGGCAAACGCCTCGTAGCGCTCGCGGGCCGGAAGCGTAAGCCGTTCCTTATGGGAGCGGTGGAGGCGGCGGTATTCGTTTTGGTGTATCACCCGGCCCCAGTTGGCAAGGTCGATGTCCTCGGCGAAGAGTCGGCGCAAATCGCTGACGGCGATGGCGAAACCCGTTATCGGCTCAACAGCCTCGACATACTCCTCGCTTGCCGCACCGTAGTAAAGCTCGTCCATGCTGAACACGATGGCGCCGTCGATGGAGAATGAGGTGGTTATCTCCTCCCCGTCGACAATCCAGTAGCTGCGGGTCATACCCCGCTCTATGAAGTAGGCATATCCGCCCGCCACCCCCTCGGCCACAAGCCGGTGGCGCTTGGGAAAGTCGCACGGAACCAGGCACGCCGCCAGCCTTGCCAGCGACGCGTCGCTTACCGGCCACGCACCCCTTATAGTGGCGGCGATGGCGGGAGTCATCTCCGCGCCGATTATAATATCAGTTTTCATCGGCGCGAAGATAGTCAACCGCCGGGAATAAACCTATCCGTAAGGCCGAAATCGCTCCGGCGGAGGTGAGGTCACTTCCCTGCTTCGCGGAGATACTGCTCGTAGGCTTCGAGGAAAAGCCCGGGGTTGTCGGGGAGCTGCTTCTTCAGCTTCTTGTTCTCCTTGAAATATTTGTTGATGTATTCAACTGCCTCGGGCCTGATTTCTTTCAGTCGCTTTTTCATAAAAGCCATATTGAAGGAGCCGTTCTGCGATGGGAATTGGAACGGGTAGACTATGGTGTCGTTTTCGAATCGCATACAATGGACCGGTGACAAACGCCATTCAGAGCGGGTTCCGATGTTGAAGGAGAACCAGGATACATAGGTGATAATCTCGCCGTGTTCGGATTTCGGACCGCATTGAGCGATCCATTTGACGACGCGCCCGATATTACCGATTTTGGGCACGGGGATGTTGGCCGCGATGAACTTGTCGCCGTTAGTGAGGTCGTAGATTGTGTCAATTTCCTCGACGGTTATCTTGGTTTCCGTTCCGTCGGACCCTTTGATTTTGAAGTTGACGTTTATCGATTTGGCCGGCCAGCGCACCCAGTCCTTCGAGAGAAACCCCTCGACGGTCGACCCATCGCTGAGTGCCACCCGGTAGTCGTGTAGCGCCTTGTCATGCCTGGTTTCCTTTTTCTCTTTTTTTCCGAATGCGGCGAAAGGAATCATCATAGCCGCGAGCAACGCGATAATCAGATGTTTCATTAGTTATGGAGATTATGAGTTATTGGTATCAGATATGTTGTCGGTCGGAGCCGTCGGTAAAGCGGCACGCCATAAAGTTACTCCAAATTCGCCATTTTGGCAACAACAAATCCCCTTTTTTTCAGTCCCTCCCACAAAAAACGTTCACTTGTTGTGCTTGGTGTGGTATTGTTTTGATACAAACTTTTCCCGTATATAATTTGTATGATATATGACTAATTAGTTATCTTTGCGGCATGAATCAAGAAGATGCCAAACCGACCTATGTGCGGACCATCATTCCGACCCCGGTATTTATGGAGTTCTATAATGGATTGTCGCCGAAGGTCCAGGTCAAATTTGATTATGTTTTGGATGTTATGGCGAATGTATACAATATATCCACAAAGTTTGTCAAACACCTTCAAAACACGGACCTCTACGAAATGAGAGTTTCTGTAGGTACCAATGAGTACCGCACGGTACTTTTTGCCATTGACCACACAAATCTAATCGAAGCTAAGACAGTGATATTGCTGAATAGTTTCTTAAAAAAGGATAGCAAGGATTATAGAAAACAAATTGAGATAGCAAACGCGATTTTAAAAGAGATGGAATTATGAGAACTTTGAACACAGATAAATTGGCTAAATTGCCGACATTCAATCAGCATTTGGATGAGAAATATGGAAAGCCCGGAACATCTGAACGGGAGCAGTTTGATGAGGAGGCGATAGCGTGGTTCTATGGCAAAATGCTCCGGGACCGGCGCAAGGAGTTGCGCCTCACTCAGAAACAAGTCGCTGAAAAACTCGGTAGGGAGCAGAGCTATATAGCCAGGGTTGAAAACGGTAAGGCTGACATTCAATTGTCGAGTTTTTTCCGAATCGCCGCTGTTCTCGGCATACAGTTTGTGCCGACATTCATGCAGACCATTCGATAACGCTGCCACCTTCGGGGTTTAGCGGGGGCCGAGGGTGAGGATCGAGGGGGTGAGGAGGTGGTTGGCGGCGGCGAGGAGGTCGGCGGGGGTGAGGGCCTCGATGCGGGCGGCGCGCTGGCGCGGGGTGGCCACGGAGCCGAAATAGAGCATCGAACGGGCCGCGGAGAGTATGCTCTGCTCCGAGCTGTCGCCGCTTACGAGCAGTTGGCCGAGGTATTGCTTCTTGGCGGCGGCCAGTGCGCGGGGCGTCATCGGCTCGCGGGCCATGCGGCGCGTTTCGGCAAGCACGAGGTCGCGGCAACGGGCGTTGTCGTCGGGGTCGCAGCCGTAATACACGGCGAAGAGGCCGCAGTCGGTCATAAGGTTAGCCGACGCCTCGACGGAATATACCAGCCCGCGGCGCTCGCGGAGCGCAACGTTGAGGCGGGAATTCATCCCCGGACCTCCGAGGATGTTGGAAACCAGGCCCAAGGCATGGCGTTCGGGCGAGTATAGCGAGGGTATTGCCGCGCCTATCACGGTGTGGCTCTGGTGGGAGTCGATCTCCTTGAGTTCGCGGAACGGGGGGAGCGGCGCGGGAGCCACGCGGTCAACCGGCAATCCCGCGGCAGGGTACCCGTCGAAATAGCGCTCGACCATGGCTGCGACTTTGGCTGGATTGGAGGGGCCGAGATAAAAGGCTACCGTTCGGGGCGCCGAGTAGCATCCGGCGAGCCATCCGCGGCACGCTTCGGGTGTGAATTTCCGAAGGTTGTCAGCGGGGCCGAGTATGTTGTGGCCCAGTTGCGAGCCCTGGAAAAAGAGGTCTTCGAAATCGTCGAACACGGCGTCGGCGGGGGAGTCGAGGTAGGAGTCAATCTCGTCGCTCACCACCTCGCGCTCCTTTTCGAGTTCGCGCTGGGGGAAGCGCGAGTTGGTCGCGAGGTCGGCCACGAGCTCCACGGCCCGGCTGAGGTTGCCGCGGGGGAACACGGTGTAGATCGCCGTCTCCTCCTTGGTGGTGTACGCGTTGAGGTCGCCACCGACCGCCTCCATGCGCCCGTTGATGTGGCAGGCGCGGCGATGGGTGGTACCCTTGAAAACGGTGTGCTCCACGAAGTGGGCCAAACCATAGAGGCCGGGAGCCTCGTCGCGGCTCCCGGCTTTAACCATTATTCCGAAATATTCCACCGCTCCCGGGGTCTGGATGGCGGCGAAGCCCATTCCGTCGCGGAGGGTGAGGGTGGTAACCTGTGGTTCTCTCATAAATGAGTGTCAGCGGTCGGCGGCGTCAGGCTCGCGCCATTTTCCGTCGGCCTTGATGATTTCGATCAGGCGCCCAACTGCCTGGTCGGACGGGAGGTTCTTCTCGACGCATTCCTTGCCGCGGTAGAGGCTGATTTTGCCGGCGGCGGCGCCGACATAGCCGTAGTCGGCGTCGGCCATCTCGCCGGGCCCGTTCACCACGCAACCCATCACGGCTATCTTCAGCCCTTTGAGGTGCGAAGTGGCCTCTTTGACGCGTTTTACTGTCTGCTGGAGGTCGAAAAGGGTGCGGCCGCAGCCGGGGCACGACACAAATTCGGTCTTGCTTATGCGGCGGCGGGTGGCCTGGAGAATCGACAGCGACAGTCGGCGGAGCTCTTCGGGGGAGAGCGCGTCCGACACGATCTCCATACCGTCGATCAGTCCGTTGAGCAGCAGCGCGCCGAAGTCGGCCGAGGCGCGGAGCACCACCTGGTCGGCCGAGGCTCCCGAATAGTCGATGCGGGCTATCACGGGGCGGCGGTCACCCTCGGCGGTCATGCGGTGCACTCGGGCCGAGAGGTCGCCCAGCGGGTTGGGGTGCGACGTGGTAAGCACGGCGACCCCATCGGCGGGAATCTCGTCGAGACCGACCACCACGGGCACGTTGTCGCCACCGACGGCGCCCACCGGGTCGGTCGGTCGCCGTTCGGGTCGGAGCGGGTTGTAGCCCGGCGCGTATTCCCCCTCGATCGCGGGGGCGTCGGCGCGGGAGGCGATGTACGCGGCCAGCTCGCGGGCCACAGGCACTTCGGCCTCGGGCTCCTCGCTGAGCGATACGCGAATGGTGTCGCCGATACCCTCGGCGAGCAGGGTGCCGATACCGGCGGCCGAGCGCACTCGTCCGTCCTCGCCGTCGCCCGCCTCGGTAACCCCGAGGTGGAGCGGGAAGGCCATCCCCTCGCGCTCCATAGCGCTCACGAGGAGGCGGACCGTCTCGACCATCACCACCGTGTTGGATGCCTTAATGGAGATCACGATGTCGGTGAAATTCTCACCGACGGCCACGCGGAGGAATTCCATGGCGCTCTCCACCATACCCGCGGGGGTGTCGCCGTAGCGGCTCATGATGCGGTCGGAGAGGGAGCCGTGGTTGACCCCTATGCGGATGGCGGTACCGTGCTCGCTGCACACGCGCAGAAAGGGTACGAAGGTGTCGGCTATCTTCTTGAGTTCGAGGGCGTACTCCTCGTCGGTGTATTCGAGTTTCACGAACGTGCGCCCCGGATCGACGAAGTTGCCGGGGTTGATGCGCACCTTGTCGACCTCCTCGGCCGCGGCGAAAGCCGCCTTGGGGTTGAAGTGGATGTCGGCCACCAGGGGTATCCCGCACCCCATGGCGCGGAGCTGGCGGCGGATTTCGCCCATATTGCGGGCCTCGCGTACCCCCTGGGCGGTGAGGCGGTCGATGTCGGCGCCGGCCGCGGCGATGCGCGCCGCCTGGGCGACGGAGCCCTCGGTGTCCATAGTCGATGTGTTGTTCATCGACTGGATCCGCACGGGGTAGTCACTGCCGATTTTAACGTCGCCGACGGTGGTTGTGGAGGTTTTTCTCCGGCGATAGTCGAAAACGCTCATCAGAAAGTAGCTTCGGGGTCGGAAACTTTGTATTCGTAGTCGATGCGGTCGAGCTCGGCGTTGGCCTTGACGATTTTCTGGCGCAGGGTCGACACCCATCCGTCGTAGCGAGCGGCCAGTTTGCCGTCGGCCAGCGCGAGGATGCGCACGGCGAGCACGGCGGCGTTCATCGCGCCGTCGATGGCGGTTGTGGCCACGGGTATGCCCGGAGGCATCTGCGCGATCGAGAGGAGGGCGTCGCGGCCCTGGAGGGTGGCCGAGAGGGGCACGCCGATCACGGGGAGGGGGGTAAGGGCCGAAATCACTCCGGGGAGGGCGGCGGCCATGCCGGCGCCGGCGATGATGACCTTCACGCCGCGGCCTTTGGCTCCGCGGGCGAAGTCGGCCACCTCTTCGGGTGTGCGGTGGGCCGAGAGGGCGAGCATTTCAAAGGGTACCGCCATATTGTTGAGGAAGTCGGCGGCTTTTTTCATCACTGGCAGGTCGGAGGTGCTGCCCATTATGATGCTGACGATGGGTGTCATAGCTATAGGTTGTTACTGGGTTGAGGTTCAGTTGGAAGTGAAGAGGGGGGCGAGCCACCATGCGGCGGCGAAGATGCAGGTGAAGCCGTTGAGGAATCCGGCTGCCACCTGCCCCAGGGTGTGGCGCCGCAGTATCAGGCGGGCGGTGCACACCATGCCCGATAGAATGATGGCGGCGATGAATTCGTATTCGAGGTCAATGACGCTGTTGCCGCTGAACATCAGGAAGAAAACAACGGCGGTGATGCCTCCCATGCCGGTCGCGTGGCCCGAGATTTTCCACTTGCTGTTGATGATGGTGAGCACCACCAGCGACAGCGCGCCCCCGATGAGGAACATCGACAGCCACATCGGGGCGTTGACGAAGCGGGTGTAGATGGCGGTGCCGACGTAGCACGCCGTGGTGATAAGGTAGGGCACCGTGCGCTCCTCGCGGTTGTTGAGGCCCGGCTCCTTGACGGCGCCGAGGCGGTGGAGCAGAAAGATGCAGATTATGGGGATGGCGCAGGTGGCGGCGAAGGTCACCGCCGTCACTATGATCCGGGCTCGCAGCGGGCTGAAGCAGAGATAGGAGAGGAGCATGGCCAGGGCCACGCCGTAGGTCGCGGTCAGCATCGGGGAGAAGAGCACTGACAGGAAGCGCGAGAAACCGGTTAGAAACTTCATTTTGAGTATGCTGTTGTTTTTAGTTGTCGAATGTTGGAGGGAGCGGGGCGGTCAGGTGGTTTTGCGCAGCCGTGCCACGGGGAATCCGAGCCGTTCGCGGTATTTGGCCACCGTGCGGCGGGCTATGTCGAGCCCCCGGTCGCGCAGCAGCGCGGTGAGCTGCTCGTCGCTCAGCGGGCGGGCCTTGTCCTCGGCCTCGATCAGTTCGGTGAGGAAGGCCGATATGCGGGGCGATGTGGTCGCGTCGTCGTTCTCCTTCGACCGCTCGTTGAAGAGGGCCTTCAAGGGGTAGAGTCCGCGCGGTGTCGCCACATATTTGCCTTGGGTGGCGCGGGAAATCACCGAGAGGTCGTAGCCGGTGAGTTCGGCGATGTCGCGGAGCACCATCGGGCGCAACCTCGCCGGGTCGTCGGAGAGGAAGAAGTCGCGTTGCAGCCCCATGATGGCGGCCATGACGCGGTATAGCGCTTCCTGACGCATTGAGATGAGCCTGATGAACCCCTGGGCGTCGTCGCGGCGGCTTTTGATGAAGAGCCTCGCGGCGGCGGTTTCCCTCGGCGAGGCCGGGGGGAGGGGTGTGTCCTCGGCGAAAGTGCCGGCTATCGACAGCTCGGGTATGCGGTTGAGGAGGGTCAGGGTGAGCGTGCCGTCGGGCTCCGGCTCCACCAGAAAGTCGGGGGAGATATGGCGCGAGCGGTCGTCGAGCGGCGAGGATGCGAGCATCGCCCCCGGCTTGGGGTTCAGCCGGGCGATCAGGGCGAGAGCGTCGTCGAGATCGCCGCGGGTGATACCTAAGGCGGAAGCGATTTTGTCGAAGTGTCGTTTGGAGAAGAGGTCGAAATAGTCGCGGAGCACCTCGCGGGCCGTGAGCTGCTCGGTGGAGCGCGGCAGGCGGTCAATCTGCAGCAGCAGGCAGTCGCGGAGGTCGGTCGCGCCTATTCCGGCGGGGTCGAGGGTGCGGGTAAGGTCCCACACGCGTTTCACGGTCGAAGCGGGGATGTCGAGCCCCTCGGCCATGAGTATGTCGTCGGCTATTGCCCGCGGCTCGCGGGTGAGGTAGCCGTTGTCGTCGAGGTTCCCTATGATATGGCTGGCGGCCACCCGCTCCGTGTCGGTGAGTTCGAGCTGCTGGTCGACCTGCCTCATAAGCGACTCGTAGAGGGTCTCGCCGTAAGCGTCGGGCGATACCGAGGGGTCGGGGTGCTGGAGGTCGGCCCTCCCCCGGAATGTGTTGCCGGGGAGGAAGTTGTCGGGCACGTCGTCGTCGGAGGCGAAGTCGGCCCTGCTCAGCTGCTCCGGGGTCTCGGAGAATTTGGAGCCGTCCTCGGTGAGGGGCTCAGCGGCGTGTTCGGCGGGATCGGAAGCTTCGAGCGCGGGCATATCCTCGACGGCCCGGCGCACCTCTTCCTCGATCTCAGGCCCGTTCATCTCCAGCAGGCGCACGAACTGCACCTGCTGGGGAGTGAGCTTCTGCCGAAGCCCCTGGGTCTGGCTTAGACGCTGCGTTGCCATAGGGGTGGTGTAGGCGGGTTATTTGCCCATTTCAACAGTCATTTTGCGCAGGATCTCGCTGTCGATGGCGATAGCGCTCTTGGTGTCGACCGTCACGTCGAAGGCGCCGCCGCAGGTGAAGGTGCCCGCGAGGGTGCGGCAGGGGTTGAGCAGGAGCTTGAAGTCGGTCACGGCGTAGGTCGAGTTGGGGATGTTGTTGTTCTCCGGCTCGAACTTTTCGGGCACGTCGATACTCAGGCCGTTGTCGTTGACGGTGAAGGGGTGCGAGAGGAAGTTCATATCCATCGTGCGGGGCATCTTGTCGGCGAACTTGGCCTCGTAGAGGAGCACTTTGGCTTTCTGTGTCTTCTGGTCGAGAATGAGGAAGTACACGGTCTTCTCCCACTCGAACGATTCCATGCCGGGGCGGGCGGAGGCCACGGTGGTCTTGCCCATGAAGGCGTTGTACTTCATGACGGCGCGGATTTTGTAGGCGTTGTCAAGGGTGTACTCGACGCGTACGATCTCAGGGGCGCGGCCCGAGGAGAAGATGTAGGCGTTGAAGGCGGTGATCTCGTGGTCACCTCCGTTCTCATCCTTTACGATGAGCTGGTCGCGGTTGGAGATTGTCCAGGCGTTGTCCTGGGGGTCGATCGAGAGCGCGAGGCCGGAGATGGTGAAGCTGGCGGTCTTTCCATCGGCGAAGGTGAGTTTCTCAACCTGCAGGCTCGCGTTGAAGGTCGAGGTGTTGATGTCGAAGCTGTAGGTGGGGGCTTCGAAGACTGACCACTCGCCTGTGGAGAGGTCTTTGGCGGTGGTGAACGACACGTTGGGATTCAGCACCAGCTTGATGTTGGGGTCGAAGTCGGGATTGTCGTTCGAGTCGCAGGCGGTCGCGCCGGCAAGGAGGATGAGAGCGGCGGCGAAGGTCTTGAAAATTTTCATTCTTTGCGTTGGTTCTAATTGAATTCTAAGTTCCAGCGAGCGGTAAGCCCGAAACTCGTCCGGGGGCCGCGCTGCAGGAACGCGTTCTTGATAGAAACGAAATAAAAAGTATCATATTGCGCGGCGGTGAGGTTGTCGGCCCATAATTCCGCCGAGAAATTGCCGAACTCGGCTGTGGCCGATGCGGCGAGGGTGCAGTAGAAGGGCTGGCTGACGGTGTTGGCCTCGTCCCACCATATGCGTCCCACCCCCCTGGCGTTGGCCTGGATGGTGAGCCCGGTGAGCGCTGGGCCGCTGAACGAGCGGCTCCAGGTGGCGCCGGCGAAGAGGGTGTTGGCCGGGGCGTAGGGCACGCGCTTGCCCGAATGGTCCTCCTTGCCGTCGTCGTAGCGGAGGAAGCGGGCGTCGGTGTGGCCGTACGATGCCCGGAACTCCCAGTCGGAGGCGGGGCGCCAGGTCGCGGCCACTTCGGCACCGCGCGAGCGGGAGCGCCCGGCGTTGGTCATCATGCGCCCGGTGGAGTCACCCTCGGGAAACACGGTGAGCTGCTGGTCAGAGCATTCGATCCAGAATAGGGCGGCCTCGGCCCGGAGCTTTCCATCGAAGAGGTCGAGGTGCGCTCCCGCCTCGAAGGTCCAGCTCTTCTCGGGGTCGTAGCCGATGGTCTCGGCAATGTCGTAGTCGGGGTTTATGCCGGTGAAGGCCATCACGTCCTGTTGGAGCACGTTGGAGAACATCTGCGTGTTGTAGCCTCCCGCCTTGTAACCCTTGGTGGCCGAGGCGTAGAGGTTTCCGGCGTTGTCCGGGAGGGTGTAGCTCACCGAGAGTTTCGGCAGCAGTTGGAAGAAATCCTTTGAAAGGTTGCCCCGCTTGTCGATCACCACCGGCACCTGGCGGTAGGGCACCCCGTCGTGGTAGTAGGTGAACGATGAGTTGCAGTGGCTGTGGTAGTCGAGCGCCGCCCGCTCCCAGTCGAACCGCAGCCCGAGTGTGAGGTTCCAGCTCCCGAGCGAGAGGGAGCTTTCGTGGTAGGCCGACGCGCCGTAGGAGGGGAGTATGAAGTCGCTCCCCAGGAGAAACGAGCGCTCGTCCCACCGCAGGGGGTACGCGGGGTTGGCCTCCGTGGGCTTGGCTTCGAGCAGGTTGGTGATGCCGTAGTCGCCGAAAGTCACCGGGGCGCGCATCTTCCCGCGCTTGCCGAAAGCGAACACTCCGCCGAGCCAGCTGTAGCTTCCCGCCGAGCCGCGGGCCACGAAGTCGGCCGTCACGCCCCACTCCTTGCGGGCCTGGGTGAGGGTGAAGTAGTCAACCGGGAGGAAGTCCTGGTCGAGGGTCATATCGTCGTCGATATACTGGAAACTGATGATCGACGAGAAGTCTATCCCGCGGAGGCGGTGCTTCACGGTGAGGCCGTCGGTGAACGAGGTGCGGCGGTAGTAGCAGGTGTCATTGTAGGCCACGCGCCCCGTGGCAACCGACTGGTAGGGGTAGCCGTTCTGGCGGGCTATCGAGAAGGTGGCGGCGTTCTCCACCATCACGTTCTCCGCCGGGCGCCAGGCGGTTTTCCATCGGGCCGACCATTGGCGCTCCCTCCCTACCGGGGTGTTGTTGTACTCGTTGCGGTAGAAGCCGTCGGTGCCCCCGGCCATGAGGTTGAGCCCCATGCCGAGTCCGTCGGCCAGACGCCCGTAGACCGATGCCGACGCCTTGTAGGCGTTGCGGTTGCCGTAGGTGGCCCGCACCCTCACCCCCTCCCACGACAGCGGCGAGAGGGTGTACACGTTTACCAGGCCCCCCATCGTGTTTCGGCCGTAGAGGATGTTCTGCGGGCCGCGGAGCACCTCTACGCGGGCAATGTCGGTGAGGTCGAAGTCGAAATTATCCTTGTTGAGCATCGGCACGTTGTCGATGTTCAGCCCGACCACAGGCTGGTCGATGCGGGCGCCGAGCCCGCGGACGTAGACCGTCGAAGTCATCCTGGAGCCGTAGGCGGGTATGTAGAAGTTTGGGGCGATTTCGCTGGCTTGCTTGATGTTGGCTATGTCGAGCCGCTGTATGGCGCTCTCCCCGAGGGTGGTTATCGCCTCGTCGCGGTTGGCGAGGGCGCCCCCCTTGATGCCGGTAACCGACACCTCGCGGAGGGTCAGCACCGTGTCGGTTGCGGCCCGCGGTGCGCGGGGTTCGGCCTGCGCGTGCACGGCGCATATGGCTGCCGCGGCGGCGCATATTGTGAGCCGCCGCCGGTTCAGACGGGCGAAACTTGAAATTGATAGACTGATCACGCCGCGAAGATACGGAAAAATCCCCATCCGCCCACTATGGGGTCAGTAGATTTTTCCGGTTGGTGAGGATGGTGGGTTGCCGTATAATGCTTAC
>CAJUKE010000024.1 GCA_910587075.1 uncultured Muribaculaceae bacterium
CGTTGCCGTCCGACATAGACAAGGCAATGCGAGAAGCCTCAGAACGTAGGACGGCAACAGATACAGATTCCTACGCTTTCCGCATTTATAAACCAATCATAGCCAAAGAGAGGGTCCTTCGGCAACGGCAACTACCACCATGGCCTACATACCACCCTCGTTCGACAGAGGTTACATCGACCTTCAAAGCCTTGCCGAAAACGTTCTGGCCCTGAACATCACCCGCTCCATCAACCATTTTATCGAAACGAACCGCGGCCTCGAACCGGGCCCGGCCCACATTATGGCGTTCACCCAGCGGTCATGGAAGCTCAATCCGCGGCGGGCAAACGCCTGCGAATACGTATGGGCCATCCACTCCACCGGGCACAAGCGCAAGGTTGTCGGCGTGTTCGTGTTCAGCCGCGGGGGAGACGGAGGCAAGCCCGTCGACCAATTCCGCGTCTCCCAAGCCGACGATGACGCCCCCTACCGCCACACCGCGCTGCTTGAGCCGGCCAATGAGGAGGATTGGAACCGGTTTATAAACCGCTACATCCCCGACTCAAAGCCCGGAGCGGCAAACCCCGTAAAATACTTCGACGACAAAACCATCTGACCTTCATAAACAACCAATCAATAATAAATTACCAACCAATCAACGTATGAAGAAATTTCTACTTCTCATGGCGGTGACGCTCACGCTGGGCCTCACCACCCGCGCTGCCGACGGCGACATATTCCCCGTCGACAACCTTAACTACCGAGTCCTCTCCGAGGAAGGCCAATCGGCATCGCTCGTTGGCTATGAAGTCGAACCTACGGGAGAATTAGTTATCCCTCTACTCGTTAAGAACGGCTCCTCGCGCTATGCCGTGACCACAATCGGAAAGAATGCACTCAGAATGTGCAAGGGCCTGACAGCCGTAACAATCCCCAACACGGTGACTACAATTGCAGATCACGCATTCGCTCGCTGCGAGGGCCTGACAACCATAACACTCCCCAACTCGTTAACTTCAATAGACCCACTTGCGTTCGGAGGGTGTTGGAACATGAAAGAAATAAGTGTAGCGGAAGGAAATACAAATTATACTTCGGTAGATGGCGTGCTCTTTAATAAAGCTAAAACCTCTATCATTATTTACCCCAAAGCCAAAGGGCCCTCCTACGAAATCCCCAACTCGGTGACTACAATCGCTAACTATGCATTTAATGAGTGCCAAGGCCTAACGTCCGTAACAATCCCCAACTCGGTGACGTCAATAGGCTACAAAGCGTTCGGGAATGGAGGATTAACTACTGTTTATTGCTACGCCCTCATTCCCCCGACTATCGATAGCGAAGCGTTTCTCTATGTCGAAACAAACGATATAATTCTGCACGTCGTAAAAGGAGCGGAAGCGGCATATAAGGAAGCTGATGTATGGAAAGACTTCTTCATCTTAGGTGATCTGGCGCCCCAATCCGGCATCGAGGGGATTGAGGCTGACGGCGGCGACGCCCCGGCTGAGTTCTTCAACCTCAACGGCGTGCGCGTCAACGGCGAGGCGCTTACCCCCGGACTCTACATCAAGCGCCAGGGGGGCAACGCCACCAAGGTGCTGGTGAAGTAACCCGCCCGTAAATAAGCAAAAAACGATACGAATGCCCGAGAATCGCTGATTTTCGGGCATTTAATATCTTTATTCGCTTACTTTCGGAAGAATGTTCTTTGTTCCTCTGTTTCTTGTGAATGAAACGAAGGCGGCTGGTCAGCAAAAGCTGACCAGCCGCCGTTCGCTTTGGTATCCCCGTGGGGAGTCGAACCCCAATCGTTGGAACCGGAATCCAATATTCTATCCATTGAACTACGGAGACATTCGTTTTTAGAAACTGTTTAAAATTTTTAAACAAATTCTTTGCGATTACAAAGTTAGAGATTTTTTCCTGAACATTCCGCCCGGGGCGGTGGGGAATATGCCGGCGTTGACATTTTTAAAGACGGCTGGGCAAAGTTTCTGCCCAAGCCGCGGCGTAAATTTGCCGTGTAATCTTTCAACAACCTCTAAACCTCCAACGCTATGTCAAACGGATTCGTAATCACCCCGCACGTTCTGAACACCATCAACTCGCTCCCCGAGCAGGAACGCCTCTCGATCGTATGCACCCTCGCCGGGGAGATGCTCTTAGGCATCAAGCGCGACGAGGGGCTCTCCCCGATGGAAAAGGTAATCTACTCCATTATCCGCCAATACATCGAACGCGACACCGAAAGGGTCGGCTCGCTGGCCGTATGAACACCTCCCGACAAACACGCTTCGAACAACCTTTGTCATTCATCATATTCCCTTTCCCGGGGCCGGGGGTAGTCACCCCCGCCCCGCGGGAGCGGGAGCCTCGCGGGCTATGCGTCGGCCGGGCGCGGTGTTGATAATCAGGGGTACCACCTCGGTGCTGACCACGCTCGTGTCGAGCCCGTAGGCCGAGGAGGGTTTCACGCCTATGCGGCGCAGGGCGTTGTGGAGATTCATCAGGCGCGTGGTCGAGGGCGGGCAGTTGCTCGACGGGGAGAACACCCTGTGGATCACGATGAATTGGAAGTCGCCCGGAATGCCGCGCTTGCGAAGCGACTCGTAGGTGCTGGTGAGGTCGAAGCCCCCCTCGGCCACCATATCCTCCACGATCTGACGCAGATAAACGGTGACCTGCGGATCCACCCGGAACCCCACCTTCATACGCACATCGAAGAGAGTGCCCGGCACCACATCCCTCACCCGGTACTCCAGCGTGTCGGGCTCGTCGGTATAGTCGATATGCAGCATCCAGTAGTGGTCGGCGCGCTTGGGGCGCTTATTAATTATGGAGTAGAGAATCTTGCTCTCGACGGTGCCGTCGTCGGGCGCCATCGACAGATATATGAGGTTCGAGGCATACTTCGGAATCCCCTCGTCGCGCTTGAGGTCGGAAATCACGCCCGCGAAGTCGTCGAGCCGCTTGTATTCGAGCAGCGACTTGCGCACATCGATCGCCTTGCGCCAACCTACCATCACGAAGCATACCGCCCCGGCGATGATGATAGTGAACCATCCGCCGTGGAGAAACTTGAAGAGGTTGGCCACGAAGAAGCACCCTTCGAGCGCCGCGTAAGCTATCAGGAACAGCGCTACGGCCCACCGCGGCACCCCCTTGTAGCGAAGATAGAACGCGAGCAGTATGGTGGTCATCAGCATCGTTATGGTAATCGCCAAGCCGTAGGCCGCCTCCATATGCTCCGACGAGCGGAACAGGAGCACCGTGAGCAGGCATCCGAGGTAGAGCGACCAGTTGACCGCCGGCACATAGAGCTGCCCCCGGTGCTCGGAGGTGTGGCGTATGCGCATGCGGGGCCAGAAGTCGAGACCCATGGCCTCGCTGAAAATCGTGAACGAGCCGCTGAGCAACGCCTGGCTCGCGATAATCGCGGCCATGGCCGACATAGCCACGCCGGGAATCAGGAACCACCCCGGCATAATGCCGTAGAACGGGTTGCCGGAAGCCGCCTCCCCGGGGAATGCTATGATCCAGGCACCCTGCCCGAGATAGTTGAGGATGAGCATCGCCTTGACGAAGAGCCAGCTCGCGGCGATGTTGCGGCGCCCGCAATGCCCCAGGTCGGAGTAGAGCGCCTCGGCGCCCGTGGTGCAGAGGAACACCGCGCCGAGCACCAGGAACCACGCCGGATAGTCGATGAGCAGCCTCGCGGCGTACCACGGGTTGAACGCCTTGAATATCGCCGGGTAATGATGGAACGAGCAGGCACCCATCACCCCGAGCATCAGGAACCACGCCAGCATACAGGGGCCGAAAAGCTTACCTATTTTGCCCGTGCCGGCGCGCTGCATAATGAAAATCAGCGAGATGATGACTACCACGATCGGCACCACGGGGAGTCCGGGGCTCACGCCCCGCAACCCCTCGATGGCCGAGGTAACAGTGACGGCCGGGGTGATCACCCCGTCGGCCACCAGCGTCGCGGCGCCCACCGCCGCCACAATGCCGAGCCATTTCGGTCCCTTGCGCCGCAGCAGCGAGTAGAGGGCCAGGATGCCCCCCTCCCCCTTGTTGTCGGCCCGGAGGGCTATCACGACGTATTTCAGCGTGGTTTGCAGCGTGAGGGTCCATATGACGCACGACACCGCGCCTATTATATAGGCAGGGTCGAACTCCGGATTGGCGCCCACCACGGCGCGCATGACGTAGAGCGGCGAGGTGCCGATGTCGCCGAAAACAATCCCGAGGGTCACCAGAAGCCCCACCATCGTAAGGCTCCGGGGCGAAAACTTGCTTTGTGAAACCGATTCCATGTAAGCTATGCTTGACGAAAGGCCCGGGCGCTTCTTTTTAGGAACACGCGGGTAAACATTATAACTAAATGTAAACGTTCGGCCACCGAGAATTGTTTTATGAGCGATGTAATTAATCACTGAAAAGCAAAAACCGCGGCGCCACCCGAGCGAAGCCCGAAAAAGTTTCGTATCTTCGCGAAGCGTCAGCACAAACAGCTTCAAGCGTCAACAAAACACTTATGTTATTAGATCTGATCAATCTCTCGGTGTCCGACTGGTTTTCGGCCCACTATCTCTTCCAGTACTTCTACGAAAACGCCGGCTACTGGCTCGTGTTCTGGTTCATGGTGATCGAAAGCTCCTTCCTCCCCTTCCCCTCGGAGGTGGTGGTGCCCCCCGCAGCCTATATCGCTGTGCAGAGGGGCGATATGAACATCTTCCTGATCGTGCTGGTGGCCACGGCCGGAGCCGTGGTAGGCGCGCTGGTCAACTACTTCCTGTCGCTCTGGCTCGGGCGCCCGATAGTCTACGCCTTCGCCAACAGCCGCCTGGGCCACGCCTGCCTCATCGACCAGGCCAAGGTTGAGAAAGCCGAGAAGTATTTCGACGAGCACGGGGCCGTGTCGACCTTCATAGGGCGCCTCATCCCCGCCGTGCGCCAGCTCATCTCGATACCCGCCGGACTGGCCCGCATGAACCTCGGCACCTTCGCCATATTCACCGCCCTCGGTGCCGGGGTGTGGAACTGCATCCTCGCCGGTCTCGGCTACTGGTTGGGCAAATCGGTGCCCTCCGATGCTCTGTTCGCCACCATTGAGAAATACAACGGCTACTTCACCATAGGGGGCATAGTGCTGTTAGTACTCTGCGTGATATATCTGCTGTGGAACGCGTTCCGCACCAAGAAAGGGGGCGCCGTATGATCGTTGCTCCCTCCCTGCTCTCGGCCGATTTCGCCAACCTGGGCCGCGAGGTCGAGATGATCAACGCCTCCGAGGCCGACTGGCTCCACATCGACGTGATGGACGGCGTGTTCGTGCCCAACATCTCCTTCGGATTCCCGGTGATGAAGGCCGTGGCGAGCGTGCTCCGCAAACCGATGGACGTGCACCTGATGATCCAGAACCCGCAGAACTACGTCAGCCAGGTGCGCGACTGCGGCGCGACGCTCATGAACATCCACCAGGAGGCATGCGTCCACCTCGACCGCGCAATCAACGCCATTAAGAGCGCCGGGATGAAAGCCGCCGTGACCCTCAACCCCTCCACCCCGGTGGTGATGCTTGAGGACGTGATCGGCGAGCTCGACATGGTGCTGCTGATGTCGGTGAACCCCGGCTTCGGGGGGCAGAGTTTCATACACGGCACCATCGGCAAAATCAAGCGCCTTCGCGAACTGATAGCCCGCTCCGGCTCCCGGGCCATAATCGAGGTCGACGGCGGCATAAACGCCGCGACCGGGGCCCTCGCCGCCGAGGCCGGGGCCGACGCCCTGGTGGCCGGAAGCTACATATTCAGCGCCCCGGACCCCTCGGAAGCGATAGCCTCGCTGAAACGCCTCTGACATAACACTTCTCCCCCCAAAAAAGCACACCAACCGCCGAAATATGAACGAGCAGTCGCTTAGCCAGCTTTACCTCAAGGACACCGCTTTCCATAACCTGATGCAGCGACGCGTGTTCAACGTGCTGCTTGTGGCCTCCCCCTACGACGCCTTCATGATGGAGGAGGACGGCCGCGTCGAGGAGCAGCTCTACAACGAATACGTCGCCCTGAACCTCTCGTCGCCACCCCGCATCACCCGCGTGAACCATATAAGCGAGGCGCTGGAGCAGATGCGGCTCAAGAACTTCGACCTGGTGATCGCCATGCCGGGCATGGACATTTCCCAGACCTTCACCGGGGCCAAGGAGATCAAGGCCATCTACCCCGACATACCCATCGTGGTGCTGACCCCCTTCTCCAAGGAGGTTTCGCGCCGCCTGGCCGACGAGGATTTCGGCGGCATCGACTATGTGTTCTCCTGGCTGGGCAACGTCGACCTGCTGCTGGCCATCATCAAGCTTCTTGAGGACAAGATGAACGCCGAAAACGACGTGCTGGAGGTAGGGGTGCAGGTAATACTGTTAGTTGAGGACTCCGTGAGGTTCTACTCATCGATCCTTCCCCACATCTACAAATTTCTGCTCAAGCAGAGCCTCCTGTTCTCAACCGAGGCCCTCAACGAGCACGAGAAGATGCTGCGTATGCGCGGCCGCCCCAAGGTGATCCTCGCCCGCGACTACGAGGAGGCCATCGCGCTCTACAACAAATACGCCGACCGCATGCTCGGGCTGATAACCGACGTGTCGTTCGCCCGCGGCGGGGTCAAGGACCCCCAGGCCGGACTCCGCCTGGCCCGCGAGGTGCGCTGCCGCGACCCCTATCTGCCCATCATCGTGGAGTCGACCGAGGCCGCCAACCGCGACCGGGTGGGCGACTTCAACGGCATCTTCCTCGACAAAACCTCCAAGAAGCTCCCCGTGGACCTCGGCAAGGAGATTATGGCCAACTTCGGCTTCGGCGACTTCGTGATGCGCGAGCCGTCGACGGGCCGCGAAATCATGCGCCTCCACTCGATCAACGAGATGCAGCGCCGCCTGTTCGAGATTCCCGACGAGACCCTCGTGTACCACGCCCGACGCAACGACATTTCGCGCTGGCTCTACTCCCGCGCGATGTTCCCCATAGCCGACATAATACGCCACCACCGCACCAACTCGCTCGACGAGGCCCCGGCGGTAAAGCGCCTATTCTTCGACCTGATAGTGAAGTACCGCCGGATGAAGAACCGCGGCGTGGTGGCCGAGTTCCGCAAGGACCGCTTCGACCATTACTCCAACTTCGCCCGCATCGGTCAGGGTTCGCTCGGAGGAAAAGGGCGCGGCCTGGCGTTCATCGACTCCATAATAAAGAAGCACCCCGAGTGCGACAACTTCAAGGGGGTATCCATATCCATCCCCCGCACGGTGGTGCTCTGCACCGACATCTTCGACGAGTTCATGGCCGAGAACGACCTCTACCCGCTGGCGCTCAGCGAGCTGCCAGACGAGGAGATACTCCGCGCCTTCCTCGCCGCCAAGCTGCCCGAGAGGGTGCGGGAGGACCTCCTGGCCCTGCTCGAAGTGGTCGACAGGCCACTGGCAGTGCGCAGCTCGTCGCTGCTTGAGGACTCGCACTACCAGCCGTTCGCCGGGGTGTACTCAACCTATATGATTCCCCGCCTCGACGACCGCGAGCGCATGCTCCAGCTCCTCTCCGACGCGATCAAGGGGGTCTACGCCTCGGTGTTCTTCGCCGAGAGCAAGGCTTATATGACCGCCACGGCCAACGTCATCGACCAGGAGAAGATGGCGGTGATACTCCAGGAGGTGGTGGGGCGCGAGATCGACGGCTACTACTTCCCCTCGTTCTCCGGCGTGGGGCGCTCGCTCAACTACTACCCCATCAACGACGAACGCGCCGAGGACGGAGTGGCCGAGGTGGCCGTCGGGCTCGGCAAATACATCGTCGACGGGGGGCTCGCGCTCCGCTTCTCCCCCCTGCACCCCGGCAAGGTGCTCCAGACCTCGACGCTCGACCTGGCCCTCCGCGACACGCAGCGCCAGCTCTACGCCCTGGAGGTAAAGGACCAGGCCGACACCACCTTCGAGGTCGACGACTCCTTCAACCTCGTGAAGAAAAACGTGCAGGACTTCGCCTCGAACCCCGACGCGCTCAGGCTGTTGGTATCGACCTTCGATATGCAGGACCAGATGCTCCGCGACTCGCACCGCGGCCCGGGGCGCAAAGTAGTCACCTTCGCCAACATCCTCCGCGACGAGGCGTTCCCCCTGGCCGAGGCCGTCGATTTCATGCTCACCCGCGGCCAGGACGCCATGCAGCGCCCCGTCGAAATCGAGTTCGCCGGCAACATACAGCCCGACGGCGAGCTGGCCGGACGCATCTACTGGCTGCAGATACGCCCGATTATCGACCGCAAGGACGATGTTGACCCCGCCGTGCTCCAGGCCGACGACAGCGAGCTGATACTGCGAAGCAACTCAGCCCTCGGCCACGGCACCACCGACAACGCCCGGGTGGTGGTTTATGTGCGCCCCGAAAACTTCTCGGCGCGCCGCAACCCGGAGCTCGCCGCCGAGGTCGGAAAGCTGAACCGCGAGCTCCTCGCCGCCGAGGAGGGGTACATACTTATAGGCCCCGGGCGCTGGGGCTCATCGGACCACGCGCTCGGCATTCCGGTGAAGTGGTCCGACATCTCCGGCGCACGGCTCATCGTGGAGACCGCCCTCCCCGGCTACCGCATCGAGCCCTCGCAGGGCACCCACTTCTTCCAGAACCTCACCTCGTTCGGCGTGGGCTACTTCACGGTCGACACCGTGGCCCGGCGCGACGACACCCCCTCGGGCGCGCCCGACCTGCTCGACACCGCGTGGCTCGACTCCCTCGAAGCCTTCTACGAGTCGCCCTCGCTGAGGGCCGTGCGCCTCCCCTCGCCCCCCCTCATCGGCATCGACGGCAAAAAAGGGATCGGCGTGGTCCGCAAAGTCTGACAGCGCGCCCGACTTTGCCCCAATCCGCTCTTCTCCAAGACCCAAGGACCTGACAGAACGCTCCACGCGCCCTACCCGATTGGGGCAGAATGCGACAAAAAATCCCGAAAAAGAGGCCAAAACTTGTAAGGGAGTGAAAAAAAGCGTAATTTTGCACCGCTGCTGACGTAAGCCCCCGCGGGCAAAGTCCGCGGCGACACCACCCGGCGGCCAACGCCCCGCCGCTACACCTCGCGAGAGACAGCGCCGGAAGCCCGAGCCGCCACCCAAGAGTGGCCGAATGGTGGAATGGTAGACACGAAGGACTTAAAATCCTTTGGCCATTACGGCTGTGTGGGTTCGAGTCCCACTTCGGCTACACAACCCGACCGCCCCCGGAATCCCATCGGATCCCGGGGGCGGTCCATTATATCAGGATGAATCGAGCTTGCGCCTGGATGGCTGGTGGCGGGTCAGAGTGGTGCGGATGGCAGGAGCCGGAGTCCGAGTGCCGATGGGAGCGACCTGGCGGTCGTGACCGAGGCCGAGCGGCTCCGGCGACGAACCAGACGCGCCGCTATCACGCGCCACCACAAAAAAAGTTATGGAAGCCTTTGGCTTCCATAACTTAGTCGGGGTGACTAGATTCGAACTAGCGACCACACGCCCCCCAGACGCGTACTCTAACCGGGCTGAGCTACACCCCGATGGTGTTGTTGCTTTTGATTGGGTGGGGGTTGTTTCCCAAAAGCGATGCAAAGGTAGGGACTTTTCGCGAACCGCGCAAATTTTCGGGCCACTTTTTTCAATATTTTTTCATCAAATTTTTCACACCGCGACACATTCAATTGCTTTTCAAAACATTAGCCAAACCACTTTTTCACGCCGACCCAAAAGCGCGATTTCGCGCGTAGTCAAAGCCACCCGCGCCCGTTTGGCTATTGGCGGAATTATTGCTAATTTTGTAGGGAGTGTTTTTCCATAAGACACTGTTTACAACACAGCACACATTAGTAATGATAAAGACTGGCATCATTGGCGGGCACACTATGGCCGCCGGAGAGCTGATAAGAATATTGGTAAACCATCCCGACGTGACAATAATGTGGGTTTCGTCGCCACAGGAAACGGGCCGGGAACTCACCGCCGTGCACCGCGGCCTCGAAGGGGACACCGACGCGCGCTTCATAGGAGAGCCGACGGCCGACGACGCCGCCGGGCTCAACGCGGTGTTTCTCTGCGGCGAGCCCTGGGAGGCCAGGAACTTCATGGCCCTCGCCGGCGGCGACCCCGAGCTGAGGGTGATCGATCTGACGGGCGCGTTCCGCGACGGGTCGGAGGGGATGGTCTACGGGCTGGCCGAGCACAACCGCAAGGCACTCGTCAGGGGCGCCACCCGCGCGTCGCTCCCCTCGGAAGTGGCCATGGCCGCGGAGCTCGCCCTGTTCCCCCTGGCCAAGAACATGCTCCTCGCGGGGGACATCGACATAAGCGCCTCGCTGGCCTCGACCGTGCGCGAGCACGGCGCCGCCGCCGAGGCGGATGGTGACCTGGCCGAGCTGTCGACCAGGCGCGACCCGGTGGCCCCGGCGGAGAACCGCCCAGACGCCGAAGTGGCGGCGGCGGAAATAGCGCGGGCTATGCGCGCCGTACAGCCCACCTTCCACGGCGAGACCAGGGTGGCCCTAAGCCGCGAGGCTGCCGCCACACGCGGCATCAGCGTCACGGCCAAGATCGACTGCAACCAGCCGCTGGCCGAGCTGCAGCGAATGTTTGCCGAGGCATACGAGGACCACGGCTTCACCTTCGCCATAGACCGCCGCCCGGAGATGGCCGACACCGCCAACACCAACAAATGCCTGATTCACATCCGCCGCGACGAGAACGGGCTGACCGAAATCACCGCCGTGATCGACAACCTGCTCAAGGGCGCCGCGGGGAACGCCGTGCACTGCATGAACCTCCTCTTCGGCCTGTCGGAAAAGACGGGGC
Source organism: uncultured Muribaculaceae bacterium (assembly GCA_910587075.1). GTDB lineage: Bacteria > Bacteroidota > Bacteroidia > Bacteroidales > Muribaculaceae > UBA7173. Next base: position 10,850 of record CAJUKE010000024.1, read on the forward strand.
TCGCCCTTAAAGGGTCGGCTTTCTGAGACGGTCGCTTGCGTATCACGATAATTAGCAGTAACTTTGCGCCGTATTTGACCCCCGCTTAAGCGCCTGTGTAGCCGAGAGCGCCCGCCGCTTGCGACTACGCCCTGTGTAACTCTTTGTTATGTAGCGATTTATAATGGGGGGGTAAAAACCTCTATAAAACAGGTAAGAAACCTCTAAAAAATAATACTATGCACTGGATTTTAGACGCGGTGTGTGTGTTCCTGGTCAGCATTATGCTCGCAGGTATCATCATACCCCAGATTTTGTTAATTTCGTTCAGAAAGAAACTCTTCGACGAGCCTGACGAACGCAAAATACATAAGGCAGCGGTGCCCCGCCTGGGCGGCATCGCCTTCATGCCGTCCATACTCTTCGCCATGGCCCTGGTGGCCGGCGTGGAGACTATCGTTATGACCTCTTACGGAAGCGTGATACACGCCGAGGGTGTGCAGGGCATCAACTTCGCGTCGTGCAGCCCGACCACCCTCCCGCTCAGCTTCGGCCTCTGCGCCCTGATCATGATGTACCTCGTGGGCATCGCCGATGACCTCGTAGGCGTGAAATACCGCGCCAAGTTCGTGGCGCAGATCCTTGCCGGCCTCCTCCTGGCGGCCGCCGGGGTGCGTCTCGACGACCTCCAGGGCTTCATGGGGCTCCACGAGCTCCCCGCCTTCGTTTCGTGGACACTGACGGTGGTGTTCATCGTGTTCATCACCAACGCCATCAACCTCATCGACGGCATCGACGGACTCGCGTCGGGCCTCAGCGGCATAGCGATGGCGTTCTACGGCATGGCCTTCCTCAATATGGGACGCCCCTTCTACGCCATCCTCGCTTTCGCCGGGTTGGGCACCCTCGTGCCGTTCTTCTACTACAACGTGTTCGGCAATCCGGCCATGGGCAAGAAGATATTCATGGGTGACACCGGGTCGCTCACCACGGGCATCATACTTGCCTTCCTGGCCATCACGATGACCAAGGGGGTAGGCTCCGAGGCCGTCAACAGCGACATCATCGTGATCGCTTTCGCCCCGCTGGCCATCCCCTGCCTCGACGTGGTCAGGGTGTTCTTCCACCGCATAATCCGCGGCAAGAGCCCCTTCCTCCCCGACAAATCGCACATTCACCACAAGCTCCTCGCCATAGGCTTCCGCCAGCGCCCGGCCATGATCACCATCCTGGCCACCTCCACCGCCGTGATCGCTGTAGACCTCTGGCTGTCGCTCTACATTAACTCGTTCCTCGTGCTGCTGGCCGACCTTCTTCTGTGGGTCGTAGGCAACTACTTCCTGACCCGCGCGATACACTCGCGCCAGGAGCGGCTGCACATCACCGACGGTTATTGCTGAGTGCCGGGGGGCCGACGACATAGCTAAGTATTACCACTCAATATATATAACATTCTGTTCTAATTATGCTATTAAGAAAAGCCAGCCTCAAGGCAACGCTCGCGCTGATGCTCGCCGCCCCGGCCCTCATGTTCCAGTCGTGCCACACCCCGAAGGATGTGACATATTTTCAGGACGGCAAGGACGGCGCGCGCATTGAGATGGCCGCCCCCGCCGATATAAAGGTGCAGCCCGACGACCGCCTGTCGATAGTGGTCAGCTCAAAAGACCCGGCGCTCGCCTCGCTGTTCAACGTCTATATGCCCCAGCAGCGCTCCTCCACCCCGGGGATCACACTCTCCAACGCCCGCGGCGGAGCCAACGAGGTGGCCTCATTCGTCGTTGACGCGCAGGGCGATATACAGTATCCCGTGCTCGGCACCCTTCACATCGAGGGGATGACCCGGCACCAGGTGGCCGACTATATCAAAAACGAGCTCATAACGCAGAACCTGGTGAAGGACCCGACGGTGATCGTCGACTTCCTTAACCATTCGGTGCTGGTAATGGGCGACGTCACCAAGCCCGGCCGTGTGACCTTCGACCGCGACCGCTACACGGTGCTCGACGCCCTCTCCGACGCGGGCGACCTCACCATCAACGGCAAGCGAACCGACGTGAAGGTGATGCGCCGCGAGGACGGGCGCCAGAAAGTTTACGAGCTCGACCTCACCAATGGCGAGCAGGTGATGAGCTCACCGGTGTTCTACCTCCAGCAGAACGACGTGATCTACGTCTCGCCCAACGATGTCAAGAAACGCAACACCACGGCCAACGGCAACGCCCCCCTGACCCCTTCGTTCTGGATCTCGGTGGCATCGTTCCTCACCACGGTGCTCGTGCTCATCATCAAGTAAGCCCGGGGACGCAGCCACGAATAACGACCAAAAACGTTTCAACCTGACCTGAAAACGAACTTCCGTGAAAGAAAACGAAAACGAAAGCGCCAACGGCGCCGACCAGTCAATTTCATTTAAAGACCTCCTGTGGATATGCCTGTCGCGCTGGTACTGGTTCGCCATATCCCTGGTGATATTCATGGGCTTCGCCTGCTACAAACTGCTCAGCACCCCTAAAGTCTACGAGCGCTCGACACAGCTCCTGATCAAGGACGAGGACTCCGGCGGAGGCGTCGGAAGCATAGGCAACGAGTTCTCCAACATGGGCTTCCTGCGCTCTTACTCCAACCTCAACAACGAGATGGTGTCGATGACGGCCCCGACGGTGATGTACGAGGTGGTGAGGCGCCTGGGACTCGACGTTACCTACTCGGTCGACGGCCGATTCCACGCCTGGGAACTCTACGGCCCCTCGCTCCCCATCAAAATCAGCTTCCCCGAACTCAAGGAGAACGAGGGGATGTCGCTCACGGCAACCATCAAGCCCGACGGCTCAATCGACCTCTCCGGCTTCACCGAAAAGAACGCCGAGGGTGAAATCGTGCCCCTCGAAGAGGTGATAAGCGTGAAGGCGCCCGTCGGAATCGACACCGTGGCCACCCCCAACGGCAAAATCGTGCTCTGCCCCAACCCGGCATACACCAAGCCCGAGACCCCCGCCGCGAATGATCTCGTGATCAACGTGTCGCGCTCGCCGCTTAAAAGCGCCGTGGGCCGCTACACCGGCGAACTATCCTCCGAAATACCCGAGGACACCCGCATCATAGCCCTCACCTGCCGCGACGTGAACACCGCCCGCGCCGAGGACCTCCTCAACGCCGTCACAGAGGTGTACAACGAAAACTGGGTGCGCGACAAGAACCGCGTATCCATCTCTACCGCCGAATTCATCAAGGAGCGCCTGGCCGTGATCGAGAACGAGCTGGGGAGCGTCGACTCCGACATCTCCTCCTACAAGTCGACCCATATGGTGCCCGACATAACCCAGGCGTCGCAGCTCTACTTCAAGCGCGCCTCCGAAGCCGGCGACGAGGTGCTCGACCTCAACAACCGCCTCGGCATCGCCCGCTACATACGCGACTACCTTACCAACTCCTCGAACTCCTTCAACGTGCTCCCAGCCAACGCCGGGCTGCAAAACCTCTCGGTAGAGTCGCAAATCACCGAATACAACAAGCTGCTGCTCAACCGCAACAACCTGGTCGAGAACTCGTCGGAAAACAACCCCCTCGTGGTCGACCTCGACAGCCAGCTTGCCGGCATGCGCCAGGCGATCCTCCAGTCGATCGACAACTATATCGTGACCCTCAACGCCTCGGTGCGCTCCGCCGAAGCCTCGCAGGCCATGGCCTCCTCGCGCCTGGCCGCCAACCCCACCCAGGCCCGCTACCTCCTCAGCGTCGAGCGCCAGCAGAAAGTGAAGGAGAGCCTCTACCTCTACCTCCTCCAGAAACGCGAGGAAAACGAGCTCAACCAGGCCTTCACCGCCTACAACAGCAAGGTAATCACCCCGCCCGACGGCTCCGACGCCCCCGTGTCGCCCAACTCGCGCAACGTGCTCATGATGGCGTTCCTCATGGGCCTCGCCGTGCCGATGGGCCTGATTTGGATTCTTGAGACCTTCAACACCAAGGTGCGCGGCCGCAAGGACATCGAGAAGCTCTCCGTGCCCTTCCTCGGCGAAATACCCCTGGGCTACAAGCGCCGCAAAGGCCTTCAGCGCCTCCGCCCCGCGCGCCCCGAGGAGAAGGACCAGCGCGTAATAATGGTGCGCAAAGGCTCCGGCAACACCATCAACGAGGCTTTCCGCGTGATCCGCACCAACCTCGAACTGATGGCCGACGCCGAATCGTCGGGCGCCCACACCCTTATGATCACCTCGGCCAACCCCGGCTCCGGCAAGACCTTCATAACAATGAACCTCGCCACCGTACTGGCCATCAAGGGGAAGAAAGTGACCATCGTCGACCTCGACCTACGCAAGGCATCGCTGTCGACCTTCGTCAACCAGCCGCAGATCGGTATGTCGGCCTATCTCTCGGGCCACGCCACCATCGAGCAGATAAAGAACCGCCGCCCGGTAGAGCCCCCCAAGCACCCCGAACGCTTCGAAGGGAAGAACCTCGGCGAGCACTATATCGACATATTCCCCGTTGGCGCCATACCCCCCAACCCCGTCGAGCTCCTCTACTCGCCCCGCCTGAAGGCCATGCTCGACGAGCTGCGCCGCGAATACGACTATGTGCTCATCGACTGCCCGCCGGTTGAAATCGTGGCTGACGCGAAGATCATCAACCGCCACGCCGATATGACCGTGTTCGTGATCCGTGCCGGAGTGCTCGAACGCGAAATCCTCCCCCACATACAGGAGTTCTACGACAACCAGCGCTACCACAATATGGCAATCATCCTCAACGGCACCGACCAGTCGCACCTCGGCCCGCTCCGTTCGCGTTACGGCTACGGCTATGGCTACGGCTACGGTTACCACAAAAAGGACTGACACAGCGTCTTACCCCATATCTCCGCCCCGGACCGCCACTGTGCGGCCCGGGGCGGCGGCGTTTATCCACCCGCCAGCGGGGTGAACCACCCGCCCGCCCCCGGCGTTTTAATCTCGGAGGGGGTGCCCCCGCCGGCATCCCGACTCCGCGATTGAAACTCAACTATCACCAAGAATTATGAAACGCATAGGGATTTTCTACGGCTCGCAAACCGGGACAACAAAACATATAGCGTCGCGCATAGCCTCGATGCTCAACGTCGATGAAAAGGACGTGCACAACGTCAAGGAAACCGCCCCCTCGGCGGTCGGCGACTACGACATACTCGTGCTCGGCACCTCAACCTGGGGAGCCGGCAAGATGGAGTGCGACTGGTACGACTTCCTCGACGGACTCGAAGCCCTCGACCTGGGCGACAAGCAGATAGCCCTCTTCGGATGCGGCGACGAAACAATGGAGGACACCTTCTGCTCAGGCGTGGGCGAAATCTACGACCGCCTAAAGCAGACCGGCGCCCGCTTCATAGCCCCCTACGACACCATCGGCTACACCTTCGAATCGTCCCGCGCCAAACCCGACGACGCCCTTGAGGCCGAAGGGCTCCTCCTTGACGAAGTCAACCACCCCGAGCTCACCGACCGCCGCCTCCGCGGCTGGACCCTCCTCGTGGCCGACGCCGCCAAATAACCCCTCACCCCACTCCATTGAAGCGCCCCAAAAGTCAGACACAAAACTTTTGGGGCGCTTCAGTACCCACGCATCGCTTCTACGGAAAAACAGCTACAAAACAAGGCAAAAATTTGCATAACAGGATTTCAAGAGCTATCTTTGCCGACATAATTCCTGGCCGACCGACTGGAGAGTCGGCGCCGGGAAGGACATACTAACAACAGAGAGCGTTTGTCAAAACGCTTTGTTCTTGGCGGTTAAGAACTTCGCAAACTCTAATCGTAGTCAAGGATAAAGCAACGATGGATGCCCGCAATATGTACGATTCAGTCCGAACCACCCCTATCAAGGGGTAGCGCGGTATATATCTGCATATCAGCGTGGGTTTCTATGCGTTGCTCGTTCCAACTACGATGGGTAATGCGAAGACCTTTAACCGCTGGACGAGCCGCAGATGAGATTCCCCACGCTCTTTTTTATCCAAACAACACCTAAATCCCAATCTATCAACCCGATGAGTGCCGCAAGGGGAAACAAGGGCTCACCGACAACAACACACACCAATGAAACCAATCTTCGCAACCCTCCTCGCCGCCACCCTTGCCTCGGCCACCGCTAACGCGATCGAACCCACCGTTACGCTGGAAGACACTTACCCAGGCGTTATGAACTCAGCACTCACTGTCGACGGAAAAGCCCGTCTGATGGTGCAAAACGTCCAGATTGACAACGAGTACCACTACCACATCGCCTCTATAAAATTGCTCGATACCGACCTCAACGAGCTTAAAACCATCACCCTGCCGACTGTCAGCACACCCGCCGGATACACCTCGGAGAACCTTCAAGACTCCGGAGACTGGGAGGTGTTCGAAGATCGTTATGACTATGTATTATCCGTCGCAGAACCATATTACATTTCGGCCAACGGTCAATCATCTTACGGAATTCTTACGCAGAACTTCTTCAACAACGACGAAGCTTTCGAGTTCATAATGCCGACCGTACAGCCTACTACGGAAACCGAGCAGAGGGATTATGACGGCGACGGCGTTATCGACTACATTTCAACCCACTACACTTACGACATTACAGGCTACGAAATACGCTCCGAAAACGGCACCAAGCTCTCCACCCTCTCCCTCCCCGCCGGATTCAATGTCTCAGATGTCACGCTCCTCGACCTCGGCAGCGCTAAATATGTAGTAATCAGCGGATACACCGGCGATACTGGTAAGAGCGCCGACAGCGTTGAGCGCAAATCCTATACATTCTACTACAAGGTCGAGTCCGGCGCCTCGTCCCTTAAGCTCGCCCGAAGCGAGGAGGGCACGATGAGCGTCAGAAACAACACCGCCGCCCGCGAAATCACCATAATTCCGGGCGAGGAGGGCGACTTCGACTCCGTGACCCTCTTCGACGCGGCGGGCCGTATGGTCCGCGGGGCCAACGCGGTCGTCAACGACGGAGCGATTACCCTGAGCACCGCGTCGCTCGCGCCCGGCACCTACATCGTCAACGCCGTAGGTCGCGAAAAGCGCGAAAGCGTGAAAGTTACAATCCGATAACCAATACTATAACACCAACACACACATGAGACTAACGCTCACGGCGTTAATCGCAATCTCCTCTCTGGCCGTCTCCGCGGGGCAAACGGTAATCTCGCTGACCTACGGCGACGGCCAGACCAGGGAGGTTTCGATCGACGAAACCTCGAAATTCACATTCAGTGCCCGCTACCTCATAGTCTACTCCGACGGCAAAAACCAACTCTTCCCACTGGAGAACTTGAAAAAATACACCTTCCGCCAGGAACAGACCGCGCTACCGCTCACTTACGCCGACATAGAGACCCCGTTCGCCATCAACGGCGATGAAGCCACCTTCGCCGCCGCCGACCGGGCACGCTCGGTAGCGCTCTGCGACCTCCAGGGGCGCGTATTGCTCAGGCACGAAATAGAAGGGGGCCAACCGGGGCGTTTGTCAATCGGACACCTGTCACCGGGAGTCTACATTATGGCCGTCGACGGCGTAAATTATAAATTCGCCAAACGATGAGACGACAGAAAATAATATCGGCCATAATTTTGGCCGCGGCCGCGGCGCTCGGAGCGACGGCAGCCGACACCACGCCTATGCTCGTGTTCTGCGACGACCAATTCAGCGCCTTCACCCGCGCCGAGGTCGACAGCGTCACCTTCTCGCGCTTCGATATGGACTCGGTGCTCCGCGACCAGATCGCCACCCAGGTATTATGGAGCGACGGACATCCCTCGCGGTTCCCCATCGAGCTAACCGACAGCGTGTCATTCGCGACTCCCGACAACAACCTTCTACCCGGCGTGCGCGAAATAAAAGGCGCGCTCTGGGATTACGTCATCTCTTGCGAGAACGGCAGCGTGCTCCACATAAACCCCTCCATCCCCGAGGAGCTACTGCCAAGGCGCGGCGAGAAACTCGTGACCACCGAAATGTCGGCCAAATTCCCCGCCGGGTTCATCGGCGAGGTGAACTCCGTTGACCGCTCCGCCTCGGAAATCACAGTTGACTGCGAGCCACTGGGCCTCTCCGATGTCTACTCAAGCTTCTTCGGTGTATTCGACCGCGAGATAGCCAACAGCGGTGAACTCTCTGAAGCGACCGACCCCGACGAGCCTCAGTCGCGCTCGGCCGGTCAGAGAGCCGTGACCGACGACTATACCTTCAAGCTTCCGACCTTCGGCAACACTATTGGCCTGGGCTATTCGGTCACACTGCCGGGCAACATCAATTTCGGAGGCGCCGCCTCCCTGTCGGTCTCCGTAAGCCCTACCGTGAGAGTCAAGACTTTCGTGCTGATTGAATCGTTCGGCCGCGTATTCAGCACCTCGCGCATCATTGCCGACTTTGAATGCGAGCAGACACTGTCGGCCTCATACTCAGGAGGCTACTCCCGCGACTTTCCGTTTTGGTCACCTCCGGCGGTGAACGTCGCGCCAGGCGTGGCGTTCTTCCTCGAAGGGGGTATCAACGTGAACGTCAGCGGCACCTGGGGCACCGAAATCACCAACCGGCAGCACTACCGACTGGCCGCCCTCACGTCGCTCACCACCGGCGGAGCCAAAAGTGCGCTGAACCCCACTTGCTCTTTCCGACTCGTCGGTGAGCAGCGTAATATCCAAAACACAATCGGGAGCGGAAGCATATCCGTGGGTGCGTATGTCAAATGTGGTATCGCGGCCCTCCACAAAGAAGTTGCCAACGTCAACATCGGCGCTAACCTGGAAGCAGCGTTGGAGTTTGACGCAGGTGTGACGGAGGACGACTGGGCTTCGGCTGAGGACGCAACCCCAGCCGTTTACAACAAGCTCTCGAAAGAGGATGCCATTAAGTTCGGCGTTTACACCGGGGCCACTGTACAGGCCGAAGCGCTCGGGGGCCGCTTAGAGGATCATTTCAATCTGATACGGACGTACCGCCCCATCCTGCAATCGTCAATCATCCCGCGATTCCGAAACACACAGGTCGAACGCCGCGACGACGCGCTGAATATCGTCGATGTGTCGGCCGACGTCACTCCCGGCCTCATTGATTGCGCCTTAGGGTGGCGCCCGGCCTATGTCGATGAGAACGACAGGCTCGTCATCGTCAGCGATAAAGAGAAGCGCGATTTGCGCCCCGGCACACTCTCCACCTCGATAAGCAACATCTCGCTCGACAAAAAGTGGCGCGTGTTCCCGACCGTAAAGGTATTCAACCGCTACATAACCGCCTCCCCGTCAGCTCTTGTCGACGATGAAGCCAACGACTGCGTGCAGGCCAAGTTCATCGAGAACTACTACGCTATTGCCAGTAAAGATGCGGACAAATTAAACGCTAATCCTTATCTCACATTAGGCACTAACATATGGACCGCCCTTTCGATTCCTATCGAGAGCTTTGATTTCAGCACCCTCAACTTGGATGAAATTAAAGAAGTCGGCTACTATATAGTGAATTTCTCATACACAAAAGAACTTGTCGAGCAATTTGAGAAAGGTGAATATCGTAATGATCTTAATTACCTAAACAACGACTATTCTCGTTATTTGTATCTTAACGAGAATTATCAATTACCCATATATAGAGAAGGCGAATGCATAAGCAATCCTAACATCAATGAATTAATCGGAGGCATAAAATCAAAGAGATTCGCTTATAATTCCGACAAAAGCGAAAGCGTGGATTTAGCCGGGGCATATGGTGTATACATCAAATCCAAATATGATCAAGCCGACGCCTTAACCGCTCATCCTTGGGTACTCCATGAATATCGGTCCAATTGCTATCTGTCTTTAGAGAATCCCATCGTAAGAATCACTGAAGGTGGAACAAAGTTAGAATTAGATGTAACCACACATTTCAATGAGTTCACTGTTTGCGATATCGTTGGTCGGGAATTTTTAATGTATAGTGGCATTGATAAGGACCCCGGATCATATATGGTAAATGGGATGACACTATGCTGCTTCCATTATGACCAATGCGAGTCTTGGGCCGAATTACTGTCACAATATGATAATGATTTATTCACAGCTTTCCGAATAAAAAACGACCTAAGGTGCACATACGTCACGGGTGGAGCGGTCACCACTCTTCCAAGCGGCACTTACTATTTAAGGCTCAACCAGGTAACGACAAATGATGAGTTAATTGAGCTGAGATTAACAACAATGTATGACAAGAACGCTGGTCGCAGAATAACTACCTCAGCCTCAGCTCGCATTGTAAAAGAACCTTTGACAAGTAGCTATAATATAGAGTAAAATAACATTAATTAAGGCGGTGGGCGGGCTGATTTCGCGCTGAGGAGTGGGAAATCAGCCCGCAATGTCGTATCTTTGCAGATTGATTGGCGGCGTATGCCGCCAGCGGGGCGGGAATTAGCGCCCCGGCGGGAACTGATCCCTCCCGGTTACCTTTATGGATGCTGATGCGCCCGCGGGCGCCGATAGCCGCGAATGATTAATGGACAAACTGATAAGCTCTGACAAGATAAACCGGCTCAAGCAACTGCTGCAGCCGGCACGCAAAATAGTGATTACCTGCCATCTGTCGCCCGACGGCGACGCGATGGGCTCGTCGCTCGGCCTCTGCCGCGCCCTGCGCAACGCGGGGAAATGGACACGCGTGCTCACCCCCGACACTCCGCCGAAATACCTCAATTTCCTAACCGGGGCCGACGAGATAACAGTGTTCTCGCGCTTCGAAGCCCAGGCCGTGCGTCTGCTCAACGAAGCCGACCTCATTTTCTGCCTGGACTATAACGAGCCCAAGCGCGTCGACCACGTTGAGAAGGCGCTCCTGGAGTCGAAGGCTCCCAAGGTGATGATCGACCACCACCTCTTCCCCTCCGATTTCCCCGACCTGGTGATCTCCCACCCCGAGGTATCGTCGACCTCGATGCTCGTTTACCGCGTGCTCAACCAGCTCAAGCGGGCCGACCTCATCGACCGCGAAGCCGCCGAGTGCATTTTCACCGGCATGATGACCGACACGGGCAACTTCTCCTACAACTCCAACGATCCGGCGCTCTACGAAGCGGTAGCCGACCTCGTGGCCCGCGGAATCGACAAGGACGAGATTTACCGCCGCATATACTTCAACAACTCGGTGAACCGCCTGAGGCTCAACGGCTACGCGATGGACCAGAAACTGGCCTATTACCCCGACCACCGCGCGGCCATCATCACCCTCACCCGCGAGGAGCTCAACCGCTACAACTATCAGAAGGGGGACACCGAGGACCTCGTGAACCGCCCGCTCACCTGCCCCGACGTTACCTACTCGCTCTTCCTGCGCGAGGAGACGGACTATATAAAGGTGTCGGCCCGGAGCAAGGGCCCATTCCCGGTGAACACCCTCTGCGCCGAGCATTTCAACGGCGGAGGGCACGAGAACGCCGCCGGGGGCGAGTTCTACGGCTCGCTCGAAGAGTGCGTGGCCCGCTGCGAGGCGCTGATGCCCGACTACGACAAGTATCTTCCCGAACACAAATAAACCAACCTCACGGATGAAAACCCGCAAAACGCTCTTTATAGCCCTTATGGCCGCCATTGTCGGCTTCATACTCCCCTCCTGCAACGACGGCAAGAGCTACTCCGAGCTCCTCAACGACGAAACGAAGTCGGTAAACGCCTTCCTGGCCCGGCAGCACGTCATAACCTCCATACCCTCCGACTCGGTGTTCGAGGTGGGGCCCGACGCGCCCTACTACCAGCTCGACGAGGAGGCGTCGGTATACATGCAGGTGCTCTCCAGCGGCGACACCTCGGAGCGCGTCAAGGACGACCAGCTGGTCTACTTCTACTTCACCCGCTTCAACCTCCACGCCTTCGCCCAGAGCGGCTCGCTCGACGACACCGACGGCTGGGGCAACTCCGACGACCTCGCCGTAGGCTCCGCCTCGTTCCGCTTCAACAACTACTCCCTGTCGACCTCCTCGCAGTGGGGCTCGGCGCTGCAGATGCCCCTGCAGTTCCCCACTCTCGGCCTGGGTTGCGAGGTCAACCTCGTGGTGAAGTCGCAGTACGGGCTCACCTCGGAAATAGCCCAGGTGATCCCCTTCCTTTACAACGTGCGCTATTTCCGCGCGATGAGCAACTGACGCCATCCCGCGCCCACACACTTTCACTCATCTATCCATTCATCTATCTTTATTCCATAAGTCTATTTCTATGGCACTTATCAAATCTATTTCCGGCATTCGCGGAACTATCGGCGGCCGCCCCGGCGAGGGCCTGAGCCCCGTCGACGTGGTTAAATTCACCGCCGCCTACGCCGCCTTTATCCGCAAAACCGAAACCAAAGGCACAAACCTCATAGTAGTGGGCCGCGACGCCCGCCTCTCAGGCCCGATGGTCGAGAGCCTCGTGTGCTCGACCCTTTCGGCAATGGGCTTCGACGTGGTGAACATCGGCCCCGCCTCCACCCCCACCACCGAGGTGGCCGTGGTCGGCGAGAACGCCTGCGGCGGCATCATCATCACCGCCTCCCACAACCCCAAGCAGTGGAACGCCCTCAAGCTCCTCAACCAGGATGGCGAATTCCTCAACGACGCCCAGGGCAAGGAGGTGCTCCGCCTGGCCGAGGCCGACGATTTCACCTTCGCCGAAGTCGACGCGCTCGGCACCATCCTCAACAACAACACCTGGAACCGCCGCCACATCGAGCAGGTGCTCGCCCTCGACCTCGTTGACCGCGAGGCGATCGCCAAGGCCGACTTCACCGTGGCCGTCGACGCCGTAAACTCCGTGGGCGGCGTGGTTATACCCCAGCTGCTCAAGGCTCTCGGCGTGAAGAACATCATAGAGCTCAACTGCGAGCCCACCGGCCACTTCGCCCACACCCCCGAACCCATCCCGGAAAACCTCACCCAGATCGCCGACCTCATGAAGGAGGGTCGCGCCGACGTGGGCTTCGTGGTCGACCCCGACGTTGACCGCCTTGCGATTGTCATGGAGAACGGCGAAATGTTTGTCGAGGAGTACACCCTCGTGGCCGTGGCCGACTATGTGCTCCGCCACACTCCCGGCGCGACCGTGTCGAACCTCAGCAGCTCCCGCGCCCTGCGCGACGTCACCGAGGCCCGCGGCTGCGTCTACAACGCCGCCGCCGTAGGCGAGGTCAACGTAGTCACCGAGATGAAGCGCTCCGGCGCCGTGATCGGCGGCGAGGGTAACGGCGGTGTCATCTATCCCGCCGCCCACTATGGCCGCGACGCCCTGGTAGGCGTGGCCCTCTTCCTCACCCTCATGGCCAAAGAGGGCAAGAAGGTGAGCGAGCTCAAGGCCGGCTACCCCCCCTACGCCATCGCCAAGAACAAAATCGAGCTGACCCCCGAAATCGATGTCGACGCCATCCTCTCCGAGATGAAGAAAATCTACGCCAACGAGAAGATTACCGACATCGACGGCGTGAAGATCGACTTCCCCCAGTCGTGGGTTCACCTCCGCAAGTCGAACACCGAGCCGATCATCCGCATCTACTCCGAGGCCCACACCATGGAGGAGGCCGAGAAGCTCGCCGACGACATTAAGAAAGTAATAGCCTCGCTCACAAAGTGATGAGTCCAAACAGCCGTTTGGATTGATGGCTGTTTCACCGATTCCGCAATGAAAAGAATACTCCTTATAATCGGCGCCCTGTCGGCACTCCTGAGTGCCCGGGGCGCCGATTTCGCCAAAGCGCTCCCCACCGTGTCGGTGGCGTGCATGCGCTCCGAGCCCCGCCACGGGGCCGAAATGGTTTCGCAAGCCGTCATGGGCACTCCCCTGCGGCTCCTCGAAGAGGGTCGCGGCGGATGGTGGCGCGTGGCCACCCCCGAAGGCTACGAGGGTTGGATTATCGGCAACTCGCTCGCGCCGCTCGACGACGACGCTTTCGCCGCCTGGCAGCGCGCCGGGCGCGTGTTCATCAGCCACCCCGACCCGCAGTTTGTCTACGCCGACACGGTTGCCGCCGGGCCGCTCCCCCGCGTCAGCGACCTCGTCGACGGGGCCATCCTCTCCGGCACCCCCAATCCCGGAGGGCGCTTCACCGCGGTCACGCTCCCCGACGGACGCCCGGGTTTCGTGCACACCGAGGCCGCCACGGCGCTCGACACCTGGGGCGCCCGCGCCTACGACCCGGAGCGTATGCCAGCGCTCGCGGCCCGCTATATGGGCACCCCCTACCTATGGGGCGGCACCTCCTCAAAATCAATGGATTGCTCGGGGCTGACCAAAATATGCGCTTACGATATGGGGGTAATACTCCCGCGCAACGCATCGCAGCAAGCCCGCGAAGGCTCCCGCGTAATCGCCCCGGCTGACGGCACCCCCTCCGACGACGAAATCGCGCTACTCCAGCCCGGCGACCTGCTCTTTTTCGGCAACAAGCGCACCGGCGCCGTGAACCACGTCGGCATCTATATGGGCGACGGACGGTTCATCCATGCGTCAGGACGGGTGAAAGTCAACTCATTGCGCCCGACTGACGCCGACTACCACCGCGCCAACCTTCTGCACGCACGACGCCTGTCGGCATCCGACGCACGCCGCTTCGCCGCCGCGGCCTCCGACACGTACTTCCCTCAGAAATAAGGAATAAAGGGGGGAAGCATCAGTGCGGCAGCAGGCCCCAGATGAAAATCGCGAGAATCGCCACAGGGCAGATGAACCGCAGGCTGAAAATTATGAGCCGCACACCCGCCGGAGTCGGAGCGCCCGGGTCGCGCCCGGGTGCCGAGAGCTGCGCCCGGAGAATCCTGGCGGGGAGCTTCCACCCCGTGTAAAGCGCGATCAGCAGCCCGCCTACGGGGAGCAGAATGTTAGACGACACGAAGTCGAGCAGGTCGAAGAAGTTGAGTCCGAACAGTTTGAACCCTGCCAAGGGTCCGAACGACATCGCGCTCAGGCAGCTCAGAAGCGACACCGCGACGCCGTAAATCAGCGTGGCCTTGCTGCGGCTTATCTTCCATTCACCAACAATCCAGGCGATTACCACCTCCGAAAGCGAGATGGTCGAGGTCAGCGCCGCCACGAAAAGCAGTATGAAGAAGAGCAGCGCCCAAAAGCTACCGCCAGGCAGAGTCGTGAAAATCGAGGGGAGCACTTCAAACACCAGCCTCGGGCCCGCGGCAGGTGCCTCGCCGAACGAGAACACTGCGGGGAAGATGATCACGCCGGCCATCACAGCCACGAGCGTGTCGAGCACGGCGGTGGTCAACGAGGTGCTCACCAGGCGCGTATCCTTGGTGAAATAGCTCGCGTAGGTCATAAGTACGCCCATACCGACGCTAAGGGAGAAAAACGCCTGGCCGAGCGCCCCGAGCACCGTCGACACCCCTATCTTGGAGAAATCGGGATGGAAAAGGAACGCGAGACCCTCGGAGGCCCCCGGCATGAAGAGGGCGTTGACGCAGAACACCACCAGTATGGCGAACAGCATCGGCATCAGCACGTTCGACACACGCTCGATACCTTTCTGCACCCCGCGGCTGATCACGAAGAAGTTGATGGCCAGGAACAGTAGGGTCCAGAATATCTGCCGCGGCCCCGAGGCCGTGAACTGGTCGAACTGCTCGTGGAGCGCCGCCTCGGAAGTAGCTCCCCCGAAGCCGATTACCGCCTGGTAGATATACTCCACCGTCCATCCGGCAACGACGCTGTAGAACCCCAATATCAGCAACGAACTCAGCAGCCCTGTGTAAGCAACCGTGTGCCATAAGGGCGCGGCCTTGAGCTTCTTGAACGCTCCAGCTACGTTGCACCCCGTATAGCGCCCGATGACGAACTCACCGGCCACTACCGGCACACCTATCAGCAGCACGAAAAGAACGTAAATCAGCAAGAAGGCCCCGCCGCCATGCATCCCCGCCTCATAGGGGAAACGCCAGATATTGCCCAGGCCCACCGCGGAGCCTACCGTAGCGGCGATCACGCCGAGTTTTGTGCTGAATTTCGTGTTGTCTGCCATACGTTTATGCCAAAATTGGTCGGAGAGGGGGCACCCCTCCCAGGGTTAGAAATCGAAAGTGTGGCGGAGTATGTCGAGCGACACCGGTGCCGAGAACCCCGGGAGGTGGAGCGAATAATATTCGAGAGCCACGTCGAGGGCACGGTTGCGCAGCGCCCGGTTGAGCCGGAAGCGAAACGCCGTGCGCGCCGACATCCGCCGGAATGTAAACGCCGCGGAGGCCTCTTCGGTTGAGAGAAAATGGCCGTGGGGTGGCGGCGCGGCGCGGAAAATGCCGTCGACCATGTCGAGAACGCGCCCGGGGGCGTAGGTCGACCAGTCCGGCTCAATGCCCAGATGGCGGGCCAGCCCTATCAGCATCGCGAGCGGCATATTGGCCGCCCCGGCGGGCGACAGGGCCGGTGACGCAAGTCGCCGGGCCACGGTCGAAATATAGTGGAACAGCGCCTCATCGGGCATAGGCTCGCGCATGAGGCAGCTGAGGAGGTCGGCGGCGAAGAGCGCCAGCGAGGCCCTCACGGCATTCCCCTCGGGAGGAAGCTCCACGGGGCGCAGGTCGCGGAAAGCGCACACCTCGCGCCCGGGGGTAAGGGAAACGACGCACTCAAACCGCGCCATAGGCATAAGGAGCGCCCGGGTGCGGCGGGCCGACTGCCCCGCTCCGGCGGGCACCAGAAGGGCGACCCTCCCCGCCTGGCGGCTGTAGGCCGTAAGTATCGAGTGGCGGTCATTGTAGCGTATCATTCGGAGCGCTATGGCGTCGATGTCCTGGTACATTGTATCGTCGGGAATGATTGATTCTTCTGTTTACTGATAAGCAAAGCTACGAATTATTTTTGAAAAACCCGGACGGTCACGCCAACAATTGGGTAAGTGGGGCAAAGTTCGTAACTTCGCGTTTCCCAATAAAGCACACCCAGTAAAGCACAACGTCTATGCTAAAGAGATGTCTGTCGATATTCCGCCTGGCGCTCCCGGTAATGGTGGCGCAGGTAGGGTTCATCCTCGTATCGTTCGCCGATAATATATATAATGGTGGGGCGCTATACCACCCAGTCGCTTGCCGCGTCGTCGTTCGTGGTAAATCTGTTCAACGTCGTGATTCTATGCGCGATGGGATTCTCCTACGGACTCACGCCCCTCATCGGCGCGCTGTTCGGGCAGAAGCGGTCCGACGCCATCGGCCTGACGCTCCGCGCCGGGCTGATAGCCAACGTGATAGTCGGGGTGCTCCTGTCGGCGCTGATGCTCTGCGCGTACTTCTTCATCGAACGTATGGGGCAACCCGACGAACTGATACCGCTCATCAAACCCTTCTTCCTGATATATCTCGCCGGACTGGTGCCTATGACCGTGTTCAACGCCTTCACCCAATGGAGCTACGCGATCAAGAACACAGCCATGCCTATGTGGATACTCTTGGGGTGCAACGCGCTTAACATCCTGGGCAACTACGCCCTTATCTACGGCCATTGGGGTTTCCCCGAGCTGGGACTCACCGGTGCCGGGCTCTCGACGCTTGCGGCGAGGGTGATCGCCCCTGTGGCCATACTGATCGTGTTCTTCACCCGGGCCGACTACCGGGGCTACCGCGAGGCGTTTCTCCATGGCGGACCCATTCCGGCGGGCATGATGGAGCGCGTGGTCAGAACCTCCTGGCCCGTGGCGCTGCAGATGACGTTCGAAACCGGGGCGTTCTCGCTCTGCGCCGTGTTCGCGGGGTGGATAGGCACCATCTCCCTGGCCGCTTTCCAGATAGTGCTGGTGGTCGGCACGCTCGGGTTCTGCATCTACTACAGCGTCGGCACGGCCATCGCCGTGCTCACCGCCAACGAGGCCGGCAACGGACTGGGGCGTGCCTGCCGCCGCCCGGCGTTCGACGGCTACGTCGTGATGCTCTTCTTCATGAGTCTTTCGAGCCTGATATTCGTGGTGTTCTCGCGACAGCTCATGGGGCTCTTCACCGAGGACGAGACAGTGCTGTCGCTCGCCACCTCGCTCCTGTTCCCGCTGGTGCTCTACCAGTTGGGCGACGCCACGCAAATCACCTTCGCCAACGCCCTCCGCGGCACCGCCCGCGTCATGCCGATGCTCTGGATCGCCTTCGTGAGCTACATATTGGTGGGGCTGCCGAGCACCTACCTGCTGGCGTTCCCCGCCGGATTAGGGGTCTACGGCATCGAGCTGTCGTTCTCCGTGTCGCTCTTCCTGGCGGGAGGGCTCTTCCTGGCGGCGTTCCTCAAAGTAACCCGCGGGGCTCAGCGATAAGTGCGCAGCCTGGGGCGCACGGCGTCCTCCAGGTATTCGATTCGGAAATCGTGCTCATCCCCCTCGACCGCCGCGACATCGATCCGCGGCGATAGGGCGCTGTTTTTGGACTGCATATAGGCGTTGGCCCCCCTCAGGAGCATCTGCTCCTTCTGGCGGGTCACGGCCTCGAACGGATTGGCCGACGGCTCGCGGCGCGTCTTCACCTCGACGAACACAATGTCGGCCCCCTTGGAGGCTATAATGTCGATTTCTACCTTTCCCAGGCGCCAGTTGCGCTCTACGATAGCGTATCCGCGGGCGGTAAGATAGTCAACTACCGCCTGCTCGCCCCATTTTCCGAGGTCGTTATGCTGGGCCATATTATTATAGTATTACTAATAGTTTCGCGAGGGTGTATCCGGCAGACGCGCGGGCTGCAAATTTAGCAAATTTTCGGGGTATGCTTGGCATAATGGCGGCAAAATTGGCTCTTCGGTGGCATCAGTTGGCCTATTTGGCAAAAATAAGTTGATTTTAATATATTTTAACTACACCTCGGGGCGGGGGAATGCTCTTTTATATATCTTTGCATATTGTTGGAATATACGCACGACCAATGCACATATCACAATTGACACACAATATCGCTTATGAATAATTATACCCGCTTTCTCGCTCTCGCGACAGCCGCTATGATCGGCGGCTCGATGCTGGCCAATGAATCCCCCAGGATGGCTATGTCCGGGGGATTGTCGTTTGAAATGGCTCCCGCCAAGGCCGCCGACGCCTCGCGCGCCGCGCTGAAAATGGCCGGGACCACCCAGGCGCGCTTCCTTTCGGCTCCCGCCAAGCCCGCCGCGAGCCGCGCGGCGGCAAAAGCCGCGGCAAACCCGACCGGGGTGCGCTACGTCGATGAGGGGAACAAGGTGACCATCAACTGGAGCGCCGTGGAAGGTGCCTCGGAGTATAAGATCTACGAGGCCGGAGCAACCACGGCCGACATCAAGTCGATTGGCTCCACTTCGGAAACGACCTTCACCATCGACCGCCAGACCGACAGCGGCGAAGGGGGTTACACCGTGTTCGGAGTCTCCGCCGTGGTCAACGGCGAAGAGAGCCAGATCTCCGCTACCCCGGTGCTGACCACCGGAGCCATCGCTCCGCTCCCATGGAAGGAGAGCTTCCGCAACGGCCAGACCGACAAGTTCTTCTGGACCGAGCGCACATCCGACAACCAGTGGGGACTGCTGACCGACGCCTCCGGGCTCCCCTCGATGGACAACGACAACGGCATCCTCGCCTTCCTGGCATACAAGCAGGGTGACTATCTGAAAGTTCACACTGAGAAAATATCACTCGCTGGGAACCCCTACCTGGTGTTCACGCGCTACTATGTGCCTACCCAGAACGTCGGGCTTACCGTGATCGCCTACTTCCCCGACGGCACCTCGCGCCCGGTATTCTCCTCCACCAACAGCGGCACCGCGGCGGCCTACTGGAAAACCGAGGTCGTGGATCTCACCGCTTATAAAAAGTACCGTTATTGCACGCTGTCGTTCAACTTCACCTCGAACGCCAATTTCAACGACGGCGGGGCACTCGTGGCACTCGACGCCCTGCAGGTGATCGACAACAAGATGGTCGATGTTTCGGCAACTCTCGACCTCCCCTCGAAGGTTATGAAGGGGCAGACCATAACGGGCGACCTCGTTATCACCAACAACTCGCTGTTCGCCACCCCCGCCCTCGACGTTTTAGTGGAGGTCAACGGCAAGACCATCATCGACGGCACCCTGCAGGGCACCCTCTCGGCGCTCGGCACGGGGCTGCTCGGCATCGAGATACCCACCTCATCGCTCACCGAGGGTGACAAACTGAATGTCACCGCCCGCATGACCACGGCTGGCGACGAGGTTCCCGAAAATGACACCGACGCGGTAGAAGTTGCCATGGAGCAGACCTGGCGCAAACCCGTCAGCGACCTCCGCCTGTTCCGCACCCCCGAAAACGGCATCTCGGCAGAGTGGGACGCTCCCGGCCCCAACAGCAAACCCGTTGAGGACGGCTTTGAAGACTACGCCCCCTGGGCTACCGAGTTCGGCGAATGGACCACGGTCGACACCGACCTGGCGTTCCACGGCGGCGTGTACCCCGTGAGCGACTACCCCGGCCAGATGGAGCAGTTCGCCTTCAAGGTTATGACCCCCGAGGAGATTGGCGAGGAAAACGACGCCAAGAGCGGACGCTCGTACCTCGGCGCTCCCTTCGGAGTGCTTGACGACCCCGACCAGGGTGCCACCTATGCCGCCTCCGACGCGTGGCTCATCTCCCCCGAGCTTTCCGGCGAGGGGCAAACAGGCTCGTTCCACGCGGCCAGCACAAAGGCATACAACGCCCTCTGGGAGCAGTACGAGCAGACCGAGGAGACCTTCTACATCATGTACTCCACCACCGGCAACGCCGTGGCCGACTTCAAGGACTACTGCTACGCCGGCTCGATTTCCAATAAGAAATATGTCGATGACGACCACTATGTAAAAGTTGAATTCGTGATACCCGAAGGGGCGCGCTACTTCGCCATCCACCACACCACCCCCGCGGGCGAGGGCTGTATGTTCCGCCTCGACGACTTCTCCTACATCGCCGGAGGCACCCCTGAATCCTACAACCTGTATGCCGACGGCAAACTGGTCGGCAACGTCAAGGAGCTGAAAGCGCTCGACACCGAAGGCAAAGCCGCCAAGTACGCCGTTACCGCCGTTTACCGCGACGGTTCGGAGTCGCTCCCCGCGGAGATGGGCGCCGACCAGGCATCCGTATCGCTCATCGGGGCCGACGGCGAAGCCGCCCCGTTTGACATCTACAACCTCCAGGGTGTTGTTGTGCGCCGCGCCGCCACCTCCGTGGCCGACGCCTCGCTCGCTCCCGGAGTCTACATCGCCAACGGTCGTAAATTCATCATCAAGTAACCCGTGAATACTATGAAAGCGAGATACATTTTAGCGGCTCTCGGAGCCGCGGCCACCCTCGCGGCACAAGCCGCCCCGGTAAGCCCTGAGAAGGCGCTGGAAATCGTCAACGGTCCGGCGGGGCGACATATGCTCCGCGCCCTCGGCGGCTCCCCGTCGTTTAAAATAGCCGCCAAGCGGCTCACACCCGCAGGCGATGCCACAGCCTGCTACCTTATGACCCGCGGCGGTATGCCGGGCTATGTGGTAGTGGCGGGCGACGACGCCCTCGGAGCCGAAATCCTCGGATACACCGACAACGGCACCCCCTCGGATATGCCCGACAATATGCGCGCCTGGCTCGACCAGGCCGGACGCGCCATCGACTACCTCAACGCCCACCCGCAGGCGCGACCCAAGGCCGCGGCCCCCTCGCGGGCACGGGTGGTGGAACCCCTCCTGGGCGACATCCACTGGGGTCAGCAGCCTTACTACAACCGCAAGGCCCCCTCGACATCCTACCCGATCGGATGCGTGGCGACGGCGGTCGGCCAGGTGATGTACTCACACCGCTGGCCCCTCCAGGGCACAGGCTCCCACAGCTATACCTCGACGACCCACAAGCTCGAAATATCGCAGGATTTCTCGAAATCCACCTACCAGTGGGACAAGATGGCCAACACGCTCGACAACACCTCGTCGACCGAAACGGTCGACGCCGTGGCCTCGATGCTCTATGACTTCGCCGTATCCGTCGAGATGGATTTCCAGGTCGGCGGCTCGGGAGCGTATTCCGAGAAAATCGCCGGCGCTCTGGCCAACCATTTCAGCTACTCCAAGCAGATCCACTGCGCCAAGCGCGACGCCTACACCGGCGAGCAGTGGCTTGAGATGATCCACGGAGAGCTCGACAACGGTTTCGCCGTGGTTTACGGCGGCGCTACCTCCGGCATGGGCATGGGGCACTCCTTCGTGTGCGACGGCTTCAACGAGGAGGGGCTCTACCATATCAACTGGGGATGGAACGGCAGCGGCAACGGCTACTTCGCCCTCAACGCCCTGGCCTACGACTACGTTGATATGACCACCGGCCAGAGCATGAAGGACGGCTTCAACTACCATCAGGATATGATCGTGGGCATGCGCCCCGACCGCGACGGATCAACCCAGTGGCGCGACTATGAGTTCTTCACCGAAGGGCTTATGGGAGTCGATGCCGCCGGACAGCCCGTCGATTTCGAGGGTGCCGCGCTGCCGCTCGGCTCACAGCTCCCCATCTACCTCTACGAGGCTTACAACATCTCCAACCGCATGACCCCGGTGAAGGAGCTCGGCCTCCGTATGACCGACGCCTCGGGCGCGCAGGTGGCCGCGTTCAGCCCCTACGACCCGTGCGAGCTCCGCTTCGGCCCGGTGCTTGACGACCCAGTGACAATCACCATCCCCCAGGGACTCGCCGACGGCAACTACACCATCGAGCCATACTTCGTGATCGACGGTGAGACCGCCCCGCGCAAATTTACCACCTCGGTGGGCGCGGTGTCGCGCCTCGAAGTGGCCGTGGCCGACGGACAGGCCGCCATCACCCCCGCCGGATTCTACTCCCTGCGTGTCGACGACCTCTCCTGGACCCCCGACCACCTCGACAGCGAGACCAACAGCACATTCCGCCTCACCGTGACCAACGAGGGCGAGACCTACGACGGATGCCTCTATTTCCAGCTCAAAGTCAAGGGCGACCGGGTGCCGAGCCACTGGTACAACTCACCCCACGTCGACGTGACGATTCCCGCCGGGGAGACCGTTACCGTGGAGTTCACCCAGAAACTCGACTGCTACCGCAGCGACGCCTACGAAATCACCTTCTTCAACCGCGACGAAAAACCCTTCTACACCCGCGAGGGGCTCTCGATCGATGGCCGCGAACCAGAGCCCGAGATCTCGCTCACCAAGAAAATCAAATTCATCCCCAAGGACTACCAGGTGCCACCAAACTGCATGATTCTCGAAGCCGAGGTAATCAACGAGGGTGGCCTCTACGAAGGCACGATGTTCTGGGTGATGGTAGAGCCGTACACCCTTATGGCGAGCGACAACTACGAGGGTCGCGACCACGAGGTGGTGATTCCCGGCAACGGCACGGTGAAGACCATCCACGTCATGGGCGTGTTTGACTATGCCAACTCCTGGAGTATGTCAAACGAGTTCATAGCCGTGTTCAACCACGTCGGACGCAACTGCCAGCAGGCCGGCTCCATAGGCCCGCAGCAGTACAACCTGCTCGAAACCACCTACGGCTCGCGCAACGACGCCGTGGTATGGGATCCCGCCTGGGACGACCTGAACGCCGACCCCGGCCAGCAGTCGGGCATCGAATGCCTCCCCGCCGCGGCTCCCGCTGCCGACATCGCCATCGAGTGCGTCGACGGCATCATTTCCGCCCAGCTCCCCGCCGAAACCTCGCTGAAGGCACTGACGGTGTTCGACGCTCAGGGTCGCGCCGTGGCCTTCGGGCAGGAGGGCGCCAAAGGCACCGTGAAGGTCGACATCTCGGCCCTCCCCTCCGCCACCTACTTCGTGGCCGTCAGCACCACCGCCGGCTCCTGCTCGGCAGCCGTGGTCCGATAACGTTCTATAATCCGGGGGTTGAACCCGTTGGGGTCCTTCCCCCGGATTTTTTTAACCAATTTCCAATCTCCAATCAGTCAATCTTATGAGAAGCATAATAACGAAGCTCCTCGGAGCCGCGGCCATCGCGTTATCGGCAGCGCTCCCCGCAAGGGCCGAGGTTGTTGAAAACTACCGCTACGATTTCAAAAAGACCATCGACAAAGCCGACCCGGCTTTCGCCGTGGCATCGAGCTGGGGGCACATTGTCGACAGCTACACCCACCCCACCACGGGCAACCTCATCTACCAGTCCTACACCCAGAGCTCCTACTCCGGCCATGACGGATGCGGCAAAATCGACATAGGCTCCGAACTGCTCGGCAACACCAAGACGTGCGCCGATATGCTCGTCACCCCAAAACTGTCGGGCGCGGTGTCGCTCTGGTGCCAGTCGAACCTCTACAGCTCGACAGGTACCATACGCTTCTACGCCCTGAAGAAACTCGACGACGGCACCTATGAGGTTGGCGACGAGTACACCGCCCAGTCAAATTCGCGCCTGCCCGGCTACAACTCCAACCAGTGGGTCGAAATCGCCTTCGACCCCATCGCCGACAACGCCGAATACCCCTACATCGGTATCCACGGCCATAACGCCCGCATAAGCGACTTCAACGCCGAGCGGGCCGACATCGAAAAGGCCCACAAACTCAGCGTTTCAAACGTGCGCGTCAACGGCCCCGCCTCGGGCGTAGTCTGCGACGAGAACAATATGGCCACGGTATCGTTCGACGTGACGGTGCTCAACATCGGCGACTTCTCCTACGACGGAACCGAGGAGAACCTCACCATTTCCGTAGCGAAGTCAGGCAGCGACACCCCGCTTAACACCTTCGCTATCGGCGCCCTGGCCGAAGGGGCGTCGAAAACCGTCACCTGCGCGCTCGATCCCATGCCCTTCAGCGAACTCGGCACCCCCGCCCTATTCACCATAAAGGAGAACCTCACGGGGAACACTGCTGAGTCATCCGTAACAATCAAGGAGTACAAACCCGTGCTGAATTTCCGCGAGGACGGCGGCTACAGCAACGTGGCCGCGACTTATGTGCTCGATTTCGGCAAACTCAAGGGCGCGGCCACCAGGAAAATGACCGTCAATGCCCAGAGCGGCACCGCCCCCGCCGAAATCACCGCCATAGAGTGCCCCGCCGGTTTCTCGACCGACTGGGAGCTCCCCCGCACCCTCGCCACTACCGGCACAACCCCCATATCCATCACCTTTGACCCCGAAGGGATCGAAGCGGGCACCTACGCGGGTGAATTGCGGTTCACCGTCACCGGGGGCGACATCGCCAGGCTCGCCGTGAGCGCCGTGGTAGTCGACCCGTCGCTGATTTACATCCCGTTCGCCGACGACAAGGTGCTCCCCTCCGAAATAGCCAATGGCGAGGGGAATATGGCCTGGAAGCTCGGATACACCGGCTCGGGCGCCAACCGTAACAACTACATCCAGCCGACTTCATCCTACTCCTCCGCCGAGTTGGTGCTTCCCAAACTGACCTTCTCAGCAACCTCGAAGCTCGCTTTCGACGCCCGCCGCACCGGCACCGGGGCCAAAATCGAGTTCGCCTACTCCACCGACCGCAGCAACTGGACAGCCCTCCCCGAGGCATCGGTGACAATGAACACCGACCCGGCCCTCGACTACGACTTCAAGACCTTCCAGCTCAACGGTATGCCCGAAGGTGACTATTATCTGAAAATCACCGGCTCGGAGGTGTATCTCGACAACATTTACGGACTCCCATACGCCGAGGTCGCCCACGATATGGCGTTAACACCCGCCCAGTTCCCGGCATCGGCCATGGTCAACAACCTGTATACCGCGACCGTCGCCCTGAAGAATTATCTCACCGCGGCCGAGGAGGCCGACGGCTACAAGATGTACCTCATTGTCGACGGCAATGAGTATGAGGCCGCCGAAGTGCCGGAAGTTCCCGGCGGCCAGGGCGTTGCCGAGGCTTCGGTAACGTTTACCCCGCACAGAGCCGGCGAGTTCGCCGCCCGCGTGGAGGCCCGCTTCACCGACGGCACCATATTCGCCACCCCGGAGACCACCATCGCGGTGGCCGAGGAGCAGATTAACGCCCTCAGCACTATAGCGCCCACCAGCTCGCAGTACGGCTCGCAGTATGTGCTCCCGTTCAACTACTCGGCTAAAGTGTTCACCGAGCAGATCTACCCCGCAGAGTATGTCGGACTCCCTGCCGGAACGAAAATCAACGGCATCGCCTTCCACGGCAACACCCTGAAAGATTATGCCACCCATATCGAAGCCTGGATCGGATTCACCGACGACAAGGTCCAGAGCGCCGACAAGGTGCCCCTGCTCGATGTGGAAACCCTGACCAAGGTATTCGACGGCGACTACACATTCAAAGTCAACTCCGAGAAGGACTGGTTCCTCAACCTGCCGTTCGCCAGCGAAATTGTTTACGACGGCACGAGCAGCATCGTAGTCTACCTCCGCGCAATCTCCGACAACCCGACGGTATACTCCTTCAACTTCGAAGCGTACAACAACGGCGACGCGGCGACGCGCTACCTCAACTACGCCCGCTGGAAAATCGACACCGACGGCTCCCTCACCGGATGGGACAACCATTGCGTAGGTTACGCCGCCCTTAACCTCGCTACCGAAATCGGCCTCGTGACCGGCAAGGTAACCGAGGGCGAGGTGCCCGTCGAGGGCGCCGCCGTAACGCTCCGCAGCGACAACGTAGAATACTACGGCACCTCCGATGCCGAAGGCGCCTACACTGTGGCCGTGCTCCAGTCGGGACGCGACTACACTGCCACAGCCGATGCCGCGGCGTTCAAGAGCGGCGAGAGCGCCGTATCGTTCGCCGAGGGTATGGCGCAAACCACCGACATCGCGATGCTCGCCACCAAGGCCGCGTTCTATCGCGGCGTGCCCGAGGCCATCGTGCTCCCCGACGTTTCCGCCGCCCCGCTCGGCACCTACTACCGCTTCGACACCGTTGAGGGTAACACATTGGTGTTCCGCAACGTACCCTCGGCAGCGGAACTCGTGACCGACACCCCGTACATCCTCATACCCGACGAGGATTGCGAGGCCGACCTCTCGGCTCTCACCTTCGGGCAAGCCGCCGGCGCTACCGAGGTGGGCACCACCACACTCCGGGGCACTTACGCGTCGCGCTACCTCCGCGACGGCGAGTTCCTCCCCTCGCAGCTGATCACTCTCAACGGCGACGCTCCCACGGCACAGGCCGATGCCACCCGTAAGATAGCCCGCGCCGCCGGTGCCTATGTCGTCACCGACATCCTCAACCCCGCGATCGTGCTCCGCGGCAGCGTCTCCGGCGTGGAGAACGTCGCGGCCGAACAAGCGACGGATGGCGCCGTCTACACCATCGACGGCCGACTCGTGCGCTCCAACGGCGACATCGACAACCTCCCCTCTGGCATCTACATCATCAACGGACACAAGGTCGCCATCCGCTGACCTCACCCCCATAGAAACACCAAGGTCGGAGATTCCGTGCGGAATCTCCGACCTTGGTGTTTGATAGATAGATATTATCTGAGCATTGAGAGCGCGGCCTCGTAGTCGGGCTCGTTGGTGATTTCCTCCACCAGCTCGCGGTAGATAACCTCGCGGTCGCCGTCGAGAATGATCACGGCGCGGGCAAGCAGTCCGGCCAGGGGGCCGTCAACCAGCTCAAGGCCATACTTCTCAGCGAACATCGGCGAGCGGAAGGCCGACGCAGGAATCACGTCCTTCAGGCCCTCGGCGGTGCAGAACCGGCCGGCGGCGAAAGGAAGGTCCATCGACACGCAGAGCACCACGGTATTGTCGAGTTTCGACACTGCCTCGTTGAAACGGCGCACCGAAGCGGCGCACACGGGCGTATCAAGCGAGGGGAACACGTTGAGCACCACCCGCTTCCCTTTGAAGTCGTTGCAGCTGATCTCCTTGAGTTCGGGGGTCACGAAGTTGTAGCACGCAGCTTTTTCGCCTACCGCGGGCACATCGCCGTAGGTATGGCACGGAGTGCCCTTGAAATAAACTGTTTCCATAATCTTATATAATTGCTTTGTTTTCCAATTTTCACTCAGCTGGTCACGGCCCCGGCTTCAGAGCGTGGCGACTGATTGTATAACGTCGGTGGCAAGCGAGTTGTTGAATCCGAGAATCACATTGGCCACCCTACCCCGCTCGTCGGCGACGATAACGGCGGGAAACGAGGTAGCGCCGCAGTCGCGGGCGAGCGAGCGGGCCGACAGCAGCACGGTCTCCCCGGCGCGGGGCTCACCAACCAGCTCCCTGACGCGGTCGGGGTTCCCCGACACGAACGCGAGAATCAGGTCAACACCGCGTGGAGCGTTGCCGACACCCTCGCGTAGCGCGGCGAGCGTCTCTGCCGCGAAACCCGCCTCGGGATCGAGTATCGCCACAATCGTAGGGGCGGCGAACGCGTCGCCTTTGGCTCGCGAATAGCGCTCGCGGGTGGGGGTCGGCAGGGAGAAGCCCGGCAGGGGCTCGCCGCGCAGATTCTCAATCGAGTAGTTGCTCTCGCGGTATTTCTCGAAAACCTCGGGGTAGCGGGCGGCCAGCGCCTCCTCGCTCAGCGGCACGCCCCCCACGGCGCTATCCGCCGGGTAGCCGTACTTCACCACGACAAGCTGCTCGCTGATCTGCCCGGGGTTGAACTCATTGTCGATCATCAGCGGCATCGCCGTTGAGCGGTCAAGCAAGAGCTTCATTATCCGCCCCGTATAGCCGCGCACCGACTGCACGGCGGTAAGCCCCATCACGCTCCGCCCACCCACGATAGTGTCGGGGTTGAACGACAGCGACACCAGGGAGTCGGAGGCCATGCGGCGAAGCGACGCGCCTAACTCTTGCGGCAGCAGGTCGACAAACTGGCCGTTGCGCTGCACCCCGCCACCCCGGGTAATGAACGGGATAGAGTCCCACTCGTAATGGTATTCCTGGAGCCGATGGTCGCGGTAGCGGTAATGGTGACCGTCGAAGTACCCTAAAAAGCCCTCCGACAGTCCACTGGGGGTAGGCAATTCCCAGCTTATGAGGTAGTCGGCCTCGCACAGGGGGTCACCCGAGGCGGGTTCCGACGCTAACTTCACAGAGTACACTATGTCGTCCTGGGCCTGGGGTAGCGTCACGGCGTATTCAGCCGTCGCGGCGAACCCCTCGGCCCTTTCCAGCCGCGAAATCGCCTCGTCGAGAGTCATAGCCCCCGCTCCCGCGCACGCGAGCAGAGCCGACAGCCCCGTAGCGAGCCATCCGCGCGTCAATCCTTTGAATATCTTTTCCATAATTACGAGCACTGTTTTGTTCCGCGGGCGCGACTGACGCGCACACGCCATTCCTTAATGTGATGATACAAATTTAACACTTTTCCCCCTCTTATTGTTCACCACTACCCCACCCGTTGACACCAAAGAGCATTACTTGGTTGAGTCCATTATGCCGGAGTCTGAATCGGGCTCCGCAGGACCAAATGTGTCCATTATGTCGGCATCTTGACGCCCGCGCCCGAAATCAAGGTTCAGACTGAATTTTACCACGCCATAGGCGTTCTTGCCGCAATGGGCTTTTGATTGGAAGGGGGTGAGCGCCGACATATTTTCGCTCTTCATCCAATACTCCCTCATAAACGCGTTGAATATTCCGATTTGCAACGTCCAACGCGGCATTTTGTAACCAACCAGCAGCATATTCATATCTTTCTCATGAATGATTTCTTCGCCATACATACTGTTGGCATTACCCGTCATCACACTCGCTCCGGCAACCCAGTTGCCATAATTGAAATCAACGCTCACACCGAGATGGAAGATATTTCGGATATGGGTATACGAATTCCCATAGCTGAAATATCGGCTCAAAGCAGGCGACAGCGCGATCGACAGGTGGTCGCCCCATGGTCGTACCGCGACACTGAGCTCTCCCCGCAACTCTTTGAACGAGCGCTGGTTGTCGTAGTATATCACAAACCTGCTTCCATCCCACGATGTCGAGGGCATAACGGGATTCCGCTCGTCGCGCCAGTCAAGCATCAAATCGACGCTCACTATCGGATGCTGATATGCCAGATTAATTCGCTGGTCAACAATGTGGTATGCTTTAAGATTCGGATTCCCTACGCGTACCAGCCCCGGCTGCACCTGTTGCCCGACATCGTTCATTGCCGACAATTGGGGCTGACGGCTATATATGCGGGCGTCATATCTCGCCCGAAAGTTATCAACCGGATCGTATGAGATGCCGGCCGACGCGTTCGCGGTGTATTTCAGGGCATTGACTTCACCTTGGCGGGATTGCAGCCGCACACCGGCGATGTTCGCCGTAAGGCCTACCCGCCCCAGCCGTACGTCGTATTGGCCGAATACCGAAGATTCAAATTGGCGGATGCGCACGTCGGCCGCGATATTACCGGTGTAGCTGTTCGAGGTCAGCGACTGCGAGTGTCGGGCCCCGACGGTCAGTCGCGATGAGCCACACCGCCAGTCGTAGTACGCCTCGGCAAACAATGAATACTTGCGGCCCGACACATCCGAAAGAATTGCCTCTGAGGACTCTCCGGCCACCGACTCCTTATAGGAATGGAAAAGCTTCGAGCGCGTGTATGAGGCGGACACATTGGCTGTAAGCGTATGGGTCGCCCCGAAATAACGGCGGTAGAAGAGTCCGAGCGATGGTGAGGAGACCCGCTCACTCGTGTGCTCGCGTATCTCAACCGGCTCGTCGAAGTCAGTCGTGTTAAGGATCGAGTGCCTGTCACCCTCCTCCTTATTTGGCACATTATTATCAGAGTAACCTACCTTCGCGTTGAAATAATACGACTTGGTACTCTGCGACACAAAGCTTAGCCCGACATCCACGCCGAGGGATCCGATCGACACCGGGAGCCCCGTCTCAGTCCGGGTCACAGGCCCGTCGGGGTAATGCCAGGTCTCCTCATAGTCGCGCACCCAGTTGTCGCGCCGCATACCGAACAACCCGGCATTCATGGCCACCGACGACGCCCCGTTGTGGTACGAGGCCGCGATATTGTCGAACAAAGCCCACTTGCCGCTCCCGACGGCGTTCATTGTCTCGGCTGATATGTTTCCGCCAGACTCCCGGTGGCGCACTATGAAATCAATAACCGCGTCGCCTCCGTCATACTTGGCCCCCGGAGTGTCGTGATACTCGATTCTCACAACGTCAGCCGGCCTTATAGCCGCTATTTCCGAGCGGGAAGCATCCACTCCGTTGATTAGAAGCTTTACCGTCCCGCCACCGGAAAGGGTCACCTCGCCTGTCAGATGGTTGACCAATATTCCGGGGAGCCTCATTTTCGTCAATAGGTCGATGCCTGAGGTCGACACCCGCTTGTTGGCCGCCGTCGGGAGATAGGATGCTCCGTCTGCTTTGTTGATTTTCGTACTTGCCTGAACCGCGACCTCCTCCAGCACTACCGCGTAAGCAGTATCGGCCGGCTCGGCCTGCGTCTGGGATAGGCACACGAAAGGTGGTGTGAGGCACATAAGCGCCCACATAACATATTGTTTCGTCATGTTTTCTTGTTGGATTTTTGCCTTATTGGGTCATGAGGTCGTCATACAGGCCTCTCAACCTTATGCGGAGATGTTTCACCGCGTAATGCTTGCGCGAAAGCACCGTGGCCACAGGTATGCCGAGGTTCTCCGCTATAACCTTCACCGGTACCCCTTCGAAAACCGTCATACAGAACACATCGCTCTGCTCCATAGGCAGTTCGGCGAGCGCGTATTCCAATTCCTGCCAAACCAGTTTCCTGAGATAATCTTTTTCAGTGTCAGAATCGCTGAACAGCATCTCCGAAAGGGCGTCAATCCCACCCGGGAGCCCGTCGGCAGCGAACTCCCCCTTTTTACGCCACAAATTCAGAATCGAGTTGCGCGCTACGCGGTAGAGCCAGGAGGATATTCTCGCGATCTCGCCTCCGTCGCCGAGAGAGCGCGAGAGTTGATAGAACACCTCCTGGAGGATGTCTTCAGCGTCCTCGCGGCTCTCCACCCTGTTCCTGATATAGTAAAACAGCCGGGAAGAATACCTGGCAACTATATCGGTCACGGCGGCGCTGGCTTCGTTCTCAGTCATTGGCCCGGTTCTTTGCGACAGATTTCGCCATTTCAAACCACTGGCGGCGGCGCTCGAAGAAGTCGCGGCGCTCCTCATCAGTCATTTTATGCCAGTGGCCGTGATGATGGTGGTGATGCCATGCCCCGTGCATCCCCCATCCGAGTATGAGAATACCCAAAACGAAACCGCCGGAAAGGAGCTGCCCGAGGAAAAAAAGCCCCACACCCTGCCACAGACCGATCACGCCGCATCCCAGCACCCCTGACAGGATAGAGTTCCATAGAAGCGTCACGCCGTAACCGGCACACACGGGGAGTACACAGAGCCAGATTAACAGACAACACAGAACCTTGAATATTCTTTTCATCGCTTTTTTGATTTAGATTACTTAATTTGATTTAGATTACTTGGAAGGTGTTTCAAAATAAAATCCGCGACCTTCTTCATTTGATGTCTACTGCCAGCCTCAGATCACTCACTGCCGGCTTCGTGGAAGCGCTTTCCGGCATCTAAGACACGCAAGCCGCGATTTTATTTTAACCATTCCCCGAATTTAGCGTTTTTTTCCAAAAAATGGCATAAATGCCAGCTTTTGGGAATACTACACGGTTGCAACGCGATATTATGGTTGCAATACCTCAAAAAACGAAATGCTATATCTTAGAAGATTGGAATGATTAAAGTTGTACCATTGTGTATGTCAGTAATTTTCGCTAATTTTGTGTTATGGCAGACGAAATTTTGAAAAATATTGAGATGTTGTCTGACGAGGTGGAGTTTATATCAGACCTCAAGACAATCGTATATACCGCAAAGGCAAAAGCCTATCAAGCCGCTGACCTCTACAACGTGGCCAGCAATTGGCTTGTGGGCAGGCGCATCGTTGAGCAAGAGCAACATGGAGAGGCTCGTGCCCGATATGGTAAGCACGTTGTTGAGATAGCATCACTTGCCCTCACCGAGGAGTTCGGCAAAGGTTATAGCCTTTCAAATTTGAAAAATTTTAAGAAATTTTATCTGATGTTCAGCTATTTGCGAATTGGTCAGACACTGTCTGACCAATTCGCAAATCGACATGTCTCAAAAGGTCAGACACCGTCTGACCAATCTGAGATCATCATTCAACAGGCACCGTCCGCTGAATTGGAATTGGCGCAGATTCTCCCGGCTAATCTATCTTGGTCACATTATGAGCGTCTGATGCGAATCACAAATGAAGATGAGCGGGATTGGTATATGCGCGAGGCTGCTTTGGAGGGTTGGAGTGTCCGCACATTGGACCGGAATATCGGTTCTCAGTATTACTATCGTTTACTCCAGACTCCGGAGTCGAAGAAGGGAGAAGTCATTGATGAGATGAAGAAACTGACTGCCGATTATCAGAAAGACCGTCATAAGTTTATGCGTAACCCTGTGGTTGCGGAGTTTTTGGGCTTCTCGGCAGAATCAGCATACTCTGAAACGAATTTGGAGACGGCGATAATTGACCATCTTCAAAAATTCATCATGGAGTTGGGCAAAGGATATGCTTTCGTTGCCCGTCAGCAAAGAATCAAGACCGACATGGGCGATTATTACATCGACCTTGTGTTTTACAACTATATCCTCAAATGCTTCTTGCTGATTGACTTGAAGACATCTCCTATAACTCATCAGGATTTGGGTCAGATGGATATGTATATACGTATGTATGATGAGCTGAAATGCACTTCAACTGATAACCCAACCATAGGACTGCTCCTTTGTTCAGAAACAAGCAAGGATTTGGCACGATACTCCATTCTGAAAGACAGCAAGCAGATATACACCGCCAAGTATCTCACATACCTTCCATCCAAAGAACAACTTGCCGCCGAGATAATAAAGCAGAAAGAAATTTTTGAACTGCAAACCGGCAAGAAGTTTGACGAATAACACCGCATTTTCTGTATTATTCGCTTTTTTATCCGCTACCTTACAGCCGAGGTTAGACTAGGTTGAGCGGTGGAAATGTCAGTTTTTGGGAATACTACACGGTTGCAACGCGATATTGTTGTTATGCGATATTGCGATATTACGGTTGCAACGCAGCGGGAATGTGCGGGATTTTGCGGGATATGTTTGGGTAATTGGCGGGGATTGGCTAATTTTGCGGTGAGAAAACGGTAGAATATGCGAAAAGTATTCATCTCCTGTATGTTGGCCTGCGCAATAGCCGCGGCGGCAGCTCCTCCCGCATGGGAAGGGGTCAACGCGCCGCGTCCCGAAATCGTGCAGGAGATGGAGCGCGACACCCAGACGGAAATCGTGGTGCGCGACGGAGCGATATACCTTTGGGTCGCGAAACCTACCAATGTTAAGATTTTCTCGATTCTCGGCCAGCTTATTTCATCGGAGAACCTCCAGCCGGGGCTCCACCGCCTCCGCCTCACTTCGCGGGGCATATACATACTCCAGGCCGGCTCCACCACCCGCAGGGTGACGCTCTGAGCCCCCTCGCCACGTTTCATCAAATAGCGTCCGCTCGATAGGAGCGCGGCATAGTGGGGGTCAGTAGATTTTTCCGGTTGGTGAGGATGGTGGGTTAACCGTATAATGCGC